>NZ_JASFDV010000004.1 GCF_030766825.1 Nocardiopsis sp. CC223A
GATCCCGGGCCCCCTCGCGTTTCCGGGGTGCCGTTCTCCGTGACTCCGTGCGTTGTCGGCCGCGGTTCCCCGGGGCGCGTCGGGGAGAACCCGGAGACACCCCCGAGAATCCGCGACATATCTTGAGTTCGCCCCACTCGCGACATATCGTGAAGGCATCGGAGCGAGCGAAGGGGTGCACACGATGGCACGTTGGACCATCGACAGGCCGACGACCCAGACCCTCGACGGCATCGTGGCCTTGCGGGTACGGATCCTCGGCGGCCAGGTCAACATTCTTCCCACCGACGACCCGGTCACCTTCGAGGTGACCGACATCGTCGGCGAGCCCCTCCTGGCCGTCCAGGAGGCGGGCATCCTCACCATCCACTACGAGGACCTCACCGGGTCCGGGCTGCTGGAGCGGCTGCGCCCGGTCCAGCTGGGCGGCTACAAGCAGGTGCAGCGGCGCAGCGCCACCGTCAACCTGCGCGTCCCCCGGGACTGCCCGGTCGACGTCACCACCATGAGCGCGCCGATCGTGGTCGCCGGCGTGGGATCGCGCACCAAGCTCAAGACCGCCTCGGGCGAGGTCACCCTGGACGGGGCGAACGGCGAGACCGACATCGGCACCGTCTCCGGCAACGCCTCCCTGCGGGACGTGTCGGGGAGCCTGGCCTTCAACAGCGTCAGCGGGCAGCTGGCCGTGGCCGGCGGGCGCGTCTCCTCCCTGAGCGCCAAGACCGTCTCCGGCTCCGTGCTGGCCGACACCGACGTGGCCCCGGCCGCCCGGGTCCGGATCAACACCGTCTCCGGCGAGGTCGCCCTGCGGGTGCCCGCGGACACCTCCGCCTCGGTGGAGATCCGCAACGCCGGCTCGTCGGTGGACTCCGACTTCGGCCTGGACAGAAGCGGCGGCCGCGCCCGCACCGTCCTGAGCGGGCGCATCGGCAGCGGCGTGGACCCGGCGACCATCACCATCAACTCGGCGTCCAACCGGACCGCGCTGCTGCGGCGCGCGCCCGAGACTCCGGCCGCGATCCCCGAGGGGGCATGAATGAGCACTTTCTTCGGACACGGCAGGCTCAGGCTCTACCTGCTCAAGCTGCTGGACGAGAGCCCCAGGCACGGATACGAGATCATCAGCCTGCTCCGGGACCGGTTCCTGGGCGTGTACTCCCCCTCCCCCGGCACCATCTACCCGCGGCTGGCCCGCCTGGAGGAGGAGGGGCTGGTCACCCACACCGAGGAGGGCGGCCGCAAGGTCTACAGCCTCACCGACAAGGGGCGTGAGGAGCTGCGGGCGCGCGAGCGCGACCTGGACGACCTGGAGCGGGAGATCACCGACTCGGTGCGCGACATCGCCCGGGCGGTCAAGCAGGACGTGCGGGAGACCATCAGCTCGCTGCGCGAGGAGCTGAAGTTCGCCGCGGGCGGTGCCCGCCGTCCCGCGGAGGAGCCGCCGAAGCAGGAGGACACCGGACGGGAGGCCCCGGCCGAGGAGGCTCCGAGGCAGGAGGAGACCGCCGCCGGGGCCTCCGGGGCCGAGGCGGGGCAGGAGTCCCGGGAGCGGGACCGCGAGCAGGCGAAGGCCGACCACTCCTGCGACGACGGCCAGCGCTGGTCGCGCGAGTGGGAGAAGTTCACCCAGGGGTTCGGCGCCTTCGGCGCGGTCTGGGGGCGGGGCGGTCAGGGCCGTACCCCGGACCTGGACCAGGCCCTGCGCGAGTTCAGCGAGCGGGTCCGCGACGTGGCCAGGGAGGCGGGCACGGTCGGCGGGGCCGCCCTGCACGACCTGCGCCGCATCCTGGACGACACCGTCGAGGTGATCCGCCGGGACGCGCGCACCTGGGGCCCGCCGGGCAAGGACTCCGCGGAGCCGGAGACCGACCGGGCCGACGGCTCCGGGACCCCTTCCGCCGAGCGGCCGGAGCCCGGGGCGCAGGAGCCGGAGGAGACTCCGAAGGCCGAGGAGGCCCCGCAGGCCGGGAAGCCCGCGGAGCCCGAGGAGGAGCCCAGGGCCGCGCGGCCCATGCCGCCCGCCGACGGCGGCGGCGACCCCTGGAGCCAGGCGGTCGACGACCCCGGCAGCGGGAGCGGCACCGACAGGTAGCCGCATCCACGGCACACGGATGGGGAGGGCCCGGAAAGGCGACGCGGGGGCGCGCCTTCCGGGCCCTCCCGTGTGTCCGGTCAGCGGCGGGCGACACCGTCCTCGCGGGCCTGGGCGGCGACGGCGGCCGAGACCGCCGGGACCACCCGCTCGTCGAAGGAACTCGGGATGATGTAGTCCGCCGCCAGGTCGTCACCGACGAGTCCGGCCAGCGCCGTGGCGGCGGCCAGCTTCATGTTCTCGGTGATGTCGGTGGCGCGGGCCTCGAAAGCGCCCCTGAACACGCCCGGGAAGGCCAGGACGTTGTTGATCTGGTTGGGGAAGTCGCTGCGCCCGGTGGCGACCACCGCGGCGTACCTGCGGGCGACGTCCGGGTGGATCTCCGGGTTGGGGTTGGCCATCGCGAACACGATCGCGTCCTGGGCCATGGTCGCGACGACGGCCTCGGGGACCTCGCCCGCGGACAGGCCGATGAACACGTCGGCCCCGGCCAGGGCGCTCTCGATGGAGCCGCGCAGGCCGGCCCTGTTGCTGATCGCGGCCAGCTCCTGCTTGACGGGGGTCAGGCCCTCGCGGCCGTCGTAGATCATGCCCTTGGAGTCGGCCACGGCGATGTCGCCGATGCCGCCGTCGATGAGCATCTTGGTGACGGCGACCCCGGCCGCGCCCGCGCCCGAGACCACCGCGCGCAGGTCGCCCAGGGTGCGCCCGGTCAGGCGGGCGGCGTTGTGCAGGGCGGCGACGGTGACGATCGCGGTGCCGTGCTGGTCGTCGTGGAAGACGGGGATGTCCAGCCGCTCGCGCAGCCGCTTCTCGATCTCGAAGCAGCGGGGGGCGGAGATGTCCTCCAGGTTGATGCCGCCGAAGGACGGGGCCATCCGCACCACGGTCTCGACGATCTCGTCGACACCGGTGCAGGCCAGCGCGATGGGGACGGAGTCGACGCCGCCGAACTGCTTGAACAGCAGCGACTTGCCCTCCATGACGGGCAGGGAGGCCTCGGGGCCGATGTCGCCCAGGCCCAGGACCGCGGTGCCGTCGGTGACGACGGCGACCAGGTTGCTGCGCCAGGTGTAGTCCTCCACCAGTTCGGGGGAGTCGGCGATGCCGTTGCAGACGCGGGCGACGCCCGGGGTGTAGGCGAGGGACAGGCCCTCGTGGTCGTGCACGTCGACGGTGGAGGTGACCTGGAGCTTCCCGCCGCGGTGCAGAGCGAAGGCGGGGTCGTCGTCCAGGTTCGGATTCCGGGTACGCGAAGAAGAATCGCTGGTCATCGAAAACCCTTCAAGGTCTTGCTGCCGCCGCCGTCGGCCATGACGTGGCGGGTGGTGTCGTGTCGGTGCGTACCGCGCGCGAAGCCGGTGTGCCGTGCTAGGGGAGCCCCCTCCAGCGCCGGTCGGCCATGACCGGTGGTGTCGCCGGAGAGGTCGTGCTTCGCCTGACTCTTATGCGAGTTCTGCGCGTACGCCTCACTACGGGGATGACCCGTTACGCAATCCTCTCACAACGGTGACCGCAGGAAAATCGCAGGGTCGGCACGATAGGACGTCACCGACGTATCAACATTTGCCACATATCGCACCGTATGTCGCTTTGGTTCGGGTGAAGGGGCCGCGAACCCGACTCCGACCAGGCACTTCGTGCTCCAGGAGGAGATTCACGATGGCCCTGCACAAGCCCCTGTCCGCGCCCTTCTCCGTCGGCGCCCTCGCACTGGCCGGTGTCCTCGCCCTCAGCGCCTGCGGTGGTTCCGACCCGGCGGACGACGAGGGCGCGACGCCCGAGGCGCCCACCGTCGAGGTCGACGAGGAGCTGGCCGCCCTGGTCCCCGCCGACATCGCCGAAGCCGGTTCCGTGACGATCGGTGTGGAGGCGTCCTACCCGCCCGGCGAGTTCCTGGACGCCGACGGCGAGACCGTCCTGGGCTTCAACGTCGACCTGCTGGAGGCCGCCCTGGGCAAGCTCGGCCTGGAGGCCCAGTGGGAGCCCACCACCTTCGACTCCATCATCATCGGCGTCGACACCGAGACCTACGACCTCGGCTCCTCCTCCTTCACCATCACCGAGGAGCGCATGGAGCAGGTCAACATGGTCTCCTACTTCTCCTCCGGCACCCAGTGGTTCGCCCAGGCGGGCAACCCGCAGGACGTCGACCCCGACAACGCCTGCGGCATGCGGATCGCGGTGCAGTCCGACACCACCCACGACGAGGACATCGAGGCCCGCAGCCAGGCCTGCGTGGACGCCGGTGAGGACCCCATCACCATCCAGAAGTTCGAGAACCAGCCGCTGGCCACCGAGACGGTGGTCTCCGGCGTCAACGACGCCTCCCTGGCCGACATGCCCACCTCGGCGTACGCCCTGGAGCAGACCGGAGAGGGCGTCCTGGAGTTCATCGGCGAGCAGTACTCCGCCGCGCCCTACGGCATCCTCACCCACCAGGACGACACCGAGCTGGCCGACGCCATCGCCGCCGCCTTCAACGCCATGATCGAGGACGGCACCTACGAGCAGGTCCTGGCCGAGTGGGGCGTCGAGGCCGGCGGCCTGGAGTCCGCCGAGGTGAACCCCGCCATCACGGAGTAAGGGAAGACCTCCCCTGTCCGTCACCGAGCGAAAGTCCGACCCGTGACCTCACCGACCTCACCGGTGGGCGGCCCGGAGCCGAGCAACACCCCGGCTCCGGGCCGACCGGCCGAACCCATCACCGCCGTCCCCGTCCGCTACCCCGAACGGTGGGTCGCCGCCGGAGCCGTCCTGCTCCTGGCATCGATGTTCGTGCACATGCTCTTCACGAACGACGCCTTCAACTGGCCGTTCATGGTGGATCACATGTTCTCGGACCCCGTCGTCCGAGGCGTGTGGGTCACGATCAGCGCGACCGTCCTGTCGATGGTCATCGGCATCGTCCTGGGCATCGTGCTGGCCGTGATGCGGCTGTCCGGGAACCCGGTGCTGAGCACCGTCTCCTGGCTCTACACCTGGTTCTTCCGGGGCGTGCCGCGCCTGGTCCTGGCCGTGCTCTTCGGCAACCTGGCGATCCTCTACCAGACCATCGAGCTGGGCCTGCCGTTCGACAACTACTGGATGGCCTGGCTCGGCCTCGAAGGCGACGCCCGCTTCTTCGAGATCGACACGCGCACCCTGCTGAGCGGCTACGTCGCCGGCCTGATGGCGCTGTCGCTCTCCGAGGGCGCCTACATGGCCGAGATCATCCGGGCGGGCCTACAGTCGGTCGACAAGGGCCAGACCGAGGCCGCCCAGGCCCTGGGCATGAGCCGGTCCAAGGTGCTGCGGCGCATCACCCTGCCGCAGGCGATGCGGGTGGTCATCCCGCCCACCGGCAACGAGACCATCGCGATGCTCAAGGACACCGCGCTGCTGGCGTACGTCCCGGTGACGATCGAGCTGTTCTACCAGCTCCAGGCGATCGGCGCCCGGACCTACCAGATCTTCCCGATGCTGGTGGCGGCGTGCCTGTGGTACCTGGCCATCACCAGCGTCCTGATGGTCGGCCAGTACTTCATCGAACGCCGCTTCAACCCCGGCCAGTACGGCGGCATCCGCAACCGCATCGTCGGAGGGGCGCACTGATGAGCGAGCAGAACGAGTCGGTCATCGAGACCCCCGAGGGCGTCGAGTTGCCCTCCGACGCCCTCGTGGTCGCCGAGAACGTGCACAAGAGCTTCGGCCGCCTGGAGGTGCTCAAGGGCATCGACCTCCAGGTCGAGAGGGGCGAGGTCATGTGCATCATCGGCCCCTCGGGGTCGGGCAAGTCGACCTTCCTGCGGTGCGTCAACCACTTGGAGAAGCTCACCGCCGGACGCCTGTGGGTCAACGGCGAACTGATGGGGTACCGGCAGAAGCGCGGGAAGCTCTACGAGCTGCGCGAGACCGAGGTCGCCGCCCAGCGCAGCGACATCGGCATGGTGTTCCAGCGTTTCAACCTGTTCCCGCACCTGACCGTGCTGGGCAACATCATCGAGGCGCCGGTGCAGGTCAAGCGGGTCCCCAAGGCCCAGGCCACGGCCAAGGCCTTGGACCTGCTGGAGCGTGTGGGTCTGCCCGACAAGGCCACCGCCTACCCCGACCAGCTCTCCGGCGGCCAGCAGCAGCGTGTGGCGATCGCCCGCGCACTGGCGATGGAGCCGTCGCTGATGCTGTTCGACGAGCCCACCAGCGCCCTGGACCCGGAGCTGGTCGGCGAGGTCCTGGACGTGATGCGGGACCTGGCCGAGAACGGCATGACCATGATGGTCGTCACGCACGAGATGGGGTTCGCACGCGAGGTCGGCGACTCCCTGGTGTTCATGGACGACGGCGTGGTCGTGGAGGCGGGCGACCCCGCCGAGGTGCTGGGGAACCCGCAGCACGAGCGCACCCGGGCCTTCCTGTCCAAGGTGCTGTGAACCACCCCGCGGGCGGCCCGCTCCCCCGTGGGGGGCGGGCCGCCCGTTTTTCGTGCCCTCTCCCGGAGAAACGCGCCGCCACCTCTTGACCCGGGGCCGCAGGGGACACAGAGTCGGGGTGGTGAGCACAGCGGGCGAGGACATGAACGTACGGCGACCGTGGACGGGGCGCGCGGAGCCCTGGGAGGGCCCCTCCCTGCGGCGCACCCGGGAGATCCTGTGCGCGGGGGCGCGCGAGCGCACCCTGGAGGTCGGTGTGGGCAGCGGCGCCAACCTGCGTTATTACCCGCCCCAGGTGCGGCTGACCGCGATCGACCCGGACCCGGCGGCGCTGGCCTCGGCCCGCAAGCACGCCGAGGAACTGGGACTGGTCGCCCGCTTCGCCGAGGGCGACGCCCGGTCCCTGCACTTCTCCGACGAGAGCTTCGAGACCGTGGTGTGCACGCTCGCCCTGGGCGCCGTCGACGGCCGGGAGGAGGCGCTGCGGGAGATGTACCGGGTCCTGGTGCCGGGCGGGCGGCTGCTGGCCGCGGAGCGGATCGGCCGCCCCCGCCTCCCCGCCCGCCTGTGGGAACGCCGCCGTGAGAACCCCCGGCGGGCGCCGCGCGAGGCGGCCGCCGAGGCGGGTTTCCGGGTCGGCCACCACGACCGGCTGTTGTTCGGAACGGTCGAACGGTTGGTCGCCCACCGCCCCTGACGCCCGTCGGCGTGCGCGTAGGCTGGGAAGAGGCCCTGTCTCCTTCCGCGACCGAGGTGATCCGATGATCCGTCCCGCCGTGCCCGACGACGTCCCGGAGATCGTCGCGATGATCCGGGAGCTGGCCGAGTACGAGAAGGAGCCGGACGCGGCGGTCGCCACCGAGGACGACCTGCGCACGGCGCTCTTCGGCCCCGAGCCCAAGGTGTTCTCGCACATCGCCGAGGCACCCGGACCGGACGGGGTCCCCGTCACCGTCGGTTTCTCGGTGTGGTTCCTCAACTACTCCACCTGGACCGGCAGGCACGGGATCTACCTGGAGGACCTCTACGTGCGCCCGCAGGCCCGCGGCGGCGGGCACGGCCTGGCGCTGCTGCGCACCCTGGCGCGGATCTGCGTGGAGCGGGGCCACACCCGCCTGGAGTGGTCCGTGCTCGACTGGAACGAGCCGTCCATCCGTTTCTACGAGGCGCTCGGGTCGCGCCCCATGAGCGAGTGGACGGTCCGCCGCCTGGACGGCGAAGCCCTGACCTCTCTGGGCTCCCCGAGCCCCTGATCACGACCGTTCGTCTCGCGTTCGATCCGATCGCGCGGACACGATCCTTTCTCCCTGCGTCAGTGGCAGGGTGAAACGAGATACATTGCATTCAAGCGGCAACCTCGCCCCCCGAAGGAGGGACGTGACCGAAGAAACCGCCGTGCCCATGGCCGACGCCATCGGTGTACGCGACGCTGTCACCGTCAACATGCCTGCGGACAGCGCATATCTGTCCGTCCTGCGCACGGCGACGGCGGGCCTGGCCGCCCGACTCGACTTCACCCTCGACGAGATCGAGGACCTGAGGATCGGTGTCGACGAGGCCTGCGCCATGCTCCTCTCCCAGGCGCTGCCCGGCACGGAACTGACCACCGAGTTCGAGCTCGCCGCGGACGGGATGCGCATCTCCGTCTCGGTGATCACCGCCGACGGCCGGCTTCCCGCACGCGACACCTTCGCCTGGACGGTACTGTCCGCCCTGGCCGGAGAGGTCGACGCCGAGGTCGGCCCCGACGACCGTGTCTCCATCGTCCTGTACAAACGCCGTGGCACCTTGGAGCCGGCGTGAGCGAAAGGGGGCCCGCTCTGACCGCGAAGACCGAGCACGCGGTGCCCGACCGGGCGCGCGCGAGAGCGCTGTTCGAACGCCTCAACGAACTCGACGCCGATTCCGAGGAGCGGCGCAGGATCCGTGACGAGCTCGTGGAACTCCACCTGCCACTGGTGGAGTACCTGGCCCGCCGGTTCCGCAACAGGGGGGAGTGGCTGGACGACCTCACCCAGGTCGCCACGATCGGGCTGATCAAGTCGATCGACCGGTTCGACCTGGAGCGGGGGGTGGAGTTCTCCACCTACGCCACACCGACCATCGTCGGTGAGATCAAGCGCCACTTCCGGGACAAGGGGTGGGCCGTCCGGGTCCCCCGGCGTCTCCAGGAGCTGAAGCTCTCACTGACCAAGGCGGTCAGCGACCTGTCGCAGCGCGAGGGGCGCTCGCCGACGGTCGCCGAGCTGGCGGTGCATTTGCAGATGACCGAGGAGGAGGTGCTGGAGGGCCTGGAGTCCGCCAACGCCTACTCGACGGTGTCGCTGGACGCGCCGGACAGCGGCGACGAGGACGCACCCGCGGTGGCCGACTCGCTGGGGATCGTGGACGAATCCCTGGAGGGTGTGGAGTACCGGGAGTCGCTCAAGCCGCTCCTGGAGCAGCTCCCGCCCCGGGAGAAGCGGATCCTGCTGCTGCGGTTCTTCGGGAACATGACCCAGTCGCAGATCGCCCAGGAACTCGGCATCTCGCAGATGCACGTGTCGCGCCTGTTGGCGCGCACGCTGGCCCAGCTGCGACAGGCCCTGACCACCGACGACTGACGCGCACCGACGGCCGCGGCTCACCGATCCTTCTTCTCTCCCCACTCACCGGGGAACAGGGCCGCGGTCGTCGGAGGCGAGAGCACCGCCGCCGAGGCGGCCACCGCCACGGCCGCCAGCACGGCGCCGATCAGGTACTGGCCGCTGGTGAACATGTAGTACGCCACCACGCCGAGGAAGATCTGCGTGACGAAGACCGGTGTGCGCGCCCACTCCTTGAGCCGCCACAGGCCCTGGGCGACGAAGACCAGCAGCGCCGCCACCCCCAGCCCGAT
The DNA here is from genome assembly GCF_030766825.1 of Nocardiopsis sp. CC223A. GTDB lineage: Bacteria > Actinomycetota > Actinomycetes > Streptosporangiales > Streptosporangiaceae > Nocardiopsis. The sequence continues at coordinate 9,380 of NZ_JASFDV010000004.1, forward strand.
GACGGTGAGCGGCAGGGCGCTGTCCAGTTCGCCGGTGCGGCCGGTGACCGCGGTGAACATGCTGTAGAGCCCGCCGATGCCGGCGGCCAGCCCGATCAGCGCCTCCAGCGCTGCTGCTGCGACGACGGTGAACGGGCGGGAAGAGACCTCGGAAGACACCTTTCGAGGTTATCCCGGCCCTGATCCGCCCCGTTCCCGCCCCGCCCGCTGCGGGCCGCCGCGCCCGGCGCCCCCGGCGCTCCCGGATCGCCGGGGGCGCACCGGATGGCCCTACACTGGCCGTGTGCGCGCCCTTTTCATCGTGAACCCCCAGGCGACCACGACCACATCGCGGACCCGCGAGGTGATCCTGGGCGCCCTGGCGTCGGAGCTGGACGTGACCGTCGCCGAGACCGAGTACCGCGACCACGCGGTCGAACTGGCCCGCGATGCGGCCGCCGACGGGTACGACCTGGTGCTGAGCCTGGGCGGAGACGGCACCGTCAACGAGGTCGTCAACGGCCTGCTGGCCACGCCGCCGGGAGTGAAGCGACCGCGCTACGCGGTCATCCCCGGCGGCAGCGCCAACGTCTTCATCCGCGCCCTGGGAGTGCCCGGGGACCCGGTGGAGGCCACCGGGACGATCCTGGAGGCGCTGCGGTCGGGCCGGGAGCGCGAGATCAACCTGGGGCGGATCACCAGCGACCGGGACGACCGCTACTTCACCTTCTGCGCCGGGTTCGGCTGGGACGCGGACGTGGTCCAGCGGGTGGAGCACGAGCGGGCGAACGGGCGCAGGGCGACCCCGGCGCTGTACGCGGAGGTCGCGGTCAAGCTGTTCTTCGGCGGCGATATCCGCGATCCCTCACTGGGAGTGCAGACCCGCGAGGGCGAGGTGAACGACGTCTATTTCGCTCTCGTCACCAACACCACGCCGTGGACTTACGCGGGCGCGCTGCCGCTCCAGCCCACCCCCTCCTCCCGTTTCGAGCTGGGGCTGGACGCTTTCGCGCTCACCCAGGCCGGCCACCCGCTCACGGGGTGGATTCTTTCGCAGATGTTCTTCCCCAAAGGGCTGCCCGCCCGCGGCGACGGCTATCTGACCTGGCACGATCAGGAGACGCTGCGGATCACGTCATCCCATCCGCGGGCGTTCCAAATCGACGGTGAGTACCTCGGAGAGCGGGAAGAGGTCAACTTCCATTCCGTACCGAAGGCATTACGAATCGTCTGTTAATTGTCGGTGTCGCGGCCATTCAACGGCACTGTGACGCATGCGACATGCCTTACGGGACCTTTGACCCCGAGAGCCCTTGCACGCCGGGGGGCGGGCCTGCCACGCTCAAGATATCGCCGCGAGTTACGGGCGAGTTAATTTGGGCGTTTCCCATGTGGCCGCGGGATGAACCCGTGGCCGGACCACACCGGTGGGACCCATCCATCGGGCGCCCGCCGTGCAGTGTTCGTGAAAATCTTCACAAGCCCCCGGACCTCGACATGAGGAGTGGACCGCATGGACTGGCGCCACAACGCAGCCTGCCGTGACGAAGACCCCGAACTCTTCTTCCCCATCGGCAATTTCGGCCCGGCCCTGATGCAGATCGAAGAGGCCAAGGCCGTGTGCCACCGCTGCCCGGTCAGCTCCGCCTGCCTGAACTGGGCTCTGGAGAGCGGTCAGGACGGCGGTGTCTGGGGAGGCACCAGCGAGGACGAGCGCCGCCTGATCAAGAAGAGGCGGGGCATCTCCCACCGTCCGATGGTACGCGGCTGATCCGACGCGGCGACGCCGCCCCCCGGTCAACGGCCGGAAGCGGCTCCGAAGGGTCCCCGCCCGGCGCAGCGGGGCGCCCTCGTGCCTTCCGTCAGGGCAACGACGCCTCTTCCCGGTCCAGCGGCAGGGTGATCGCCACCTCGGTCCCGCCGTTCTCCTTGGGCTTGATGGCCAGAGTCCCCCCGAGCTCGCCCACGATCAGGGTCCGCACGATCTGCAACCCCAGGCTCGTGGTGCCCTCCAGGTCGAAGTCCTCCGGCAGGCCACCGCCGTCGTCGGACACGGCCAGTTCCAGACTTCCCGCACCCGTGTACCCCGGGCCGCCCTCGAACCGGCGCACCCGCACCTCGATCGATCCCGGCCCCTGGCCCAGGCCGTGCTCCACGGCGTTCTGCACCAGCTCCGCCAGCACCATCGACAGCGGCGTCGCCACCAGGGCGTTGAGCAGGCCGAACCCGCCCACCCGGCGCGGCACCACGGTGCTGCCCGCGGACGTGGAGGAGACCTCCGCCGCCATCTGGATGACCCGGTCGGCGATGTCGTCGAAGTCCACGACCTCATCGGGGGTGTGCGACAGCATCTCGTGGACGATGGCGATGGAACCGACCCGGCCCACCGCCTCGTCCAGTGCCGCCCGCGCCTCGGGCACGTCCAGCCGCCGCGCCTGTAGCCGCAGCAGGGCCGCCACCGTCTGAAGGTTGTTCTTGACCCGGTGGTGGATCTCCCGGATGGTGGCGTCCTTGGTCATCAGCTCGCGCTCACGGCGGCGCAGGTCGGTGACGTCGCGGACCATCACCAGGGCGCCGATGCGCACCTCGTCGATGATGAGCGGGATCGCGCGCAGCTGCACGGTGACCCCGCGCGCCTCCACCTCCGCCTCCTGCGGCGCCCGGCCGCCCGCCGTGTAGGTGAGGTTCTCGTCGCGGGCCTCCCCCGGCGCCGCCAGCTCCAGGGTGATGCGGTCCAGGCGGGCGCCCACCAGGTCGGCGGTGAGCCCCAGCCGCCGGTAGGCCGACAGGGCGTTGGGGCTGGCGTAGACGACCTCGCCGTTCTGGTCCAGGCGCAGCAGACCGTCGCCGACGCGCGGCGAGCGCACCATGAGCGGGCCCTGGTCGATGAACGGGAACACGCCCTCGGCGATCATCTGCGCCAGGTCGCCCGCACTCTGGAGGTAGGTGAGCTCCAGACGGCTGGGGGTGCGGGCGGAGCTGAGGTTGGTGCTGCGCTGGATGACCGCGATGAGGTTGCCCTCCCGGCGCACCGGAATGGTCTCCTCGCGCACCGGGACCCCGCCCGACCAGTCCGGGTCGCCGTCGCGGCAGATACGGCCCTCGTGCCAGGCCCGGTCGATGAGCGCCCGCCGGCCCACGACCCGGGGCGCGGTACGCGATGTGACATCCGTCATATCGTCGTAGAGAACGGTCTCCACCAGATCGTCCTGGAACGCGGTGGGGCCGGTGGTGGGGCGCATCTGCGCGATGGCCACCCAGCCGTCGTCCTCGCGCAACCGTACCCACAGCACCAGGTCTGCGAAGGAGAGGTCGGCCAACAGTTGCCAATCGGACACGAGGGAGTGGATCCACTCCAGATCGGCCTGCTTGAGGGACGTCTGTCGCCTGATGAGATCACTGAGGTGAGGCACTCACAAATCATCCCATGAAGGAGTGCATACTCAAGAGGTACGCGCTCTACCAGTGGTCCACACCAATTCGGGCGCGGCCGAACGTGGAGGAGAGTGATGACCGGTCAGGGCACGCTGGACGGCAACCCCCGGGTACCGAAGTACTACCAGGTGAAGAAGCAGCTCCTGGAACTGATCGAGGCGATGCCGGCGGGCAACCCGGTGCCCCCCGAGCGGGCACTGGCCACCCAGTTCGGAACCTCGCGCACCACCGTTCGCCAGGCGCTCACCGAGATGGTCGTGGAGGGGCGGCTGCTGCGCATCCAGGGCAAGGGCACGTTCGTGGCCAAGCCCAAGGTCGCCCAGGTGCTCCAGCTGACCAGCTACACGCAGGAGATGCGCTCGCACGGCCTGCACCCGGCCACCCGCATCCTCGACGTGAGCTACATCAACGCCGACGACCAGCTCGCCGAGCTGCTGGCGATCCGCTCCGGCGGGCGGGTACTGCGCATCGAGCGGCTGCGGCTGGCCAACGGTGAGCCGATGGCCGTGGAGACCGCCCACCTGGCCGCCCGGCGCTTCCCCGGCCTGCGTCGGCAGTTGGACCGCTACGCCTCGCTGTACGAGGCGCTGGCGAGTGCCTACGACGTCTCGCTGGCCGAGGCGGAGGCGTCCATCGAGACCGTCCTGGCGACCCCCAACGAGGCCCGGCTGCTCGGTGTGGACGTGGGCCTGCCGCTGGTGCTGCACTGCCAGCACAGCTTCGACCGGGACGGGCACCCGGTGGAGTGGGTGCGCTCGCTGTACCGGGGCGACCGCTACAAGTTCGTCACGCGTCTGCGTCCCCCGACCGACTGACGCCCGCCGGCGGGCGGCCGTGCCGCGTCCACCGCGCGGGTCACGCACCGTACGGCCGACCGCGACCCAGGACCGTGGCCAGGGCCTCCACCACCCGACGGCCTCCGCTCACCCGACCGACCAACGCCCGCCGGCGGGCGGCCGTGTCGCGTCCACCGCGCGGGTCACGCACCGTACGGCCGACCGCGACCCAGGACCGTGGCCAGGGCCTCCACCACCCGACGGCCTCCGCTCACCCGACCGACCAACGCCCGCCGGCGGGCGGCCGTGCCGCGTCCACCGCGCGGGTCACGCACCGTACGGCCGACCGCGACCCAGGACCGTGGCCAGGGCCTCCACCACCTGTAGGTCGTACTCGGTGCCCGCATCCATGCGCAACCGGTCCAGCACGGCCTCCCGGCGCTCGGCGTCGCCGTTCTCGCCCACCAGGTCGTCGAAGGCGTTGGCGACCTTGATGATCCGGCTGCCCAGCGGCGGCACGCCCTCGTCACCGTCGCCGGTGACCGGTTCGCACTGGCGGCGGACCGTCTCGGCGACCGAGTCCAGCACCCCGGTCTCCCGGATGATCCCCGCGCCCAGCTCGGCGATGCGCCGCTGCTCGCGGGGCGAGGCCAACACGGTCGCCCCGCCCGCGATGGGCTCGCGCAGCGACAGCTGGCCGATGTCGTGCATCAGCGCCGCGTACTCCAGCTCCAACAGGTCGGCCTCGGCCAGGCCCAGCTCGCAGGCGACCAGGTGGGACAGGTGGCTGACCCGGCGCGAGTGCCCGTTCTCCACGTATCCGCCGACCTCGGTGACCCGCGACAGCGCGCGCACCGTCTCCAGGTAGGTGCGGCGCACCTCGGCGTGTCTGCGGAAGGCCACCTGCGCCACCAGCAGCGGGGCGCTGAACACCAGCAGCCCGGCCAGGCCGGTGACGGTGCAGGACAGCGCGATGAGCACACCGCTGGAGCCGATGGCCATGCCCGAGGCGAACTGGGCGCGCATCTCGTCGCCGGCCGCGACCCGCAGCCGGGTGCGCAGCCGCTCGGCGCGCAGCACCGCGGCCAGCAGGGCGTCCACCGCCCACACGGTCAGCACCAGGGTGAACATGAGCAGGCTCGCCGTCACCGACGGCCCCGACAGCCCCAGTTGTTCGGCGATGGGGCGGAAGCCGATGGCCAGCAGCCCGGCGGAGAGCACCCGGCGGGCGACGTCCTCCACCCGGGGGGCGCGGCCCACCGCGATGTGCGGCAGCTCCCCCACCGCCACGCCGCAGGCGACCACCGCCACCACCTGCCAGGGCGAGTGGTCCGAGGGCCCCTCCCCCAGGTTCAGCAGGAAGGCGTACCCGACCGCCCCGGCCGAGGCGATCGGCGCGACCTCCCGGTGGCCGGGCAGGGTGATCCGCACCAGTTCGCCGACCGCGATGACCAGGCAGAAGCACAGGGCCACATAGGGTTCGACGAACCCGGTGGCCGAGGTCCACACCAGGGAGGCCAGCGAGGCCGCGCCCACCACCGCCACCAGCAGGGCGCGCACCGGGCGGGGCGTCCGCCAGACCGGCCCGCTCCGGCGCTGGTGGCTGAGCGCGCCGCCCTCGGGACCCACCGGCCGCCGCGGGGGCGGCCCCTCCGTCTGCCGTTGTGTCATCACCGGTCCCGACCGCCCGTCGCGGTCCCCGTGGACAGCGCCGTCGTCGGGGCGGCGCCCTCGGCGGGCGCCGGCACCGCCCGCTCCTCGGCGGACACGGCCGCGGGTTCGGAGACCTCGGTGCCCGGGTCGGGCACGGCGGCCGCCTCGTCCTCCAGGGAGGCGGCCTCCGCCGCGGCCGAGCCGTAGCAGCCGCCCGGCGGCTCGGCGATGTCGGGCGTCTCCCAGCCCTCGCGCTCCACGGCGCGGACCAGGGCCTCCACCATGCGCGGGTCGAACTGGGTGCCCGCGCAGGCGCGCAGTTCGACGATGGCGTCCTCCACCGACCACGCCTTGCGGTAGGAGCGCGTGGAGGTGAGGCAGTCGAAGACGTCGGCGACGCTGATGATGCGGGCGGACTCGGGGATCTCCATCCCCACCAGCCCCATCGGGTAGCCGCGGCCGTCGAGGCGCTCGTGGTGGTGCCGGATCCCGGCCAGCGCCTCGTCCAGGAAGCCGATCTCCCGGACGATCTCGTAGCCGCGGGTGGGGTGCAGCTTGATGGCGGCGTACTCCTCGTCGGTGAGTTTGCCGGTCTTCTGCAACACCTTCGTGGGCACGCCGAGCTTGCCGATGTCGTGCAGCATCCCCGCGTAACGGATCTTCTGCACCCGCTCGGCCGACATGCCCAGTTCGCGGGCGATCATGGCCGCGCCCTCGGCGACGCGCATGCAGTGGCCGCGCGTGTAGTAGTCCTTGGTCTCCACCGCCTGGCAGAGCGTGGCCAGGGTGGCCTCGTGCGCCCGGGCCTCGTCGACCTGCTGCGCGAACGCCCAGCGGGCGATGAACAGCGGCAGCAGGACCAGCAGCGGCGCGACGATCCCCACGCCGCCCCAGACCGCCGCGATGGCCAGGCCGAGCATCTGGTAGCCCATCGAGGACAGCTCGACCGCCACCAGGGGCCGCCAGTTGAACCTGCCGCGCCCGCGCGGGCGGACCTGGCCGAGCGTCCAGAACAGGACCCCCACCAGCAGCGAGTTGACGGCGGAGTGGGCCAGGACCGCGGCGACGTAGGGGAGGACCACGGCCGGGAAGTCCTCCCGGCCGAGTTCTCCGACCACGCCACCGCACAGCAGATAGACGTGTCCGGCCGCGAACGCCGCGAGTGCGAACTGCGCCCCGTTGAAGGCCCGTTTGACCGGGGCCAGCCTGCGGACCGCGAAGCATGAGGCGAAACCGACCAGCGCCGCCCCCACCGGACCGACGAGGACCACCGCGGCCAGTGAGACCGCCGAACTCGGTGACATCCCCGCCTTGCCGCCCGACCCGACGCTCGTACTGATCGACTCGGCGACCACGAACAGCAGCGCCACGACGATGAGCGTCTGTAGATCTATGCCCGTATAGGGCCCGATGAGCAAGATGGTGACAGCACTGACAACGATGATCCCGACGTAGACACGCGCGCCCCCGGGAAGAGCCCGCACTCTCGTTCACCTCCCACCAGCGACGACCGGACTGTCATGGTTTCACCGGTTCTGTTCTACCACCAGGACCATCCGGTGAAGGAGGAAGCGGCCAGGATCGCCGCGGCAGCGGTGTGAAGCAGAGCCATGAACATCGTCGTCCCCTCTCCCCTGAACGGCATGCCGCCTTTTCCCCGGGCACGCCGCGTAAATTACCCCATTCGTTGGATATGGCGTCCAGTTTAACGGGCCCTGAAGGCACCCGGATTCCCCACAACCCGAACCATCGGCGCCTTGCACCCCGAAGGGCATGCGAAGTTCCGAGATATGGAATTACTAATTCAATTAGCAACTCCGGGCGACTACTCTCAGTGATCGACATCTTCGGCGCCGCGATCGCGGAAGACCGACACCTGAGCCCCCTTGCCTGGCAACCCTCTGAGAAGGCCATCAGCACCGACTACACAAAGTGACCGCACACGAGCGCCCTTCTCCCCTGCGGGAAAAATCATTCCGAGTCGATCACAGACCGCGGCGAGCGAACGGGGCCGGGCGTGTCGCAGGAGAGGACGAAGGCGTCACCCGGAAAGTCCGTGACCAAAAACCCCCACACCATAGGGGAACCCGTGGAACCATTCCCAAGAAATGGAGCAAAAGCACACCAAGGCCGCATCACATGACAAGAATCAAGAAATACCTAGAATACGACAAAAAGGCGGAAGCTGGAATTCCAGCTTCCGCCTCGGGGCGTTCCGGTCCTCCGAAAAAAGAACCGGGTCCGGGTGGGGACCGCGTCCGTGCGCGGCTCAGGTGAACGTTCCGGGCCCCGCCGTCTCGTGGGCCGCCTGCTCGTCCCGGGCCTGCGCGAGCCGGCCCAGCACCTTGTCCCGCAGATCCAGCGGGACAGGGTCGCATCCGCAGTGCTTGGCGACGAGCTTCTTCACCGCCTCGTCCAGCCCGTACTCCTCCAGACAGGGGTCGCACCCGTCCAGGTGCCGCCTGATCTGCTCGCAGTTGTTCTCTTCCAGCTCCCCGTCGATGTACGTGTAGAGCTTGTCGAGCACCTCACTGCACGGGGTGTCCCCGTGCCGACCCTGGCCGCTCATCGCCGATCTCCTCGATCCGACCCGTCCTGACCCCGCCCGCCCGCGGACGATCCGGAGGCGGCCGCGCCGGCCGTGGCGCGCACCGCGGGAAGGAACCCGCGGTCGACCGCGTACTCCTCCAAGAGGGACCGGAGCTGGCGACGCCCCCGGTGCAGCCGGGACATGACCGTCCCGATCGGCGTCCCCATGATCTCGGCCACCTCTTTGTAGGCGAAGCCCTCGACGTCGGCGAGGTAGACCGCGATCCGGAAGTCCTCCGGCAGTTCCTGGAGCGCCCGCTTGACGTCACTGTCGGGGAGGTGCTCCAACGCCTCGGCCTCGGCGGACTTCAGGCCCGCCGCCGTGTGCGAGGCGGCCTGCGCCAGCTGCCAGTCCTCGACGTCCTCGGTGCCGGCCTGCTTCGGCTCGCGCTGCTTCTTGCGGTAGGAGTTGATGAAGGTGTTGGTGAGAATGCGGTACAGCCACGCCTTGAGGTTCGTCCCCTCCTTGAACTGGTGGAACGAACCGAACGCCTTGGCGAAGGTCTCCTGGACGAGATCCTCCGCGTCGGCGGGGTTGCGGGTCATGCGCAGCGCCGCGGAGTAGAGCTGATCGAGGAAGGGAAGCACGTCCCTCTCGAAGCGCTCTTCCCGCTCCTCGGCTGTCTCCTGGCCCTGATCCAAGCCTGTCGGCCTCCTCGCACTGGTCCCGGCTGGGAAATCCGTACCTCCAAGATACGGTTCCCCGGCCCGGGGCCGCGCATCGGCACCACGTGGCGTGGACAACGCCTCCTCGCGTTCGAGGCACGCACCGGCGATCGGCATGGTCTGGCGGTCCTCCTCGGAAAATCCCTGATGGCGGTGGAACCGGGGCCCTCCCCGGTCACGGTGTTCGGTCACAACAACGGTCACCGCCCACTGATTCCGGACCGGGCGCGGGCCGAAGGTCCCTTCCCCGGCGGAACTTCACCGATCGGACGCGTCAGAGGAGGTGAGGCATGGCAGAGTGCGGGTAAGACCTTTTGAAGGATGGGAGAGGAGTGCACGTGCGACCGTCCTCGACTCCGGCCTCCGACCGCCCCCGGTCACCGGCGGCCCAGTTCGCCACCCCCGACCGGCTCTCCGACTACTGGCGGTTCTACTGGGCCGTCGCCGAGGCGCAGATCGCCCGCTGGCTCCCGGAGGCCCCCTCCCGGTTGCTGGACCTGTCCAGCCCGGACTACCAGGGCACCCCGCGCGCCGTCGCCGCGGGGCACGACGTGGTCGCCCTGCTGCCCTCCATGGACTCGGCGGTGCACCGACCGCTGCGGCTGGTCAACAGGCGCGCCGCGGTGCCCCGCCCGGCCCGGCACGGGCGGCTGCGCCAGGTCGTGGGGGACGCGGCGTTCCTGCGCTTCCTGGCGGCCGAGAGCTTCGACGGGGTGATCGCCGACAACCGCGTGCTGTCCCGGCAGCTGGCCACCGAGGAGTCGGTGGCCGAGATCGCCCGGGTGCTGCGGCCCGGCGGCCGGATCCTGCTGTGCGTCGACTCGGTGGTGCTGGGCATGGCCCTGCTCGCCGAACAGGACTGCTGGCCCGAGCTGAGCCACGCGCCCAGCGCCGACGTCCTGCTGGTGCCCTGGCCGGACGGGTCCATCACCCGCTGCTTCACCGCCGAGCAGCTCACCGACACCCTCACCGAGGCGGGCCTGGAACTGGAGTGGATCAAGCCCCGCACGGTGCTGTCGGCGTCCACGGTGGAGATGATGCTCGCCCGCGACCCGCGTTCGATGAACCGGCTGGTCGAGATGGAGCTGCGCGCCACCGAGTCCGACGACTACGTCGGCGTCCACCTCGTCGCCGCGGCCCGCAAGCCCGGCTAGGGAGTGTTCGGCGGATGCCTTCGTGCGGCTCGGCGCTTGCGCCGAGTGCCGGGAGCGGCCGTCAGACGATCTCTGGCGAGACGACCGGCGAGGCCGGCCCGGGGGTTCGCCGTCCGAGCGCGGGCGGCGCGGTGAGAGGCGGCCTCGCGGCTCCGCTGCCTTCGTGCGGCTCGGCGCTTGCGCCGAGTGCCGGGAGCGGCCGTCAGACGATCTCTGGCGAGACGACCGGCGAGGCCGGCCCGGGGGGTCGCCGTCCGAGCGCGGGCGGCGCAGCGAGAGGCGACCTCGCGGCTCCGCGGAAGTACCGCGCCGAAGGCGCCCGTTGAGGGCGGCGGCGGGCGACGGGCGGGCCCGGAACGCTCCGCCGAATGCGCCCTGGCGCCCGTGTGCCCGCCCCGTGCGCGCGGGGCGGGTCAGAGACCGGCCAGGGCCGCGACCAGTGCCGGGAGGGCGGTCAGCAGCAGCGCCGGGCCGGCGCCGACGCCGGTGGTGAAGCTGTGGGCGAGGTCCCGGCGGTCGGCCCAGCGCACGGCGAGGAACGGCCACAGGGTCAGCCACACCGCGAGCGGGTACAGCAGAACGTTGTCCAGGACCGGCGCCATCGGGAAGAAGTGCACGCCGACCACCAGGCAGATCCACGGCGCGAAGTACTCGCGGCGGCCCATCGCCAGCAGCACCAGCACCCCTGCCAGGGCGGCGCCGAACTCGATGCCGAGGATGATCAGGTACAGGGTCATCCCCGAGCCCTCGCCCAGCACCGACCCCGAGTCCCAGTTCAGCCAGGACAGCACTCCCCCGGCGACCGCCAGGAGCATGCCCACCGACGAGCCTGCGCCCAGCCACCACTTGGCCGGGCCCGCGGGGGGCCGCTCCTGGGCCCACCCGAACCAGGCGGCGGCGAAGAACCCGAAGATCGCCGTGGTCATGGTGGCGTCTCGGAGAAGGATGTCCATGGGACCTCACTGATCGGGGGCGTCTACCCCGGCAGCCTTCCACACCCGGTTCCGTCGGCCGTGGCCGGGTCGCCCTCGGCCGGCCGGCCCGTGAGCAGGCGGACGGCGGCGCGCATCCGCTCCAGGTGGCGGCCGTCGTCGGGGCGCACCAGGAACTGGTAGTAGGCGACACCGGACAGGAGTTCGGCGAAGGCCGACACGTCGGTGTCCCCGGGCAGGCCGCCCCGGGCGACCTCGGCGCGCAGGCGTGCCAGCAGGGGCTCGCGGCGGACGCTGACGTAACGGTCCCAGTACACCCGGCGCAGTTCGGGGCTGTTGAGGGTCTGCACCACGCGGGCCCGGATCAGGCGGAGCGCCTCGGGGTCCTCGCTCACGGTCTGGGGTCCGTACCAGACCTCCAGGTCGGCGGCGAGGTCGCCGGTGTCGGGGATGCGCGGCACCTCGCGCACGGTGTCCAGGGCCGCCGCGATCAGCTCCTCCCGGGAGTCCCAGCGGCGGTACAGGGTGGCCCGGGCCACGCCCGCCCGCTCGGTGATGGCGGTGATGGTCACCCGCCCCGGGTCGTCGTGCTCCAGGAGCAGGCCGACCGTCGCCTCCAGCAGGGCCCGCTCGGCCGACTCCTCGCGCGGGCGGCCTGGGCGGCGTTCGTTCCGTTCGGACACCGGGTTCCTCTCGTGGCGGTGCCGGACCCCGCCGGGGCGGGGTCCGGTCTCGGTTCGCGTGCGGGGCGCCCCTCACTCCTCCCCGACCAGGCGGGTGCGCAGCCGGTGGACGACGGAGTCGTCGAGTCCGGCCGCGCGCACCCCGCCCAGGGGGTCTCCCCCGTGGCGGTCCGCCGCGGTCTCCAGGAAGGCGAGCATGCTCTCGCGCGGGGCGCGGGCCATCGGGCTCTCCGCCAGCCGTCGGGCGGTCTCGGGGGACAGCCCGGCGAACGCGCCGGCGGACGCGGACAGGCGGCGGTGGAGCGCGGGGAGCGCGTCCTCGGTACGAGCGTAGTCGTCCGCGATGTGGCCGGGGTCGGCCCCCAGCGCGGTGAGGACGAGGGCCGCGAGGACCCCGGTGCGGTCCTTGCCCGCCGCGCAGTGGAAGGCGGCCGGGCGGTCGGTCACGGCGATGAGGGTCAGCAGGACGGCGAGGGCGGGCGCCGACCGGTCGGCCATGTCCGCGTAGAGGACACCGACCTCCCGCGGGTCGGCGGGCGGGGAGAGCGGGTCCGGGTCGGTGTCGACGGTCAGGGGGACGTGGTGGTAGGCGACCGCGCGGCCGGTGACCGCCGGGTCGGCGAACGGGCCACGCCCGGTGTGTGCGGCCTCGGCGGCCGAGCGCAGGTCGAGGACGTGTCCGATGCCGTGCCGGGCGCAGGCGTCCCGGACGAAGCCGGCGGGGGCGGTGGCCAGGTCGTCGCTGCGGAAGACCAGGCCGGGGCGGAGTCGTCCGCCGGGGACGGGGACCCCGCCCAGGTCGCGGAAGTTGACGGGGGCCCCGGGGGCCGGGGCGGTGGCGGTGTGCACGGGCGTTCTCCGATCGGGTGCGGGGATCAGGCGGTCAGCCGGGCCCGGACGGCGGCGCTGAACCGGTCGATGACGGTGACCAGCAGGACGATGCCGATCACGATCGCGAGCAGGTGTCCGAAGTCGTACAGGCGCAGGGCCGTGGTCAGCTCCAGGCCGATGCCCCCGGCACCGACCAGGCCGAGGATGGTGGCGCCGCGGACGTTGCCCTCGAACAGCAGCAGCGTGTAGGAGGTGAGCAGGGGAGCGGCCTGGGGCAGCATCCCGAAGGCGATGACCTGGCCCGGGGCGGCCCCCGACGAGCGCAGGGCGGCCACCGGACCGGGGTCGACCGCTTCGATGGCCTCGGCGTACACCTTGGCGATGGTGCCCACCGATCCCACGGTGAGCGCGAGGATCCCCGCGAAGGGGCCCAGCCCGACGGCGGAGACGAACATCAGCGCGAAGATGAGCTCGGGGACGGACCGCAGGGCGTTGAGGACGAACCGGGCCGCGAGGTAGACCGGGCGGGGCGCGATGTTGCCCGCGGCGGCGAAGCTCAGCAGCAGGGAGAGCAGGGCGCCGAGCAGTGTGCCGATGACCGCCATCTGGAGGGTCTCGACGAGCAGTTCGACGATGGTGGCGGCCTTGCCGAAGTCGGGCGGCCACATGCGGGAGAGGAAGGAGCCCATGGCGGGCGCCCCCTCGATGAGCGCGGTGGCGCTGAAGCCCGCGCCGGAGGCGGACCAGAACACGGCGGCGGCGACGATGACGGCGGTCAGGGCCCCCTTCACCCCCGGCGGCCGCCAGGGGGCGGCCAGGCGGCGCGCCTCCTCGGGCAGCCCGGTGTCCCGGGCGGGGGGCGGGGTGGTCGGGGCGGTCACGGCCTCTCCTCCTCGTCGGTGCCGAACTCGGTGTCGGCCCCGTAGATCCCGCGTACCGCCGCGCGGTCCACGTCCGCGGCGGGGATGTCGACGACCACGCGGCCCTCTCTCAGGCCCACGGCGCGATCGGCGTAGCGCCTGGCCAGGGCGACGACGTGCAGGCTGACCAGGACCGGGACGCCGCGTTCGCGGGCCAGGTCGGACAGCAGGCCGAGGACGTTCCCGGCCAGGCGGGGGTCCAGGGAGGCGACGGGTTCGTCGGCGAGGATGAGCCGGGGGTCCTGCATCAGGGCGCGCGCGATGGCCACGCGCTGCTGCTGGCCGCCGGAGAGGGTGCGGGCCTGCTGCCGGGCCTGGGCCAGCAGGTCGACCCGGTCGAGCAGGGACAGCGCCCGGGTGCGCTGCTCCCGGGAGAACAGGCCGATGTGCGAGGCCGGGCCGGCCGCGTGCAGCCCGCCGGCGAGGACGTTGGCCAGGGCCGACAGCCGCGGTACCAGGTGGAAGTGCTGGAAGATGTGGCCCACGTCGGCGCGCAGCGCGCGCAGTCCGCGTCCGCGCAGGGCGGTGACGTCCCGGTCGGCCACGTGGACCCGGCCGCCGGTGACGGGGGCCATGCCGGTCAGGGCCCGCATGAGCGTCGACTTGCCCGATCCGCTGTGGCCGAGCAGGGCGACCACCTCGCCGGGGACCAGGGTGAGGTCGACGCCGTCCAGGACCGGGGCGGTGTCGTAGACCACCGTGAGGCCGGAGACGTCGACGACCGGGGCGGGGCCGGGGGCGGTGTCCGGGCCGCCCGCCGGAACCGCGGAGTCCAGCGCGGTCATCGGATGTCCTCCAGGCTGAGGCCGACCGATTCGGCGACGGCGAGCAGCGGGGCGAAGACCTCGGGGCCGGGGTCGGCGATGACCTCCTGGCCGCCGAAGATCTGCTCCATCCCCGCCAGTCCCTCGACCCCGCCGGGCAGGCCCTCGACGATGGCGGCGCGGACCCCGGGGTCGACGTCCTCGGAGAAGACGATGGTGCCGCCGACCGGGATGGGGTCGCTCTCGGCGAGGACGACGACCTCCTCGGGGTCGATGAGCCCGGCCTCGGTGAAGGTCTCGACGAGCATGTACGAGGTGGCCGCGACGTCGACCCCGCCCTGGGAGAGCGCGAGGAGGCCGGAGTCGTGGCCGCCGGAGAAGGTCATCTCGTAGTCCTCGTCCGCCTCCAGGCCCGCCTCGGCGAGCAGGGCCCTGGGCATGAAGTGCCCGGTGGTGGACCCGGCGTCGACGAAGGCGACCTGGTGCCCGGCGACGTCGTCGACGGACTCGATGCCGCTGTCGGCGCGGACCAGCAGGACCGAGGCGGGGTCGTCGCCCGCCTCCCAGACCAGGCCGACGTCCAGTCCCCCGGCCTCCTGGCCGATGGCGGTGGCGAACGGGCTGAGGAAGGCGACGTCGACGTGCCCCTGGCGCAGGGCCTCGACGACGCCCATGTAGTCGGCCGGGCTCTCGGTGGTGACCTCGCGTCCGGAGACCTCGCCGACGAGGTCGGCGAGGGGTTCGATCTGGGCGAGCTGCTCGGGGTCGTCGGTGCCCGGGGGGAAGGCGAAGACCAGGGTGTCGTCGTCCGCCGCCGGGTCGGCGGCGGAGCAGCCGGTCAGCGCGAGCGCGGACAGGGCGGCGATCAGGGTCAGGGTGCGTGGGGTGCGGCGCATTCCGTCCGTCCTTGGTGAGGGAGGGGTCGAACGGAACCAAGCAAAGCCAGAAATAGTGAACCGGCAGTATCGATACTGCCGGTTCACTCATGGACGTCCGGTGAACGTCCAGGTCATCGGGACCGCGGGATCACCCGGAGCGTTCGGTGAGGGGCAGGTACACCCGCCCGCCCTGCTCCTCGAACTCGGCGGACTTGGCGGCCATCCCGCGCTGGATCGCCTCGACCGTGTCCAACCCGTTCTCCGCCGCGTAGCGGCGCACGTCCTGCGTGATCTTCATCGAGCAGAACTTGGGCCCGCACATGGAGCAGAAGTGCGCGGTCTTGGCGGGTTCGGCGGGCAGCGTCTGGTCGTGGTACGCCGTCGCCGTCTCCGGGTCCAGCGACAGGTGGAACTGGTCCTTCCACCGGAACTCGAACCGGGCCCTGGACAGCTCGTCGTCCCACTCCTGCGCCCGCGGGTGCCCCTTGGCCAGGTCGGCGGCATGGGCGGCGAGCTTGTAGGTGATGACGCCGGTCTTGACGTCGTCCCGGTCCGGCAGCCCCAGGTGCTCCTTGGGGGTGACGTAGCAGAGCATCGCGGTGCCGTGCCACCCGATCTGGGCGGCGCCGATCGCCGAGGTGATGTGGTCGTAGCCCGGGGCGATGTCGGTGGCCAGGGGGCCGAGCGTGTAGAACGGCGCCTCGCCGCACAGCTCCTCCTCCAGGCGCACGTTCTCCGCGATCTTGTGCATGGGCACGTGCCCGGGGCCCTCGATCATCACCTGCACGTCGTGGGCCCGGGCGATGTGGGTGAGCTCGCCCAGCGTGCGCAGCTCCGCGAACTGGGCCTCGTCGTTGGCGTCGGCGATGGAGCCGGGCCGCAGCCCGTCGCCGAGCGAGAACGTGACGTCGTACTCCCGGAGGATCTCGCACAGCTCCTCGAAGTGGGTGTACAGGAAGCTCTCCCGGTGGTGGGCCAGGCACCAGGCGGCCATGATGGAGCCGCCGCGCGAGACGATGCCGGTGACCCGGCGGGCGGTGAGCGGCACGTACCGCAGCAGCACGCCCGCGTGCACGGTCATGTAGTCCACGCCCTGCTCGCACTGCTCGATCACCGTGTCGCGGTAGATCTCCCAGGACAGCTCGGCGGGGTCACCGTTGACCTTCTCCAGCGCCTGGTAGATGGGGACGGTGCCGACCGGGACGGGCGAGTTGCGCAGGATGCGCTCGCGGGTCTCGTGGATGCGCTTGCCGGTGGACAGGTCCATGATCGTGTCGGCGCCCCAGCGGGTGGCCCACACCATCTTCTCGACCTCCTCCTCCACCGAGGAGGTGACCGCCGAGTTGCCGATGTTGGCGTTGATCTTGACCAGGAAGTTCTTGCCGATGATCATCGGCTCGGACTCGGGGTGGCGGCGGTTGGCGGGGATGACCGCCCGGCCCACCGCGACCTCCGCGCGGACGAACTCGGGGTCCAGGCCCTCGCGTTCGGCGACGAACCTCATCTCGAGGGTGATGGTCCCGGCCTTGGCGTGGGCGAGCTGGGTGTCGGCCCCGCCGACGGGGGTGCGGGAGCGGATCCACTCCTCGCGCAGGGCGGGCAGCCCGGCGCGGACGTCGATGTGCGCGGTGTCGTCGGTGTAGGGGCCGGAGGTGTCGTACAGGTCGAAATGGCCGCCGTCGGTGAGTCCCACCCGGCGCCCGGGGATCCGGAGGGTGAAGCCCTCGGGGGTCTCGATGTCCCGGTAGACCTTGGATGATCCCATGATGGGACCCGTGGTCACCCGGTGCTCCCCGGTGGTGGGACCGGTGTCACGGCTCTGCGAAGCCGTCATGGCATGCCTCCCTACGTCGGAATTACCCGAACAGGTTCTGCGGTCGGCGACACCGTTGAGCCGCCCTCTCAGCCCGCCATGGCGCGAGCTCCCGCGTTGCGTTATCACGTTGTAGGGCACGGCTCGGCCGTACCCGGGCACGCCCGCGATCGCGGGCGGCCCCGGACACTGTACACAGGGACACCCCGGTCCCGTCCAGGGGGGCCGGGCCCGGAACCGGGGGGCTCCGCGGTCAGAAAAGGGCGCCCGGCTCCGGACCGCCGCCCCCGGCGGCCAGCGGCGTGAGCAGGTCGGGGCGGTTGTTCTTGATGGTGTTGACGTCGGTGGACACCTCGTCCACGGTGAGCCGGTCCGCCGGGGTGTCGGCCATGATGTGCGTCAGCTCGTCGGGCCCGGTGCCCGGGTCCAGCCAGGCCGCCCAGTCCTGCCGGGGCACGATGACCGGCATCCGCTCGTGGATGTGCGCGAGCGCGGGGGCGGCCTCGGTGGTGATGACGGCGCAGCTCCACACCCAGCCCGCCGGGTCCTCCTCGGGGGCCTCGGGGTCGCGCCAGCGCTCGAAGATCCCGGCCATCGCCAGCGGCTCCCCACCACCGGGGTAGTGGATGGAGTAGGGCTTCTTGTCCGCCTTGGCCTTGCGCTTCCTGTGCTCGGGGTCGGTGGCGGGCGAGGTGCTGGCCTGGACGGTGCCGTCCCTGCCGATGAGCTGCCACTCGTAGTAGGCGTCGGCGGGCAGCAGGCAGCGGCGGCGCCGGAACGCCGTACGGAACGCGGGCTTGTCGGCCACGGTCTCGCTGCGCGCGTTGATCATCCGGTAGCCGATGTTGCGGTCCTTGGCCCAGGAGGGGATGAGCCCCCAGCGCAGGGTGTGCAGGGAACGCGGCCCGGGCGGGGCCGTGTCCCCGCCCTGCGGGGGTGGGCCGAGCACGGCGTACACCGGGCGGCCGGGCGAGATGTTGTAGTCCGGCTCCAGCTCCTCCAGCGGCGGCCAGGCGCGGGTGTCCACGTCCTCGCCGGGCAGGGACTCCTCCGGGAGGCCGAAGTCGAGCCGGAGCTGCTGTACGTTCCTGGACTGGGCATAACGACCGCACATGCGTCCGATCCTACGCCGACGGCACCCGCTCCCCGCCCGTGGCATCCGAATCCGCGGGCGCTCCCGCCTCCTCCGCGTCGCCGGGACCGTTCCGGTCCGCGTCCCGGGAGCGGTCGCGCAGGGCGATCACCCCCCCGGCGGCCAGCAGCAGGCCGCCGACCGGTCCCAGCGCCCAGGGCGCCCACGAGTCCAGGGAACGCAGCAGCAGCGAGCGCACCCGGGCCTGCTCGGCGCGGCCCACGATCTGGTTCTCCCGCAGGCCCAGTTCGGCGTACAGCAGGTACACCTCGCCGGGGGCGTTCTGCGGACGCAGTGTCTCCAGCCGCGCCTCGTGGGTGTTGACGACCGTGCCGGACACCGGCTCCACCCAGTAGGTGCGCATCACCTGTACCCAGCGCCCGGCGGTGACCGTGCCCTCCGCGCCGGGGGTGAACAGCCACGCGGGGACCTCGCGGGCCGACTCGGGCACCTGGGTCGCCGGGATCTCCTGGGTGTAGCGGCGCACGGTGATCCCGGCGACCTCGTCGGCCCCCTGGAACTCCATGACGGGCGCGGCCCGCACCTCGGCGTCGTAGAAGGGGTGGTCGGCCTCCCCCACCCCGGGGGGCCAGGAGAACACCAGCCCGGCCTGGCGGACCGCCCGGTCCCCGTTCACGTGCTCGCCGCAGCAGTTGACGGCGCGGCCGGTGCCCCGGTCGACGATGGTGCGACGGCTCCAGTGGTCGATCATCGCGCCCTCGACGACGGTGTCCACCGACATCTCCCAGGCCGACCAGTCCGGGCCGTGGGCCTGGGCGCCGACGGACGTGTTGCGGACGATCCGCACCCCGTCCACCCACACCCACCGGGAGGTGTCCAGGTACCCGGCGCCGTCGGCGACCATCGTCACCTCGAACCGGCCCTGGGCGGGCAGCACCGCCACCCGGTCGTACACGTACAGCGGCAGCATCGCGGCCAGGGTCAGCAGGAAGGCGCCGATCGCGGCCGGGAACGTGCCCCGGGGCAGGGGGCGCCGCCCCGCGGTGTCGTCCGCGCTCATGTGCGGGCCTCCTCGTGGTCGCTCTCCCGGCCGCCGGCCACCGGGTCGGGGCCGGAGCCGTTGCCGCTCCGCGGCCGGGTCCGGGGCCCGGACCGCTGTGCGGCCCCCGGACCGGAGGCGCTCCGACCGCCCGCCTTCCGGGGGTGGGCGTCCGCCCGGGACGGGTCGGGGCGCTGTCCCAGGGCCAGCACCAGGCGGGCCAGCGCGGGCAGGCACAGCAGCTGGGCGACCCAGCCGCGCAGGGGCCGGCCCACCAGGTCGGTGACGTCGTGGAACGGCATGTGGATCGCCAGGTGGGTGCCCACCGCCATCGACAGCCCGGCCAGCCCCAGCGACACCGCCACCGGCCATGGCCCGGCCAGGGAGGGCAGGACCCGGCCGCCCATGGACGGGCTCCCCGGCTTGGCGTGCCGGAGCCGGGCGGGCGCGCGGCGGCCCAGCCACCACATGCACAGCAGGATGACGCCGACCAGGGCGGCGCCGACCGCGCCGGCGACCCAGACCCCGTACACCAGGCCCAGCGGCAGCACGAGCCACCGCGACGGCCGGGCCGCCCCGGCCGCGGGCAGCGCGCGCGATCCGCGCACGGCCCCGGCGGCACCGCGGCCGCCCGGCAGCAGCCGACGCGGCCACAGGGCGGCGACCACCAGCAGTGCGGCCAGGACGCCGCCCGCGATCAGGGCCCGGTGGTAGGCGGCGTCGGGGGTGTAGGTCAGGGTGACCGTGCCCGCGCTGCCCTCGGGCAGCAGCCAGCCCTGCTTCCACCCCTCCAGCCGGATCGGCTCCAGCACCTCCCCGCCCTCCAGGCGGGCCTGCCAGCCCTCGTTGTAGTTCTCGTTGACGACGAGGAAGGAGTCGGCGCCGACGGCCTCGACGTCGAAGCGGCGCTCCCCGGGGCCCCACTCGTGAACGGTCGCGGGGGCGGTCAGGGAGACCTCGGGGCGCTCGGCCGCCGACTCCCCCGACGCCACCACGGCGGAGCGGACCTCGTACCGGTTGCCGGGGTCGACGACGATGCGGTTCTCGCCCTCCACCAGGTCCAGTGCGGTGCAGCTCTCGTAGCGCAGCGGCCGCCCGGTGAGCTGGTCGGCCAGGGTGCCGTCGCTGATCCGCGTCTCCACCCGCTGCCCGTTGACCCGCAGGGTGGGGCCCAGGCCGCAGGCGGTGGACGCGTCGCCGTCGGGGACCGGGTCGACCGGGTCCACGCCCGGCAGGGTGATGGTGCCGATCTCCAGGGCCTGGCCCTCGGGGCGCTCGAACGTGATCCGCAGCTCGTCGGCGACGAACGGCGCGAAGTCGACCCGGCCGCTGCCGTCCAGCCACCCCTCGCGCACGGTGTCGCCGCCCTCGACGGTGACCTTGATGGGGCGCAGCACGCTGTCGGCGCGCGGGAAGTCCACCGCGAGGTGGCCCAGCTCGACCGCCCGGCCCAGCTCGATGTCGAGCCAGGGGTGCTTCTCCTCGGGGTCGGGGTACCAGACGGTGCCCTCGTCGTCGTCCAGGGCGCCGCGGCCCATCGCCGCCGGGTGCTGCACGGCGGTGGAGGAGGAGGTGACGTACGGGTACGTCCCGGCGCGGTTGGCCGCGTTCTCGGCCTCGCGCGGGTCGGTGAGGACGACCTCGCCGGACACCGAGTGCGGGGCGGCGGCCGCGGCCCCCGACAGGCCGAAGGTGCGGTCCAGGCGGCGGGCGTCCTCGCCCTGCACCTGGAGGCCGCTGTTGCACACCCACACGTGGGAGCCCTCCATGCACCCGGGCGCGGTGCCGGTGGACCCGGTGAACAGCAGGGTCCCGGCGTCGGTCGGGCCGGGCACGCGCAGGGTGCGGGCGGGCTCCAGGCCGGGCACGGAGATGGAGGTGACGCCCACCCGGGTACCGAACCGGTATTCGGGCTCCCAGGCCAGTTCGTCCACCCGCAGCCGCAGGGTGGTGGTGGCCCCGGGCGGGACCATGACCTCCTGGGGGTCACCGGTCTGGGCGACCGGAGCGTCCACCTCGCCGGTGTCGGTGACGACGCTGATCCGGGAGGGCGGCGGGTCGTTGGCGAACTGCTCGAACGCGACCGTCAGGCCGGTGAGGTCCTGGGGTTCGGTGAACTCGACCTCGATCCACTCGCCCAGGGCGCCGGTGAAGGCGCTGGACCGCCACGAGGTGGTGAGGTCGTCGTCGAGCGCGGCCTGCGGGCCGTGCCCGGGGTCGCGGTCGGCGGCGCGGGCGCCCGCGCCCGCCTCGGAGGAGGAGGCGCGCACCGACGCGATCCCGATGTCCTCGGCGTGGGCGGTGTAGCCCTCCCAGGCCGGGTCGACGATGTCGGGTGCGGGCACGTCGCGTTCGAGTTCCTCGTCCTCGGTGAGGGTGGCCGACACGTTGCGGCGGACGTCGGGGTAGACGACCTCGCGGCGGCGGGCGGTGTCGGTGACGATGGTGTTCTCCGCAGGCACCTGCTCGGCGCCGGGGTCGTCGCCCAGCAGCACCGGCCGGTCGTCGGTGATCAGCCCCTGCTCGGCCAGGTACAGCAGCGACTCGGGGCCGCCGGTGACCCGGACCGCCTCGCCGGCGGGCACCACGCCCACCATCGGGGCGGCGTCCTCCACCTCGTAGATCGTCAGCGCCGGGTAGGGCTGGTCGAACCACTGCGAGGCGGAGTGGTGGTCCAGGGAGCCCATGGGCGCCCCGAACTCGGCCACCGGGGTGATGCCGGGCGAGGAGTTCAGCGCCTGGTGGACCCGGGCGGGCCAGCCGCCGTGGTTGTCCACGCGCTGGAGGTCGTTGCGGACCAGCAGGTGGGTGACGCCCATCCGGGCCAGGGTGGCGGAGAGCCCCGCCGAGCCCCGCCCGGAGGACACCCGCTGGTCGATCTCGTGGGTGAGCCGGGAGACGCCCCCCGAACCCCACGGGATGATCTGGTGGTTGGTCCAGGCCCCGTCGAGGAGGGGTTGCAGGGGCTCGTCCAGGGGGCGGCCCCACTCGTACTCCCCGCGCCCGGAGCCGGGCAGCGCCATGGTCATGCCGCGCTCGTCGGAACGGTCGTCGAGCCAGTCCACCGCCTCGCGCCAGTACCCGGGGATGGCGGTGAACCCGCCCGCCGGGGCAACGCCGACGGTGGCGATGGGGATGAGGGTGACCAGGAACGCGGTCGCGCACACGGCGGCCACCGTGCGCCGTACCCGGCCCGAGACGGGCTCGCCGCGCCGGTCGGCCCGGTCGCGGGCGACCACCACGGGCAGGTGCGCCAGGCCCAGCACCAGCGGCAGCCGGATGAGCGCGTCGAACTTGTGGACGTTGCGGAACGGGGCCAGCGCGCCGTCGAGGAGTTCGCGCATGGTCTGGGCGAACGGGCCGGTGAGGTCGCCGGTGTAGCCGGCGACGACGATCGCCGTGCCGGTGAGCAGGGTGGTGACCAGGAAGAGGCGTTCGGGGGTGCGCCGGTTGATGAGCCCGGCCAGGCCCAGCCCGGCGACCAGCGCGGTCACCGCGATCAGCCAGGGGGTGAGCGACAGGGCCGCGCCCGAGGGCAGCGCCGTGTTGCCCTGGTCCGGCAGGAAGCCCATCCAGTTGGAGGTGCCGCGCAGCGCGTTGAGCAGCGAGGTGATGCCGGTGGTGACGGCGGCGTCCTCGGTGTAGGGCATGAACGAGTACACGTACCGCGACATGAGCAGCAGCGGCGCTATGTACCAGAACGTGGCGGCGACCAGCGCGACCGACCACCAGAGGATCATCCGCCGCTTGCGCGGGCCGCGGGCGCGGGTGATCAGGTACAGGCCGGGGACGATGAGGACGGCCAGCTCCGAGGCGGCGTTGGTGCCGCCGCACAGCAGGAACGCCGCCCCCGACAGCAGCGCCATCCGGGCCGGCGGGTACCCGCGCCGGGCGCCCAGGACCAGCGGCAGCAGCACCCACGGCATGAGCAGCATCGGCTGTAGTTCGGCGGAGTTGTACGACAGCAGTGTCAGCACCCGGGGGGCCAGCGCGTAGGCGACGCCGGCCAGGATGCGGGTGTTGACGGTGCCGATGTCCAGCGCTTCGGCGACCTTGTACACGCCCAGGAACGCGGCGATCAGCAGCACCGCCATCCACGAGCGCTGGACGAGCCACTCGGGCATGCCGAGCCACTCCAGCAGCAGGTGGAAGGGCGCGTTCGGGAAGAAGTACCCGTAGGCCTGGTTCTGGATCTGCCCGAAGTAGGAGGCGTCCCACAGGTGCAGGGCGCGTTCCATGAACCCCAGGGGGTTGACCGTCAGGTCCAGCTTGGTGTCGCTGACGATCCGACCGGGGTCGATGCTGGCCGCCAGCGCGCCCAGGAGAAGGCACACCGCGAGGACCTTGAGCCGCCGCAGCAGCTTCTCGTCCACTCCCCCGGGGGCGGGGGACGGTGTCCTGGAATCCTCCGGTCCGCGCCTGGCGGTGGATTCCGCCGAAATCACTTCTCTGCTTCCCTGCCTGACGTCGTGTCGGGGGCGTCCGCGCCACCGGGGAGATCGAGTTCGCGGGCGACCAGGCGGGTCATCTCCGCGCCGCTGGCCTCCCAGGTGAAGCGGTCGGCCCAGGCCCGGCAGGCCCGGCGGACGGCGGCTCTGCGGTGGGGGTCGGACAGCTCCTTCAACGCCCGGGAGACGACGTCGGCCAGTTCCTCACCCTCGCGCACCAGCCATCCGGTTTCGCCGTCGCGGACCGAATCGCGCAGTCCGTCCACATCGTAGGCCACGGTGGGCACGCCCAGGCGTGCGGCCTCGATGACGGTCAGGCCCCACCCCTCGAACTCGGAGGCGGTGACGTGCAGGTGGCTGGAGGTCAGGACGCTGTTCTTGTCCTCCTCCGGCAGGAACCCGTGGAGGCGGACCCGGTCGGCGGTGCCGTCCCGGGAGATCTGCGCGGCCAGGTGCCCGCCCTCGGGGCCGCGGCCGACGATGTGGATCCGCAGCCGGGGGTACTCCCCCTCCAGGGTGCGGGCCAGGTCGGCGACCTGGGAGACGCGCTTCTGCACCACCAGGCGCCCCAGGCTGACGATCGCCGGGTCGCCCATGTCCTCGGGGGCGTCGTCCAGCGGTTTGAGGGGGCCCTGCACACCGCCGTTGTGGATGATCTCGATGGGCGCGCGCCAGCCCAGCTTCTCGCGCAGGGCGCGGCGGGAGGACTCCGAGACGGTGACGGTGGTGCAGCCGCGGTAGACCCACGAGGCGACGGTGGACTCGACGAACCTCCCGAACCATGCCAGCGGCGCCGAGAAGTAGGCGTTGAACTGGAGGTCGTGGACGTGGTGGACGACGCTGACCACCCTGGTGCGGCGGCGCAGCACCAGGCGGGACAGAAAGGGGATGCCGTTCATGCAGTCGAAGGCGAGCTGGTACTCGCGGCGCCACAGGGCGAGCCAGGCCATCACGCGCGGGTAGACGGTGAACCGGCCGCCCATGCGGCGGATGACGATCCCGTCCTTGGTCTCCACCCGGGCCTGGTGGGGCTCGCGGCTGGTGAGAAAGGTGACGATGGCACCGCGTTCGGCCAGGTGGCGGCTGATCCGCCAGGCGTACTCCTCGGCGCCGCCGGCGGCGCTCTGCCAGGGGTCGCGCCAGTTGATCATGACCAGGCGGACGCCGTCGAGCCGGGGGCCGGGGTCGATGGGGTCCTCCTCGGCGGCCGCCGGGACCGGGGCGGGGTTCGCGGTGACCGTGGGCAGGCCTCGGTGGTGGACCTTCGAGAAGACCACGCGCTCTCCTTCCGCGGGGTGTCCGGGACCCGGCGCGCTCGACACCCTCCGAATTCAAGACAACACGGAGAGCGATGGCGCACGGGAAGAGCGGTGCGCACGCCGAACAGGCCCATCGACCGGACGTCTGTGGGGATGGTGGCGGCCGGGACAGGGGACCGCCGGGGCGAGGGAACGGATGGGCGCCCCGCTGGGGGCGAGGCGCCCGAAGGACCTCGACGAACTCGGGCGGACCGGACTAGCGGTCGCCGTAGTTGTAGAGGGTTTCGTTCACCGGTTCCGCGGTGGCGGTGGACTCGGTGGCGATGTTGGTGACCATGTAGGCCGACCCGCCAGCCAGAGCCGCACCGATCACGCAGGCGGCGATTACCTTGATCACTAGGGGATCTCCTTCCGCGCGCCCGGACGCCGTTCGACGCCGGTGCGCTGGAACCCGAGACTAGAACCTGATCTACCTACAGACCAGATGATTGCCCCAACTGTAACTAACCCACAGGTAACTTCCAACCCCGGAATGTCCGCTTCTTCGGTGTTGATCGGGGCTTCGAGCACCTCCAACAGGGTCATATCAGGCCCCTCGACCACCACCGAGAACCCGTCCGCATCAGACCAGAACCGGTTATCGACCGGGGCGGACACCGCCACGTACCGCACACCCAGACCCGCCAGCGCGGCCGCGTCCAGGGACTCCGGCAGACCGGTCCGGGGATCGGGCTCCAGCACCCCGGCCGCCTCCCGCGCCCGCTCGTCCTCCCCGCGCACCACCACGGTCCCGCCGTCGGGCGTGCCCACCGCCAGGTCGTCGTTCCAGACGGTGCGCCGGTCGAACAGCCTGGTCGCCGGATCCAGCACCACCACGGGCCCACCCGACCAGTCGATCCCCCGGTAGGCGCTCCAGGGCAGGACCAGCACCGCCCCGGGCCGGTCGTCGGCGGCCACCGCCGCCTGCGCCGCCGACCAGTCCCGCGGATACTCCACCGGTGCCAGCGCCCCCCGCGCGCCCCAGAGCAGCCCCGGCAGCGCCACCACCGGCAGCAGCGCCAGACCCGCGACCGCGACCGCCCCCGCGATCCGCCCGGCCGCCGACACCCGCTCCCCGGTACCACGGACCGCCTCGCCGGCACCGGAGGCCGCCGCGGCCCCCACGGCGGGCCGGGAGAGCCACAGGGCCACCGCGCCCAGCCCCAGGGCCTGCACCAGCGCCAGGGGCGCCACGTAGAGCTGGCCGTCGCGCAGCGGCCCGAACCCCGGCCACAGGCCGATCAGCCAGGCGAGCGCGCCCCGGCCCGGCTCGGTGGCGCCCAGCAGGGCCACCCCGAACCCGAGCACCGCCGCCGCGGTCAGCCCCGGGCCGAACTCCGGACGGTCCCGGTACAGCCACCACGCCCAACCCGCGACCGCGGCCAGGCACAGTGCCAGACGCAGGGCCGCCGCCACCGGATCCCCGTACCCCGCCGGGACCGCGTGCGCGTTCCACACCCCGCCCAGCAGGAACAGCGACCCCGCCGTCCCCAACGGGGTGTCGGCCCGCGGCGCGAACGCCGCCACCCCGGCCGGGTCGGTCGTCGCACCCGCCGCACCCGCCGTCAGCGCAGGCACCAGCCAGGGCAGCGACACCACGGCCAGCGCCGCCGCCAAGAACCCGCCGCGGCGCAGTCCGCCGCGCCCCCACAGCGCCACCGGCCCCGCCGTCAGGGCGCTGAGCACCACCGAGGAGAACCCGCCCACCGCCGCCGGTACCAGCGAACGCACCACACCCGCCAACGGCCCGCGCGCCGCCCCCACCACCCAGGGCAGCCCGGCATAGCCCAGCAGCATCGCCCACTGGCCCAGCAGCAGGCGCTCGGCCACGAACGGGTTCCACACGTACGCCGCACCCGCCACCACCGCGGCCGCCGGGGACGGCATCAGCCGGGCCGCACCCGCCGCGCCCACGACGAAGACCGCCGCCAGCGCCAGCGACTGCACCACGCCCCCCGGCAGCACCCACGACAGCGCCGCCACCACGGCGTCACTGGGGATCGCCCGGGGGAACCCGTCCGCGCCGCGCAGCACCGTCGGCAGCGACAGGTCGGGCACGAACACCATGTCGTAGCGCAGCACGTAGCCGCGCCCCAGCGCCGGGCCCAGTGCGAGCACCGCCGCGACCAGACCCACCGCCCAGGGCAGCCAGCGGGACATGCGCGCCCTCCTCACCGGTACGACCACACCTCAGGGACGCGCCGTCAGGATCGAGTCGGAGAACCCTCCCTCGACGTAGTCGCGGTGGGACCGCACGACGATCTCGTAGTCGCCCGACACCGTCACCGTCCACCGCGACTCCGTACCGGTCGAGCCCAGGGTGCGCCACCCCTCGCCGCCGTCGGGACCCCGGTCGTCGCGCCGCTCGCACCGGGGCTCCCCGGGCGGCGGCGACACCGGCGGCTCGGGCTCGGGCTCGGGCCGGGGCGTCGGGGTCGGCTGCGGGCCGGGCGGCCGGGGGCTGGGGTCGCCCCCGTCCGGCGCCGGCTCCTCCGACCCGTCGTCGGGCGAGCGCGCCCCGTCGGTCGTGTCGGCCGGGGGCCGCCGGTCGTCGGCGAACGTGCAGTCCAGCGGCCGCACCCACACCTCGTAGTGGGTGGTGTCCTCCACCTGTTCCCACACCAGGGTGGAACCGCCGTCCTGGAGGCGGATCCGGTCGGGCCCCGGCGGCGGGTCCTCGCGCCACACCAGTTGGATGGGCTCGGAGGCCTCACCGGAGTCGCGCCCCTTGAACGGGATCACGGTGAACTCGTACCGGGCCCCGCTGAACAGCCCCTCCACCAGTGCCGAGCGCTTCCCGCCGTCCTCCTCGATCTCCAGCGGCAGCACGGTCTCGCCGTCGGGGTCGGGACCCACCCGGCGCTGGATCACCCGGTAGTCGGTCGCCCCCGGCACCGCCGCCCAGCTGAGCACCAGGCCGTCCTCGCCCTCCTCGGGTTCGGGCGCCGGCGCGGTCAGCGGACCGACCTCCGTCTCGGGCAGGGGCCGCGGGTGGGCCGGCCCCACCCCCAGGGGGTCGGCGAGCGCGTCGGCGAACGCCGCGGCGATGCGCAGCTCCCCCCGCGCGTTGGGGTGCGCCTGGTCCCAGTTGTCCCGGGCGGGCGAGTACCCGTCGGCGACCCGGGCGATGACGACCGGGGAGTCCGCCGAGGTCAGCTGCTCGGCCAGGGCGACCACGCCCATGTTGAAGCGGGCGATCTCGGAGTTGGCCCGGGCGTCGTCGGCGGTCCCCTCCACCGGTGGCAGCTCGCCCACGACGAACCGCGTCTCCCCCCGGACCACGCGCACCGTCGAGATGGTCTCGCCGACCCCCTCCAGGGCGCGGTCGGCGCTGCCGCCGGCCAGGATGTCCTCCAGGCCGGAGAGCAGCAGCAGGTAGTGCGGCTCGTACTCGGCGGCCAGCAAGGACACCTCGTCGGAGAGCTCGCCGGCCGAGTGCCCCCAGCGGGCGGCGTGGTCGCGGTCGAAGTCGGGGGCGGCGTAGGAGTCGTCGCCGAACTCCTCGCCGGCCAGGTCGTAGAGGTCGTCGTAGGGGCCCACGAAGTCGACCGCGACCTCGCTCCCGGTCAGGTGCCGCCACAGGTGGTAGCGCCAGGTGTGGTCACCGCTGCTGCCCTGGGTGAGGGAGTCCCCGACGACCATCACCTTCAGTTCGCCCGGGGGCGGCCCGGGCACCGGGAGCGGACCGTCGGCGGCCGGGCCGTCCTCCCCGGTCAGCCCCGGGGAACCGACCTGGATGAACAGCAGGGTGACGGCCATCGCCGCCAGCATGACGCCGAGCAGGCCCAGGGGTCCGGGTTCGAAACGGGGGGTCCCGGAACCCCGGTGGCGCCAGGCGGCCAGTCCGCGCCAGGTGAGCGTGCGCCAGCTGACGTCCTGCCAGGTGAGGGTGCGCCAGTGGGCGAGGCGTTCGGCGAGCGCGGCGCGCAGGGCGTCGCGGCGGCGGGCGAGCGTCTCCCGCAGCGGAGCCCGGACAGCACTCGACTCGGCTCCGCCCTCCGCCGAAGAGGATGCGGAGGCGTCCTCTTCGGGCTCACCCGGCTCCCGCACCGTTCCCCAATTCCACCGCCACAGCGGTATCGGAACGTGTTCTATATCAACACCCGCCGCACTCTCTACCTGCGGTAAGGGGTGACGGGCGCGACACAAAGCTGGCCACACCAGACTAGAACTGGTTATATGGAGGCCGTCAACCCGAGCACACCCCGTCCAGGAGGAGAGGGCCGCAGAACACGACGTTAGCGGCACCCCGTACCCGGCGCGACACCCCCCTCCCGCCCCCGCCGCCCTCCCCGATCCGAAAGGCGCATCCGTGATCGGACTCGTGGTCGCCCTGCTGGCCGCCGTGGTCTACACCGTGGGCCTGACCGTGGAGCAGCGGGCGCTGCACGGTTCGGAGTCGATCTCCGTCAACCGCCCCCTGCACCTGGCCCGCGTCCTGTTGGGCAACCCCCGCTGGGTGCTCGGCTGCGTGTTCGCGGCGCTGGGCAGCGTCGGCCTGATCGTCTCCCTGGGCCTGGCCCCGGTGTCGGTCGTCCAGCCCGCCTTCGCCGCCGGGGTGGCCTGCGGCCTGCTCGTGACGACCCTCGTCCTGGGCGAGCGCATCACCCGCGGCGAGTACGTCGCCCTGGGCCTGATGCCGGTGGCCCTGGGCCTGCTGGGCCTGTCCACCGCCGACGGCGGCGAGACCGGCACCACCGCGCACACCCCGCTGCTGGTCGGCGTCAGCGTGACCACCGTCATCGCCTGCGTCGCCGTGATGGCGTTCGTCGGCGGCCGCGGCCGGTACGTGTCGGCCGCCGCCATGGGCGCCGCCGCGGGGCTCGCCCAAGGCAGCGCCGGGCTCCAGGGCAAGGGCCTGGGCGGGCTGCTCAGCGACCACGGCCTGTGGAACGCGGTCGTCCCCGCGCTCCTCTCCCCGTTCCCCTACCTGTACGCCCTGGGCTGGGCGGTGGGGATCGTGCTGTTCCAGACCTCTCTGCAACGTTCCCG
Source organism: Nocardiopsis sp. CC223A (assembly GCF_030766825.1). Lineage (GTDB taxonomy): Bacteria > Actinomycetota > Actinomycetes > Streptosporangiales > Streptosporangiaceae > Nocardiopsis. Next base: position 39,323 of record NZ_JASFDV010000004.1, read on the forward strand.
GGCCTCGATCACCGCACCGGTGTCCAACGTGGTCGGGAACGTGTTCATGGTCGTGGCCGGCACCCTGCTGTTCGGCGAGGACCTGCCCGACGACCCGGTGCTGCTGGGCCTGCGGATCGGCGGCTTCGCCCTGACCCTGGTCGTGGTGGTGCTGGTCCGCGGCAACGTGGCCCGGGCCGAGGCCGACACCAGCCGCAAGCGCGCCGCCTCCCTCGTCGAGGGCTGACACGGCGGCGCCGGGACCCCGGACGGGCCCCGGCGGCCGGCGGATGTCAGACGGCGACCGAGACGGCCCGGCGCAGGCCCGGGGCGGCGACGTCGGCCCAGGCGCGCACCACGCTCTCGGGGCGATCGGTCTCGTCCTCGGCCAGGACCAGGCCGGGCTCGGCGACCCAGGCGCCCAGGTCGGCCAGGAGGACCCGCAGGTCCTCCTCGATGCCGCGGCTGTTGCGCAGGTCGTCGACGATCGCCAGGGGCACCGCGACGGTGTGGCCCAGCCCCAGCTCGGGCAGGCGGTCGAGGAAGACCTTGAGCAGTCCGGTGTAGGTGCCGTGCGCCTGCGGGGAGGCGACCAGCAGGACATCGCTCTCGCTCACCTTCTCCAGGGCGCCGTCGACGGCGGCGGAGGAGTCGGAGAGCAGCTCCGGGCCCAGGTCGCCGAGGTCGATGACCTCGGGGGCCTCGGTGACGCCGGCGCGGGCGGCGACCTCGGCGGCGGCGGCCAGGGCGGCGGAGCGGACGGAGGCGCGGGAACGGGGGGCGGCGACGAGCACGGTGAAGCGGGTCATGCGAGAACTCCTGGGTTCGGTCAGAGCGAGCCGGGATCGACCGGAGGAACCGTCGGGGCGGTGATCGGGACCTGGTTCCCCGACAGTGGGGACTGCGGTTCGGTGACACCGGAGAGGACCGTCGTTCCCCTTACCGACACGGTGCGCGGACCTCGTCGTCCAAGACGTGGTGTGTCGGGTCTGGCAGGGGTGCTCCCTCGGACCGATGCACGGTCCGGGACCCAGAACTGGGAGAAGATGAGCGTCCGGTGTCTGCGAAGGTCGGACCACGGGGTACACCCGTGGCGCGGGGCGCGAGGCCCCGCTTGGCGCTAGCTACGACAGAGCGCGCTCGCCTGCTGTCGGAGATCGACGTGCAGGCGCTGGACAAGCAGCTCACCGGCGGACATGCCTCCATCATGGGGCGACGCGGCCGCTATCGTCAATGCGTACCGGCGACCCGCCCGGGATCCGTTCCGCCCCGGATCGGACGGTCCACCTTTCGGACAGGCGTCCCGAGGATCGGGATTTCCCAGCTCCGCAGGGGGTGTGCGGGCCGGAGCGGAGGTGCACGGTCCGCTTCCCGGCAGCCCGGTCACGCGAATGTAATGTGCGACACACATGCCCTGCGCACGGGGTTCGACGCGAGAGAGAGTCACGAACATGGTGCACGACCCCGTCACGCTCACCGGCGCGCGAGTGGTCACCCCCGACGGCGTCCACCGGGGCCGCGTCCGGATCGAGGAGGGCCGGATCGCCGCCCTGGAGCCCGACTCCGCGGACACGCCCGCCGGAGAGGTCCGTGATCTGGGCGGGGCCTGGGTGACCCCGGGCCTGGTCGACGTCCACGTGCACGGCGGGGCCGGGCACGCCTTCCCCGACGCCGACCCCGAGGGCGCCCTGGCCACGGTCCGGTTCAACCGCTCCCGCGGGGTGACCGCGATGGTGGGCGGCCTGGTGGCGGCCACCCCGGAGGACACGGTCCGCCAGGTGGCGGCGCTGGCCGAGCTGTGCGACGCGGGCGAGCTGGCGGGGATCTACCTGGAGGGACCGTTCATCGCCAGGTCCAAGTGCGGCGCGCACGACCCGGACCTGCTGCGCGACCCGGACACCGCCGAGTTCGACGCCTGGCTGAAGGCGGGCCGCGGGCACGTCCGGATGATCACGGTGGCGCCTGAGCTGCCCGGCGCCCTGGACCTGGTCCGGGCGGCCGCCTCCTCCGGAGTGGTGGCCGCGGTGGGGCACACCGAGGCGTCCTATGAGACGACGCTGGCGGCCGTGGACGCGGGCGCGACGGTGGCCACCCACATCTACAACGCGATGCGCCCGCTGGGCCACCGCGACCCGGGCCCGATCGCGGCGCTGCTGGGCGACGAGCGGGTGACCGTGGAGCTGATCATGGACAACGTCCACGTCCACCCCGGGGCGGCGAGGCTGGTCTTCGCGGCGGCGGGCGCAGGGCGGGTGTCACTGGTGACCGACGCGATGTCGGCGACCGGGCTGGGCGACGGCGAGTACACGCTGGGCGACCTGCGGGTGCGGGTGAGCGGCGGCGAGGCGCGCCTGGTGGAGACGGGGGCGATCGCCTCCAGCACGATCGTGCTGCCCCAGGCGGTGCGCAACGCCGTGGAGGGCCTGGGCGTGGACGTCCCGGAGGCGGTGCGCTCGGCCTCGTCGGTCCCGGCCGCGGCGCTGGGGCTGTCCGGTGCGGGCCGGGTCGAGGTCGGTGCGCCCGCCGACCTGCTGGTGCTGGCGGACGACCTTTCGGTCGCCGAGGTGCTGTACCGGGGCGAGAGGGTGGAGTAACGGCGTGTCGCCACAACACTCCGTTGTCGCTATAAGACGCTGGGTGACAATGGCGGTGGGACACCGACCCGGTTCCGTGACGTGAAAGGACCCACCGCCATGATCCGACCCAGACAGGAACAGGAGACCTGTGCACCCTCGGAGGAGCGCGGGCACCTGGACAAACTCGCCGATGAGCTGTCCCGTTACGACGTCCGCGCGGACGTGGTGGACGATCACGGCCCCTGTCTGCGGGTGAGCAACCCGGCGTCCACCTACGCGGTCGAGGACGTGATCTGTGAGCGTCGGGAGCACGACTACGCCTTCATCGCCTCCTTCGGCGTCCATCTGGGCAGCAGCGGCAGCCTCGGGGTCACGGCGCACAAGATCGCCTGGCTGGTGGGCGCCACGAAGGCCTGACCACTCGGCGGCGGGGCGGTGCCGGACCGGCACCGCCCCGCCGCCGTGCGGGGTCCTCCCCCGGCCGCCCCTTACGACGTAGATTCCTTTTTGCGCCCTATGTCCGACTGGAATCCGATGCGTCCCAATGGTCACCTGATTGGCCCTTTCCCCGCATACAGCCGGGGTCTAGGGTTCCGCACGGACACCACATCGAGGAGAGGGAGCGCTCCATGGAACACATCGCGTTCGGCCGGACCGGACTGCGGGTCTCCCCCATCACCCTGGGGTGCATGAGCTACGGGGCGCCGGACCGGGGCACGCACCCCTGGACCCTGGACGAGGAGGCCGCCCGGCCCTTCATCCGCCGGGCCCTGGAGATGGGGATCAACTTCTTCGACACCGCCAACGTGTACTCCGACGGCACCAGCGAGGAGATCGTCGGCCGCCTGCTCAAGGAGTACGCGGACCGGGACGAGATCGTCCTGGCCACCAAGGTGTTCGGCCGGATGCGGCCGGGGCCCAACGGGGGCGGGCTCTCCCGCAAGGCGATCATGACCGAGATCGACCACAGCCTGCGCCGCCTGGGCACCGACCACGTCGACCTCTACCAGATCCACCGCTGGGACCCGGACACCCCGATCGAGGAGACCGTCGAGGCCCTGCACGACGTCGTCAAGGCGGGCAAGGCCCGCTACGTGGGCGCCTCGTCCATGTACGCCTGGCAGTTCGCCAAGGCCCTGAAGGTCGCCGAGCTCAACGGCTGGACCCGGTTCGCGAGCATGCAGAACCACTACAACCTGCTCTACCGGGAGGAGGAGCGGGAGATGCTGCCGCTGTGCGCGGACGAGGGCGTCGCCGTGCTGCCGTGGAGCCCGCTGGCCCGCGGCCTGCTCACCCGGGAGTGGGGCACCGAGACCGAACGCACCAGGGGCGACGCCTTCGGCGGCACCCTCTACCGTGACGGCGACCGGGAGATCGTGGACGCCGTCGGCGCGATCGCCAAGGAGCGCGACGTGTCCCGGGCCCGGGTCGCCCTGGCCTGGCTGCTGCGCAACCCCGTGGTGACCTCGCCGATCATCGGCGCCACCAAGCCCCACCACCTGGAGGACGCGGTCGCCGCCCTCTCCCTGGACCTGACCGACGACGAGGCCGCCGCCCTGGAGCGCCACTACACCCCCCGCCCCGTCGTCGGCCACTGACGGCCCGCCTCGGCGGTCGCCCGGTCCCGGGTGACCGCCGCCGGCGAGCGGCACCGGCGAGGGGGCGCAACAGGTGGGCGATCTCCCGCCGGCCGTCCGATTCCGCCGCGTCCATGACGGACACCGTTCCCGAGACGTCGTACGGCGGGACCATAATCGGCGTATGAGCACCCCCTTCGACGGGCTGAACCCCGAAGACGTCCTCGGCGAGGTCCTGGAGAACCTGCGGACCCAGGTCGCCCTGGGTCTGCGCACCTTCGACGAGATCGTCGCGCACGAGGTCGAGGACTACGTCATCGACGGTCTGGAGAACTACGTCTTCGAGCCCCACCTGCTGCCCGAGGCCGACAGGGAGCAGACCCGGGCCTGGCTGGTCTCGGTCCTGGACGCCGAGTTCGCCGCCCACCTGAGCGCCCAGGGCGAGGACGGGGAGCCCACCGACGCCGAGCGGCTGACCGCGGCCTTCGAGGAGCTCGACGCCGCCGGGATCGTCGCGCGGGAGAGCTTCGAGTGCTGCAACAGGTGCGCGTACACCGCCATGCCCGGGGAGATCTCGTCCGCGAACGGCGAGCGCGAGGAATCGCCCCCGGCGCACGGCTTCGTGTTCTACCACGCCCAGGACGCCGAACGCCTCCGGCCCTACCTGGGGTTCGGCGCCGTCGGGACCACCGGCGCCGAGGCCGAGAAGGCGGTCGGCCGCGAGATCGTGGAGACCCTGCGCCGCCACGGCCTGGCGCCGGAGTGGAACGGCGACCCGGAGATGAAGATCCTGGGCCCCTCCCTGGTCCGCCGGCGCACCGGCCGCCTGGCCGACCACCCGAGCCGGAGCACCTGATCCGGCACCGCGACGACCTGGGCCACCCGGTCCCCTGCCGGACCGGGTGGCGAACCCGTCACCCGTAGTGGTAAAGCGTCTGAACGATCCTCACCTCGTTCTCGGTCACCCGGTAGACGATGCGGTGTTCATCCGTGATGCGGCGCGACCAGTAGCCGGAGAGATCTCCCTTGAGGGGTTCAGGCTTGCCGATGCCCTCGAACGGTGCACGTCGCACCTCTTCGATCAATCCGACGATCCTGCGGGCGACCTTCTTGTCCGCCTCCAGCCAGTAGCGGAAGTCCTCCCACGCCACCGGGTCGAACCGGACATCCCTCACCGGTCCTCCGCCATATCGGAAAGTTCGTCCAGGGTGACGTCGACTTCCTCGCCGCCGGCCTGATCACGGGCGATCGCCGCCAGCAGGCGGGAGGCATTGGCGGGGGAACGCATCAGGTAGACGGTCTCCATCCAGCCATTCCAGTCCTCTTCGCTCATCAGGACGGCGTTGCCGTGCTGGCGAGAGGTGATGTGGATGACGTCGTGATCCTCCTGGACCTTCTTGATCAAGGGGTAGAGGTTCGCTCTGGCCTCGTTCGCGCTGATCGACATGACCCTCCTCTTGACTCGTACGGCTTTACCGTACCAGGTGGACTCGGTTCTGGAAGTCGATCAAAGCGAGGACCCGACACCGTGTTCCTGGTCCGTCGACGGCGTCGGGGAACCGGCCGAGCATCCGGGCCCGGCTCAGCTCCGCTCTGGAACGGTGACGCGGATCTTCGACTGCCCGTGCGGCAGCTCCTCCCAGTCCTGCATGAACCGGGCGTGCAGCCCGTGCTTCTCCGCCAGGGCGACGAGCGTCTCCGTGCGGTAGTAGAAGTCCTCCCGCAGCACGTGGTGCTCGGCCCCCTCGGTGCGGTCGAACGTGAAGTCGAAGAACCCGCCGGGGGCGAGCACCCGCCCCACGTGCGCCAGGCACTCGTCGATGACCTCCAGGGGCGAGTGGGAGAACACGCTGTGCGCGTGCACCACGTCGAAGTACCCGTCGGGCAGGAAGTCGAAGGTCAGGTCCCGGACCAGGGTCAGGTGCGGCAGCTTGGCCTGCAACCCCCTCGCGGTCAGCGTCTCCTTCGCGGAGATGAGGATGTCCGGGGAGATGTCGATCCCGTAGTACCCGCCGGCGTCCAGGTGGTCGATGAACCGCCATCCGGCGCGCAGGTTGCCGCAGCCGATCTCCAGCAGCCGGTGCCCGGGCAGCAGCCCGTGGCCGACCAGGTAGTCGAACTGCATCCGGCCCAGCTCCAGCCACCGCTCCTCGTTGCGGCTGCCCACCGCCGCCCTGGGGTCCCGGGCGGTGTCGGCGGCCATCACCGCCCGGTAGTAGGAGACGTGGTCGCGGTGTCGCAGCCGCAGCCCCAGGTCACGGGCGGAGCGGCGCAGATACGGCCCCATCTTCCCCGGATTGCGCAGCGCGTAACGGACCTTGTGCAGGAAAGAAGCTCGATTTCGGTCCAAAGGGGCAGAGGACGTGGACATCGCGAGGCTCCCATCGAACGGGGACGGAGAAGTCCCCGACGTTACCCACCCGACCGGGTGAACGACAGGAGGCAGCCGGTGCCGGTCTCGATTCAGTGCCGGTCGCGGACCAGCCGGATCACCCGGCCCCCGGCCCACATCACGCCCACGACCAGTCCCACGCCGACGAGCGCGCCCACCACGGGGCCCGCCGGTTCCTCCGGCCCCTCGGCCGCCAGCCGCCCGGGACACGATCGCACCCAGTGCGACCACCAGCGACACGGCGATGACCGGCAGGCCCCCGGCGCGGGCAGGTCGTCCGGTTCCGCCTCCGGTCCGGCTCACATCCTCAACAGGATCTCCCCCATGCGCGCCGCCACATCGGCGTCCTCCAGGTCCCACTCCCCATCCCTGGCGACCGCCCCGGTCGCCCAGAACGCCATCGGCCCGCCTGGCACGTGCAGCATCTCCGCGTAGGCCGCGCCGTTCCCCCCGTTGTGCCAGGCCACCGTCCGGCCCTCCGCTTCGAGGATCACCCAGCCGTACCCGTAGTGCGAGGTCCCCTGGGTGTCCTCGGCCACGTGCGGCGTGAACATCCGCTCCAGTGCCCGCTCCGACAGCACCGCGCCCCCGTCCAGGGCCCGGTGCCAGGCCAGCATGTCCCGCGCGGTGGACAGCATCCCGCCGTTGCCCCGCAGGTTCCAGTACGGCCCGTCGTCCGCCCACGGCCGCTCGTACGGCCGCCCCACCGAAACACCCTGGGCGTCGTACTCCACCGCGACCCCGGCGTCGTCCCACTCCGGCAGCACGTACCCGGTCCGCGTCATCCCCGCGGGCCCGAACAGCGTCTCCGCCAGGAACCCCTCGTACGACCCGGCCACCACCTCGATGACCGCCGCCAGCAACCCGTAGCCGACGTTCGAGTACAGGTAGCCCCGCACCGGCTCCGCCGCGGCCGCCGCCGCAACGAACTCCTCCCGCCCGAGCGGCTCGTAGTCGTCCCCCAATGCGTCCGGCAGCCCGCCCGTATGCGTCAGGAGCCGGTGCAGGGTCACCCCCTCGGGCGCCCCGGGCAGGAAGGCGTCCACGGGGTCCTCGACCGACAGTTCCCCGTCCATCTCCAGCCGCATCACACCGGCCGCGGTGAACTGCTTGGTCACCGAACACACGTCCCTCGCGGTGTCCATCCCCACGGCCACCAACGGATCGCCGTCCGCCGCCACCACACTGACCTCGGGCCCCTCGGGGACCAGGTCCGCCAGCCGCTCTTCCGGACTCCTGGACGCCCATCGCACCGCGGCCCCACCGCCCACCACCGCTGCCGCTGCCGCGACCCCTCCCCCGATCAGAAACCCCCGCCGAGACCGCATCCCCACGCCCTTCCCCGTCGACGAACGCAGGAGCAGGGCGCGGACCCCCATCATGCCGACAAAACCGCACCCCGGCCAGAAACCGGCGCCAGCACACAAAAAGGCGACTCCGTCAGGAGTCGCCTCGACCACGACGGGCGCAGCCCGCATCACAATGCAACAGCACACACCACCGGCAGGACCGCCCCCCCGCCACAGGGGGTCACCTCAGGGGGTGCGGGGAACTCACCCGGCGGACATGACGAAGGCGACTCCTGCGAGGCGGCCATAGGCCCCCGAGCACGAGTCGCCCCGCACGGGCACGACCCGCACCACGACGCAACAGCACACCCCGCCGACCTGAACGACGCACGCGACCCCCGCCACAGGGGGTCGCCTCGGGGTGCGGGGATCTCACCCGACAGACATGACGAAGGCGACTCCTGCGAGGCGGCCGAAGGCCCCCGAGCACGAATCGCCCCACACGGGCACGGCCCGCAGCACCACGACGTAACAGCACAGACCGCAAACGATCCCGATACCCGCGACCGCAACCCAAGGGGGTCACCTCGGGGGGTTCGGGGGGTCTCCCCCCGGCGGACATGACGAAGGCGACTCCTGCGAGGCGGCCGTAGGCCCCCGAGCACGAGTCGCCCAGAGTCGAGTGGAGGTGGCGGGAATCGAACCCGCGTCCTTCGATGACGCACCAGAGCTTCTCCGGGTGCAGTCTGTAGTGTCGTTCTACTCGGCCCCAGCGCTTGTACAGACACATCGCTGACGGGCCCAGCCACTGAAATGTCCCGCTCGGGCCCTGTGGCCTGATCCGTGCGGTGAGTCATCTGGCTGATGCCGGTACCCGGGCCGATGACGAGCCCGGACCGACAGAGTCACTATCGCTTAGGCAGCGAGAGCGAACTCAGTGCGCTTGGAATTGGCACTTGTGTTTAGCGTGAATGCAGGATTAACGAGGTCACAGACACAACCCTCGACCCGCTTCCCCTGAAACGCCTACCGAAGTCGAAACCGATCACCCCCTGTGAAGTTGTCAAGGCTCCGGCGGCCGTGGCCGGCGGTGCCCGCAACGAGCGTCCGGACCGTGGTCCTTCGGCTCGTTTGTCACTCTACCGGGTCAACGCCGCGGGGGCCAAGCCGATTCCCGCGGGCGTGAACAGGTTTCGAACAGGGAGAAACCCCCGCGGGGCGGACTCAGAGTGGTCGACGCTCTCCCGCGGGGGCCGGTCGGCAGGGTCGGGCCGACCGTTGGAAACCGACAGGATCTCCCCCGAGATGAGGTCCTGCCTCCACGCTGGCCCGCTACCCCCTGTCGCGGTGCCAGGTATCCGGGAAGACGCGGACGGCCCTTCCGAAGGTTGCGGAAGAGCCGCCCGTTTTGCCCCATTGGGTCATGGTATGTACGACCGGATTACCAGCCGGTCTCCTCGGTGGCGGTGAGGTCGGCCTCGGTCAGGGGTGTCTCGGTGGTGGTCTCGGGCACCCCGTTGGCCATACCCGACAGGAACGACTGGGCGGCGGTGACCGCGTACTGCGACCACTGTGTCTGGGCGGGGTCCACCTCGGCCAGCACCGCGAACGCCACGTCCCCCTGGTAGCCGACGAACCAGTGCAGCGCGGTCTCGCCCTGCTGGGTGCGCGCGGCCTGGCCGTACACCTCACCCTCGCCGACGCCGATGGTCAGTTCGGGCATCCGCTGGACGACGGCCTCGCGCAGTCCCTCGCGGACCACCCCCAGGCCGGTCCCGTCCAGGGCGGTGCCCGCGGCGGCGGCCTCGTCGGTCACCAGCTGCGGCGGGTGCCAGGAGCCGTCGGCGACGGCACCGGCGAGCAGGGCCATGGCCAGCGGGCTGACCCGCACCCCGTGTTCGCCGATCATCGCCGAGGCCAGCTCGACCTCCCCGCCGCTGATCTCGACCTCGCCGGCGGACGCGGGGACCGGCAGCTGCCACTCCTGCCCGATGCCGAGGTCCCGCGCGGTCGCGGTGAGCGCCTCGGCGCCGACCTCCTCGCCCAGGGCGGCGAAACCGACGTTGCAGCCGAAGGCGATGTTGCGGACCAGGCTGGGGTCGAAGCTCAGCGCCCCCTGGCTCGGGTTGGTGAAGGTCTGCCCGCCGATCTCGACGCTGGGCCCGCAGGGCACCTCGCTGGTCGGGGTGGCGGCACCCGTGTCCAGGGCGGCCAGGGCGGCGATCACGCCGAAGGTCCCGCCGGGCTTGTAGGAGCCGGTGAAGGCGTTGTCGTCGCCGGTGTTGCCGGAGGCGTTGGCGGCGGCCAGGATCTCGCCGCTGCCGGGGTCGACGGCCACCAGGTAGGCGTTCCCGGGCATCCCGGTGAGCGCGTGCTCGGCGGCCCGCTGCACGTCGGCGTCGAGCGTGGTGTCGACACCGCCGCTCTGCTCGCCCTCCCAGGACTCCAGGACCCCGGTGATCCGGCCGTCGGCGTCCAGGGTGACGACCTGGGTGGTCGCCGAGCCGGCGAGTTCGTGCTGGTAGATGTTCTGGAGCCCGCTCAGGCCGACGGTGTCGCCGGCCTGGTAGGTGCCCGGGACGCGGGAGGAGACCCGGTGCTCGGCGGTGCCGGCGACCTCGCCGACCACGAACGGCGCCGCGGCCGGGGTCAGGTTGATCTCCACCTCCTGCACGTCCGCGCCGGAGATCTCGCGGACGTCGGCCAGCAGCGCCCCGTTCACGCTGGAGTTGCGCATGAGCACGAGCGGCTGGAACTGCTCGGGCGGCGCGGAGCGCACCCGGTTGAGCAGGCGGTCGGGGTCCTCTTCGAGCAGGTCGGCGAGCTCGGTGACCCCGGCCTCCTTGTCCTCCATCTCGGCGGGCACCACGCCGAAGGCGCTGACCCGGTCGGCGGTGACCAGGGGCCGCCCCTGGCTGTCGAGGATCTGGCCGCGCTCCTGGGCCTGGTAGCTGACCGCGAGGCGCTCCTCGGCGTTCAGGTCGGGGTGCAGGACCCCGGAGGACCAGGTGATCTTCCAGCCGTCGGGGCCCCAGGTGAGCGGCATCCGACCGGTGTAGTCCCAGGTCGGGTCGCCCATGCCGAGGTCGGCGTGGACGGAGAACTCGGCGGTGGCGTTGTCCTCCTCCCGGGAGATCGGGCCGAGCCCGAACCGCAGGGAGGCGAGGTCGAGCTGCTCCTTCATGTCGGTGAGGGCGCGCTCGACCTCCTCGGGGTCACCGTCGGTGTACCGGGCCGCCTCCGCGTGCTCCCCGCCCTGCCAGGCGAGCAGGAAGGACCTGACCGCCACTTCGGGGCTGGGGTTCGGGGTACAGGCGGCCAGGGTGGCAACGAGGATCAGGGCGCTGCCGGCGGCCGCGATCCTGCGGCCGGTGGGACGGGGGGACACCGTGTGTGTTCCTTTCGGGCGCCTCATCGGTTGCGTTGGCGGAGCGCGCGTTCCATGTCCCGCTTCGCCTCGCGTTCGGCGATGTCCTGACGCTTGTCGTATTCGCGCTTACCGCGCGCCAGAGCGATCTCGACCTTGACCCGGCCGTCGCTGAAGTACAGGGCCAGCGGGATCAGGGTGTACCCGGGCTCGCGGGTCTTGCCGATGAGCCGCGAGATCTGCGCGCGGTGCAGGAGTAGCTTACGCGATCGGCGGGACGCGTGGTTGGTCCACGTGCCCTGTGAGTACTCGGGGATGTGCACGTGTTCCAGCCACACCTCGCCGTCGCCGATGTGCGCGAAACCGTCGACGATGGACGCCCGGCCCTCTCTGAGCGACTTCACCTCGGTGCCGGTGAGGACGATGCCCGCCTCATAGGTCTCGTCGATGTGGTATTCGTGCCGGGCGCGCCGGTTCTGCGCGATGAGCTTGCGCCCGGTTTCCCGTGCCACAGCGGTGTCCCTTTCAATACGCCCGGGGGGCACGAGGCCCCCCGGTTCGGTCGTGTCCGTCCCCGACTGTCCGCGTCAGACCTTGAGGTAACGGCGCAGGGTGAGGAACGAGGTGACGGTGCACAGCAGCACACCGAGGATCATCGAGACACCGATCACGTACATGAGCGCGCCGGTGCCCAGTGCGATGTCGAACTGGAACCATTCCTCCACGCGGGTCAGCAGCGTGAACCGGGTGGCCACGATGAACCCGGAGGCGATGAGACCGCCGACGAGGCCGGCGATCGCGCCCTCCAGGAGGAAGGGCAGCTGGATGTAGAAGTTCGAGGCGCCGACCAGGCGCATGATCCCGGTCTCGCGGCGGCGGCTGTAGGCCGACAGGCGGATGGTGTTGCCGATCAGCAGCGCGGCGGCGGCCAGCTGCACGCCGGCGACCAGCAGCGCGGACCACTTGAGCCCGTCCAGCAGGCCGAAGAACTGCTCCAGGACCCGCTGGTCGTTGGAGATGGAGTCGACGCCGGGGCTGCCCTCGACGGCGGCCCGCACGGTGTCGTAGTACTCCGGGTTGCTGAGCTGCACCCGGAAGTTGTCCGGGATGTCGCCCTCCTGGGCGGCGGCGGCCAGGGCCTCGTTGGAGGCGCCCAGGCGCTCCTGGAAGTCCTGCCAGGCCTCGGCGGCGGTCAGGTAGGTGACGTCCTGGACCTGGTCCATGCCCTCCAGCTTGTCCTGGAGCGCGGAGCGGTCCTCGTCGGTCGCGGGCCCGTTCTCCTGGCAGACGGCGGTCGGCGAGATGTCGTTGCACATGTAGATGGTGAGCGTGATCCGCTCGTCCCAGTAGTTGCGCATCTCGGATACCTGCTGGTTGACCAGCAGGCCCGCGCCGAAGAGGGCGAGGGAGATGGCCACCGTCGTGATGACGGCGATCGTCATCGTCAGGTTGCGACGCAGGCCGATCCACGTCTCGGAGAGAACGAATTGTGCTCGCATGATCTGTTAAAGGTCCATCCTTGGGTGGTTCGCCGCGCCGGTCGGGTCCTCGGCGGGGTGGGACGCCCGGCGCCGGGCGCGCCAGAAGGTCAGTAAGCCTGGCCGTAGACGCCGCGCGACTGGTCGCGCACCACGAGGCCCTCTTCGAGCTCGATCACGCGCTTGCGCATCGAGTCGACGATGGCGGCGTCGTGGGTCGCCATGACGACGGTGGTACCCGTGCGGTTGATCCGGTCCAGGACCTTCATGATGCCGATGGAGGTCGCGGGGTCGATGTTGCCGGTGGGCTCGTCGGCCAGCAGGATCTGCGGGCGGTTGACGAACGCACGGGCGATCGCGACACGCTGCTGCTCACCACCGGAGAGCTCGTTGGGCATACGGCCGGCCTTGCCCTCCAGGCCGACCAGCTCGACGACCTCGGGGACGACCTTGCGGATGAACCTGCGGGGCTTGCCGATGACCTCCAGCGCGAACGCGACGTTCTCGAAGACGTTCTTGTTCGGCAGCAGCCGGAAGTCCTGGAAGACACAGCCGATGCGGCGGCGCAGGTGCGGCACCTTCCAGTTGGACAGGCGCGCGAGGTCCTTGCCTGCCACGTGCACGCGGCCCTTGTCGGGCTTCTCCTCCTTGAGGACCAAGCGGAGGAAGGTCGACTTGCCGGAGCCGGACGGGCCGACGAGGAAGACGAACTCGCCCTTGTCTACGTCAATGGAAACGCCGTCGAGCGCGGGGCGTTTCTGGGTCGGATAGACCTTGGTGACGTTGTCGAAGTGGATCACAGGCGCATCACAAGGTTCTCGAAGGTATGGGTACCCGCTGCGGAGAGGACTCCGTGCGGGGATCGTACCGGCCGCATGGCCAACCGACAGTGTAGAGGGGGGAACGACCCGGATCGTCCAGGCCGCGTCGCACCCGAAGATTCCGCACACTATCGGACAACAGCCCCGAGCATATCGGAGGTGTCAACCGATGATAACGTTCACATATAGCCGTTTCGGTAAAACCGCGGAGTCGTGAGCATCACCATTGGGATACAACCTGCACTTTTTCCCGGTGTGCTCACCCGTAGCATCCGCACCGGCACCCAAGGTGCCACCGCCGTCGCTCCGCGCGGCCGGATCCCGGATATTACGGGGAGAAGGACCCCGGTCCGCGGGGTCGCCCGCGGACCGATACCCGCCCCCCCGGGAGACCGGAACGGCCGGGTTCCCGCACATTACGGGGAAGGTCCCCGGTTCCGTGCGGGCCTCCCGGCCGGTCGGCGTGTCGCGGGGTCAGGCCTCCTCGGACCGCTCCCGGCTGCGCATCCAGCGGATCTCGGCGTCGATGAACCCGTCGATCTCGCCGTCCAGCACCGCGGCGGTGTTGCCCGTCTCCATGCCGGTCCGCACGTCCTTGACGCTCTGGTAGGGCTGGAGCACGTAGTTGCGCATCTGGGTGCCCCAGCTGCTCACCGCTTCGCCGCGGATGTCGTTCAGCGCCGCCTGCTCCTCCTCGCGCTTGCGCGCCAGCAGCTTGGCCTGGAGCATCGTCATCGCGGTCGCCTTGTTCTGGAGCTGGGACCGCTCGTTCTGGCAGGACACCACGATCCCGGTGGGCAGGTGGGTGATGCGCACCGCCGAGTCGGTGGTGTTGACGCCCTGGCCGCCGGGTCCCGAGGAGCGGTACACGTCGATGCGCAGCTCGGTCTCGTCGATGTCGATGTGGTCGCTCTGCTCCACCACGGGGACGACGTCCACCCCGGCGAAGGAGGTCTGGCGCCGGTTCTGGTTGTCGAACGGGGAGATCCGGACCAGGCGGTGGGTGCCGTGCTCGCCGCGCAGGGTGCCGTAGGCGAACGGCGCCTTGACCGCGAACGAGGTGGACTTGATGCCGGCCTCCTCCGCGTAGGAGGTCTCGTAGATCTCCGTGGGGTAGCCGTGCCGCTCGGCCCAGCGCAGGTACATGCGCTGGAGCATCTGCGCCCAGTCGGCGGCGTCCACGCCGCCCGCCTGGGAGTTGATGGTGACGAGGGCCTCGTGCTCGTCGTGCGGGCCGTTGAGGAGGGTGCGCACCTCCAGCTCGCCGATCTCCTTGCGGAGCTGGTCGAGCTCGCGGTCGGCCTCGGCCCTGGTGTCGGCGTCCTCCTCGGCCTCGGCCAGCTCGTAGAGCACGCCCAGGTCGTCGAGCCGCCGGCCGATGCCCTCGATCTTGTTGACCATGGACTCCAGGCTGGAGAGTTCGCGCGTCACCTTCTGCGCGTTGCCCTGGTCGGCCCACAGCTCCGGGTCGGCGGACTGCTCGCGCAGCTCCGCGATCCGGGTGCCCATCGCCTCCAGGTCCAAGACGGCGGTGACGCTCGCCAGGGTCGCCGCGAGGTCCTTGATCTTCTCTGCTGGGTCCAGTTCTGCCACGGATCCCAGTGTAGGCCCCCGCCCCGCGGGGACGGCCACCGGCGAACGCGGCCGGGGCCGCCCGAAAGGACGGCCCCGGTCAGCAGGCGGCTCGCCCGGCGAGGGCGCACGGGGTTCCGGAGGCCCGGAGCGGACGCCTTCGAGGAGGAGGACCGTCGGCCGCCGGGCCGCCCTTCGGGGGCGGTGGCGGGCGAGGACCTCCGCTCCGGGCCGTCGTGCTTCCTGAAAACCCGACTCCCGACCCGCGGGCGCCCGGGCACCGCCCGGGAAGGACCGTCGGCCGCCGGGCCGCCCTTCGGGGGCGGTGGCGGGCGACGGTCGGGCGGAGCGGGGGGCCGGAGCGGGCAGGGGTCAGTCGTCGATCAGGGAACGGAAGGACCGCAGTGCCACCGACAGGGTGGCCAGGTCGAACCGCTCGTTCTCCTGGATCTCCGACAGGGTGATCCCGGCCCGCTGGACCGCCTCGCGGTTCTGCTCGAACCAGGAGCGCATCAGCGTCTCGACCGAGTCGTCCGGTGCGCCCGACTCCAGCACCCGGCCGGTGAGGGCCGCGTGCGCCGCGTACAGGTCGTCGCGCAGCGAGCCGCGCGCCGTCGTGCTCCACCGGTCGTCGCGCGGCAGGTCGATGATCCGCTCCCGCCACCAGCTGATGTTGAGCCGGTCGGCCAGCTCGAAGTACAGCTCGGCGACCTTCTCCACCGGTCGGCCGGTGCGGTGCGCGATCTCCACCAGGTCCAGGGTGGAGTAGGCGGGCACCATGACCGCGACCCGCTCGGCCAGGTCGGCCGGGACGCCCTGGCCGATGTACCGGTCGCGGCGCTCGACGAACGCCTCCCGGTCGCGGCCGCGCAGCAGGTCCACCAGTCGGCCCAGGACCTCGCCCACGCCCTCGGCGAAGAACCCGATCTCGGTGCGGATGTCGAACGGGAAGGTGCGGTTGCGCAGCAGCCACCGGGCCGAGCGCTCGGCGAGCTTGCGGGTCTCCAGCAACAGGGTGAGCTGGCCGTCCACCGAGATGCGGTGGTCCAGGTCCTCCACCCCGCCCCAGAACTCCTGGAGCCGCAGCACCTCCTGGGAGACCAGGTAGGCGCGGGCGATGTCCGCGCCGCTGGAGCCCAGCTCCTCGTTGAGGCGGAAGGCGAAGGTCAGCCCGGAGCGGTTGACCATCTGGTTGACCACCTGGTTGACGATGATCTCCCGCCGCAGCGGGTGGGTGGCCACCGCCTGCGCGAACCGCTCCGTGCGCAGCGGCGTCGGGAAGTACCGGACCAGGGTGTCGGTCAGGTACGGGTCCTCGGCCAGGTCGGACAGGCCGATCTGGTCCTTGAGGCTGATCTTGGTGTAGGAGAGCAGCGTCGCGAACTCCGGGCCGGTCAGGCCCTGGCCCGCGGCGCGCCGCTCCGCGATCGCCTTGTCGGAGGGCAGGTCCTCCAGCTTGCGCTTGAGGACCTTGGTGCGCTCCAGGTGGCGCATGTAGCGGCCGTGGACGTGCAGCATCTGGCGGGCCTGCTTGCGGGCGGTGGCCAGCACCGTGTTCTGCGCGTAGTTGTTGTCCAGGACCAGCTCGGCGACCTCGTCGGTCATGTCGATGAACAGGCGGTCGCGCTCGTCGGCGTCCAGGGAGCCGTCGCGCACCTCCCGGTCGAGCATGATCTTGATGTTCACCTCGTGGTCGGAGGTGTCCACGCCGGCCGAGTTGTCGATGAAGTCGGTGTTGACCCGGCCGCCCTCACGGGCGAACTCGATGCGGGCGGGCTGGGTCAGGCCCAGGTTGCCGCCCTCGCCGACGACCTTGACGCGCAGCTCGGTGGCGTCGACCCGGACCTGGTCGTTGGCCTTGTCCCCGACCTCGGCGTGGGTCTGGGAGACGGCCTTGACGTAGGTGCCGATGCCGCCGTTCCACAGTAGGTCCACCGGCGCGGTGAGGATCCGGCGGATCAGCTCGTCGGGGGTCAGCGCCGTGATCTCGTCCTCGATGCCCAGGGCCGCGCGGACCTGCGGGCTGACCGGGACGGACTTGGCCGAGCGCGGGTACACGCCGCCGCCCTCGGAGATCAGCGCCGGGTCGTAGTCCTCCCAGTTGCTGCGCGGCAGGTCGAAGAGCCGCTTGCGCTCCACCCAGGAGGTGTGCGGGTCCGGGGCGGGGTCGAGGAACACGTGCCGGTGGTCGAACGCGGCGATCAGCTTGATCTGCTGCGACAGCAGCATGCCGTTGCCGAACACGTCGCCGGACATGTCGCCGATGCCGACCGTGGTGAAGGGCTCGTTCTGGACGTCGACGCCCATCTCCCGGAAGTGGTACCTGACCGACTCCCAGGCGCCGCGGGCGGTGATGCCCATGGCCTTGTGGTCGTAGCCGACCGAGCCGCCGGAGGCGAAGGCGTCGCCCAGCCAGAAGCCGCGCTCCTTGGAGATCGCGTTGGCGGTGTCGGAGAACGTCGCGGTGCCCTTGTCGGCCGCCACCACCAGGTAGGAGTCGTCGCCGTCGTGCAGGACGGTGCGCTCGGGGTGGACGATGGCGCCGTCGACCAGGTTGTCGGTGACGTCGAGCATGCCGCTGATGAAGTCCTTGTAGCAGGCGATGACCTCGGCCATGACCTGTTCGCGGGTGCCGCCCTCGGGCAGGCGTTTGCAGACGAAACCGCCCTTGGCGCCGCTGGGGACGATCACCGAGTTCTTCACCATCTGCGCCTTGACCAGGCCCAGGACCTCGGTGCGGAAGTCCTCCAGCCGGTCCGACCAGCGCAGGCCGCCGCGGGCGACCCTGCCGAAGCGCAGGTGGACGCCCTCGACACGCGGCGAGTAGACGTACATCTCCAGCTTGGGCCGGGGCTGGGGCAGGTCCGGGATGCTCTGCGGGTCGAGCTTGAGCACCAGGTAGGGGTGCTCCTGGTAGTGGTTGGTGCGCAGGGTGGCCCTGATGACGGCCAGGAAGGACCGCAGCACGCGGTCGTGGTCCAGGCTGGCCACCGACTCCAGTTCGCCCTCGATCTTGCGGACGAGGGCCTCGGTGCGCTCGGTCCGCCCCTCGTCGGACTGGTCCGGGTCGAAGCGGGTCTGGAACAGGTCGACGAGCAGGCCGGTGATCCCGACGTTGGCGGCCAGGATGTCGGCCAGGAAGTCGGGGGTGAAGGTGGACCCGGCCTGGCGCAGGTACTTGGCGTAGGCGCGCAGCACGGTGAGCTGGCGCCAGTCCAGCCCGGCGCGGACCACCAGGGTGTTGAACCGGTCGGACTCGCCCAGTCCCCGCCAGGAGGCGTCGAAGGCGTCCTCGAACAGCTTCTTGAGGCGGTCGTCGGGCAGGTCCACCGCGGTGATGGGGCCCAGGCCGAAGTCGTAGATCCAGACCCGGCCCACGCCCTGGACGTCGATGTCGTAGGGCCACTCGTCGATGACCTCGACGCCCAGGTGCTCCAGGACCGGCAGGATCCGGGAGAGCGAGATGGGCTCGCCGACGCTGTGGACGCGGAAGCGCCAGGCGTCGTCCTCGGAGTGGCGGTACAGGCCGGCGGAGAACGCGCCCCGCCGCTCGTCGGGGGCGGTGCGGCCGAGCAGCTCCTCCAGTGCGCCGATGTCGCCCGCGGCGACCTCGGGCTGGTTGTCGACCTTGTAGGCCTCGCTGAGGCCGGAGCCGTACCGCTCCTTGTACTCGGTGGCCCGGTCCGGGCCGAAGGCGTCGGTGAGGGCGTCGTCGAGGTCGGTGTCCCAGGAGCGGGCGGCCAGGCGGACCTTCTCCTCCAGGGCGAGCTGGTCGATGTCGGCCAGGGTCTCGCCGTGGCGGGCGCGCGCCACCAGGTAGAGGCGGGCCAGCGGGGCGGCGCCGATCATGACGTTGTGGTCCATGGTCGCGCCCTGGAAGGCGTCGCCGAGGACCTGCTGGATGTCCAGGCGCACGCGGGTGCTGTACTCGTCGCGCGGCATGTACACGAAGCAGGACATGTACCGGCCGCCGTAGGGGTCGCGGCGCATGAACAGCTTGGTGCCGCGCCGGTCGCGCAGGCGCATGACGCTGCGGACGATGGTGTACAGCTCGCCGACGGGGATCTGGAGGAGTTCCTCGCGGGGGAAGGTCTCCAGCAGTTCGGTGAGGTCGCGGCCGTCGTAGCTGTCGGCCTCGAACCCGGCCAGGGCCAGGATCTCCGCCTGCTTGCGGCGCAGGATGGGGATCTGGGCGATGCCCGTGTTGGTGGCCTGGGAGGTGAACAGCCCCAGGAAGCGGCGCTCGCCGACGATGTTGCCCTGGGCGTCGAACTTCTTGACGCCGATGTAGTCCAGGTACTTGGGCCGGTGGACGGTGGAACGGGAGTTGGCCTTGGTGAGCACCAGGATGTAGGGCTCGCGGGCCTTGCCGCGGATCTCCGGGGGCAGGGCGGCGAAGCTGGTGGAGGCCGGGGAGTCCATGCGCATGATGCCCAGGCCGGTGCCGGGTTCCGGGCGCAGGGCGTCGTCGCCGTTCTCGTCGGTGACCAGCGAGTACTCGCGGTAGCCCATGAAGGTGAAGTGGCGTCCGGCGACCCAGCGCAGGAAGTCGACGCTCTCGCCGATCTCGCGGGCGTCCACGCCCCCGGCGACCAGGCGGTCGGGGTAGGCGGCCAGCTCGTCGGCGATCCGGATGGCCCGGTCGCTCATCTTGGCGGCGTCCTCGTCCACGTAGCGGACGTCGTTGAGGACGGCCTCGACCCGGTCGGTGATCTCCTTGATCCGCTCGGGGTCGGTCTGCCGGTCGATCTCGATGTGCATCCAGGACTCGTCGACGGGCAGCAGGCCCTCGCCGCCGATCTCCGGGTCGATCTGGCGGAGGTCGCCCTCCAGGTCGCGGCCCACGGTCATCTGGGGGTGGATGATCAGGCGGACGCCCGCGTTGAGCTCGCGCAGGACCATGGTCACGGACGAGACGAGGAAGGGGGCGTTGTCCGTCACCGTCTCGACGATGCTGGTCTGGGAGTCCCAGCCGTCGTGCTCGACGGTCGGGGTGTGCACGCGGACCTTGGCGCGGCCGGGGCGGCGCCGGGCGCCGAAGGCGCGGTGGGTCTCGGCCGTACCGCAGATCTGTTCGGGGGTACGGCCCGCGATCTCCTCCGGGTCGGTGTGCCGGTAGTAGAGCGGGAGGAAGCGGCGGACGGCCTCGGCCTCGTCGGCGCCGAGCCGCGGGCCGGGGGACCACTTGGTCGCCGCTTCGGCGAGCAGCTGCTGGAGGGTGCCGTCGGATTGCCCGGACATGTGTCTATCTCACTCCTTTGTGAGCAACGTCGCACGAGCGCTGTGGGATCACCGGGTCATGTGCCCTGTGAATCCGTGAGCTGATGTGTGATTTTTCGTGACCCCCGAGGGCCGCACGGAGCCCCGGGAGTGGTGTGGTGGTGGTGTGACCTGTGCGCACAGGCTGGAAGAAAGAGGCGTCGGACCCCATTGTCACCGCCTCGTCCAAGAAGACAGGCTACTGGTTTTCACGCCGGAGGGCAGGAGCAACACCGTTAACCAACGGTTACATGCTGTAAGAAACGGATTGCGTCGGTCGGTGGCGATGTACACGAGGGTTCACCTCGACCCGGTCGGGGACGTACCTGTCGTTATCGAGCCGTTGTCGAATCGGTCGCCTGCTGGACGGCGGTCATCACGGCGCGGGGATCGGTGAGGTCGGGCAGGATGACCTGCGCGCCCGCATCGCGCAGCCGCCCCTCCGTGGTGGGACCGTTGAGGACCCCGACCGGGACGGCCCCGCCGATCAGGGCGGCCCGGACGTCGGGAACGTTGTCGGTGATCAGGACGGTGCTGGAGTCGGGGATCATCCCGCCCTCCGCCGCGTGCAGGCGGATGGACTGGATGAGCGTGGACTTGGGGTAGTTGACCGATCCGTAGCCGCCGATGGCCAGGTTCAGGTAGGAGTCCAGGCCGAAGGCCACCAGCTTGGCGGTGGCCACCGTCCGGGGACTGCCGCTGACCACCGTCTGCACGGCGCCGGGCAGCGAGGCCACGGCCGCCAGCGAGGCCGCCGCCCCGGGCATCACCCTGCCCTTGGCCGCCAGCTCCCCCGTCCGGGTCTCGAAGGCGGCCTCCAGGGCCGTGAGGAACTGGGCGAGGGTGTCGACGTCGGGCTCGATGTCGACGTAGTTGCGGGCGCAGAACTCGAAGAACATCTCCGAGTCGGTGCGGCCGGCGGTCGAGGTCAGGTAGACCAGGGGCTCACCGGTGACCTTCTCGAAGGCCTCGGCGTAGGCGGCCCGCATGACCTGGCCGACGTCGAGGAGCGTGAGGTCGATGTTCCATAGCACCAGGCGGCTGATGGCGAACTCCTCGGGTGATGCACGACGGGACTCCCCTATTGTGCCGCACGGCCGTTTCGCGTGGAGTACCCCGTCCGGGACCGGCCACCGGCGGGGCGGCCGGCGGTGGTCACGGGCCCAGGAGGCGCTCCACGAGGTCGCGCACGTCGCGCAGCGCCCGGCCCCGGGTGAGGCCCTCGGTGGCGACGAGATGGCCCACCAGGTCGGCCCGGACCGCGCCGAGCAGGACGTGCGCCGTCCACGCGGCGTCCGGCGCCGGAGGCGTCTGGCCGGCGCAGGCGCGGGCGACGGCGTCGGCGAGGAGCCCGTGGACGAGGCGGTAGGACGCGGAGGCGAAGAGCTCGGCGCCGCGCCCGGCGGGCGCCTCCTCCAGGGTCTGCGCCAAGTGGGTGTTGTCGAGCTTGATCCGCACCAGGGCCTCCATGATCCCGAAGACCCGTTCCCGGGGCGGGGTGTCCGGGCCCAGCGGTTCGGGGCCCGACTCCAGCGCCTCGCGGAACCAGGCGGTGCGCGCTTCGAACACGGCGCGCACCAGGCCCGCGCGGTCCCCGAAGCGGCGGAACAGGGTGCCCTTGCCGACGCCGGCCGCCTCGGCGATCTCGTCCATGGACACGGCGGTGCCGTGGGGGGACTCGGCGAAGAGCCGGTCCGCGGCGGCCAGGACGGCCGCCCGGTTGCGCGCCGCGTCGGCGCGTTCGTTCTCGCGGGCCATGTCGCTTCCCGCCCCTCCCTTGATAAACGGACCGGCAGTCCGTATATTGATCCGGACCGATGGTCCGAATCTTAGGAGAGTCGGCATGGACCTGGAGCGAAGCGCACCCGAGGCGGTGTTCCGCGAGCCGATGGACCTGCCGTGGCGGGGCGACACCGCCGGAGGGGCGGATCCGGTGGCGGAGTTCCCGTTCGCGCGGCCCGGGGCGACCCGGAGGCCCGAGGGGCGGGAGGCGGTGCCGGCGTACACGGCGGGCGTTCCGGAGGTGTTCGAGTGCGGCGGGAAGCCGGAAACGGTGTCCCGTCGGACGACCGATCCGGCGCGCACCGTCATCGAGACGGACCTGCGCGCCCGGGCCGGGGCGACGGGCGGACCCTACGAGCGGCGGTACGTGGTCGTGCCGGATGCGGCCGAGGTGCGGGTCACCTCCTACCGCGACCACCGGGACCCGCTGGTGGCGCAGGCCGCGGGGGTGGGCGTGTGAAGGTCCTCGTGACGGGGGCGACGGGGACGACCGCCCGCGCGCTCATCCCGGTGCTGGGCGAACGCGGCGCGGAGGTGGTCGCGGCGAGCCGCCGGCCGGGGCCGCGGGGCGTCCGGTTCGACTGGTACGACCCGGACAGCCACGCCGCGGCGCTCGACGGCGTCGACCGCGTCTACCTGGTGCCGCCGCCGGACGCCGACCCGGTCGAGGTCATGGGGGCGTTCCTGGAGCGGGCGCACCGCCGCGGTGTGCGCCGGGCGGTGCTGCTCGGGGCGTCGGCCGTTCCCACGGGCGGGCCGATGGTGGGACGGGTGGCGCGGATGGTACTGGAGGTGTTCGAGGAGGCGGTGGTGCTGCGGCCGTCGTGGTTCATGCAGAACTTCACGGGGGACCACCCGCACGCGGCCGGGTTCCGGGAGCGGGGGGCGATCGCGACGGCCACCGGGGGCGGACGGGTGGGGTTCGTCGACGTCCGCGACATCGCGGCGGTCGCCGCGCACGCGCTGACCGACGCGGAGCCGATCGAACGGGAGCCGGTCCTCACCGGACCCGAGGCGCTGAGTTACGACGAGGTCGCCGCGATCTACGGGGAGGTGACAGGGCGAGAGGTCGTGCACGAGTCGCTGGAGCCCGGTGCCGTGGAGCGGGCGCTGGCGGCGGCGATGCCGGTGGAGGTGGCGCGGATACTGGTGGGGCTCGACGGGCTCATCGCCGCGGGCGCCGAGGACCGCGTCACGGACACGGTCGAACGCATCGCCGGTCGGCCGCCGGGCGACCTCCGCACGGTGCTCCGCCGCGACCTCCGCCCCTGAGATATTCCCGTGCCGTTCCTCCAGATTCCTCCCGGAACACGCAGCGATCGGCCCGTGCTGCAACGGTGGACGAGAGGAGATCCACCGTGACGATCGCATGGGGTGTCGAGGCCCTGGACCTGGCGGCCTACCTGGACCGGGTGGGGGTGCCGGAGCGGCGGCCGGACGAGGAGTACCTGGACCGGCTGTACGAGGCGCACATCAGGGCGTTCCCCTTCGAGACGGTCGACGCGCTCCTGGGCCGGGCCCCGGCGGTCGACGTACGGGGCGTGCAGGAGAAGTTCCTGGGTGGAGGCCGGGGAGGCTACTGCTTCGAGCACGGGGTGCTGTTCGCGGCCGCGCTGGAGCGGCTGGGGTTCGAGGTGCACCGGCGGCTGGGCACGGTCGGCCCGGCGGGTGAGAACGCCCGGACGCACCTGCTGGTGGAGGTCGTGGTCGACGGCCGCCGGCTGCTGGCCGACCCGGGGTTCGGATCGGGCATGCGGCGTCCGATCGAGCTGAGGGACGGGGCCCGGAGCGGTGGGGGCGGGATGGCCTTCGCACTCGCCCGGGTGCCCCGCGGCAGGTCGTGGGGGTGGGAGCTGCGCAAACAGCGCGGCCATGCGTGGGAGCCGCTGCACGTGACGCACGAGTCGGAGGTGTACCCGGTGGACCTGGTCGCGGGGAACCACTTCGTGGCGACGCACCCGGACTCGGTGTTCCGGAGGATGCTGGTGGTGACGGGCTTCCTGCCGGACGGGATCCACGCGAGCCTCACCCAGGCGTCGGTCACCCTCCGCGCCCCGGACTCCCCCACCCGGCACGAGGAGCTGGCCCCGGCCGACCTCGATCCGTGGCTGGACCGCCTCGGCGTCCACTTGTCGGGGGACGACCACGCGCTCCTGCACAAGCGCCTCGCCGAGCTGTCGGCCCCCGTGTGACCGGAACCGCATGTGCTGGGCCGACCAGCGGTGTTCGATGATCTTCGGAACCGCGTCCGGCCCATCCCCGCGTGCGCGGGGCTCACGCGGTGCCCGTGAGCACCCTGCGGCAATTCAGCTTCATGGGGAACGAGCGCTGGAGGCCCTGCGTCCAACTGGTCATCCCATCGCAACCTCCACGGGAAAGTCCCCCATGTTCGACATCATCGCCGACGCCGTCTCGGCTGGGCTTGTCTTCCTCGGCGTGGCCGTCACGCTCTTCGGTATCTGGGGCACATGGAAGGAGTGGGCACCGGAAGGCGTAGGGTTCTAGGACCCGATCATCCGGGCCCTGATGGTCCCCTGGAACGCCGCAAGACGCCACTTCCAGCGCATCTTCGGTAAGGAAACCCCCAAGCACGCCTCCGGTACCGCGACCGCGACTATCCAGGTCGAAGGATTCGTCTCGGGGTATCGTGGCCCAGGCCCCCTTCCCTCTCCCGAGAACCTTGAAGAGTTCGCGCAGGCCGTCAGCGATCAGCTCCGGGAGGCATACACCATCGCTGGCAAGGCCAAGGCCCAGTTCGAGGAAGAGCAGTGGCGGGCGAAGAAGGTCGAGAAGGAGCTCCGCGCCCAGCTCGCGGAAGCCAACCAGGCCGTGGACGCCAAGATGCGTAAGGCCATGACCGACGGCATCCACCTGGAACTGTTCGGCGTGGCCCTGGTCTTCGCCGGTGGAGTGCTCCAGGTCCTCAAGCTGATCTTCTGAGAACACGTGACGAGCGCCTCCGCTCCTCAGTTGAGGAGCGGAGGCGCTTTCGTCATGCCCTCTTCCCCTTGCCGATCTGGTCGACCCGGGCGGGGCTGAGGCCGAGCTCGGCGGCGAGGGCGCGCACGGTCATGCCCTGCTCGCGCAGCTCCGCGACGGCAGGCTGACGGACCGCTTTGAGGGCTTCTTCCACTTCGGCGATGGCGGCGAGGATCTCGCCAACGGTGCGAGCACGCGTGAGCGGGTCCGTCTCCTCCCCAGCGAGAGTGGGGAGTTTGCGCAGGTGGGCGAGGGTTTCGGTGATGTCCATGGCGACAGTGTAGGCGCCTGAACATTTTTTTTGTCCAGACGGGCTGACATCACAGTAAAGGCGCCTATGCAATGGAGGCACAACAGAATAATAGAGGGGAGGTGAGAGAGTGACTCTCTTCCAGGCGATCACGCTGATGATCGCGCTCGCGGCCCTGACGCTCGCGACGGTCCGGTTCATCCAGGATCGGCCGAAACCGGGCAAGGGACGCCACGCGATCGGACGCCACCGCCGCCTCCATAAGAAGCGGTAAAGCGGACCCCGGATGCTCACATCATCCGGGGTCCGCCCCTCCCAGAATCGCACACCGCACCACCGCACAGAAAGGGAAAGCATGAGCACGAAGCTCGCCATCTGGGTCACCTGGGCGGCCCTCGCCGTCGCCCTGGTCGCGCTCGCCGTCGGCGCCCCCTGGTGGGCCTGGGCCATCTGGGCCGTGATCGTCGCCGGGGCCGCGGTCCTGCACACGCTCGCCTACCAGGCTGGCCTGATGTAGTCCAGGGCCGCTGGCGTCCCGCCCCATTCGGGGCGGGGCGCTTTCGCCGTTTCCGGGGCCGGTCAGCCCGGCCGGTGGCAGGATGCCCGACATGAGCGACTACGTGACCGTACACCGCCGAGCCCGGAGGGGACCCAGCGATGTGGCACTGGCGGGGGTGGATGTGCTGACACGCGGGCGCCCCCGCCCACCATCACGGTGAGCGGGGGCATTCGCCTGTGGGCGGGGCCGGGGATCTTTCCTGGGTCCCCCGGCCCCGCTGGCCGCTCCGTATTCCCCCCACGGGCAGAGCGGCCGTCCAAGAGGGGCCACCGGAACCGAGCCCGGTGGCCCCGGGCCGCCTCGCACATCCCCTCAGATGTGGCGCCGGATGCGCCGAGTGCCAGAGGCGGCCGTCTGAACCGTGCGCCCACGGACAGGCGGGCGCACGGAGTCCCTAGTCGCCCAGGTCGTAGTCGACGCCCCGGCGGCGGCCGTCCTCACCCAGCAGGGGGAGCCCAGCCTCGCGCTGGGCCGCGATGCGCTCCCCCTGGAGGCGGACGGCGCGCTTCTCCTCCTCGGTGAGGTCGTCCGGGATCGGGTCCTCGGCCGGGTTGACATGGCGGCTCATGGATGGCTCCTCTGGGTCGGCACGGGGGCGGTCTGGCGTTTCTGGAGACGCTCCTCCAACTGCCCGGCGGTGGGCTCCACCTCGGTGCGCCACGGGGCGGCCGGGTCGCGGTGAACGGCCACCCACAGGGCGCCGGTCCAGGCGATGCGGTGGGTGCGCCCCCACGCGGTGCGGAGTCGTTCGAGGGTGACCTCCGGACGCTCCCACCGGTCTCCGCGGGCGTCCTCGTGGTCACCGGTGTGGTCGCGGTCGAGCACGCACACGCGGGGGCGGCCGCCGCTGTCGCGGCACTCGGAGTAGCAGACGCCGGTCACGCCCCCACCCCCAGACCCTCCAGGCCGACCAGCACCCGGAACAGCAGGGCACGGCCCGGCGCAGGCCGGGGCGGCGTGGTCCGGCGGTGGCGGCCGACCGGGGCGTACCGGCGACAGCGGCGGGCGCGGCGTCGCCGCGGGAGCGAGTTCTCGGGGGCCGGCCACTGAGCGGCCGCCCTCTCCGAGCAGGACTGGTATCGCGCCATGGGCGCACCTCCATCAGGGAGCCGGATGGGAGGTCCGGCGATTCATCAGGTGGCTCTATGTTGACGCATCGCAGTCAATTTCTCAATGCCCACTTTGCAATTCGGTGCGAGAATCTATAGAGACAGGTGCTTCATTGGGCTCGAAGCCCACTAAGTGATGGGCGGTGTACGAAATGCCTGATCAGCGAGGTTCCGCCGTAGGATCGAGCCAGCCGATGGCGAGGAGCGAGACACCCATGGCCAAGAGCCCCACCCTGCGACGGCGCCGCCTCTCCCGGCGCCTGCGTGAGCTGCGCGAGGCGAAGGGGTACACGTCTGCGCACGTCACCGCCGAAGCCAAGCGGCTCGGGAAGGGGCGGTGGTCACGTGGGAAGCTCACCCGGATCGAGAACAACGAGTGGCTCCGCCCGAGCGTGACGGACGTCGAGGCGCTACTCGACATCTACGAGGTCACCGACCCCGCAGAGCGCGAGGCCTACGCCCGGCTCACGCGAGAGGCCCGGCAGGCCGGGTGGTGGGTCGGCTACAAAGATGTCCTCGGGGCTGGCACCTACGTGGGGCTGGAGCTGGAGGCGGAACGCATCCGCACCTACGAGGCGCTCGTAGTCCCGGGTCTACTCCAGACCGAGGAGTACGCGCGGGCGATCATCCGCGGGCACGGTGTGGCAGATGAGTCGACGGTGGAGCGCCGGGTCGAAGCCCGCATGGCGCGCAAGCAGATCCTCGCGCTTCCGAGCGGTCCACGCATCTGGGCGATCATCGACGAAGCCGCCCTTCGGAAGATCCCGGACGACATCCGGGAGGCCCAGATCAGGTACCTGCTTGACGTGCAGCGCCCCGAGTTGCGCGTGCAGGTGCTGCCCGACTCAGCCGGATTGCACCCCGCGACAGCCGGGTCGTTCTCGATCCTGGACTTCCCCGAGGACCCCTCTGTGGTCTATCTGGAGGCGGTGATGTCCCAGCTCTTCTACGAAGACCCTGTGGAGATCGCGCACTGCGAGGTCGTGTACGACCATGTACATGCCGCGGCGCTCAGCGTCCCGGACTCCCGGGTTTTCCTGGAGACCCTCATCTAGAAGGCAGCACCGATGCAATCCCACCTGATCTTCCGCAAGTCGTCCTACAGCCAGGGCACCACCGAGAACTGCGTGGAGGTCGCCGACCTTCCGGCCGGCGGGGCCGCCGTGCGTGACACCCAGAACAGGGAACTGGGGCACCTGGAGGTCCCCGCCGCCGAATGGACCGCCCTCCTGCGAGCGGCCACCCGCTCCTGACCCCGACAACAGCGAAGGCCCCGACCGGCTGGCGGTCAGGGCCTTCGTCGTGCATCAACCTGATGAATCGATGCAATCCCGGGGACACTCTACCCCGGCCGGGTGATGACGGGGAAGGACCAAGGGCCTCGACTACGCGGTGGCCAGCTCGCCCAGCCCGGTCCATCCCCGCGTGCGCGGGGCTGACGGTGGTCTTCGCCAGCCGGTCGATGTGGTCCGCGGTCCATCCCCGCGTGCGCGGGGCTGACGCCACGCTGACGGGCCCGAGCTCGACCTCGCCCGGTCCATCCCCGCGTGCGCGGGGCTGACATCAGCGGCGACCGGTCACCCTCCCCGGCGGCCGGTCCATCCCCGCGTGCGCGGGGCTGACACCGACGTGCACCGGTACCCGAAGTACTACATCGGTCCATCCCCGCGTGCGCGGGGCTGACAGTTAACGACCTGGGAAAACGCGGGACGTTATCTCCGCGTTACCTTGCCCGGGGTGGCAACACCACGTCCTCCTGTCAGGGTGGCAGGTGCGAGGCACAGGCTCAAGGCAGGGAGAGGGCTCGGCGGTGACCCACGTGTGGGACTGCCGAACCTCGGTGGCGGCGATAGCCCGCCATCAGGCGAGGAGGTGGCGCAGCTCCTGGAGGGCGTACCACATGAGCTCGTGGCCGTCGGCGGCGTCGGAATCCGGGTCGGCCGCCGCCTCGGCGATGTCCGGCGCAGCGGCCTCGTCGTCGATGTGCGCGGAGGCCAGGCGCTTGTACGGGATCGACTCCCCCGTGATGCGGACGCGGACCACGTCCGGTCCCTGGCGGCCCTCCTCCTCGACCAGGTGGTCGGCGAGGTTCGCGGCGAGTACCACGCGGCGGCGGGGCGCGGCCGGGTCCTGCGCCAGGAGGCGGAGGGACTCCTCGGCGGCCGCGTACATCGCCTCGTACTCCGCCTCCTCGTCGTCGGTGTCCGCCGCGAACGCCACCGGCACCCGCACCCTCCCCTCGTCGAGGACGGTCGCGAGGGCGGGGAGGGTACTGGGCAGGAAGACGTACATCGCGGCTCTCCGGAAGGTGGAACGGTCACCCAGCAGTCTGCCGCACCCGTCAGGCGGCTTCGCTGTCCGCCATGAGGAACCCGCGCAGTTCCCGCGTGGTCGTCGCCACGTCGGTGTGCAGGATGCCGGTCATCCCGAGTTCCTCGGCCGTGCGGACGTTGTGCTCCAGGTCGTCGATGAACACACATTCCTCGGGCCGCAGCCCGATCCGCTGACAGGTGTGCAGGTAGATGCGCGGTTCCGGTTTGCGCATCCCCACCTCGCCCGAGATGACCACCTCGTCGAAGGTGGTGGCGAAGTGCTCGCGCGGGTAGCCGTTCCCCCACGAGTTCGACAGCAGCGCCGTACTCGCACCCGAGCTGCGGGCGTCGCGGAGCGCCTCGTACATGTCGTGGACCGGGGCGAAGGAGGCGAACATGCGCTCGATGAGACCCTCGGCGACCACCGGCCCCCCATGGGTGGAGCGCAGCAGCGATGCCAGGTCGCGTTCGAAGCGCCCGGTGTCGATCTCCCCGCGTTCGAGCGCGTGCACGGGGTTGTCGTCGGCCAGGCTGCCGTCGAAGTACGGAGTCATGACCTCGTAGTAGTGCTCGACGTCGATCCGGTCGGCGGTCAGCCAGGCCCGGATCCCGTCCGGGAGCGGGGGTGTGAGCACGCCTCCCCAGTCGGAGATGACTCCGCGGCGGGTGCCGTCCATCCGATCCCCTCCATCCGTGTCGTCGTATCACCCGACCTCGGATGCCCGGATCGGGCGGGCAACGGTTCTTCCCGTTCCCCGTCCGTTTCAATCCTTTTGCCCCATCGGTTCGGGACCGCGGACCCTAGTACGAGAGCCCCGCGCCGAACTCGGCCGTGTCCGGGATCGTCACCGGCAGGGTTCCGGTGGGCTCGACCTCGCCCGCGATGACCCGGGCGGCCGCCGCCAGGGACACGTCGACGGCGGAGTACACGGCGACGAACCCGTCGACGTCCGGGGAGGCGGCCAGCGGGTACGGCCCGCCCTGGGACACCGCGATGGTGGGCGCCGTGGAGCGGCCGACCGGGGCGGTGTTCGCCCCGACGATGACCGCGTCGGCGTCGCCGGTGACCACTTCGAGCCCCGCCTCGGTGAGCGCCTCGGCGAGCCGGTCGGCGTTGGTGCCCTCGACCCGCACCCGGGTGCCCGGGGCGAGCGGGAGGACTCCGTCGGTGTTGCGCAGCACCGTGGCGGAGGCGTCCGCCACGCGCTGGGCGGCCTCGGCGTGCGCCGGGTCGGTCACGGCGGCGTCGGCCGCGGCCGGGTCGACCGGGTCCGCCTCCAGGATGCCGCGCTTCTCCTTGAGGGAGAGGACGCGCAGCACGGATTCGTCGATGCGCTCCTCGGTGAGGCGCCCCTCCTCCAGGGCCGCCTTGATCGCGGCGACCGCGGCCGCCGGGTCCGGCGGCATCAGGAGCTGGTCCACACCCGCCTCCAGGGCCAGGACCGCGTTCTCCCCGTCGGAGTGGCGCTGGCGCACGCCCTCCATGTTGAGGGCGTCGGTGGTGACCACGCCGTCGTAGCCGAGCTCGTCGCGCAGGATGCCGCCGATGATCTCCGACGACAGGGTGGCGGGCTCGTCGGGGTCCAGCTGCGGCATGAGCACGTGGGCGGTCATGACCGCGTCCACGTCGGCCTCGACCGCGGCGCGGAACGGCGGCAGGTGTTCGGCCTCCCACCGGTCGCGCGGCAGGTCGATGACGGGCAGCCCCGTGTGGCTGTCCACGTCGGTGTCGCCGTGGCCCGGGAAGTGCTTGACGACCGGGACGATCCCCTGCTCGGCGTAGGCGTCGGCCTCGGCGATCGCCATCTCGGCGACCAGGTCGGGCTCGGAGCCGAACGAGCGGATGCCGATCACCGGGTTGTTCGGGTCGGTGTTGACGTCGGCGTCGGGCGCGTAGTTGAGGTTGATCCCCAGGGCGGCCAGCTCGGCGGCGGTCGTCGTGGCGCGCAGCGCGGCGAGTCCGGGGTCGCGGGTGGCGCCGACGGCCATGGCGTCGGGGAAGCGGGTGCCGACCGGCAGCCGCACCACGAGCCCCTGTTCCTGGTCCACGCCGACGAACAGCGGGATGTCGGACAGTTCCTGGACCCCGTTGGAGAACTCGGCGATCCGGGCCGCGTCGGTCAGGTTGGCGTCGAAGTAGATGATGCCGCCGGGGCGGAACTCCTCGATTCCGGCGGCGTTGTCGGCGGCCGCGGTGCCCTGGGCGGTGAGCACCAGGAGCTGGCCGACCTTGGCGTCCAGGTCCATCTCCGCGAGCAGGCGCGGGGCCAGGACCGGCTCGAAGGGCGGCTCGGACGGGGACGGTTCCTCGCTCGGCGTGGTGTCCACCTCCTGGGGTGCCGTGGTGCAGGCCGAGAGGGCGATCAGGGCGATTCCCGCGCAGGCCAGGGCTCGGGTGACGGGACTTCTCATGGTGGTGCTTCATCTCCGGCGGATCGCTGGTTCGCCGGAGACTACCCGCTCCTCAGGACTCCGTGGGACGACCCGGCCGGTACACGGTACCGCGCACCGGCCGTGTCGTTCAGGCCCAGGTGAAGAGCGGTTCCCCGGCGTTCACACCGCCGTCGGCGATGGCGTCCAGCGCGCCGGGCGCGGCGTCCAGGGCGACGACCGGGACCACGGCGGGCAGCCCGCGCGCGGCCACCGACCCCGGGGACCAGCGCACGACGGGCGTGCCCGCCGCCACCTCGGCACCCTCCTCGACCAGGAGCGTGAACCCCTCGCCCTTGAGTTTGACCGTGTCGATGCCCAGGTGGACGAGCACACCCCGGCGCTGGTCGGGCGCCATCACCACGAAGGCGTGCGGGTGCAGTTTGACGAGGGTGCCGTCGATGGGGGCGATGGCCTCCTGGGTGCCCTCTTGCCCGCCCTCCTGGCCCGGTTCGGGGTGGACGGCGACACCGGGTCCCACCATCCCCTGGGAGAACACCGGGTCGGGCACCGTCTCCAGGGAGAGGGCGGTTCCGCGGACGGGGGACAACACGCTCAGGAATCCGTTGACGTCTGGCATGGGAGCTCTCTTCCCTGTTGGGGGGACTTCATCCGGACCGACGGAGAACGGGTCTGCGTCCCATCCGTTACCGGGCGCGGTGTCCGCCGCCGCGACCGCCCGCGCTATCCGTCGATGATGTCCCGGATGTCGTCGGTGAGGGAGTCGGCCTCGGGGCCGACGACCACCTGGACGACGTTGCCGGAGATCAGGACGCCGTGCGCCCCGGTGTTCTTCAGGGCCTGCTCGTCCACCAGCGACGAGTCGGTGACCTCGGTGCGCAGGCGGGTGATGCACGCCTCGATGTCCTCGATGTTGTCCGCGCCGCCCAGACCCGCGACGATCGCCGCTGCCTTGTCCGCCATGTGTCGTCCTCCGTGCTGTGCCGTGGGAACCGCTACGTCCCCGTGGGGGGAGCTTAGGGCCGCGGAACCCGGGGCGCCAGACAACCGCGTCCCGGGGCGTGGCTCAGGCCGTCTGGGTGACCTTGTTGAGGCCCCGGGGGACGTCCGGGTTGTATCCCAGGCGCCGGGCCAGCCGCTCGGTGAGGAGCTGGGCCGGGACGATGAGGTTCATCGGGGAGACCCACTCGGGCACGTCCGGGACGGGGACGGACAGGTCGCTGGCCTCGGCCAGGGCGGCCCCGCCGCCGAAACCGAACACCGGGGCGCCGGCGGAGCGGGCCCGCTCCGCCAGGGCGACCGTGCCCGCGAGGGTGGGGCCGCCGGGGGCGGCCACCAGCAGGGCCGGGGTGCGCGGGTCGACGACGGCGATCGGGCCGTGCAGCAGGTCGGCGTAGGACAGGCCCATGGCGTGCAGGTAGCAGGCCTCCTTCAGCTTGAGGGCGGCTTCCAGGGCGGTGGAGAAGGCCATGCCCCGTCCGGAGATCACCGCCCCCTGCACGGCGACCATGCGCTCGACGATCTCCTCCAGGGAGTCGGTGGGCGCGGCGAGGGTCTCCTCGATGGCGTCGGGCACCCGGTCCAGGTCCGCCGGGTCCAGGTCGGCACCCAGGCCCAGGGCCAGTACCGCGAGGGCGGCCAGCTGGGTGTTGTAGGTCTTGGTGGCGGGCACCGCGAGCTCGTTCCCGGCCCGCGTGACCAGGGCGACGTCGGCCTCGGCGGCGAGCGGGGAGTCGGCTCCGTTGGTGACGCCGACGGTGCGGGCCCCGCAGTCGGCGGCCCAGCGCATGGTCTCGACGATCTCCTCGGTCTTGCCGGACTGGGAGATGGCCACGGCCAGGACGTCGGACAGGTCGATCTTGGCACCGTAGGCGGTGGCGATCGAGGGCGAGCCCAGGGTGGCCAGTCGGCCGGCGTGCGCCTGGAGCAGGTAGCTCCCGTACACCGCGGCGTTGTCGGAGGAACCGCGGGCGATGAAGAGCACGTGTTTGGTGGAGCGTCCCAGGGCCGCGATCTCCGAACGGAGCGGGAGCAGCTCCGCGAAGGTGCGGCGCAGCGCCTCGGGCTGCTCGGCGATCTCGGAGCGCATCACGCTCGTCGTGGTGGTCATGAGGGCCTTCCCCTGCTCGTGCCGGGTGCCCGGCACTCCCGTGAAGTGGTGCGAACCGCCTGCCGTTGGGTGGATTGACACTCGGGCAGAGCTATGGTCTAGTCCGGACTATACCAGTGGCTCCGGGATTGTCCTGATACTCGGGGTACAAGAGGATGTACCCGCGCTCACGGGGCCACTGCGTCACAGGAGACCGACCACGAGCGAACCCGGAGCGCACCGCACCACCCAGACCGACTCCACCGACCGAGAAGGCCACCCGCACCCATGGCGATCGATCCCGGCAACCCGCTGCCGAAGTACGTCCAACTCCGCGACCTGATCCTGGACTGGATCACCGAGGCCGGACTGGGCGTGGACGACATGATCCCCTCCGAGCGGGAGTTGAGCGCCTCCTACGGTCTTTCCCGCATGACCGTCCGCCAGACCATCGACCTGATGGTCTCGGAGGGACGGCTCTACCGGGTCCCCGGCAAGGGGACCTTCATCGCCCGCCCCAAGATCGAGATGTCCCTGGTCCTGGCCTCCTTCAGCGAGGACATGCGCGCCCGCGGGTACGAGCCCGGGGCGCGCGAGCTCATCCGCCAGGTCATCCCGGCCAGCGGGCACACCGCCCGCATGCTCGACATCGAGCCGGGCACCCTGGTCCACCACATCGAGCGGATGCGCACCGCCGACGACGAACCCATGGCCGTGGAGCGCTCCAACATCCCCGCGGCCATGGCCCCCGGGCTCGAAGCCTTCGACCTCGCCGAACGCTCGCTGTACGAGGTCCTGGAGAACGAGTACGACATCCTGTTGGATTCCGGGGAACAGACCATCGAGGCCGGGATCTGCGACTCGGCCGACTCCCGCCTCCTGGGTCTGCCGGCTGGAAGCCCGGTGCTGGTGATGCAGCGCCGCAGCTTCTCCAAGGGACAGTGCGTGGAACTGGCACTGTCCACCTACCGCGCCGACCGGTACCAGCTGCACTCGCGGCTGGACCCGCGCCGACACGGCGACTGATTCTCACCCCCCGCGCCCACCCGGCGCAGGTCCGAGGGAAGGACCCCCCTTGAGTTCGGACAACACACCGGCCACGAAGGCCGCGGCAGGAACGCCCAAGCGCGCCTCCTCCACCCTGGCCGTGCTACAGCGCCTCGGGCGCAGCATGATGATGCCCATCGCGGTCCTGCCCGCGGCCGCCATCCTCCTCCGCCTGGGTCAGAACGACCTGCTCGGCTCCGACGGCCTGGCCGGGCTGAACGGCATGGGGTGGATGCAGGGTGTCGCGGACGTGGTCGGCACCGCGGGCGACTCACTGTTCCAGGCGATGCCGCTGCTGTTCGCGGTCGGTGTCGCCATCGGCTTCGCCAAGCGGTCCGACGGTTCCACCGCCCTGGCCGCGCTGGTCGGCTACCTGGTGTTCGACCGTGTGTCGAAGCTGCTCTTCTTCGACCTGGGCGGTGAGGTCGGCGCCCGGGTCACCCTGGACGCGGGCGGCGAGATGATCGTCAACTGGGGTGCGAAGAACCCGAGCGACGTGCTCGGCGGCATCGTCATCGGCCTCCTCTCGGCGCTGCTGTGGCAGCGCTACCACCGGATCAAGCTCCCGACCTGGCTGGGCTTCTTCGGCGGGCGCCGCTTCGTGCCCATCCTCATGGCGGGCGTGGGCCTGCTGGTGGCCGTGGCGTTCGGTCTGGTCTGGCCTGTGGTCGGCTCCCTGATCAACTCCCTCGGTGAGTGGATCATCGGGCTGGGCGCGGTCGGCGCCGGCATCTACGGCATGATCAACCGCCTGCTGCTGCCGCTGGGCCTGCACCACATCGTCAACTCGGTGGTGTGGTTCGTGTTCGGCTCGTACACCGACCCGGAGACGGGCGACGTGTACCTGGGCGAGATCAACCGCTACCTGGCCGGGGACCCGACGGCGGGCGGCTTCCTCTCGGGCTTCTTCCCGGTGCTCATGTTCGGCCTGCCCGGTGCGGCGCTGGCGATCTGGCGCTGCGCCCACCCCTCGCAGCGCGCCAACATCGGCGGTCTCATGGTCGCCGCGGCGCTGACGGCCTTCGTCACCGGTATCACCGAGCCGATCGAGTTCGCGTTCATCTTCATCGCCCCGGTCCTGTTCGGTGTGCACATCGTGCTGACCGGCATCTCGATGGCGGTGCTCAACGCCCTGGACACCCAGTTGGGCTTCGGGTTCTCGGCGGGCCTGATCGACCTGTTGCTCAACGCCACGAAGTCCAATACCGAGGGCCTGTGGATCATCCTCGCGATGGGCGTGGCGTACTTCTTCCTCTACTATTTCATCTTCATGTTCCTCATCAAGCGGATGAACCTGCCCACCCCGGGCCGGGAACCGGCGGAGGGCGCCGAGTCGGCCAAGGCCGACGTCGGAGCCCCGGAGGCCGGTGGAACCCCGGACGAGGGCGGGGAGCAGGACGGGGGCCGGGGCGACCGCACCGGCTGACCCGCCCGCGGCGGAGTCCGGCGGTGAGGAAATCGGCGCAGCGGGGTCTCCTCACCGCCGTCCGCTCCGAATGGAGGGGGAACGAACCCTCTGGAAAGGCGGAGCGATGAACACGCGGACTCCGAAGGCGGCCCTGTGGCGCCGGCCCCTGGTGGTGTGGCCGGTGGCCGGCCTCGTCCTGGTCCTGGTCGCGGCCGGGTTGTGGGCCTTCCAGCCCTGGCGGCTGTTCACCACGCGCACGGTCGAGGAGCCGCCGCCGGTCGCGGTCACGGCGCCGAGCGACCCCGGCGACGGGGGTCCGGAGGCCGAGGGCGGTGACGGCGCGGCGGCCGACGCCGAGGAGCCGGGAACGGAGCCCGAGCCGGTGGTCCTGGCGGAGGGCGAGTTCGTGAGCCAGGAGCACGACACCTCCGGCACGGTCACCGTCCTGGAGCTGCCCGACGGGTCGCGCCACGTCCGCCTGGAGGACCTGGCCACGAGCGACGGCCCCGACCTGCACGTCTGGATCACGGACCAGGAGGCGGGCGGCGACTGGTTCAAGTACCGCGACGGCCGGTACGTCGCCCTGGGCGAGCTGAGGGGCACCCACGGGTCGGCCAACTACGAGATTCCGGCCGACGCCGACATCTCCGGCATGACGAGCGTGGTCATCTGGTGCGACCGCTTCTCGGTCGCCTTCGGATCGGCCCCGGTCGGGCTGTAGGCACGGTCCGCTTCCCGCGGTCCGCTGCCCGCGGGCCCCGCGCGTCGGTGTCCCGGGAACGGAAGGCGCCCCCTTTCCGGACCGGATCGAGGACCGCCCGGCCGGGAGCAGTGACCCCGGCCCCGCCCCGGCCGAGACGACGCGGCCGCCCGCGAGGGACCCCGGCCTCCCACGGAAGCGGACCACCCGAAGGCGCCCCCTTTCCGGACCGGACCGAGGACCGCCCGGCCGGGAGCAGTGACCCCGGCCCCGCCCCGGCCGAGACGACGCGGCCGCCCGCGAGGGACCCCGGCCTCCCACGGAAGCGGACCACCGGGCGAACGGTCCCGAACCCCGGAATGCGTGTGGGCGCGGTCCCCCTCAGGGGAGCGCGCCCACAGGCGTGTTCCGGCGGCGGCTACCGGCCGGCCGGATCACCGTGGCACTTCTTGAACTTCTTGCCGGAACCGCACGGGCACGGCGCGTTGCGGGAGACACCCGCGTACTCGTCGTTGGCCTCGCTGTGGCGCTCGACGGAGCCGTCCTCGCTCGGCGCGGAGTACTGGAGGCGGCTGGGCTGCCCCTCGCCGAAGCCCGGGACCACCACGTCCTCGGCGGCCTCGGCCTCCTCGGTGGGCGCCTCGGCAGCGGCGGCCTCCGTGTCCTCGTCCACGGCGGTGGCCACGGCCGTCGCACCGGAGGGCCCGCCCACGGTCGCGGCCGCGGTGGCGGCAGCGGTGGTGGTGAGCTTGGGCTCCTCCTTCTTGCGGACCTGCACCTCAAGGTTGAAGAGGTAGCCGACCGACTCCTCCTTGATGGCCTCCAGCATCTGCTGGAACATGTCGAAGCCCTCGCGCTGGAACTCGATCAGCGGGTTGCGCTGGGCCATCGCGCGCAGGCCGATGCCCTCCTGGAGGTAGTCCATCTCGTAGAGGTGCTCACGCCACTTGCGGTCCATGACCTGGAGGATGATGCGGCGCTCGACCTCGCGCATCGCCTCCTCGCCCAGCTCGGACTCGCGGGTGTCGTAGGCGGCGAGGGCGTCCTCCACCACGCGGTCGGCGATGAGCTGACCGGTGAGGGTGTGCAGGTCGCCGTTCTCCTCGATGAACTCGTCGACCGTGAAGCTGATCGGGTAGACCTGCTTGAAGGCGCGCCACAGCTTGTCGAGATCCCAGTCGGCCGGGTCGCCCTCGGAGGTCTCCTCCGCGACGTAGCCGCGCAGCACCTCCTCCAGCATGACCAGCACCTGGTCGCGCAGGTCCTGCCCCTCCAGGACCTTGCGGCGCTCGGCGTAGATGACCTTGCGCTGGCGGTTGAGGACCTCGTCGTACTTGAGGACGTTCTTGCGGATCTCGAAGTTCTGGGTCTCGACCTGGCCCTGGGCGGAGGCGATCGCCTTGCTGACCATGCCGGACTCGATGGGCTGGTCGTCCGGGATGTTCAGCTGGTTCATGAACACCTCCAGACGGCTGCTGTTGAACAGGCGCAGCAGGTCGTCCTGGAGGGACAGGTAGAAGCGGGACATGCCCGGGTCGCCCTGGCGGCCGGAGCGGCCGCGCAGCTGGTTGTCGATGCGCCGGGACTCGTGCCGCTCGGTGCCGAGCACGTACAGACCGCCGATCTCGACGACCTTCTCGTGCTCCTCCTCGTACTCGGACTTGGCCTTCTCCAGCGCGTCCGGCCAGGCCGCCTCGTACTCCTCGGGGGTCTCCAGCGGGCTCAGGCCGCGCGCCTGGAGCTCCTCGTCGGCGAGGAAGTCCGGGTTGCCGCCCAGCATGATGTCGGTACCGCGACCGGCCATGTTGGTGGCGACGGTGACCGCGCCGAGCTTGCCCGCGCGGGCGATGATCGCGGCCTCACGGGCGTGGTTCTTGGCGTTGAGGACCTCGTGCGGGACGCCCTCGCGCTTGAGCATCCGCGACAGCAGCTCGGACTTCTCGACGCTGGTGGTGCCGACGAGAACCGGCCGGCCCTCCTCGTGGCGCTCCGCGATGTCCTCGGCGACCGCCTGGAACTTGGCGTCCTCGCTCTTGTAGACGAGGTCCTTGACGTCCTCGCGGACCATCGGCTTGTTGGTGGGGATGGGCACCACACCGACGCCGTAGGTCTGGTGGAACTCCGCCGCCTCGGTCTCGGCGGTACCCGTCATGCCCGCGAGCTTGTCGTAGAGGCGGAAGTAGTTCTGGAGCGTGATCTTGGCGAGCGTCTGGTTCTCGTCCTTGATCTTGACGCGCTCCTTGGCCTCGATGGCCTGGTGCATGCCCTCGTTGTAGCGGCGCCCCGCCAGGACGCGACCGGTGAACTCGTCGACGATGAGGACCTCACCGTCCTTGACGATGTACTCCTTGTCGCGGCGGTACAGCTCCTTGGCCTTGAGGGAGTTGTTGAGGAAGCTGATCAGCGGGGTGTTGACGGCCTCGTAGAGGTTGTCGATGCCCAGCCAGTCCTCGACCTTGGCCACACCGGACTCGGTGATGCCGACCGTGCGCTTCTTCTCGTCGACCTCGTAGTCGGTGTCCCTCTTCAGGCGGGGCGCGATCTTGGCGAACTCGCCGTACCAGCGGGAGTTCTGCTCGGAGGGGCCGCTGATGATGAGCGGGGTGCGCGCCTCGTCGATGAGGATGGAGTCGACCTCGTCGACGAGGGCGAAGAAGTGGCCGCGCTGGACGGTGTCCTTGAGGGACAGCGCCATGTTGTCGCGCAGGTAGTCGAAGCCGAACTCGTTGTTCGTGCCGTAGGTGATGTCGGCCTGGTAGGCCTTGCGGCGCTCGGCCGGGGTCATGTTGGGGCTGACCACGCCGACGTCGAGGCCGAGGAAGTGGTAGATGCGGCCCATGTTCTGGGCGTCGCGCTTGGCCAGGTAGTCGTTGGTGGTGACGACGTGGACGCCCTCGCCCGCGAGCGCGTTGAGGTAGACCGCGAGGGTACCGGTCAGGGTCTTGCCCTCACCGGTCTTCATCTCGGCGATGTTGCCGAAGTGGAGCGCCGCACCGCCCATGAGCTGGACGTCGAAGTGGCGCTGGCCCAGGGTGCGCTTGGCGGCCTCACGGACGGTGGCGAACGCCTCCGGGAGGAGGTCGTCGAGGGACTCGCCGTCCTCGTGACGTTCCTTGTACTCCTGGGTGAGGTCCCGGAGCTCCTCGTCGGTGAGGTCGACGTACTCGTCCTCAAGCGAGTTGATCTGGTCCTTCAGCTTGTTGAGCCGGCGCAGGATCTTTCCCTCACCCGCGCGCAGGAGCTTGCTGAGTATCCCTGGCACTTCCTATGCGCTCCTCGCAGATCGCGGTTGGCTCCACGGCACGCGTGGAGATCAGATCTAGGCCCGCTGACCGCTGTCCCGTGGCCGCGGAGGGC
Source organism: Nocardiopsis sp. CC223A (assembly GCF_030766825.1). Taxonomy (GTDB): domain Bacteria; phylum Actinomycetota; class Actinomycetes; order Streptosporangiales; family Streptosporangiaceae; genus Nocardiopsis. The sequence goes on from NZ_JASFDV010000004.1 coordinate 79,616, forward strand.
GGCGGGGGTCCCTGGGCCCTCGGGCCTACATCCTAGAGGACGTGCACCCTGTACCCGGTCCGCTCGACGGCGGGCGCGGACGGGAGGCCCTTTCCCCCAGGTGAACGATCGAAACCACGGAGAATGTTCCCCTGCGCACGTACAGGTCCTCCAGGGTCGTCCTGCGGCCGTGCGCGATGGTGTCTCCCGCCGAATGGTGTGACTCTTCCGGCTCTGTTCCGACGGATACGCGTCGGCGGCGCAGGCCGGACCGGTGCGCCGTCGCCTTCGGTGACGCCTCCACCCGGGGCACCGTGCCGACAGGGCGCGATGGCCGTCCAACACCGGCGGATCGCGATGACCCGCAAGGACGCACCCGCGCGGAAGTCACACCGCTTCAGGGGACATGCCCCCGGGCGCACGCGGCGCCGGGGATTCTCACCCTTTTCCAACCGTTGCGGGCGGGCGGCGCCGCGGTCGCGTCCGGCGGGCGCCCGTTCGGCGCCCGCACGGCCGGACGGACACGGCCCGGAGACGAGGGGGCGGCCGCGGCCCGGGGCCGACGGGTACGGATCGTGTCCCGTCGAGTGGTGTGGGGACGACGTCCGTCCGAACAGGAACGGACCGCCGACCGGTGCGTCGTCGCCGCTGGGCCCGGGGGTCGAACGAAGTCACACCGCCCGGTGGGACACCGTCCGGGTACGGGCGGTTCCGCGCGGTCCGCGTTCATCGACCGGATCCGGGTAGACCATCGATAGACGCCCGGCCCGTGCCGGAGCGGCCGGGCCGACCTCATGAGCGTTCAGGGGGACCGCCATGCGTACCGGTGAAGGACCCGAAAGGGCACAGGCCGCGGAGAACGGGGCCCCGTCGCCCCGGTCGCCCGTGGAGATCCTCGACGACCTGATCGAGAGGCGGCGGCACCCGTCGTCGACCGAGGCCAGCTTGGGATGGGAGCTGCACAACCCCGACGACGAGCAGCGTTTCGGCCGCATCCGGGGATTCCAACGCCAGGGCGGCAGCCTGGCTCCGACCGGGCGGCACCGGGGCCGGGCCGCGTCCTGGGCGGTGGTGGCGCTCGCCCTGGCCGGGTCCGTCGCGGCCGCGATCGCCCTCGTCCAGGGGATGACCGTGTGGCTGTTGGTGATCGCCGCCGTGCTGCTGGCCGCGGCGCTGGTGCTGGCCGCGGTCACCCGCATCTTCGAGGACGTCGTGCTCGACGCGCCGTCGGTGGAACCGGAGGAGCCGCACGGCGTCTCGCTGCACCGGATCCGCAAGGAGCAGCGGCGCGAGCGCCGGAGCCGGCTGCGGGAACGGCGGCGCGGCCGGGGGGAGCGGCGCGCCACCGCCGTCTGACACGGCCCGTTCGGGCTCACCGGTGCGGCGGGTCTCGCGGCCCGCCGCACCCGTGTCCCGGCTGTCGGCCTCGGCCCTCGGGGAAGGGTCCGGATCAGTCGACGAGGCGGATGACCCCGTAGTTGAAGCCCTTGCGGCGGTAGACGACGCTGGGTGCGTCCTTGACCTCGTCGTGGAAGAGGAAGAAGTCGTGGCCGACGAGTTCCATCTCCATCAGCGCCTGGTCGATGCTCATGGGCTTGGCCTGGTGGGACTTCTCCCGAACGATGAGGGGGACCTCCCCCTGGGTGTCGAGTTCGACGAACTCGTCGGAGAAGCGGGACCGCCCGGCGTCGGACGCCACGTCCTCCTCCGCGCTGCGGCGGGCCGGGGGCGCCTGCACGATCTCACCCTCCGGGGGCAGGTCCCCGGGCAGGTTCGCGGTGGCCGAGGCGACGGAGACGGGGGCCCGGGTTCCCCGGTGCACCTTGCGGCGGTCGGCGGCCTTGCGCAGGCGCGCCTCGATCTTGTCGATGGCCATGTCCAGGGCGCCGTGCCGGTCCACCGCGGCCGCCTCGCTGCGAACGACGGGGCCGTTGCCGTTCGAGCGGATGGTCAGTTCGACGCGTTCCTTCACATCGGCGAGCTTGGGATTGCGTTCCGTGGACACCTCCACATCGACGGTCATGCCCTTCTTCTCCCACTTGGAGAGCCTGTCGAGCTTGTTCTCGACATGCTGTCGGAACTTGTCGCTCACACCGGTGCGTCGACCCTTGACGATGATGTCCATAGGACCCCCTTCATCGCGTGGCCGTCGAGAAGGCGACGGCCAGGCTGGTTTCTGCGCCTTCCGTCGTTCGGGGGACGGAAGGGTCTCGCGCTGTCGGCCCCCTTCTGCGAGTGATCCGGTTCTGCGCGGATCACGTCTCGGTTGAAAGTGCGTATACCCACCGGGGACACGGTCATCACCCGTCCCACGCACATGATCGGTGGGAGCCCTGAACTGGGGAAAGGGACTTTCGTCGCGCCAGGGAGGAAATCGGCATGGGAGGGGATCCCCGGGGGCTCGCTCATGGCGAGGCCCCCGATGGGATGCCACCCGTCCGGCCGACCTGGTCTTCGTCCCCACATCCGCCTGCTGAGAGTGTCGCCGCTCTTATCCGCGACTACTGCTCTTCTCCCTGTCGTGAGGGACATCGGGACCCTCCGCGGGGCAGGGCTTACCTCTAAGGCGCACCGTGATCGGTCGACGAAAAGTCGCCTTACGTGGGCCGTTTCGCCTGCGCCTGGCATCGGCTTGCCGGAGGAGTGCCCTGGTCTTCCCAGGAACACCGAAACTCCGACGCAACCACGGACCCGGACGGGTGCCATACGGTGACCGTAACCTGTCCTGGCGAGGATGTCAGGTGGCGCCCCCGCCCCCAAGCTCCGGAAAACCACCGCGAACCCCTGTACACAAGGACTTTTCATGGTTTCCAGGGTGTTCGTAAAACCTTCTCCTCACCTCTGTGGCAGGGCTTCGCCGCCCTCCGTCGACGGGAGTCGCTCGGCGAGCACCACCGCGCCCGCCACGCACAGCCCGGCGGCCCGCAGCGCACGCGCCGCCTCGGCCAGCGTCGCGCCGGTGGTGACGACGTCGTCGACCACCACGGCCCGGCGGCCGACGGCCCACTCCGGGACCGGGTCCGCACAGAACGCGCCCGCCCGGTTGGCCAGCCGCTCCCGGCGCCCCAGGCCCGCCTGGCGCCGCATCCGGCCCCGGTGGCGCAGCAGCGGCAGGGGGGTGCCGCCGCGGTGCTCCCCGCAGGCCGCGGCCGCGATCCGGGCCACCGGGGCACGCGGATCGTGCGGCGGCCCGCGCCCGGGTACCGGAACCAGCAGGGTGTCGGCCCGGACGAGACCGCTCGCCTCGCACACCGCGGCCAGGCGCTCGCCCCACACCCGGGCCAGCGCGTCGTCGCCCTCCTTGTACGCGAGCAGCACCCGGCGGTGCAGCCCGGCGTAGGGACCGGCCGCCCAGACCGGCGGACACCCCGGACGCGGTGTGCACCGGTGCGGCCGACGCACCAGTGCGTCGCGGCACGTCCGGCACAGCGGCCCGGCACCCGCCGCCGGACCCGCGCACCCGGGACAGGCCCGCGGGAGCAGCAGGTCCAGCAGCGCGTCCCAGATCCGCGCGAGTGCCCTGACAAGGGATTCCCCGACATCCATGCCTTCAGGGTCGGCGACCGGGGGCGGCCGCGCCACCCCTTCCCCGAACCTGTGGACGACCGGCTCCGCCCGGGAGGCCCACAGGCGGCGACCGCGGGTGGGGCGTGTCCCGGCGGGCGGCGCGGGAACACCGGCCGCCCGAACAGGAACGGACCACCGACCGACACACCACCGCACCCGGAAACACCGGGCCGCACAACACCGCACCACCCGATGGGACACCGCCCGCAGGTCGGCGGACCCGAAACCGCCACGGCCCCGGACGGGACCCGGCGGGCGGCGCGGGAACACCGGCCACCCGAACAGGAACGGACCACCGACCGACACACCACCGCACCCGGAAACACCGGGCCGCACAACACCGCACCACCCGATGGGACACCGCCCGCAGGTCGGCGGACCCGAAACCGCCGCGGGTGGGGCGTGCCCCGGCGGGGCCGCCGGGGTCAGCCCGGGAAGGCGGGCGAGCTGCCCTCCACGGCGGTCTGCCAGTTCAGGCGGTCGTTGGAGATCCAGATGTTGCCGTCGTCGGTGCCCGCGACCAGGGGCTGGCCCGGGGCGCCGGAGATGGTGACCAGCCCGGTGACCGAGTTGCCGGCGCTGGAGGGCGGGGTACCGCCGTCCAGGGCCACGAGGAACACCTGGTCGGTGCCGGCCTCGCGGCGGCCCAGCACCGCCAGCTGGTCGGCCGAGCGCCAGGAGATCTCGGTGACCTCCTCCAGCTCCCCGGCCAGGGGTACGAAGTCCTCCACCGAGACCCGGCCGTCCTCGTCGGTGACCACCCGGCCCACCTTGAGCGAGCGCCGCCCGTCGACCTCGGTGACCGCGGCGGCGCGGGCGCCGTCGCGGGACACCCGGAAGTGCACCAGGGACTCGTCGCGCAGACCGCCGATGTCCACCCGGACCACCTCCTGGGCGTCGCGCAGCACCCAGACCGCGGAGTCCCCCGGCTCCGGCGGAGCCGGCGACGGAGGCGTCTCGGGGTCGGCGGGGGGCTCGGAGGGCTCCTGCTCGGACTCCCCGTCCGGTTCGCCGATCTCCTCGACCACCCACAGGTTGCCTTCGATGTCCCAGGACAGCTCGGTGAAGACGCCGTCGTCGAGGACCTCCACGACCTCCGTATTCGGCGACGCGGCGGAGGTCACGACCGTCGCGCCGTCCAGGGTGATGCCCGCGACGGTGCTCTCGTCGATGGAGACGGCGAACCGCTCCAGCAGCACGTCGCCCGCGCCGAGCGGGCCCGGGACGCGCTCGGCGTCGCCGAAGACCTCGGTGTCCCACTCCGAGGTGGACCAGAGCTGCCCCTCGTGCGAGTAGTACGCCCGCACCTGCGGGCCCAGCGCCCCCGGGCCGACCCCGTTCCAGAACTCGCTGGCGGGCCGGGGCCGGTCGGCGCTGTCGCCGTCGGCGGCCGCGAACGCCACCTCCTGGCCGTCCACGGCCAGCGTGAACTCCTGCACGTCCGGAATCTGGCGCAGGGTCCAGGCGATCTGGGCGCCCAGCCGGAACTCGTCGACGTCGCCGACGCCGTACAGCTCGACCACGACGCTCTCCGAGTCCGCGGTCACATCGACCCGGGCGTCCTCGGGGAACTCCGAACGCACCGCGGGCCCCAGCCAGGAGGTCGGCCCCTCCCCCAGGCGCGCCAGCAGGCGCCCGGCCAGCCGGTCGGTGCTCACCGGCAGGTAGATCGGGTCGGGCACCAGGGAGGTGCCCTCCCGGTTGAAGTAGTACAGGTTGAACGGCCGGTGGGTGCGCTCCACGTCGAGCCTGCTGAGGATCAGGTCGTCGGGCAGGCTCTGGATCCGCCACTCGCCCTCGGGGTCGCCCTCCTCGCGGGCGAGCGTGAACGTCTCGTCCATCAGCGTTCCGGTGGCACCGGGGCGGTACTTGCCGTCCTCGTCGATGGTCGCGACCAGCGGGGTGCGCATCCGCACGGTGGCGGTGAGCCCGTCATCGGACACCTCGGTCTCCAGGTCCACGGTGTCCAGGTCGCTGAAGACCTTGACGGAGCCGTCCGGCGACCACTCGTCATCGGTGTCGGGCAGCATGTAGACGCGGGCCGCCCTGTGGTCCTCCTCGAAACTGCCCATGTCCTTGAGGAAGCTGCCGACCAGCCCGTCCGGGTTCATGCCGGCCTGCGGGCCCGCGGGCAGCAGCCGCACGTAGCCGCCGTAGGGGTCGGCGCCGCCGTCACCGCCCTCGCCCGGGACCACCGGGCCGGTCGTCGGCACGCCAGCGCACGAGGTGAGGAACAGGCAGGACAGCGCGGAGGCGCCGAACACCAGGAGGTTTCTGCTCACGGGTGGTCCTCTCCCCCCTCACGGGGGTAGGCGCGGCCCAGCGAGAACTCCGGGGGCACCAGCGGCAGCGGGGAGCCCCGCAGTTCGGCGCCCGCGAGCCGGGGCAGGGACAGGCGGAACTGGGACCCCTGGCCGGGCATGCCCCACGCCTGGAGCCAGCCGCCGTGCAGGGCGGCGTCCTCCTTGGCGATGGACAGGCCCAGTCCGGTGCCCCCCGTGGTGCGCACCCGGGCCGGGTCGGCCCGCCAGAAGCGGTCGAAGCACAGGTGCTCCTCGCCCTCCTTGAGGCCGACGCCGTAGTCGCGCACGGCGACGGCGACGGCGTCGCGGTCGCCCGCGGCGGTGACCACCACATCGCGGCCCTCGCTGTGCTCGATGGCGTTGACCACCAGGTTGCGCAGGATGCGGTTGATCCGCCGGGGGTCGTACTCGGCGACGCACGGGTCGGCGGGCAGCCGCATGACGACCTTGATGCCGCGCTTCTCGGCGATCTGCTCGGCGTCGCCGACCGCCTTCATCACCGCGTCGCGGATGTCGGAGGGCTCGGTCCCCAGGGTGGCGGCGCCGGCGTCGTGGCGGCTGATCTCCAGCAGGTCGGCGAGCAGCTCCTCGAACCTCTCCACCTGGCTCTGCAACAGCTCGACCGAGCGGCGCATGGCGGGTTCGAGCTCGTCGCGGTCGTCGAAGAGCAGGTCGCCGGCCATCTTGATGGTGGTGAGCGGGGTCCGCAGCTCGTGGGAGACGTCGGAGACGAACTGGCGCTGGAGCTTGGACAGCTCCTCCAGCTCCTGGATCTTCTCCTGGAGGGTCCCGGCCATGTCGTTGAAGGACACGGCCAGGCGGGCCAGGTCGTCCTCGCCCTGGACGGCCATGCGCTCGGACAGGTCGCCCGCGGCCAGCCGCTCGGCGGACTGGGCGGCGGAGCGGACCGGCGAGACGACCTGGCGGGTGACGACGTAGGCGATGAGGCCCAGGAGGATGACCAGCAGCGCCCCCACCAGGACGACGGTGCGCTGGACCAGGTCGAGGATCTCCTGCTCGTGCTGGAGCGGGAAGACGTAGTACAGCTCGTAGGCGTGGGTGAGCTCGGCGCCCACGACCAGGGCGGGCTCCTCGGTGCCCTCGGCCTCGTTCTCGATGCGCGCGTAGGTGTGGTACTGCTGGTCGCCCATCGAGTCGCCGACCTGGTCGATGAGCCGTTCCGGGACGCTCGTCTCAAGCTGCTCGTCCGGGGACTCCTCGCCCACCCAGCCGAGCTCGTCGTCCACGGACGGCAGGATGACGACCCCGTACAGGCCGGTGTCGCCGCTGCGTCCGGCGAGTTCGCTGGCGATGTTGTACATCAGCCGGTCGCGGTCGCCGGTCTCGTTCTCCTGGATCTCGGCGAGTGCGTAGTTGAGCCCGGCGCGGTGGTCGTTGACCGCGGTGGCGATCTTGGCGTCCAGCAGGCCGCTGCGCACCTGGGAGATGAGCACGTAGCCCAGGCCGGCCATGACCAGCAGGGACAGCACCAGGGTCGTGGAGATGACGCGCAGGTGCAGGGAGCGGCGCCAGTTGGTGTGGGCGCCGCGGACCAGCGCGCGGGCCGCCCGCTGGGCGAACAGGTAGGCGCGGGTGAGTCCGGAGTCGGCGTCCCGGGCATCACGACGGCGCCCTCCGGACTCGGATCGTCCGGAGGGCCGGGGCGGCCGCTCCCCTTCGGGGTCGGCCCCCCGCTGCTCCTCGGATGCGGGTGCGGTCATGAGAACTTCGTGCGGGTCAGGCCGTACCGGCCTTGTAGCCGACACCGCGGACGGTCACGACGACCTCGGGGTGCTCGGGGTCCTTCTCGATCTTGGCGCGCAGGCGCTGCACGTGCACGTTGACCAGGCGGGTGTCGGCGGCGTGCCGGTAGCCCCAGACCTGCTCCAGCAGGACCTCGCGGGTGAACACCTGGCGCGGCTTGCGGGCCAGGGCGACCAGCAGGTCGAACTCCAGCGGGGTGAGGCTGATCTGCTCGCCGTCGCGGCGCACGGCGTGCCCGGCGACGTCGATGGTGATGTCGCCGATCTGGAGCACCTCGGGAGCGGGCTCCTCGGTGCGGCGCAGGCGCACACGGATGCGGGCGACGAGCTCCTTGGGCTTGAACGGCTTGACGATGTAGTCGTCGGCACCCGACTCCAGGCCGAGGACGACGTCGATGGTGTCGCTCTTCGCGGTGAGCATGACGATCGGCACCCCGGACTCGGCGCGGATCTGGCGGCACACGTCGATGCCGTCGGCGCCGGGCAGCATCAGGTCGAGGAGGACCAGGTCGGGCTTGGTCTCGCGGAAGGCTTCGAGCGCCTTGTCGCCGTCGTGGACGAACGAGGGCTCGAAACCCTCGCCCCGCAGCACGATGCCGAGCATCTCGGCGAGGGCGAGGTCATCGTCGACAACCAGTACACGTCCCTTCATCGGTGTGTCCGGCGCCGGGCGTCGGTCCCACCCTGTGGGGCGGAGTTCGCGGCGCCTACTCCTCTCTCGTCGAAGAACACGAATGTCAACGTCGTCGGTGCGGTCTCGGGTGCGCCGTCACCGACCGACGCGGGGAACCGTCATTCCCCCCACTCTGCCATCTCCTGGAGCGGTGGGAAGTGCGGTCGATGTCTTTGGGGCCTTCAGGGACCGTTTTCGGCCACTTCGGACGTCCTCCCTGGCCGGGAGGCTGATAGCGCCCTTGATAACGCCCGACCGGTTGGTAACAGAAAGCATACAAAAGGAATGAAGTGCGTCGGTTGCCCGTGAAGGCGCCCGGACCGTGCCCGACTTCGGGGGAACCGGCCGGTAGGTTGTTCTCCGAGACGTGAATGCGGAACCCGGTCCGCTTACGCAGAGTAACCGAACCTCACGGAGGGCGGGGGCAGATGACCCAGGAGGACGACCACCGGAACCCCTCGGGGGAGACCCCGCAGGCACCCGCCGACGGTGGATCGCCCGTACCCGGCACCCAGGAGGGGGCCGGGAACGCGGAGTCCTGGTCCCCGCCGGGGCAGGGGGCCGACACCCCCGGAACGCCGGACGCGCAGGGTCCCGCGGATCCGCGGTACCCGTCCTTCGCGCCGCCCGCGGGCGGCGCCCCCGCGGAGGGCACGCCCGCCGGGTTCGCCGCACCGGGCTCACAGGAGCCCGCGGGACAGACACCCCACGCCCCCGGGTACGGACCGCAGGGCGGCCACGGACAGCCCGGGTACGGCCAGGCCCCGGCACAGGGGTTCGCCGCACCGGGCTCACAGGAGCCCGCGGGACAGACACCCCACGCCCCCGGCTACGGACCGCAGGGCGGCCACGGACAGCCCGGGTACGGCCAACCCGGGTACGGCCAGGCCCCGGAACAGGGGTTCGCCGCACCCGGGTACGGCCCGCAGCCCGGGCACGGCCAGTGGACCGGTCCCCACACCGGACCGCAGACCGGGCCGTGGCAGGCGGCCCCCGGGCAGTACCCGCCGGGCCCGGGGTACGGCCAGGCCCGGCCGCAGGCGCCCAAACCCGGTGTGGTGGCGCTGCGCCCGATGACCCTCGGGGACATCCTCAACGGCGCGTTCACGCTCATCCGCCGCAACCCCAAGACCATGGTCGGCCTGTCGCTGATCATCATGGCGGTCTCCAGCATCGTCACCTCCATCGGTTTCAGCGGCTACATGACCGACTACGGGACGTTCATGGACCAGGCCATGAACGACCCGATGTCCGTCGATCCGAACGACCCGGTGCCCTTCAGCCTCTGGTCGATCCTCACGCTGTACGGCGGCGCCTTCGTCAACTACGCCGGAGTCGTCTTCCTCACCGGCCTGCTCACCACGGCGGTCGGCATGGCCGTGCTCGGCCGCAGGCTGTCCCCCGGCCAGACCTGGGCCGCCTTCCGGGGACGTCTGGGGCCCGCCGTGGGCGTGGCCGTGCTCCAGCTGCTCATCGGGCTCGGCCTGACCACGATCGTCGTGGTCCTCGTCATCGCGGGTGTGTTCGCGGGCGCGACCCTGGCCTTCGCCGGGAGCGAGGGGGCGGGCATCACCGTCATGATCGTCTCCGTGGTGGTCGGGCTGATCGGCGGCGCCGCCCTGTCCGCCTGGATCCTGATCCGGATCTACTTCGCGATGCCCATCGTGGTCCTGGAGCGCGTCGGCGTCGGGGAGGCCCTGACCCGCTCCTGGAAACTGACCCAGGGGAGCTGGTGGCGGGTCTTCGGCATCGTCCTGCTGTCGGCCATCCTCATCGGCTTCGTGACCAACCTGCTGAGCATGCCGTTCAGCATCGCCGCGGTCGTGCCCGCGTTGGTCGCGCCCGGGGCCCTGTGGGCCACGGTCGCATCGGGGGCCATCATCTACCTGGGCAACGTCCTGGTCTACTCCGTGTCCACCCCCTTCACCGTCGGTGTGACCACCCTCCTCTACGTCGACCTGCGGATGCGGCGCGAGGGCCTGGACCTGAGGCTGCACACCGCCGCCCTGTCCGGCCAGGAGGTCGGTCCGGAGATCTACCTGCCGGAGCAGCGGGCGTGACGGCGCCGTTCGCGGCCGTCCTGGAGGTCACCGGGGACGAGGGGCGCCGCCGCGCCGTCGAGGAGCTGAGCGACCCGGTGTACGGGGGGCAGGAACCGTCCCTGCTGGACCGCGTCCTGGAATGGTTCCTCGGCCTGGAGGTCCCCGTCCCGGGAGGCGGCGGCGGGTGGGTCACCGTGGTCGTGCTCGTGGTGATCGCGCTGCTGGTGCTCTGGCTGGTCCTGTGGCTGCGCCCCTCCCGGACCCGTCGCGCCGGGGGCGCCGTCCACCGGACCGCGCCCCGGTCGGCGGCCGACCACCGCGCGGCCGCCCGGGCCCATGAGGAGGCCGGGGAGTACACGGCCGCGGTCACCGAGCGGATGCGCGCGATCAGCGTCGACCTGGAGGACCGCACGATCATCTCGCCGCGCGCCGGGCGCACCGCCACCGAGCTGGCCGCCGAGGCCGCGAAGGCGCTGCCCGGCGAGGCCGGGGGGCTGCGCGAGGGCGCCCGCCTGTTCAACGACGTCGTCTACGGCGACCGCCCGGCGACCGCCGACACCGCCCGGACGCTGCGCGAGCTCGACGAGCGCCTGCGCGCGGCCCGCCCGGCCCTGGCCCCCGAGGAGGCGCACGGATGACCGTCCACTCCCCCGAGGCCCCCGCCGTCCCGGCACCCGCCGACGCACCCCCGGAATCGGCCGTCCGCCGCCTCTGGCGGGCCGCCCGCTTCCCCGCGGTCCTGGCCGCCGCACTCATCGTGGTGTCCGTGCTGATGTCGTTGGGCGACGAGCAGTTCCCCACCGGCCACCTGGAGCCCGGCAGTGTCTCACCGGACGGCACTCGCGCCCTGGTGAACGTGCTGAGCGAGGACCGGGAGGTCGAGGTGGTCCGCTCCTCCGGGGACGCCGCCGCCGCGGTCGGCGCCGCCGACGACGCGGTCCTGGTCGTGTTCCTGGACCACCGGCTGCTGCCCGAGGAGCTGGACCGGCTGGCCGCCCTGGACGTGGACACCGTCCTGGTGCGCCCCTCGGTGCGATCGCTGTCGGCGTTCGCCCCCGGGGTCGAGATGACCGGCCGCGAACTGCCCCGCGACATCCTGGAGCGGCCCCTGGAGCCGCACTGCGACCTGCCCGCCGCCGCGTCCGCTGGCCCCGCCTACGTGCACGGCGAGCTGTACACCGCCGACCCGGGGGTCGACGCCGTGGGCTGCTACCCGGCCGGTGCGGGCGACGCCCTGGTCCAGGTGTCCGAGGACGGCACGACCACCACCGTGCTGGGCAACGGGGGTCCGTGGGCCAACCGGCTCCTGGACCGGGGCGGCGACGCCGCCCTGGCGCTCAACCTGCTGGACGCCGGGACCGTGGTGTGGCTGCGCCCCGACCCGCCCCGGCAGGAGGGCACGGCGTCCCTGACCGAGCTGCTGCCCGCCGGGGTGCGCTGGTCGCTGCTGCCGCTGGCGGTGGGCCTGGTGCTGCTCGTGGTCTGGCAGGGCCGCCGCATGGGCGCGCTCGTGCCCGAGTCGCTGCCGGTGGTGGTGCGCGCCTCGGAGACCACCGAGGGGCGGGCCGGGCTGTACCGTTCGCGCACGGCCCGCGACCGGGTGACCGGCGCGCTGCGCACAGGCTTCCTGGAGCGGCACACCGCCCGGCTGGGGCTGGGGCCCGACGCCCCGCCCGACGCGGTGGTCGCGGCGGTCGCCGAACGCACCGGGGACGACCCGCAGGCCGTACGCGAGCTGCTGTACCCGCCGGGCCCGGACCCGTACGCCGCCGACGACGAGGGCCTGCTGCGGCTGGCCGCCGAGCTGGACGAGCGGTCCCGGAGACTGCGGTGACCGGACCGACGGAGAATTCCGACAGAGCGAGAGAGGTGGACGGCACGTGAGCGCCTTCACACACGAGGCACCCCCCTCGGCCGATGAGGCGCGGCAGGCACTGGTCGCCCTGCGGCGCGAGGTGGCCAAGGCGGTCGTGGGCCAGGACGAGACGGTGACGGCCCTGGTCGTGGCGCTGCTGTGCCGCGGCCACGTACTGCTGGAGGGTGTGCCCGGTGTCGCCAAGACACTGCTGGTGCGCACCGTGTCGGCGGCCCTGTCGCTGGACCACAAGCGGGTGCAGTTCACCCCCGACCTGATGCCCGGCGACGTGACGGGGTCGCTGGTGTACGACCAGCACACCGCGAAGTTCGAGTTCCTCCAGGGCCCGGTGTTCACCAACCTGCTGCTGGCCGACGAGATCAACCGGACCCCGCCCAAGACCCAGGCGTCGCTGCTGGAGGCCATGGAGGAGCGGCAGGTGACGGTGGAGGGGCGCCCGATGGCGCTGCCCGACCCGTTCCTGGTGGCCGCCACCCAGAACCCGGTGGAGTACGAGGGCACCTACCCGCTGCCGGAGGCGCAGCTGGACCGGTTCCTGCTCAAGGTGACGGTGCCGCTGCCGCCGCGGGAGGCCGAGGTGGAGATCCTGGGCCGCCACGCCGCCGGGTTCGACCCCGGTGACCTGGTGGCGGCCGGGGTGACCGCGGTGGCGGGCGCCGCCGAGCTGCACGCCGCCCGCAGGGCGGTGGAGACCGTGCGGGTGGCCCCCGAGGTGCTCGGGTACATCGTGGACCTGTGCCGGGCCACGCGGCAGTCGCCGTCGCTGCAACTGGGCGCCTCCCCGCGCGGTGCGACGGCGCTGATGCGCACCTCCCGGGCGTGGGCGTGGCTGTCGGGCCGCGACTACGTGACCCCCGACGACGTGAAGGCCCTGGCCAAGGGCACCCTGCGGCACCGGATCTCGCTGCGCCCGGAGGCGGAGCTGGAGGGCGCGACCACCGACGGGATCCTGGCGGGCGTGCTGTCCTCCGTCCCGGTGCCGCGCTGATGGTGGTCACCGGCCGGGCGGTCCTGCTCGCGGGGGTGCTGACGGTCGCCGTGGCGTTCTCCGGTTCCCTGGGCCCGTGGGCGGCCGCGGTCGCCGCCGCCGTCCTGGTGGTGCTGGTCGTCCTCGACGTCCTGCTGGCGGCGAGCCCCCGGGCGCTGCGGCTGTCCCGGGCGGGCGACACGTCGCTGCGGCTGGGCGACACCGCCGCCGTGGAGGTCACCGTCGCCAACCCGACGCGGCGCGGCCTGCGCGGGACCGTGCGCGACGCGTGGCCGCCGAGCGCGAACGTCGAACCGGGGGTGCAGCCGCTGCGGGTGGACGCGGGCGAGCGGCGCCGGGTGGGCACGACGCTCACCCCGACCCGGCGGGGCGACGCCCGCGCCGCCGGGGTGACCGTGCGCAGCCTGGGCCCGCTGCGGCTGGCCGGGCGGCAGCGCACCCTGCCGGCGCCGTGGACGGTACGGGTGCTGCCGCCGTTCCACAGCCGCCGCCACCTGCCCGGGAAGCTGTCGCGGCTGCGGGAGCTGGAGGGGCAGCACACGGCGATGGTGCGCGGCCAGGGCAGCGAGTTCGACTCGCTGCGCGACTACGTGCCCGGTGACGACGTGCGGTCCATCGACTGGCGGGCCAGCGCCCGCAACGACGGGGTGGTCGTGCGCACCTGGCGCCCCGAGCGGGACCGGCGCATCCTCATCGTGCTGGACACCGGGCGCACCTCCGCGGGCCGGGTGGGCGACACCCCCCGCCTGGACCACTCCATGGACGCGGCGCTGCTGCTGGCCGCGCTGGCGGGCAAGGCGGGCGACCGGGTGGACTTCCTGGCCTACGACCGCCGGCTGCGGGCGCAGGTCAAGGCGGCCGGCAAGGGCAGCCAGGTGCACCGGATCGTGGAGGCGATGGCCCCGCTGGAGGCGGAGCTGCTGGAGTCCGACCCGGCGGGCATGGCGAGCGCGATCCTGACCGCCCAGGGCCGGACGCGCTCCCTGGTGGTGCTGCTCACCGACCTCAACGCGGCGTCGCTGGAGGAGGGGCTGCTGCCCCGGGTGCCGGCGCTGACCGCCCGGCACCTGCTGCTGGTCGCGGCCGTGCAGGACCCGGCGGTGGCGGCGATGGCGGCCGGGCGCGACGACTCCGCGGCCGTGTACCGGGCGGCCGCCGCCGAGCGCACCCTGGCCGAGCGGCGCCGGGTGACGGCGGAGCTGCGCCGGGTCGGAGTGGAGGTCGTGGACGCCGAACCCGAGCACATCGCGCCAGCGCTGGCCGACGCCTACATCAACCTCAAGGCCCAGGGCCGCCTGTAGCGGAACGACGCGGGGGGCGGGGTGGCCGGTTCCGGCCACCCCGCCCTTTCCCGTGCTCACCGTGTCCGGGCACGTGCGGTCCGCCCGTGGGCGGTGGGGCGCTCGGGCAGTATGTGGGCATGGACTCTTCCCCCGGAACCCATGCCAACACGGTGAGCGGCGACGTGTACGGGCGGCTGCTCCAGGCGCGCGACATCCACAGCGTCACCATCAACGCCGGGGAGCGGCCCGCTCCCCCGCCCGGGGCGGACGTGGTGCTGGACCCGCCGCGCCCCGCGACCGCGGTGCGCGGGCGGGAGGAGCTGGTCGGGGCCCTGCTGGCGGAGATGCGCGCCGGGGCGGCGGTGCCGCACGTGCTGACCGGGCCCGGCGGGTTCGGCAAGACCACGGTGGCGGCGGAGCTGGCCGTGCGGGCGCGGGCCGAGGGGCGCACGGTGTTCTGGGTGCGGCCGGACAGCGTCGCGGCGAGCATGATCGAGGTCGCCGTGGAACTGGGCGGGTCGCGGCGGGAGGCCGAGGAGGTGCGGACCACCCGGCACCTGGCGATGCGGTGGGTGTGGCGGCACCTGGACGGCGCGCCGCGGCCGTGGCTGCTGGTCATCGACAACGCCGACCGCCCCGAGGAGCTGGACCCCGGGAACCGGCCCGGCGACCAGCTGGGGTGGATGCGGGCCAGCCCGGGCGGGTTCGTGGTGGTGACGACGCGGGTGGACGACCCCGCACAGTGGGCGCCGGCCCGGATCCACCGGGTGGAGGCGTTGGAGTCGGGTGCCGCGGTGTCGGCGCTGACCGACCACGCGGCGCTGGAGGGGACGGCCGGGGCCGGGGAGCTGGCGGAACGGTTGGGCCGGGTGCCGCTGGCACTGTCGCTGGCCGGGCGCATCCTGGCCACGCACCGGGTGCTGTTCCCGGACGCCCGCGCACTGCTGGCGCACCTGGAGGAGGGCGTGGACCGGCTGGACGAGCTGGCGGCGCCGTTCGTGACCGGCCCCGACGCGGACCGGAGGCTGCTGTCGGGGGTGTGGGACCTGTCGTTGCGATTGGTGGCGGAGCGGGAGCCGTACGCGGAGCCGCTGTCGCAGGTGTTGGCGGTGTTGGGCCCGAACGCGGTACCGGTGCCGCTGCGGCGGCTGCCGGTGGCGGTGCTGGCGGCCGGACCGCTGGAGGGACTGGACGTGGTGGGGCTGGCCCGTGCCGTCAACGCGCTGCTCGTGCACGGGCTGGTCACCCTGGGCGAGCACGGCGGGGAGACCGCGCTGCGGATGCACCCGCTGGTGGCCGAGACCATCCGGGCCGGGATCGCGGACGGGGCCGTCGCGGACATCGCGCTCGGCCTGCTGGAGCACCAGGGCGGGCACGACCTCTCCCTGGAGTCGGCCGCCTTCCATGAGCTGTGGGACGTCCTGGTCCGGCTCCACGGCCCGGAGCACCCCGCCGCCCTCGTCGCGCTCGCCCACGGTCTGCGGATGCACATGCGCCTGAACCCCGGTGACGAAGCGGTTCCGCCCCTGGAGGAGCTGGCCCGGCAGGCGGCCGGCTTGCTCGGCGCCACCCACCCCGACACCCTGCTCATCCGGCACTTCCATGGCGACGCCCTGCGGGCCGCGCAGCGCATCGAGGACGCGGAAGAGGTCTACCGGTCCGTGCTCGGGGACCGCGAGGCCGTACTCGGTCCCCGCCATCCCGCGACCCTGAGCACCCGCCACCAGGTGGCGCTCCAGGTCCTCCTCCGCGGCGACCGGGACACTGCCGAGCGCGAGTTCCTCGCCGTGTGGGAGGCATACGCGGGCGACGAGACCGATCGGACCGCCATCACCGCGTTGGAGAACCTGTCGTACATCCGCATGCTGCGGGGTGACTTCGACGCCGCGGAGCAGGGGTTCGCCCGGGTGCGCGCCGCCAGGGCGGGAACCCTCGGGGAAAGGCACCCGCACACCATCGACGCCGACTACTACCTCGCCCGCAACGCCGCCGAACGCGGCGATCACGCACGGGCGGCGGCCCTGTTCGACGCGGTCGCCGCCGCACGGGCCGGGATCATGGGAGGAGAACACCCCCAGACACTGCTCGCGAAGGAGCACGCGGCGAGAGCACGAGAAACGGTCAACAACAGGCGGGGCGGTCGCACACGGTCGGAATGAGGGCCGACCACTCCCGCGATCCGACTGTCAGAACGGCGGCCTCCCGGTGCTGCGTGTCCCGGATCAGGGCGGCGGGGGAGGCCCCGAAGTTCACCTCGACGCAGTCCGTCTCCGCGGCGCTGTACGTGCTCTTGAACCAGGTCGGTGCGAAGGCGATCTCGACGCAGGCGAAGTTCTCGGCGGAGCTGTAGGAGCTCTTGAACCACTGGAGGGCTTCACTCATGACGCCGACACTGCCACACACAAGCCCGGCACGGTAGGGCTTTCAGGCCACCGGCACCGCCGCGGGGGCGTTCCGGATGTCGCCCGTCTCGCCCTCCAGGTAGGCCCGGCGGCCGACCACGAACACGTACAGCAGGAACAGCACCTCCGCCAGCACGCCGATGCCCAGCGCCACCGGCACCGGGATGTGCCCGGCGACCGTGTTCCCGGTGACCAGGCCCTCGATCAGGCCGGAGATGAACAGCACCACCGCCAGCCCCAGCGCCGCCGCCACCGCCGAGCGGCCCTCCTCGCCCAGGGCGCGCAGCCGGGTGCGGTTCCCGGGGGCGATGAGCGACCAGCCCAGCCGCAGGCCGATGCCGCCCGCCACGAACACGGCGGTCAGCTCCAGCAGGCCGTGCGGCAGGATCAGGCCGAAGAACACGTCGGCCCGGCCGTGGCCGATCATCAGCCCGGCCATGGTGCCCACGTTCACCGCGTTGATCAGCATCACGACCAGCGTCGGCACCCCGAACGCCACGCCGTACACGATCGCCTGTGCCGACACCCACGCGTTGTTGGTCCACACCTGGGCGGCGAAGGAGCCCCGCGGGTTCTCGACGTAGTAGTTCGCGAACTCGTACTCGACCACCTGGGCGACGTACTCGGGCGTGCCGATCGCGTGCATCACCGCGGGATCGGCGACGATCCACCAGGCCACGGCGGCGGCGATCCCGACGGTGCCCGCGGTCATGCCCAGCCACCACCAGCGCAGCCGGTACAGGATCGCGGGGAAGACCCGGGTGAAGAACCCGAGGATGTCGCGCCAGGCGGGGTCGTGGGCGCCGGTCACCGCGGAGCGGGCGCGGGCGATCAGCGCGGACAGGCGGCCCACCAGGGCGGGGTCCTGGCCCGAGGAGCGCACCACCGACAGGTGGGTGGACACCCGCTGGTAGAGGTCGACGAGTTCGTCGATCTCGGCACCGTCGAGGTGGCGGCGTCGGCGGACCAGCCGGTCCAGGCGCTCCCATTCCCGGGCGTGCGCCGCGGCGAAAACGTCGATATCCACGCAAGGGACCCTACCGTCTCGCGGCCCGGGAACGCGGCCGGTGGGAACGCGGTGCCCGCCCTGCGGGTAGTGTCAGGGGGGAAGTTCCGTTCGGCCCCGAGGGAGCAGCACCGGTGTCCTATCCCGGCGGTGGTGAGGTACGCGGCGACGCGTACGGTACGACGCCCCTGGTCACGGGGGACGCGGTGGTCCTGGACCTGCGCGCGGCGGGGTTCGCGACCCGGGCGGTGGCCCTGGTCATCGACGTGATCGTGCAGGGCGCGCTGCTCCTCCTGCTGGCCGTGCTGGTGTTCTGGATGGGCACCACCATGGACCCGGCGGCGACCGCCGCGGTGTACCTGGGCGGCACGATCCTGATCCTCGTGGGCTACCCGACCGCGTTCGAGACGATCTCGCGCGGCCGCTCCCTGGGCAAGATGGCGCTGGGCCTGCGCGTGGTGGGCACCGACGGGACGCCCGAGCGGTTCCGGCAGGCGCTGGCGCGGGCCCTGGCGGGGTTCGTCGAGATCTGGCTGACGACGGGCGTGATCGCGCTGATCACCTCGATGCTGAGCAGGGACGGGCGCCGGGTGGGCGACTTCCTGGCGGGCACCATGGTCGTGGAGGAGCGCACGGGGCGCCCGCGCCAGGAGTACGTCGCGATGCCGCCGTACCTGGCGGGGTGGGCGTCGGGTGCCGACCTGTCCCGGCTGTCGCCGGAGTCGGCCGCGGCGGCCCGCCAGTACGTGCTGCGCTACCGGGAGTTGGCCGAGCACACCCGCTACGAGATGGGCTTCCGGCTGGCCGACACGGTGGTCGCGCAGATCAGCCCGCCCCCGCCGCCGGGGGTCGCGCCGGTGGACTTCCTCGCGGCCGTGCTGGCCGAGCGCCGCCGCCGTCAGGAGACCGCCCTCCGGAACCACCGTTCCCGCCCCGCCGACCCCTGACCGGGCCGTACACGGCCAGGGGTGCCAGGAGCGCAGGTAGGACTCCTGCTCAGGGGTGGTGGACTTCCTCGCGGCCGTGCTGGCCGAGCGGCGCCGCCGCCAGGAGACCGCCCTCCGGAACCACCGTTCCCGCCCCGCCGACCCCTGACCGGGCCGTACGCGGTCAGGGGTGCCAGGAGCGCAGGTAGGACTCCTGCTCGGGGGTGAGGGTGTCGATGGTGACGCCCAGGGCGGCCAGCTCCAGTCCGGCGACCTCGGTGTCGATCTCGCCGGGGACGTCCACGACCCCCGGGGCGAGGTCCCCGTGGGCTCGGGCCAGCCAGGCGGTGGTGAGCGCATGGGCGGCGAACGACAGGTCCATGACGGCGGCCGGGTGCCCCTCGGCGGCGCCCAGGTTGACCAGGCGGCCCTCGGACAGCAGCAGGACGCGGCGGCCGTCGGCGAACTCGTACTCGTCGGCGTGCTCGCGCACCCCGCGGTCCACCGCGACGGCGAGCCGGTCCAGCGCGGCCAGGTCGACCTCCAGGTCGAAGTGGCCGGAGTTGGCGAGGATCGCGCCGTCGCGCATCAGGGCGAGGTGCTCCTCGCGGATCACGTCGCGGTTGCCGGTGACGGTGATGAACACGTCCCCGACCGGGGCGGCCTGCGCCATGGCGGTGACCGTGTACCCCTGCATGACGGCGTCCAGGGCCTTGACCGGGTCCACCTCGGTGACGATGACGCGGGCGCCCATGCCGCGGGCGCGTTCGGCCAGGCCGCGCCCGCAGTAGCCGAACCCGGCGACGACGACGGTGCGGCCCGCGAGCATGGTGTTGGTGGCCCGCAGGATGCCGTCGATGGTGGACTGCCCGGTGCCGTACCGGTTGTCGAACATCCGCTTGGTGGCGGTGTCGTTGACCGCGACCATGGGCAGCCGCAGCTCGCCCTCCGCGCTCATGCGGCGCAGCCGGATGACACCGGTGGTGGTCTGCTCGCAGCCGCCCAGGACGCCGTCGAGCAGGTCGGGGCGGGCGGCGTGCAGGGTGTGGACGAGGTCGCAGCCGTCGTCCAGCAGCAGGTGGGGACGGGTCTCCAACACCGTGACCAGGTTGCGGTCGTAGGCGGCGGGGTCCATCCCGGCCCAGGCGTGCACGGCCACCCCGTACTCGGCGACCAGCGCGGCCGCGGTGTCGTCCTGGGTGGAGAGCGGGTTGGAGGCGGCCAGGGCCACCTCGGCGCCGCCGGCGCGCAGGACGCGCAGCAGGTTGGCGGTCTCGGCGGTGACGTGCAGGCAGGCGGCGACGCGCAGCCCGGCCAGCGGCCGCTCGGCGGCGAAGCGCTCGTGGACGCTGCGCAGCACCGGCATGGACCGCTCGGCCCAGGCGACCCGGCGCACCCCGGCGGGGGCCAGGGACAGGTCGGCGACCTCGTGTGGAGTCCCGGTCATGGTGCCCGTTCTGGAGAGACGGCTCCGGGGCCGGTGTACGGCACCGGCCCCGGAGGAGTGACGGCCCTGGGGCCTGTACTCCGAACACCCTCCTGTGCCGCAGTGGTCCGCACGAGGCGCCGGCGGGGTTCCGGGGCCCTGGAAGCCAGGTCCGAGGAACGAGGACTTCGCCGGAGGGACCGGAGGTCCCCGCCCTCGAAGGGCGCCGCGCACGGACCGAGGCGGAGCGGAGGTTCGGAGGAACAGTCCTAGTAGCGGTAGTGGTCCGACTTGTAGGGGCCTTCGACGTCCACGCCGATGTAGGCGGCCTGCTCCTTGCTGAGCGTGGTCAGCTTGACGCCGAGGGCGTCCAGGTGCAGGCGGGCGACCTTCTCGTCGAGGATCTTGGGCAGCGTGTAGACGCCGACCGGGTACTCGTCGGGCTTGGTGAACAGCTCGATCTGCGCGATGACCTGGTTGGTGAAGCTGTTGGACATCACGAAGCTGGGGTGGCCGGTGGCGTTGCCCAGGTTGAGCAGGCGGCCCTCGGACAGCACCAGGATGGTGTGGCCGTCGGGGAAGGTCCACTCGTGGACCTGCGGCTTGATCTCCTTCTTGACGATGCCGGGGACCTTGGCCAGGCCGGCCATGTCGATCTCGTTGTCGAAGTGGCCGACGTTGCCGACGATGGCCTGGTGCTTCATCGCCGACATGTGCTCGGTCATGATGACGTTGAAGTTGCCGGTGGTGGTGATGAAGATGTCGCCGGTCCCCACCACGTCCTCCAGGGTGGTGACCTGGTAGCCGTCCATGGCGGCCTGGAGGGCGTTGATCGGGTCGATCTCGGTGACGATGACCCGGGCGCCCTGGCCGCGCAGCGCCTCCGCGGCGCCCTTGCCGACGTCGCCGTAACCGCACACCACGGCGACCTTGCCGCCGATGAGGACGTCGGTGGCGCGCATGATGCCGTCGGGCAGCGAGTGGCGGATGCCGTACTTGTTGTCGAACTTGCTCTTGGTGACCGAGTCGTTGACGTTGATCGCCGGGAACGCCAGGTTGCCGTCGCGCTGCATCTCGTACAGGCGCAGGACACCGGTGGTGGTCTCCTCGGTGACGCCCTTGATGCGGCCGGCGATGGTCGTCCACTTGGTCGGGTCCTGCTTCAGGCTCGCCTGGAGCAGCTTGAGGACGACCTCGAACTCCTCGCTGTCGGCGGTGGAGGGGTCGGGGACGGCCCCGGCCTTCTCGTACTGGGCGCCCTTGTGGACGAGCATGGTGGCGTCGCCGCCGTCGTCCAGGATCATGTTGGGGCCCTCACCGCCGGGCCAGGTGAGCGCCTGCTCGGTGCACCACCAGTACTCCTCCAGGGTCTCGCCCTTCCAGGCGAAGACCGGGACGCCCTTGGGGTCGTCGACGGTGCCGTCGGGGCCGACGACGACGGCGGCGGCGGCGTGGTCCTGGGTGGAGAAGATGTTGCAGCTGACCCAGCGCACCTCCGCGCCCAGCGCGACCAGGGTCTCGATGAGGACCGCGGTCTGGACGGTCATGTGCAGCGAGCCCATGATGCGGGCGCCCTGGAGCGGCTTGCTGTCACCGTACTCGGCGCGGGTCGCCATGAGGCCGGGCATCTCGTGCTCGGCGAGCCGGATCTCGTCGCGGCCGAAGTCGGCCAGGGACAGGTCGGCGACCTTGAAGTCGAAAGCCATGCGTTCCTCACTCGTGATGGTCGTGGCGCCCCTGATTCTAGGCCCGCACGCCCGTCATCGGCGCGAATCTGACAATGCGGCGTCAGATACCGCCGATGTGGGCGCCGGGCTCGGTTAGGGTCGTCCGCATGGCCCTGGACGACACCTCTACCGCGTACGGCGGTCCGATGCCCATCTCGGCGGCGGCCGAACGGGTGGGGACGACCCCGCGCATGCTCCGGTACCGGGAGGCACTGGGGCTGCTGCCCCGCACCCAGGAGCAGCCGACGGGGCGCGGGCACCGGCACCGCCGGTTCACCGAGGAGGACCTGCGGACCATCGCGACCGGCCTGGACCTGGAGCGGGAGTTCGACATCCCCCCGGCCGCGCTGGCGTTCGCGCTGCGCGTGCTGTCCGAGCCGGAGGTGCTGGCGCGGGTGCGCGCCCACGGGGAGCGGCTGGGCCGACTGGCCCCGGCGCCGACCCGCGCCCTGGATTTCGAGAAGCAGAAGGCGATGCGCCTGCTGGGCAGACGCCCCTGACGACGCAGGTCGGAACCGGTCCGCACGTACGGG
Organism: Nocardiopsis sp. CC223A; assembly: GCF_030766825.1. GTDB lineage: Bacteria > Actinomycetota > Actinomycetes > Streptosporangiales > Streptosporangiaceae > Nocardiopsis. The sequence continues at coordinate 102,110 of NZ_JASFDV010000004.1, forward strand.
CCGGGTTCCGGGTGCGCGGTCAAGGGGCCATCGGGCAGGTTTCACCGCAGTGCCCACGGGCTACGGAGAAGGCGTGGATACCCTACGCCTCAGCGCGGACCCGGCCCGGCTCCCCGACCGCGTGCGCGACGAGCTGACCGACGTCGACCGGCTGCGTCGGATCTGGTCCGGGCACCGGCAGACCCAGCCCCGCCAGGCGCGCGAGGCCGCGCGCCGGTCCCTGGTGCGCTCCCGGATCGAGGGGGCCGGAGTCGGCGGGGCCCTGGCCGAATTCCTGGAGTCGACGCTGGCGGACGGGATGGGCGGCCGCGCGCTCGGCCCCGAGTACGTGCTCGAACTCGCCGACCGCGTCCATTCCCTGCCCGCCCCGGGCGCCTTCCGCGCCCCGGGGACCCCCCTGGCCGCGTACGGCCACGCCCGCGTCGTGTCCGCCCCCGCGGCGGTCCCCGGCCACCCCCTGATCCGCGCGGCGCACACCTACGCCGAGACGCTGGCGGTCGTCACCGAACTGGACGACGGGAACGAGGCGCCCCGGCTGTTGCCGTGGCTGGCCGCCGCGCTGGTGCTGCGCCGTTCGGACTTCCCGCCGCTGCCGCCGGTGCACCCGCCCGCGAGTACCGACCCGGATCCCGACGAGCGCCTGGCGCCGACCGTGTCGGCGCTGGCCCGGGCCGTCACGGCGGCGCTGCGCGACGAGCTGAGCTGGACGCCGCCGGAGTCCGTTCCCGACCCCGGGGAGCCGGTGCCGCCGCTGGCGGCGGTGACCAGCCGCCGGGTGACGGAGCACCTGCGCTCGCACCGGGAATCGGTGGGCCTCATCCTGCGCGGCCTGGACCCGGCGGCGCGCGCCGCGGTCCGCACCGGCGGCTGCGACGCCGGAGTCGGCGCGGAGGGCCTCTCCGAGGCGGGGCGGGCCGTGCTCACCCCGGGGGCCGCGCACTGGTGGACGACGCTGGAGCTGCTGGTGGACGACGTGACGCTGTCGCTCGTGGTGGTGGTGCAGGAGATCGGCCGCCCCCGCACGGGGGTGCTGGCGGTCACCGTGGACGGGCGGCTGACCGATCCCGACGGGGTGCGCGACCTGCCGGGGATCTCGGGCACCGAGGGCGTGACCCTGATGCCCACCGACTGCGTGGACGACCGCTGGCCGCGGATCCGCGACCTGGTGGACGAGGGGGTGTCCCTGGCGCTGGGCGAGCTCACCCGCATCTGAGCCCGCGGGCGTCGCGGGTCAGGAGACGACGATGAGGATCAGCAGCAGGACGAGGATGAGGATCGTCATGAGGACCGCCGGGATCACCCAGCTCTGCTGGAGGAGCGAGTCCTCGGCGGGGGGCTGCTGGACCGGTCCGCCGTAGGTCTGGTTGGGGTTGCCGGTCACCAGCGGGTTGCCGAACTGCGGCTGGGGGCCCTGCGGGTAGGGGCCGACCGGCCGCGGGTTGGACGTGCCGGGGTGGCCGGGCATGCCCATCCCGTGCTGCGGGTTGGACGTGCCCGGGTGGCCGGGCATGCCCATCCCGTGCTGCGGGTTGGAGGTGCCGGGGTGCGGGTAGCCGGGGCGGCCCTGCACCGGCATGCCGGGCTGGGGGTTGGAGGTGCCGGGGTGGCCGGGCAGCCCGGGGCGGGGGTTGGACACCCCGGGGTGGCCGTGGCCGAACCCGCCCTGGGGGCCGGTCTGCGGGCGCACCGGCATCTGCCCCTGCGGGATGAGCCCGGTCTGGGCGATCTGTTCGCCCTGCTTGACGGCGTCCTCGGTGGAGGGGGCCTCCTCGGCGTCCTCGTGGCCGAGCAGGCGCATGAGGAGCTTCTGGGCGGTGGGCCGCTTGGCGGGGTCCTTGCTCAGGCAGGCCGCGACGATGGGGCGCAGGGCCTCGTCGACGCCGTCGATGTCCGGCGGGGCGCTGATGACCCGGTGCACGACCGCGGGGACGGTGTCGGAGCCGAACGGCGCCCGGCCGCTGGAGGCGAACGCGATGACGCAGCCCCAGGCGAAGATGTCGCACTTGTCGGTGATGCCGTGTCCCTCGATCTGCTCGGGCGCCATGTAGGAGGGCGTGCCGACGATCGAGTTGGTCATGGTGGCGGTGCCGTCGTCGATCCGGGCGATGCCGAAGTCGATGACGCGGGGCCCGTCCGGGCCCAGCAGCACGTTGCCGGGCTTGAAGTCGCGGTGGACGATCCCGGCCTTGTGGATGGCCACGAGCGCGGTGGCGGTGGAGACCGCGAGCCGCTGTAGCGCCGAGCCGCGCAGCGGGGCGCCCTTGGCGACCGTCTCCTGTAGGTCCTTGCCGGGCACGAACTCGCTGACCACGTAGGGCGGGTCGCTGTCGAGCTGTGCGTCGATGATCGCGGCGGTGCAGAAGGAGGCGACCTTCTGCGCGGCGCGGACCTCCTTCTCGAACCGCTTGCGCAGGTCGCTGTCGCGGGACCACTGGTCGTTGAGGACCTTGACCGCGTACTCCTCGCCCTGCGGGTCCTCGGCCAGGTACACGATGCCCTGGCCACCCTTGCCCAGGCGTCCGGTCACGCTGTAGTCGCCGAACGCGGAGGGATCGCTCGGCTGTAGCGGTTCGGGACCGGGCATCGGTGTCCTCCAGGGAGGTCGTGTTGAGCGGGTGGGCACGAACAGGGTACGGGTTGCGGGGGTATGGGACGGTGCGCCCGTCACCCCCCGGAGACGAAGTCTCTCACTTCGCCGCACCCGCTATGACTACCGGAACGTCCATAACGTTCCATAGGGGTCCGACACGAATTCGGGCCCCTGCCCGCCCGGGACGCCGTCAGCCGATCTTGCGGGCCTCATCGACCAGCAGGACGGGGATGCCGTCCCGGATCGGGTAGGCCAGGCCGCTCTCGTCGCAGACCAGCTCGTCGGTCTCGGGGTCGTGGCGCAGCGGCGCCTGGCTCTGCGGGCAGGCCAGGATCTCCAGCAGCCAGCCGTCGATCTTCGTGCTCATGGTCCTCGTTCCTCGTCGTGCGGGGCGGGACGACCGAACGTCCCACCCCTCCATCATGCCCCCTCTCAGGAGCGGACGATGGCCAGCACCTCGTCGCGCAGCGCGTTGACCGCCTCCGTGTCGGGGGCCTCGACGTTGAGCCGCAGCAGCGGCTCGGTGTTGGAGGCCCGCAGGTTGAACCAGGAACCGTCGGGCAGCGCGACGGTCAGGCCGTCCAGCTCGTCGACCTCGGCGCCCTCGCGTCCGGCGAACGCGGCGCGCACCGCGGCCGCGCGGTCCGCGGCGTCGGCGACCTCGGAGTTGATCTCGCCGGAGGCGGCGTAGCGCGAGTACTCGGCGGTGATCTCCGACAGCGACCGCTCGTCGGTGCCCAGCACGCGCAGGACGTGCATGGCGGCGAGCATGCCGGTGTCGGCCTTCCAGAAGTCGCGGAAGTAGTAGTGGGCGGAGTGCTCCCCGCCGAACACCGCGCCGGTCTCGGCCATGGTGGCCTTGATGTAGGAGTGGCCCACGCGGGTGCGCACCGGGACACCGCCGTGCTCGCGGACGATCTCGGGGACGGCGTGGGAGGTGATGAGGTTGTGGATGACCGTCGCGCCGGGGTCCTTGGCCAGCTCCTGCACGGCGACCAGGGCGGTGATCGCCGAGGGCGGCACGGCGTCGCCGTTCTCGTCCACGACGAAGCAGCGGTCGGCGTCGCCGTCGAAGGCCAGGCCCAGGTCGGCGCCGGTCTCGCGGACCTTCTTCTGGAGGTCGACGATGTTGGCCGGGTCCAGGGGGTTGGCCGGGTGGTTGGGGAAGGTGCCGTCGAGCTCGAAGTAGAGCGGCACGACCTCCAGCGGCAGGCCCTGCTCCAGGACGGCGGGGACGGTGTGGCCGCCCATGCCGTTGCCCGCGTCCACGACGACCTTGAGCGGCCGGATCCCGGACAGGTCCACCAGGGTGCGCAGGTGGTCGGCGTACCCGGCGAGCAGGTCCCTCTCGGTGACCGTCCCGGCCGGACCGTCGTGGGCGGGCACCCCCTCCTCGGCCAGCCGGCGGATCTCGGCCAGGCCGGTCTCGGCGCTGATGGGGGCGGCCCCGGCCCGGCACATCTTGATGCCGTTGTACTGGGCGGGGTTGTGGCTGGCGGTGAACATCGCGCCGGGCAGATCGAGCGCACCGGAGCCGTAGTACAGCAGGTCGGTGGAGCCCAGCCCGGCGAAGACCACGTCGACGCCCTGGGAGGTGACGCCGTCCGCGAAGGCCCGGGCCAGTTCGGGCGAGGAGGGGCGCATGTCGTGGGCGACCACGACGGCCGGTCCGCCGACGACCCGGGCGAAGGCCGCCCCGATGGCCCGGGAGATGTCCGCGTCGAGAGTGTCGGGGATCACACCGCGTACGTCGTATGCCTTGAAGATGCCTGCGAGGTCTGCCACGTCTTCTCCGGCCGGATCGGTCCTGCTCCGAATGGTCATGCCGCGCGGAGGCCGGGCCATCAGCCGAATTTCCGACTTACCGTTTCCGGTGGTCCGGAAATTCGCATGCGGCACCGCGGCGGACCGCGCGCGCTACCAACCTAGCAAGGGGTCCGGCGGCCCCCCGGCGCGAGGGCGCGTCGGCGGCTCAGGTGCGGGGGTCCGGCCGAGAGGGGTCGGAGCGGACGACTCTCAGGTGTCCACGGCGCATGCCGTCGGGGCCGTCGGCGTCGTCGGCCGGTCGGGCGGGCGGGCGCGCCGCCTCACGTACGGCGTCCGCGAGGGCCTCCAGGTCGTCGCTACCGGGACCTCCGCCCGCCGTCTCGACGGGGAGCCGGACCACCTCCCAGCCGCGCGGCGCCGTCAGACGGTCGGCGTGCATGGCGCAGAGGTCGTAGCAGTGCGGTTCCACGTAGGCGGCGAGCGGACCGAGGACGGCCGTCGAGTCGGCGTAGACGTACGTGAGCGTGAAGACGGCGGGCTGCCGGCAGGCGGTTCGGGAGCAGCGTCGAACAGGGCTCACAGCGTTCGACTGTATGCCTTTACTGAGGGACACGCCAGCATCGTTCCACGACCTGGTCTGTTTCGTGGTGTCCAACGCGATACCGGCGCCGGATCGGTGCCCCACCGGGGCGGTTCGGGGGGCCGGCCGATCAGCGCGCCCGCGGGGCTACGCGAGGCGCCCGCGATGGCTTAGTCTCGAAGTGTGCGACGAGTGCGCCCTTCCCATGGCCAACCTGACCGAGTGCGACGCCGGGACCGCCGCGGCCGAGGCATCCGCGGTCCTCTCGTGCCCTCCGACCTACCGGTGTTCCGCAGCCGTGCGCAGGCGTTCGACGACCTCGTGCTGGACGCGGTCGAACGCCTGGAGCGGTTGTGGGCGCGCGAGCTGGCGAACGTCGACTTCCTCGTGGAGGACGTCCCGCCGGTGCCACCCCGGGGCCCCCTGACCGAGGCGATCCCCTTCTCCCGACTGGAGACCGATCCCTCGGGCCGGGCCCGGATCGTGGTGTACCGGCGTCCGCTGGAGATCCGGACCAAGGACCCGGAGGAGATGGCACTCCTCGTCCACGAGACCGTGGTCGAGGAGGTCGCCAACCTGCTCGGTGTGGAACCGGAGTCGGTCGACCCCGAGAGCTGACCGGCCCGGTGTCCGCGTGGAGGCCCGGAGGCGGTTCTTCGAACCCGCCGCCGGGCCCCCACTCCTGCTTCCGCACCGGTCAGGGCACCACGCCCACCATCGTGTCGCGCACGACCGGCAGGGCCACCTCCACCGGCGCCGGGCGCACCGGCAGCGCGCTGCGGGCGTCCCCGTCGGTGAGGATCCGGGCCGCGTACAGCGGCCCCGAGCCGTCCAGCAGTTCCAGGCGGACCGTGTAGCCGTCCTCGGGGTCGGTGCCCTCCGGCGCCGCCCAGCCCTCGCCGTCCCCGCCGAACACGGCTGTGGTGCCCGCGGCGATCTCGGTGCGGACCGCGTCGCCCTGGGTGCCGTCGGCCCCGACCGGGGTGGCCATCAGCCGGACGTCGCCCTCCGGGGCCGTGAGCACGAGCCGGGTGGCGGTGCCCTCCGGGGAGTCGGGCAGCACCGCCGTGGTGTCCAGCGGGAACGACAGCGGCGGCACGGCCGCGGTGTAGGCGGTCTCCAGGATCTCGTCGGGGTCGTCGCCGGTGAACTCGGCGGCGACCCCGGTGACCACGGGCACGTCGGCCTCCACCACGACCGCACCGGCGTGTCCGCCCAGGACCGCGTCCAGGCTGATCCGGGCGGACGCCGCCGGGGGGACCCGGAGTTCCAGCGGGTCGTCCGCGGTGCCCGCGGCCGCCGCGGCGTCGTCCCCGCCGTCCTCCGCGGCCTCTTCCTCCTCTTCCTCCTCCGCGGCGTCCGCGGTGTCGTCGCGCTCGGGCCCGATGACGTGGATGCGCACCCGGGCGGGCTCCTCGCCCGGGGCGGTGACGACCAGGTGGCGGCGCCCGCCGCCGGCCGGGACGCCCGGGATCACGTGCTCGCGGGCGGGGGCCGCGGTGGGCGGGACCCAGTCGGTGTGCCCCTCGACGTGCTCGGCGCTCAGGGAGGCGGCGACCCGGCCGGTGCTGGTGCGCACCTGCACGCCGATCCCGCCGATGCTCTGCGCCAGCTCGGTGATGTCCAGCTCGGTGGACCGGCCGGGCAGCAGGGAGATGCCCCGGCTGTCGAGGGAGTAGGACGGCCCGCCGCTGGTGTGGATGTCCAGGCTGGCGGTGGCCCTGGACGTCTCGGGGTTGGCGAGGTGGACGGTGATCCGCTCCAGCCGGACGCCCTCGGAGTCGCCGCCTCCGGGCAGGGCGAACCAGGTGCTCACCGAGGGCTCGGCGCAGCGCACCTCGGTGACGCCGTCGGAGGCGACGGTGATCTGGGCCGACTCCAGGCCGGAGGCGAGGGAGCCCCGGGCGTGGACGGCGGTCGGATCGGCGGCCCCGGAGGTGTCGACGCCCCACACGCTGCCGGGTTCGGTCAGCTCCTCGCCCAGGAGCAGTTCGGGGTCGGGGGTGGCGCCGGTCCCGGTGGAGGCGGCCCGCCCTGCCGCGTCCCCGCCCTGCCCGCCTCCTGCGCCCTCCTCGGTGTCCTCGGCCCCGTCCCCGTCGTCCGTGTCCTCGTCGTCCGTGTCCTCGTCGACGGACGGGACCGGGACGGCCCACAGGTCGCCGGTGTCGTCGCGGCTGACCCGGGGCGCGAACGCGGCGACGGAGCTGTCGGCGTCCGCGTCGTGCGGCGCCGGGCAGACCCGCAGGGTGTGGGAGGGGCGGGCGGTCCCGGGTTCGGTGATGCCCAGTTCGGCGGTCACCGGCCGGGTCGCCACGGCGATGCCGAACAGCGCGGCCAGGGCCAGCGCGACCAGTCCGAACAGCGCGAACCGGTTCTCCACGATCAGTCGCACGGCCTACTCCTCCCTCTCGTCGCCGGCGGTGCCGCCGTCCGCGCCGTCCCGTGCCGGACCGACCCGGCGCCGCCCCTTGCGACGGGTGCCGCGGCGGCGGCCGCGGACCGTCGTGATCGACCCGGTGTCGGTGACGGCGAACTCCCCGGTGGCGGGGTCCTGCGGCTCCCCGCCCGGGGTCGGCTCCGCGTCGTCGGCCTCGGACGCCGGCGCGGGGCGCGCCCGGGAGCCGCGGTGGCCGCGGCGCGGCACGCGCAACCCCGCCGGGCGGCGGGGCCGGGGCGCGGGGGTGGACTCGATGAGCCGGACGTCCTCCTCGGTCCGCACCCCGGGGGCGGCCAGGACCGCCACGACGAGCAGCAGCACGCCCTGGGTGACCACCCAGGCGGTGTGCACGTGGTCGGTGTGCCACACCCGGAGCTCGCCGCCCTGCACCGGCAGCTCCCAGGTCTGGACCCCGCCCTGCCCCTCGACCGGGGTCAGCTCGGTGCCGTCGAGGTCGGCCCGCCAGCCGTTCCCGGCGGTCTCGGCCAGGGCCAGGCGGCGGCCGGCGCCGCCCTCCGCCACCCGGGCGGTGAAATCGTGGCCCGGGCCGCTCACCCGCAGCGGCTCCGTCTCCAGTCCGTCCGCGGAGACCACGCGCAGCCGCCCGGTGGGCTCGGCCAGCCGCCACAGGCCGTAGCCGTCGGACAGCGACTCCCGCATCAGCCCGGGGGTACCGTCCAGCATGTCCACGACGGTGACGTCGGTGGGGGTCCCGGTCTCCGGCCGGGGGTAGAGCACGTACTGGATCCCGTGGTCGGCCAGGACGCGCAACCGGTCCCCGCCCTGCCCGATGGCCAGTTCGGCGACGGCCAGGTCCACGGCCGCCCGGGAGGCCCCGTCGGGGCGGATGCGCTCCTCCCCCAGACGGGGTTCGCGGCCGCGCACGACGGTGTAGTCCACACCGCCCTCGCCGTCCGGGGTGACGACGAGGGTGCGCGGCTCGGTGCCGTCGTCGCTCAGGCCGACACCGCCGCCGACCAGGGTGCCGGGCAGGACCGGCTCGGCGCGCGAGGTGAGCGGCCCGTCGACGCCCTCCCACATCCACAGGCCCGCACCGGCCAGGGGCGTGGTGACGGCGAGGAGCGCGACACCGACGGCGAAGGCCCGGCGCAGGCCGCCCAGGGACAGCATGGTGCGGAAGGCGCGGGCGGCGGTGGCCGCCGACAGCAGCACCGCCGTGGCGGCGAAGGTCAGCGCCACCCCGGGCCAGACCGCCGCGGGCGGGCCGCCGAAGTGGGGCTCGACCACCAGGCGGGAGGTGAGGACCGCGACGAGCAGCCCGAACACGGCCAGGGACCAGCCCGCGGCGACCAGGATGCGGTTGCGCAGGAGCAGCAGCGCGCACAGGGCGGCGGCCAGCAGCCCGGCGTTCACCCAGGCCGGGGGTGCGCCGGGTCCGCCCGGGGAGAGCATGAGCAGCTGTTCCGGGGTGGCCCCCGGCTCCGACAGCTCGGGGCGGTGCAGCCCGGCCTCCAGCAGCCACTGGGTGGGGTGCACCAGCAGGTCCAGGGTCCAGGGCATCAGCATGACCAGGGGGACGCCCAGGGAGATGCCGACGGCGGCGTACAGGCGGCGGCCCAGGTGCCCGAAGGCGGCCGCCACCAGCAGGCCGGTGACCAGCGCCAGCGGCCATACCAGGGGGACGAACGCGGTGGCGGCGGCCAGGGTCAGGCCCAGGCCCCAGGCCGCCCGCCGGGAGTGCTTGGCCGGCATGGACACCACGCGGATGAGCAGCAGGCCCAGCACCGGCATGAGCATGTGGACCACGGCGGTGCCCAGCCGCCCCTGGGCGATCGCCCCGGTGACGACCGGCAGCAGCGCGTAGGAGGCGGCCATCCAGACCCGGGCGGGCCGGTAGCCGAGCACCTCGCGGGCGAGCAGGTAGGCGGTGGCCCCGGCCAGGGGAACGGAGCCGAGCAGCAGCACGGAGACCGCGATCCAGGGCTTGCCGAAGGTGACCGTGGAGAGCAGGGCCAGGATCCCGACGTAGGGCGGGACCGCGCCGTCGGAGCCCAGACCGGAGTCGGGGGCGCCGGACAGGTAGAGGTTCCACAGGTCGGCGGCGCCGCCCGCGACGGGCGGCAGCGCGCCGCCGGCCAGCAGGGAGCCGAAGAGCAGGGAGCGCTCGGCGATGAGCGCGACGACCGTCAACCCCATGACGAGCAGCGGGCCCGGTCGCAGCACCACCCGGCGCAGGAAGCCCCCGGTGTCGGTGAGCGCCTCCTCGTCCTCGGGTGCGGACCCGGGGGCGGTGGTGACGGCCTGGTGGCGGCCCGCCGTGTCGATGACCGGCTCGCCGGAGAGCACCCCGGTGAGGAAGTCCGTGAACTGGCGCATCGCCACACCGCGCGCCAGGTAGGGCCGGATCGCGCTGTAGGTGCGGCGGCGGTCGCGGCGGCGCCGGAAGCGGGCCCGCAGCAGCTTGTCCGGCCGCAGGTAGACCAGGGTGATCGCAGCCGCCTCGTCGAGGGCGTTGGCGGGCTGCTTCATGAACAGGTACATGATCACGCGCAGCAGCGACCCGACGGAGTTGCGCAGCAGCGCCGAGAGCATGCCGCCGAAGGGGAGGTTGGCCAGCAGCACGAAGACGGCGTGCCTGCGGTCCACCCGGCGCGGGTGGTTGCGGGCGGCGCCGATGGACCGCCGTCGGCGGGCGGACGCCTCGGCGTGGTACGCGACGGCCTCGGTGACGATGAGGACGTGCAGTCCGGCGCCGCCCACCCGCCAGCAGAGGTCGATGTCGTCGCGGAACAGCGGCAGGGCGCGGTCGAAGCCGCCCAGGCGCTCCCACACGTCGCGGCGGACCAGCATGCCCGCGCTGGACACGGCCAGGACCTGGCGGGTGCCGTCGTGCTGGCCGTGGTCGAACTCGCGCGGCTCCAGGCCGGTCTCGCGGCGCCCGGCGCCGTCGATGGTCACGCCGACCTCGATCAGCAGGCGGCGGTCGAACCAGTCGCGGAGCTTGGGGCCCAGGACGGCGGCGCGCGGGTCGCGGTCGGCGGCGGCGAGGAGGTGGGCGAGGGCGTCCTTCTCGGGGGCGAGGTCGTCGTGGACGAGCCAGATCCACTCGGTGGCGTCCTCGTCGAACCCGTGGACCGGCGACGTGGAGCGCGGCAGTTCGAGGGCGGCGCGCACCGCGTCGCCGTAGCCCGTGCGGGCGGGCAGCCCGATGATCGCGTCCGGGGGCAGGTATTCGTGGAGGATGTCCGCGGCGCCGTCGGTGCCGCCGGTGTCGGCGGCCACGGCGCGCTGCACCGGGCGGCTCTGGGCGCGCAGCGCGGCCATGGTCTCCGGCAGCCACCGCGCCCCGTCGTGGGACACGATGACCGCTGTCACGACGTGTCGGGCTGAGTCGAGGTCGAGCACGGCTGTGGTGGGTTCTCTCCGGGCGAAGGGACGGGCCTGCCGGGCGCCGGGCCGGAGGCGGGGCGCCGGGGCGGTGGGCGTGCGGTCACGCCGGATCCCGACCGCGGGTCGGGATGGCACGGGTGCGTGCGGGACATCACCCTACGCCACCTCGCACCATTGCGTGCCTATTCACCTCCGGTCCGCACGACTGGCGACTTATCCCCCTATTCGACGCCGAAGGGCCGTGCGTGCCAAACCTCACTTTAGACCCGAACGGTCGGGAACATGAAAAAAGCGCGCCCGGGCTCGCGGCCCGGGCGCGCATCACGCGCACGCCTTCCTACAGCATGTCCGCCAGGAAATCGAAATCCCCTCCGGCGGCTTTCTTCAGCCTTCGGCGCTCGCGCTCGGAGAGTCCCCCCCAGATACCGAAGCGCTCATCGTGTTCGAGCGCGTATTCCAGGCACTCCGCGCGCACGTCGCACGACTGACAGACCTTCTTCGCCTCCCGGGTCGAGCCGCCCTTCTCGGGGAAGAACGCCTCCGGGTCGGTCTGCGCGCACAGTGCGCGTTCCTGCCAGCCCAGATCCTCATCCGAGCCGTGCGCCAGCGGGATGACCTCGCTCATGCGCACCTCCTGTTGCCCCCCATAGATGACCCGACCCATTTCGTCCCCCGGGCCGGGTGGAATCCCACCTTGAAATTACACGCGGACGCAGTGCTACTCGTCAAGCGCCCTACGTGGTAATCCACTGAATATCATGTAACGAAGCGCCAACGCTGCTCGGTTCATGTCCGTTCTGCGGATTACCACGCAATTCACGACGTTCCAAGGCGGCGGGGGGCTCGGGGCCCGCGCGGAGGGTTCAGCGCTGACCCTCGCCCCCGTACCAGCCCTGCTGGCCTCCGGTGCCGCCCTGTCCCTGCTGGTCAGAGCCGTATCCGGGACCCGAGCCGTACTGGTCTCCGTACGCGGAGCCGCCCTGGTCGGTCGTCTCCGTGCCGTTGTTCTCACCGGAGTTAAAGAAAGGTTCAACTCCACTCTCGGACGGCTGGCCCTGCGGCTGCTGCTGCCCCTGCCCGTACCAGCCGTAGTTGATGGCGTCCTGGGCCGCCTGCTCGCCGGAGGCCGCCGGCTGCTCGCCCTGCGGGGCGTACTGGGACGGGTCGTAGGCCTGGCCGTAGCCCTGCTGGGCGTCGGTGCCGTACTGCTGCTGGGCCTGCTGGCCGTACTGGTTCGGGTCGTAGGCCGCCTGCTGACCGGACGCGTCGGTGCCGTACTGCTGCGCCGAGGCGTCGTAGCCCTGCTGCTGCGCCTGGCCGTAGCCCTGCTGTGCCGAGGCGTCGTACCCCTGCTGGCCGTAGGCCTGCTGGGCCCCGGTGCCGTACTGCTGCTGGGCCTGCTGGCCGTACTGGTTCGGGTCGTAGGCCTGCTGCTGCGGCTGCGCCGCGTCGTAGGCCTGGGCCTGCTGGGCCGACGTGTCGTAGGCCTGCGGCTGGGCGTAGGACTGCTGGGCGCCCGTGGCGTAGTGCTGCGGCTGGCCGTACTGGTTGGGGTCGTACGCCGCCTGCTGGCCCGAGACGGCCTGCGCGGGGTCGGCCGCGGGCTGGCCGCCGGTCATGGCCGGGTCCTGGTAGCCGGGCTGGGCGTACGCCTGCGGGTAGCCGCCGTAGGTCTGCGCCTGCGGGGTCGCCCGCGGCACCAGGGTCGGGTCGTTGAACACCTTGAGCAGCGCGAAGGCGAAGATGCCCAGCACCGCGCCCTGGCCCAGGGTGCTCAGGAAGCCCGCGAAGCCGAGGCTGATCGCGTCGATCTCACTGGCCGCGATGAACTCGGTGATGAGGTTGATGAGCGCGAAGAGCAGCCCCAGGCCGGAGAAGATGAGGGCGGTCAGCACGATGCCGAAGGCCGACGGCCGGGTCCGCTCGGAGGTGGTCACCAGGAGCACCGCGACAGCGAGCAGGATCACAACGGACAGGCCGAAGAAGTTGCCCCCCGCACCCCCCAGTGCCGAGGCGAAGGACCCCGGGTAGCCCGATCCGGCTATCAGCTGGATGAAACCCGCCAGCACACCGGCGCCGACGGCACCGATCAGGACCCACGCCGCGGGTAGGCGCAGGCGTTCCAGTGTTTCGTTGTTCAAGGGAGGTTCCCCTCTGCTGCTTCGTCGCCGCCCTCGTGGGAGGAAGAGTGGCTCTGTCGTCGGGCTGTTCGGTTGGAATCGATCGATCCCGGCTGCGGAACACGGGGACGCCGGAGGATCCGATCGTGAAAGTGGGACGGCGGCCACGGTACCGAGGTTCGGCCGAACGGCGAACCGGCGGTACCGGTACGGTCACGCCCGGGTCGCGCCCACGGTGGGGCAGACGACCCGTACATGCTCCCAGCCTGCCAGACTTGGACGCATGCGGATAGTCGTACCGGCCGGTGGTATCGGCGGAGCGCGCTTCCTGCGGGGCCTGAAGGCCGCCCTGGGAATCGACTCCCCGATCCCGGAGGAGCAGAGCACGAACGCCATCACCGTCATCGGCAACACGGGTGACGACATCACTCTGTTCGGACTGAGGATATGTCCGGATCTGGACACGGTGATGTACACCCTGGGCGGGGGCATCGACGAGGAGCGCGGCTGGGGCCGGGCCGACGAGACCTTCACGGTCAAGGAGGAACTGGCCGCCTACGGCATGCGCCCCACCTGGTTCGGCCTGGGCGACCGGGACACCGCCACCCACATCGTGCGGGCTCAGATGCTCGCCGCGGGGTACCCGCTGTCGGCGGTCACCGAGGCCCTGTGCGACCGGTGGAAGCCCGGGGTGCGGCTGCTGCCGATGACCGACGACCAGGTCGAGACGCACGTGGTCATCGAGGAGGACGGGCGCAGGCGCGCGATCCACTTCCAGGAGTGGTGGATCAGGTACCGGGCGGCGGTGCCCGCGCACGGCATCGTGAGCGTGGGCGCGGAGGAGGCCGAGCCCGGCCCCGGGGTGCTGGAGGCGATCGCCGAGGCCGACCTCGTGATCCTGCCGCCGTCGAACCCGGTGGTGAGCGTGGGATCCGTCCTGGGCGTGCCCGGGATCAGGGAGGCCCTGGCCGCCAAGACGGTCGTGGGCGTCTCCCCCATCATCGGCGGCGCCCCGGTGCGCGGCATGGCCGACGCCTGCCTGGACGCGATCGGGGTGGAGACGGGTGCCGGGGCGGTCGCCGCCCACCTGGGCGCCGACCTGCTCGACGGGTGGCTGGTGGACGAGGCCGACGCGGGCACCGAGGTCGAGGGGATCGAGGTGCGCTCGCGCCCGCTGTACATGAGCGACCCGCAGGCCACGGAGGCGATCGCCCGGGCCGCCCTGGACCTGGGCCGCGAACTGGCCGAGCGCAGGAGCGGTGGCGAGTGAGCGCGGACGCGGGGACCGGGGTGCGGGTGCGCGGGCTGGCGGGCCTGCCCGAGGTGGGCGCGGGCGCCGACCTGGCCGCGCTGATCGCCGACGCGGTGGCCGCCTCCGGTGAGCCGCTGGCCGACGGCGACGTGCTGGTGGTCACCTCCAAGATCGTCGCCAAGGCCGAGGGGCGGCTGCGCCGGATGGACCGGGAGGCCGCCGTCGACGCCGAGACCGTGCGGGTGGTCGCCCGCGCCGGGAGGACCCGGATCGTGCAGACCCGGCACGGGCTGGTGATGGCCGCCGCCGGGGTGGACGCCTCCAACGTCGAACCCGGCACGGTGCTGCTGCTGCCCGAGGACTCCGACGCCTCCGCCCGCGCCCTGCGCGCCGGGCTGCACGAGCGGCTGGGGGTGCGGGTGGGCGTGATCGTCTCCGACACCTTCGGCCGGCCCTGGCGGGTCGGGCAGACCGACGTGGCCATCGGCGCGGCCGGTCTGGACCCGGTGCAGGACCTGCGGGGCACCGTGGACACCCACGGCAACATCATGGAGGCGACCGTCAACGCGGTCGCCGACGAGATCGCCGCCGCCGGGGAGCTGGTCAAGGGCAAGACGGGCGGGGTGCCGGTGGCGGTGGTCAGCGGCCTGTCGGTGGTGACCGACGCGGACGGGCCGGGGGCGGCGGCGCTGGTGCGCCCGGCCGACGCCGACCTGTTCCGGTACGGCTCGCGCGACGTGGTGCCCGCCCGGCGCACGGTGCGTGCGTTCACCGACGCCCCGGTGGACCCCGGGGCGGTGCGCCGCGCGGTGGCGGCGGCGATCACCGCGCCCGCCCCGCATCACACGACGCCGTGGCGGTTCGTGCTGGTGGAGTCGGCGCCGGTGCGCAAACGGCTGTTGGACGCGATGCTCCAGGCGTGGGTGGCCGACCTGCGCCGCGACGGGTTCGACGAGGACGCGATCGCCCGGCGCACCCGGCGCGGCGACGTGCTGCGCGGGGCGCCCTACCTGGTGGTGCCGTTCCTGGTGGCCGACGGGGCGCACGCCTACCCCGACGAGCGGCGGGCCGACGCGGAGCGGACCATGTTCCACGTGGCGATGGGCGCGGGGGTGCAGGGCCTGCTGGTGGGGCTGGCCGTGGAGGGGCTGGGCTCCGCCTGGATCTCCTCCACGATGTTCTGTGCCGACGTGGTGCGCGAGGTGCTGGAGGTGCCCGAGCACTGGCGGCCGATGGGTGCGGTGGCGGTGGGGCACGCCGCCGAGCCGCCGCGGGAGCGGCCGCCGCGCGACCCGGAGGACTTCATCGAGGTCCGCTGAGGCGGCCTCCCGGCGCCGCGGCCGCGGGTCCCCTCGGAATGCGAGGGGCCCGCGGCCGCGGTGCTTCCACCGACCGCGTCGGCCTCCCGGCGCCGGGCAGGGGCGTCGGCCCCAAAGGGGCGGGCTCCGGGGCGGGTGAATTCCGGGTGATCGAATGGAGTCCCTCTCGGAACCAGGTCCCGAAGAAAACTGAAAGCTTTCCTTCCCATTGCATTGACGCGCGGGTAAGGCAACTATAAGGTTTCTTAACAATTCAATCCCCCGACCTTCGTCACCCGCTCGACGGAAGGAACCCCCCGACCGTGAACCGTCAACGAAGTCGTTCCCCCCGGGCGAAAGCCCTGGTGGCAGGGGCCTTCGCGCTCCTGACCGCCGCGTTCGCCATCGGCGCGACCCAGCTCCCCTCCGGCCCCACCGAAGCCGAGACCGTGGCGGGCGAGGAATCCGCCGCGCAGGCGAACGGCCAGTGGCTGACCGGCTACTGGCACAACTTCGACAACGGCTCCACCGTGATGCCGCTCTCGGAGATCCCCTCCGAGTACAACCTCGTCGCCGTCGCCTTCGCCGACAACCACCCGAGCCTCGACGGCGGCATCACGTTCAACCTCGCCGGCGGTGAACTGGACGGCTACACCGACGCGCAGTTCCGCGCCGACATCGCGGCCATCCAGGCCCAGGGTCGCAAGGTGATCATCTCCGTCGGCGGCGAGCGCGGGAACGTGATCGTCTCCAACCCCGCCCAGGCGCAGAACTTCGCCGACACCACGTACGCGCTGATGCAGGACTACGGGTTCGACGGCGTCGACATCGACCTCGAACACGGCATCAACGCCCAGTACATGACCGACGCGCTGCGCGACCTGCACGGCCAGGCCGGCGACGACCTGATCATCACGATGGCGCCGCAGACGATCGACTTCCAGGCCCCCACCATGGGGTACTACCAGCTGGCGTCGAACATCTCCGACATCCTCACCATCGTCAACATGCAGTACTACAACTCCGGCACGATGATGGGCTGCGACCAGCAGGTCTACGCCCAGGGCACGCCCGACTTCGTCGCCGCCCTGGCCTGCATCCAGCTGGAGATGGGCCTGGACCCGAGCCAGGTCGGCCTGGGCCTGCCGGCCACGCCCTCCGCCGCGGGCGGCGGGTACATGGCCCCGAGCCAGATCGTCCGCGCCCTCGACTGCCTGGAGGCCGGGACCAACTGCGGGAACTTCTCCCCCGACACCCCGTACGGTCCCATCGGCGGCGTGATGACCTGGTCCGTCAACTGGGACGCCACCAACGGCTACGCGTTCGCGAACACCGTCTCCGACCGCCTGGAGCAGGGCCCCGGGACCGGTCCGACCGACCCGCCCACCGAGGAGCCGACCGACCCGCCGACGGACCCGCCGACGGACCCGCCCGGCGACTGCACCGCCCCGGCCTGGGCCTCCGGCGACGTCTACACCGGCGGCGACGTGGTCTCCCACGACGGCTCCGAATGGCGCGCCCAGTGGTGGACCCGGGGCGAGGAGCCCGGCACCACCGGCGAATGGGGCGTCTGGCGCCTCGTCGGCGCCTGCTGACACACCCCTGACCGGGGCCGCCCGGCGATCGCCGGGCGGCCCCACCGGCCCCTCTCCTTCCAGTGCTCCCCCGGTCCCCGCACCGGCGGGGCCCTCTGCCGTGCCCATGTCCGGGCCCGACGCATCCCCCGAGATCCCGAGGAAGGTCCCCCATGCCCGAAACCCGACCCCGCGGCGGACCCGCACGCCGGTTCGGCTCCGCCCTGGCGGCGCTGGCCCTGGCGGCCGGGACGCTGTTCACCCCCGCGGTCGCGCACGCCGCACCGGTGGCACCGGCCGAGGTGTCCGCCTCCTCCGACGCCGAGTGCCGACCCGACGGGCTGTACCCCACCCCCGGTGTGGACGTCCCCTACTGCGACATCTACGACACCGCCGGCCGCGAGAAACTCCCCAACGACCTGGACCGCCGGGTCATCGGGTACTTCACCAGCTGGCGCAACGGCTCCAACGGACAGCCCGAGTACCTGGCCGACGACATCCCCTGGGACCGGATCTCCCACATCAACTACGCCTTCGCGCACGTGGGCCCGGACGACCGGGTCTCCGTGGGCGCCGACACCCCCGACAACCCGGCCACCGGGATGACCTGGGAGGGGCTGGAGCCCGACCCGGAGTTCGGCTACCAGGGGCACTTCAACCTGCTCAACAAGTTCAAGAAGGAGCACCCCGGGGTGAAGACCCTGCTGGCGGTCGGCGGCTGGGCCGAGACCGGCGGGTACTTCGACGCGGACGGCGAGCGGGTGGCCAGCGGCGGGTTCTACTCGATGACGACGACCCCCACCGGGGTGAACCACGAGGGCATCGAGACGTTCGCCGACTCGGCCGTGGAGTTCGTGCGCGAGTACGGGTTCGACGGACTGGACATCGACTACGAGTACGCCACCTCCAACAACGGCGCGGGCAGCCCGGACGACTTCTGGATCTCCGACGCCCGGCGCGGCCTGCTCTGGGAGGGCTACGAGGAGCTGATGCGCGTCCTGCGCGAGAAGCTCGACGAGGCCTCCGCCGAGGACGGCACGTACTACCAGCTGACCGCCGCGGTGCCCGCCTCCGGATGGCTGCTGCGCGGCCAGGAGGTGCACCAGGTCGTGCAGTACCTCGACTTCGTCAACATGATGAGCTACGACCTGCACGGCACCTGGAACCACTTCGTCGGCCACAACGGCGCGCTGTACGACAGCGGCCTGGACCCCGAGCTGAGCGAGGTGTACGGGGCCTACAACGGCATCGGCTACCTCAACGCCGACTGGGCCCACCACTACTTCCGGGGCGCGATGCAGGCGGGCCGGATCAACCTGGGGGTGCCGTTCTACACACGCGGCTGGACGGACGTGCAGGGCGGCACGAACGGACTGTGGGGGACCTCGGCGCTGCCGGACCAGACGCAGTGCCCGCCCGGCACCGGGGTCAGCACCCCCTGCGGCAACGGGGCCGGCGGCATCGACAACCTGTGGCACGACAGCGACCCGGTGACCGGCGGGGAGATCCCGGCGGGCGCGAACCCGATCTGGCACGTCCTCAACCTGGAGGACGGCGTGGTCGGCGACTACGTGGACGACTACGGCGTGGACGACCCGATCGAGGGCACCTACGAGCGGCACTGGGACGACGTCACGAAGAACGAGTGGTGGTGGAACGCCGAGACGCGGACCTTCCTGACCGGCGACGCCGAACAGACCATCCAGGCCAAGGCCGACTACGTGGCCGACACCGGCCTGGGCGGCGTCATGATCTGGGAGATGGCGGGCGACTACTCCTACGACACCGCCGCGGGCCAGTACGAGATGGGCGACACCCTCATCACGTCGCTGCACGAGACCCTGAGCAACGCCGGCCCCTACGGCGCGCTCAAGGCCGAGACCGAGGCCCCGGCCGAGGTCCTGGACGTGGACGTGGACTTCGGCGGGTTCGCACTGGGTGACAACAACTACCCCATCAACCCCGAGGTCACCATCACCAACAACTCGGCGGCCGAGATCCCCGGCGGGACGAAGATCACCTTCGACTACGGCACCTCCGCGCCGGGCAACATGGGCGACCAGTCGGGGCTGGGGCTCACCCACCTCCAGATCGGGCACGACCGGGCGGACAACATCGGCGGCCTGGACGGGGACTTCCACCGGGCGCAGATCACCGTTCCGGGCTGGCAGTCGATCCCGGCGGACGGCGGGACGTTCACGTTCGACCTCAGCTGGCGGCTGCCCATCGCGCAGCCCTCCAACTGGCGGATCGAGGTGGGCGGTACCGAATACGCCATCACCTACGACCACCCGCGCGAGGGCACCGTGGTGGACGACCCCGGTGACGGGGACGGCGGCGGTGACGACGGTGGCGACGGCGGTGGCGAGCCCGGTGACTGCACCGCCCCGGCCTGGGCCTCCGGCGACATCTACACCGGCGGCGACGTGGTCTCCCACGACGGCTCCGAATGGCGCGCCCAGTGGTGGACCCAGGGCGAGGAACCCGGCACCACCGGCGAATGGGGCGTCTGGCGCCTGGTCGGCGCCTGCTGACCCCGGGCCGCGCGCGGGGGCCCGGCCCCCACCCGCTCCGCGCGGCCCCTGAAGAAGGGGCGGGAGCGCCGATCCCCCGGCGCTCCCGCCCCTTCGCCGTTGCCCCCGGTGTCTCAGACCCGGATCAGTTCAAGGGTGGAATCGAGCTTGCCGATGTCATCCGGGTCGGAGGTGAGCACCGGCGCACGGAACAGCCTGCCCGGAAGAGCGACGTGCGCGTCCACGACATCGCGGGATCCGGTCCGGGCCAGCAGGGCGCCGACGTGTCGGGCGATCTCCTCGTCAAGAGGCTCAATTCTCACCGTGAGGTCCTTGACCAGGCGAGCAATCGCGTGCTGCCGGGGATCGTTCCGCCACACCCGGGCATAGACACCGGCGGAGATGACGATGAGGCGCCGTTCTTGGGAGGTGCGCTGCACCAGGTGCCACATGCGAACGTCGCGACGTTCGAGTGCGATGAGTGCACCCGTGTCGAATACGAGAGGGGTCATGCGGCGGACCCTGCGGAAGCCTCTCCCCCACTGAGCACGTTTTCGACCCACTCCTTGTCCTGGGCGGTCGGTTCGCCCGATTCCGCCAGAATTTCAGCAGCGAGAAGTTCGGCGTCGGCCCAATCCGGCTGGTTCCTGATGATTTCCGTGATGTACGCGGAGATCGAAGCGGCCTGCCCGGAATCGACGGCCTTCTGCACCTTGGCCAGGATCTCCTCCGGGATGCTGACGGTGATGCGCCGGTTCGTCATACTCCGCTCATACTCTTCGCTCCCGGGTTTCTCAGACGAGGGGGAGGGAGCGGCGCAGGATGCTCGGGGCGACGCCGTCGCTGGCCTCGGCGACGGCGCGGCGCTCCTCGGGGACCTCGCCGTAGAGGGTGGTGCGCTGGCGCAGCGGGCGGCCCGTGGGCCCGACCAGGGCGCGGATGTCGGTGATGGTCTTGTACGACCCCTGGTCCGAGCCCGCCATGCGGCTGATGGTCTCCTCCATCAGGGTGCCGCCCACGTCGTTGACCCCGCCGCGCAGCAGCAGGCGGCAGGTGTCCTCGGCGAGCTTCACCCAGGAGCACTGGATGTTGTCGATCGACCCGTGCAGCAGCAGGCGGGCCAGCGCGTGCACCGCCCGGTTCTCCCGGACTGTGGGGCCGGTGCGGGCCAGGCCGGCCAGGTAGATGGGCGCGCTGGTGTGCACGAACGGCAGCGGCACGAACTCGGTGAACCCCGGCCGCCCGTTGCGCTCCAGGGAGCGTTCCTGGAGCGAGCGCAGCAGCTTGATGTGCGCCACCCAGTGGCGGGGCGAGTCCACGTGCCCGTACATCATCGTCGACGTGGTGGGGATGCCCAGGTCGTGCGCGGCGGTGATGACCTCGATCCACTCGCTCGCCGGGAGCTTGCCCTTGGTGAGGACCCAGCGGATCTCGTCGTCGAGGATCTCCGCCGCCGTACCCGGGATCGACCCGAGCCCCGCGTCGCGGGCCCGGGTGAGCCACTCGCGGACGGGCAGGTTCGTGCGCGCCGCCCCGTTGACCACCTCCATCGGGCTGAACGCGTGGACGTGCATGCCCGGGACCCGTTCGCGGACGGCGGCGGCGATGTCGAAGTAGGCGGTGCCCGGCAGGTCCGGGTGGATGCCGCCCTGCATGCACACCTCGGTGGCGCCCGCGTTCCACGCCTCCTCGGCGCGGTCGGCGACCTGGTCCAGGGAGAGGGTGTAGGCGTCGGCGTCGGTGCGGCGCTGGGCGAACGCGCAGAACCGGCAGCCGGTGTAGCAGACGTTGGTGAAGTTGATGTTCCGGGTCACCACGAACGTGACGTCGTCGCCGACCGCGTCGCGGCGCAGCCCGTCGGCCAGCTCCGCCAGGGCCTCCAGCTCGGGCCCGTCGGCGTGCAGCAGGGCCAGGGCCTGAGCGTCGGAGAGTCCCGCCGGGTCCTGCTCCGCGGCGCGCAGGGCGTCGGCGACCTCCGGGTCGAACCGGCGGGGCACCGCGCCCTCGCGGTCGACGCCCTCGCGCAGGGACTCCCAGTCGCCGTACACCGAGTCGAAGTCGCCGCGCCGGTCCCCGGTGCGCCCCTCGGTGTCCACGGCGGTGTGCAGGTCGGTGCGCCCGGTGTCGGCCAGCACCGCCTCGGGCTCCTGCCAGGGGCGGCCCACCACGGGCGCGTCCTCACGGGCCAGACCGGTGTCGGGGTCCACCAGGGCCTCGACGTGCGCCCGCAGCCGCGGGTCGAGCCAGGGCTCACCCGCGCGGATGTACTCCGGGTACGCGGTGAGCCGCTCCCTGAGCTCGAACCCCTGGGCGGCGCTGCGGGCGGCCAGCTCGTCGATCTGCGGCCAGGGCCGTTCCGGGTTCACGTGGTCGGCGGTGAGCGGGGAGACCCCGCCCCAGTCGTCGATGCCCGCGCGGAGCATGAGCGCGTACTCGTCGCGGCCGCCGTCCTCACCGCCGATGAGGTTGGGCGGGGCCTGGACGTGCGCCCTGGGTCCCATGACCAGTCGGGTGACGGCGATGGTGGCGGCCATCCCGTCGATCTCGGCGTCGGCCCGGTGCATCATCGCCGTGTCCGGCTTGGCGCGGAAGTTCTGGACGATGACCTCCTGGATCCCGCCGTGGCGGCGGGCGACGGAGCGCATCGCGAAGATGGACTCGGCCCGGTCGGCGATCGTCTCCCCGATGCCCAGCAGGATGCCGGTGGTGAAGGGGACGCTGGTGCGGCCCGCGTCCTCCAGTGCGCGCAGGCGGACGGCCGGGTCCTTGTCCGGGCTGCCGTAGTGGGGCTGCCCCTTCTCCTCGAACAGCCGCCGGGAGGTGGTCTCCAGCATCATGCCCATGGACGGGGCGACGGGCTTGAGGCGCTGGAAGTCGGCCCAGGTGAGCACGCCCGGGTTGAGGTGGGGCAGCAGCCCGGTCTCCTCCAGGATCATGATGGAGACGGCGCGCACGTAGGAAAGGGTGTCGTCGTAGCCGTGGGCGTCGAGCCACTCGGCGGCCTGCTTCCACCGGTCCTCGGGGCGGTCCCCCAGGGTGATGAGGGCCTCCTTGCAGCCCATCTCGGCGCCCCGGCGGGCGATGTCCAGGACCTCGTCGGGGGACATGAACGGGGCGTCCAGGCGGCCGGGCACGGTCGCGAAGGTGCAGTAGTGGCAGCGGTCGCGGCACAGGCGGGTGAGGGGGACGAACACCTTGCGGCTGTAGGTCACCACACCGGGCCGGCCGGCCGCCTCCAGGCCCGCGTCGCGCACCCGGGAGGCGTACCCCAGGAGGGTCTCCAGGTCCTCTCCGCGGGCGTGCAGCAGGACCTCCGCCTCGGCGGCGTCGAGGGTCTTGCCGTCGCGGGCGCGGGCCAGGGCGCGGCGCATGGCGGACGGGGTGGGGGCGGGTTCGTTCGCACCGGTCATAAGCGGCACCCTACGCCCCGGAGGTTCCGCTCCGGTGAACCGGATCGGCCCCGAGCGGGAGGGCGTAGGGTCGGCGCAGGACGGAGATGAGGAGGGACCGCGTGCTCGCTCGGCTGCGCCGCGACCCCTGGGTGCGGTTGGTACTGGTGGGGCTGCTGTGCGTGTGCGCCGGGTGGGCGCTGCACGGGCACTGGGAGCAGGCGCGCGACGCCGCGCTGTCCCTTCCGCTGTGGACGCTGCCGCTGGCCGTACTGGCCGGGATGGCCGGGCTGACCGCGCAGATGATGGCCTGGCGGGCGCTGCTGGCCGGGCTGGGCTCGCCGCTGCCGGTACCGGTGGCCGCACGGGTGATGTTCGTGGGCCAGCTCGGCAAGTACCTGCCGGGGTCGGTGTGGGCGTTCGTGGCCCAGGTGGAGCTGGCCCGCGACCGGGAGGTGCCCCGGGTGCGGGGCACGGCGGCGACCCTGCTGGCGGTGGGGGTGACGGTGGCCGCGGGCCTGGCGGTGGCCGCGGTGGCGCTGCCGCTGTCGTCGGCGGAGGCGGCCCGCACCTGGTGGTGGGCGCTGGCGCTGGCGCCGCTGCTGCTGGCCGGGCTGCACCCGCGCGTGGTGCGGTGGGGGGTGCGCCTGGCGGCGCGCCCGTTCGCCCGGTTCCGGGAGGTGGCCGAGGCCGGCCCGCTGGACATCGGCGGCCGGGCGATGGCGGCGGCGCTGGGGTGGACCCTGGTGGCGTGGGTGCCGCTGGGCCTGCACCTGTGGGTGCTGGTGTGGGCGGTGGGCGGCGACCCGTGGGGGTCGCTGGCCCCGGCGGTGGGGGCGTACGCGCTGGCCTGGACCCTGGGCCTGCTGGTGGTGTTCGCCCCGGCCGGACTGGGGGTGCGCGAGGCGGTGCTGGTGGTGGCCCTGGCCCCGGTGGTGGACGCCGGTGCGGCCCTGGTGGCGGCGGTGCTGTCACGGCTGGTCATGACGGTCGCCGACGTGGCGTGGGCCGGGCTGTCGGTACCGCTGTCGCGGCTGGGGGGCCGCCCGGTGGACGCGGACGGGCCGCGGTCCGAACCGGCGTGAACCCCTTCCCGGGGATCGGGCTACTACAGGCAGAAGCACCTTCCTGACGTCCCCCACGGATTGGACCCCCATGTCCCCTACCGCCTCCAGGGCGCTGCCGCCCGAAGAAGCGGAGAGCGACGCGTCGGTCGTCCGCCGGTCACTGCACGAGCCCACCGACTTCGGTGAGATCTTCCGCCGGCACGCGCCCGCACTGCACCGCTACGCGGCTCGACGGCTGGGCTCCGCCGAAGCCGACGACGTGGTCGCCGAGACCTTCCACATCGCCTTCCGCAAACGCCACCGCTACGACCCGGTGTACCCCGACGCCCGCCCGTGGCTGTGGCGGATCGCCGCCAACCTGATCCGCCGGCACCACCGCACCGAGACCCGCCACTACCGCGCCCTGGCCCGGACCGGCGTCGACCCGGTCATGGAGGGGCACGCCGACCGGGTGGGCGAGCGGGTGGACGCCGCCTCGGTGTCGGCCTCCCTGGCCGCCTCGCTGGCCGGGCTGTCCAAGGGCGACCGCGACGTCCTGCTGCTGATCGCCTGGGGCGAGCTGACCTACGAGGAGGTCGCCGCGGTGCTCGGCATCCCCGTGGGCACCGTGCGCTCCCGGTTGCACCGCGCCCGCAAACGCCTGCGCGCCGACCTGTCCACGTCCGCCGCCCACCACGAGGAGGTGACCCGGTGAACGAGCTCGACCACCTGAGGAACCTGAGGTCCGAGATCCCCGAACGCTCCCCGGAGGAGCTGGCACTGCTGACCGGCTGGCGGCCGGGCGGAGCGGGCTTCCGCTCGGTGCGCCGACCACGCCTGCTGCCACTGGCGCTGAGCGGCGTCGCGCTGGTGGCGGCGGCCGCCTTGTTCCTGGCGCTGGTGGTGTTCCCCGGCTCGCTCACCGTCGGCGTGGGCCCGGCCACCGCCCCCTCCGAGGCGGTCACGGAGGGGGACGGCACCGGGACCGCCGACCCGGTGACGGAGGCGATGGGCCCGATCATCGAGGCGGCCCGGCGCCAGGAGGTCACCGACGTCTGGTACGTGCGATCGGTGCAGGGCAGCTCCTACGGGGTGGGCCGCGAAGGCGACCGCTACGGGATCTTCGGCCTGGACACCTCCGAATCGTGGACCCACATGCAACAGGCCCTGGTGGCGGACCGGTCCGTGTCCGCCGACTGGGCCCTGATGCACGAGGCGGACAGGCAGGCCTGGGAACGGGACGGTTCGCCGACCTACTGGCCCGCGGGTCCGGAGACCGACGGCTGGGAGGTGCCGACGCGGGACGCCGGATACGAGTACGGCGTGCTGCACGAACCGGTCCCCGCGGGTTTCGGTTTCGGTACCGAGTCCCTGGACCCGGCCGGGCTGCACGCCCTGCCGTCCGACCGGGGCACGCTCGCCGACCTGCTGCTCATCGAGGAGGATGCGTCCTTGGAGGAGGACACCGAGGCCCACTCCGCCACGGCGGCGATCCGCGCGGTCCTGACGTATCCGATGACCCCGGATGTGCGTGCGGGAGTGTACGAGGTGCTGGCGGGCATCGACGGGCTCCGTCCGCTGACGGAGGTGGCCGACGTCTCCGGGCGGCCTGCGACCGGTGTCGCCTTCGAGTTCCCCTCCACCGACGGCAGCGTCCTGGAACAGCGGATCCTGTTCGACCCGGAGACGGGCATGCTGCTGTCCAGCGAGTTGGCCGTGGTGGTGCCGGAGCAGGGGAAGCGGGACTGGAGCGAGCCGGGTGACGTGGTCCTCTACCACCTGTACGAGGAGATGGGCTGGACCGACGACTGGCCGCTGTGACCCCGGAGCCCCGGCCCCTCAGGCCGCCGTCAGAGTGGTGGCGGAGACCGTCGCGGGCCGGGGCGGGGGCTCACCGAGTTCGCGCAGCACCTCCAGGTGTCCGCGGACGGCCTCGGCCATCTCACGCAGGGCCTCCTCCTCGGTGTCCCCGAGTGCGACGCATCCGGGCAGATCGGGGGACCAGGCTCCGTACCCGCCGTCCTCGGCTCGCTCGATGATGACCGCGAACGTGCTCATCCCTACCTCCACGTGATACCCGCCTGTTTCAGGATGCTTCGCTCGGTGCCGATCGGCAAGTCACCACTCGGCTTACCGGCGATGGTGACGACTCCTGGTTTGTGATCGTGAACGAAGTGGCGATGGCTTCCTCTTGTTCGGTGGAGCCGCCACCCATCGGCCTCGATCAACTTGATGATCTCGCGTACCTTGAGGGGCATGGTTCGAGCATAAAGCGACTTCGGTGTTACTTTCCGTGTTTTCGGGGAATCGCCTCCGCGGGCGCGCTCAGGCGGACAGGAGGCGCTCGACGTAGTCGGCCCAGAAGGGGGCGGGGTCGACCGGGCGGACCCCGGCGCGCAGGCGTTCGGGCGTGCCCGGGGTGTAGAACTCCTTGAGCGCCCGGGCCAGGTCGTCGGCGTCGCCCGGGGCGCACAGCAGCCCGTCGACGCCCTCGCGGACGTGGTCGGCCAGCGCCCCGGCCCGGGTGGCGATCACCGGCAGGCCGTGCCGGTGGGCCAGCCACACGTTCTGGCTGGCGGTGGCGGTCCGGTAGGGCAGCACCACCGCGTCGGCGGCGGCGTACAGGCCCGGCAGCTCCTCGGCGGGCACGTACCCGTCGCGCAGCCGCACCCGGTCACCGACCCCCAGTTCGGCGGCGAGTGCCTCCAGCTCCGCGGTGCCGCCCCAGAACTCCCCGGCGACGGTCAGCGCGACATCGCCGGGCGCCCCCGCGGCCAGGGCGCGCAACAGCACGTCCACACCCTTGTAGGGGCGGACGATGCCCAGGAACAGCAGGTGGCGGCGCTCCCCCGGCTCCGGCGGGACGACCGCGCCGGTGTCGGGCAGGTGCGGCGGCAGCACGGCCGTGACCGGGGCGTCGGCCCCGGCGGCGCGCATGCCCTGCGCCAGCAGGGCCTGGTCGGCGGAGTGGGCGAGCACCCCGTCCACCCGCCGCAGCAGCGCCCGGACCAGCGACACGTCCACGGCCCGCCGCTCGTGCGGCAGCACGTTGTGGCACAGGGCCACCACCCGGGTGCGGCCGCCGCGCACCGACCGCACCCCGGCCAGGATGCCGAGGTAGGCGGGCACCTGCACGGGCGAGAACAGGGTGAGGACCACCAGGTCGGACCCCCGGGCCAGCCGCCGCCCGGTCCGCCACCACCCGTCGGGCCGGTACCAGGCCAGCTCGCGCGCGGTGTCGGGGTAGGGCTCCCCCTCGGGTTCGTCGACGGTCTGCGTCCCCGGGTAGAGGGCGGCCGGGTACTGGGCACGCCACGACTCGACCACGGTGGGGTGCCCGGCGGCCCGCAGGCGGTGCGCCAGCTCGGTGGTGTGCCGGGCGCCGCCGCCCTTGTAGGGGTGGGCGGGGCCGACCAGCGCGACCCGCGCGGGACTCACGCCCCGTCCCGGGAGCGCACGATGAGATCGGCCAGCAGGGCGATGGCGGCGATGATCAGCCCCGTCATGAGGATCATGACGGTGTTGTTGGGGATGTACAGCGGGTTGCGCACCTGGTCGAACACGAACTTGGCGGCGCCCACGCCCAGCAGGGCGAGCGCGGGCGGCATCATCACCTTGAGCGGGTTGAAGTACATGACCATGCGCAGTACCTGGAGGATGTACCGGTACGCGTCGGTGACGAAGTGGAACTTCGACTTCCCGGCGCGCTTGGCGTACTCGATCGGCACGTACCGCACCGGGTGCTGGTTGGACAGGAACGCCAGTGTGATGGTGGTGACGCAGGAGAATCCGGGCGGCAGCAGCCGCAGGTAGGGGCGGGCCACGTCCCGGCGGAACACGCGCAGCCCGGAGTTGAGGTCGGGGATGCGCGTGTTGGTGAGCCTCTCCGCGATCTTGCGGATGACCCACTTGGCGGGCACCCGCAGTGCCTTGTGGCTGCCCATCTCCTGGGTGCGGGCGCCCACCACCTGGTCGATCTCGGGGTCCTCGTCGAGCATGGCGACCAGCTCGGGGATGCGCTCGTTGGGGTAGCTCATGTCCGCGTCGGTCCACACCACGTACTCGCCGCGGGCCCGCTGGCTGCCGATGCGGCGGACCGTGCCGGAGCCGCCGTTGTGCCCGAACGCGATGATCCGCATGCTCGGGAACACGGGGGCGACCTCGCGCAGCCGCTCCAGGGTGGCGTCGGTGGAGGCGTCGTCGACGGCCAGCAGCTCGTACCCGTACCCGGACGCGTCCATGGCCGAGCAGATCCGCTTGACCTCGTCGACGACGTGGTCCTCCTCGTTGTAACAGGGCAGGACGATGGTGACCCGGACCGGCGGGTCCTCGGTCCCGGCGTCGGGGTGGGGGCTGGGGTCGTCGTGTGTCTGGCTCATGCGTTCTTCTCAGAGGGTGCGGACGGACTGCGGGGCGCGGGTCAGGGCTTGGGGACGACCGTGATCCACACGCTCCCGACGAAGCTCCAGTGGCCGGTGGGCGGTTCCATGAGGGTACTCGGATCCATCTGCGCCACCACGTGGAAGGGTCGCTCCGGCTCCACGTCGGGGACCAGGGCGGACAGCTGGTCCCAGTCCTCGGAGGCGAGCACGGGCGTGCGGCCGCGCGCCAGGATCTCGCCGATGACGCGGTCGACGTTCTCGGGCGCGGCCTCGCCGAGCGCGGCGGTGGGCGCCCCGCAGACGTTGCGCAGCAACGGCATGTAGTTGCCCGCCATGCCGGGGTCGACCACGATCACCGAGGCGTCGTCGGGGAGGGCCGCGCACAATCGCTCGGTGGCCGCCACCGTCCCCACGTCCTGCCGGTACCCCATGATCCCGGAGAAGGAGGTGACGGCGGTGGGGCCGACCATCGCCACGGACGCCCCGGCGGCGACCACCACCGGCAGCACGCGGATGGCCGAGCTCTGCTTCTCCGCCTGCACGGCGATGGCGCAGTAACGGGTGAGCCAGGCCAGGAACCAGACCGCGAACAGCACGAACGCGGGGATGACCAGGACGATGAGGCGACGGCTGGCCCAGGGGTGGTCGGGGGTGATGGCGGGGCGCAGCAGTGTGGTGGCCACCGTCCACACCAGCAGCATGGCGGGCAGCAGCCACTGGGGGTCGCGCCACTGCGTGAGGCGGCGCAGGACCAGTGCCACGCCCAGGGAGGCGAACAGGACGGTGCCCAGGCCCACGTACCAGCCCACCCAGTACAGGCTCATGTCGTAGTAGGTGCGGCTGCCCTCGACCGGCAGCCCCTCCTGGGCCTGGACGTAGGCGACCCAGCCGTCGGTGAAGTCGCTGCCGTGGCCGTAGTCGGGCCACAGCAGCGGGCGGATCGCGAAACCCACCATGGTGAGCAGGGCCAGGGCGGCGACGGCGCCGGGCAGCCACCGCACCCGGTCGGTGCGCGGCAGGCCGTGCCGCCACAGCAGCGCGGTGCCCAAGGCCGCGGCCAGGACCACCCCGCCGCTGATCATCAGCAGAGGTTCCAGGGAGTCCGACAGGTATTCCAGGTAGGGCAGCGACAGCCCGTACCCGGCGTAGAAGCCCAGTCCGGAGCCGAGCGCCAGGCCGCCGAGCAGCGGGAGGGCCTGGCCGCGCCGGGCGAGCAGGAGCAGGGCGGCGAACCCGATGACGGGCAGCAGGTCGCGAATGGCGTCGATGCGCACGACCAGGGCCAGGCCGAGCACCAGGCCGGCGACGGCGGCCAGGGTCTGCGTGTTCGACCACCGGTCGGTGATGTGGGTACGCCTGACCAGGGAGTCGTAGGCCAGGATCAGGCCGCCGAGGAGGAGGATCTGGGTGACGGGCTCGCTGTAGGTGAACCGGCTGACCCACTGCTGGGGCAGGCACAGGGCCAGGACCAGGGCGCCCAGGGGCGCCCAGCGGGCGCCGACCAGGCGGGCGGTGAGCCCGGCGAAGGCCAGGACGCCCAGGGCGCCCAGGACCGGAGTGACGATGAGCATGCCGTCGAGGCCGCCCAGCCAGTACCCGATGGCGGCGACCAGGGGGGCGCCCGCCATGAACTGGGGCCAGATGACGTCGCCGCGTTCGTAGTGCGCCAGGCTCTGGTAGCTCAGCGCCGGGTCGTCCCCGGCGATGAGCTCGCGCTGCTGCGGGATCGGCAGGTGGCCGTTCTCGGCGATCCACACCGTGTACATGGCGTAGGAGGCCGGGTCGCGCCGGATGACCAGGGCCTCGGCGTGGTAGGCGATCTGCACGATCGCGAAGGCGGCGGCGACCACCAGGACCAGGATGACGGGCCACCAGGGCACGTCCTCCTCCGGGTCGGGGATGAGCCGTGGCACCAGGGCACCGGCCGCGATCACGGCGGGCACCCCGAGGATCAGGGCGATCCAGGGGGT
Organism: Nocardiopsis sp. CC223A; assembly: GCF_030766825.1. Taxonomy (GTDB): domain Bacteria; phylum Actinomycetota; class Actinomycetes; order Streptosporangiales; family Streptosporangiaceae; genus Nocardiopsis. Next base: position 132,379 of record NZ_JASFDV010000004.1, read on the forward strand.
GAACAGTCCGAGTGCCAGAAGGGGGAAGGCCACCAGGAGCCAGGCGGACACGGCGATCGCGGGCAGCGCGGTGACACGGGCGAGGAATCGTCCGGGAAGCAAGCGCATGAGGCAACTCTGACACTTCCCGTCACCTTCTCGCACACCGCACGGCGGTTTGTTACGGACCCGCCGCCTCCCGCTCCGGGCGGGTTCTAGAGTGGGGACATGTCCGAAACTCCCGCGCAGCTGTGGCGCGACCTGGTCGCCGCCGACCCCTCCCGCCCGTTCATCACCTCCTACGACGCCTCGGGCGGCCGGGTGGAACTGTCCCGGGCCACCTTCGACAACTGGGTGTCCAAGACCGCGAACATGCTCGTGGACGGGTTCGGAACGCAGCCGGGCGACCGGGTGGTCCTGGCCCTGCCGGTGCACTGGCAGGCGCTGGTGTGGCTGACGGCGTGCTGGTCGGTGGGTGCGGTCGCCGAGGTCGCCGAGGGCGGCGACCTGCCCGCGGACGCCCAGGTGGCGGTGGCCGACGCCGACCGTCTGGAGGCGGCGCTGGACAGCGGCGCCGAGGAGGTCGTGGGCACCTCGCTGCACCCGCTGGGGCTGCCGCTGCGGGAGGTCCCGGCGATGGTGCTGGACTACTCGGCGGAGGTGCGCGGGTACGGTGACCGCTTCTCCCCCTACCCGGTGGACCCGCAGGCCCCGGCGCTGAGCCTGTCCGGAACCCGCACGGGCGCGGCCCTGGTCGCCGACGGCCGGCAGCGGGCGCGGCGCTGGGGGCTGGCCGACGCCGACCGGGTGGCACTGGTCCTGGACCCCGCGGCCCCGCTGGACGTGCTGGGGGGGAGCGCGGAGCTGCTGCTGGGGCCGGTGGCGGCGGGCGCGCCGATCATCCTGACGCCGTTCCCGGCCGTCGGCGCCGACCCGCAGGACACCTGGAAGCGCCTGGAGGCGGAGCGCGCCACCGTGTTCGCGACCGCGGGCGACGCCGACCTCCCCGGTGGAGCACCCCTGCGGCGGCTCCCCCTCGCCGGCTGACCCCGCCCCGGCCGAACGCGGGGGCGGTGTGCCGCACCCCGCGCGGCACACCGCCCCCTCCCCGGCCCGACCCGGGGTGCCCGTACCGCCTACCCGGCCAGGTCGTAATCACCCGCGGGCCGTCTCCGGCCGCGGAACCGCCCGAACCGGCGCGGCTCCCCGCCCCGGAGCCGTTCCTCGCGGATGCGTCGCAGCTCACGCTCGCGGGCGGCCTCCTGCTCCCGGTCCAGGCGGTAGCGCTCGGCGGCGTCCGCGGCGGGGTCGTGGTGGGTCATGGTGTCCTCCCGGAAGTCCCGTCCCGGGCTCCGTCGTCCCGGATGACCTCAGACTCCCGCTAAGGACCCTGCCCGCACATCGGCACATGCGCGTATATCGCAGGCCACGGCCGCCTCATATCCCCGGTGGCCGGGGGCCGGAGGCTGAGGGGGCGGGGGCCCGGGCCGGCCGGCGCGGCCCGGACCGGCCGCCTCAGGACTCGCGGTAGTAGGCGTCCGCGGCCGTACCGCGGCGGGCCTCGTAGTCGTAGGTGTACACCTCACGGCCCTCGATGAACACGCGCTCGGCGCGGCTGCGCAGGTCCAGCGGGTCGCCCGACCACAGCACGACGTCGCCGTCCAGCCCCGGCCTCAAGGAGCCGACGCGGTCGTCCAGGCCCATGATCTCGGCCGGGTTCACGGTCAGGGCGCGGATCGCCGAGTCCGGGTCCATGCCCTCCTTGACGCACAGGGCGGCCTGGAGGATCAGGAACTCGATGGGCACGACCGGGTGGTCGGTGGTGAGGGCCACCTTCACTCCGGCGCGGTCCAGGATGCCCGGGTTGGCCAGGGTCTTGTTGTTGACCTCGACCTTGGAGCGGCTGGTCATCAGCGGGCCGGTGATCACGGGGATGTTCCGGGCGGCCAGCTCGTCGGCCAGCAGGTGGCCCTCGGTGCAGTGGTTGACGATGAGCCGGTAGCCGAACTCGTCCGCCAGGCGGATGGCGGTGTGGATGTCGTCGGCCCGGTGGGTGTGCTGGCACCAGGGCAGCTCGCCGTCCAGGACCCTGACCAGCACCTCCAGCGTGTTGTCCCGGTCGAAGGGCTTGTCCTCGGCCTCGGCGTGCTCCTTCTTGGCCTTGTAGTCCTGTGCCTTGGTGAAGGCGTCGCGGATGACCGCGGCCACGCCCTGGCGGGTGGAGGGCAGCTTGTCCTTGTTGCCGTAGACCCGCTTGGGGTTCTCGCCGAGCGCGCTCTTGACGCTGGCGGGGTGCTTGATGAGCCGGTCCTCCATGCTGCGGCCCCAGCACTTGACCGCCACGGTCTGCCCGCCGATGGGGTTGCCCGAGCCGGGCTTGACCACCGAGCTCGTGACGCCTCCGGACAGGGCGTCGACGAAGCCGCGGTCGGCGGGGTTGATGGCGTCCAGGGCGCGCATCCGGGCCCCGTTGGGGTCGGTCATCTCGTTGGTGTCGTCACCGGCCCAGCCGATGCCCTCCTCGTCGATGCCGATGTGGCCGTGGGCCTCGACGAAACCGGGGAGCACCCACTTGCCGGAGGCGTCGACGACGGTGGCGCCCGCGGGGACGGCCACCTCGGAGTCGGGGCCGACGGCGGTGATCCTGCCGTCGGTGATGAGAACCGTGCCGCCGTCGATGGGGTCCCCGTCGACGGGCACGACGTATCCGGATGTGATCGCGATATCCATGGCGGGCAACCTAGCCCATCATGGGACCCCACCCCAAGACCTTTCGTGGGAGCGCTTCCCCCGCCCCGGTCCGCCCGCGTTCAGCTCTCGGGCCAGCGCGAGCTGAGGATCTCCGAATCCGGGGTCAGCTCCACCGTGACCTCCTCGATGGCGTCGCGGATCATGGAGCATCGCAGGACCTGCTCGGCGTCGGTGATGAGCTCCCCGCCCTGGGCGGCGAACGCGTACACGATGGGCGCCCGGTCCCCGTACTCCATGAGCCGGAAGGGCCCGCCCAGCTCGGGGTGGCGGGGCGACTTCTCCGGGATCATCCCCAGCCGCACGATCCCGGCCGCCACCAGGTCGGCGAGGAAGTCGCGCTGGGCGTTGAGCACCTCGGCCCCGCCCTGGGGCCGCCGGAGCACCGTCTCGTTGAGGACCACCCGCAGCGACGGCCCCTCGGGACCGGTCATCGCGGCCCTCAGGAACATCTCCTCCTCGACCATGGCCTCGACCTCGCCGTCGGACAGGTCGAAGTAGCTGGGCCGCAGCACCGCCCAGGAGTACTCCCGGGTCCGCAGGAACGGCGGGATGACCACCGGTTGGGTCTCCCACACCTCGGGGGCGTGCACCGTGAGCTCGCTCAGGTCCCCGAACTCGTTGGGGAACGCCTCCGCCTGGAGCGCGACCGCCCAGGCGTCCACCAGTTGGTGCTCGGTGCCCAGCGCGTTGTCCACCCGCTCCACCAGGGAGCGGGCCGGTCGGCAGCGGGCGCTCTCCACCTCGCCGAGCTTGTCGTCGCTCACCCCGACCGTGGCGGCGAGTTCGGCACGGGAGAGCCCCTTGTCCGAGCGGGCACGCAGGATCCGCGCGCCGAAGGGGAGCCATACCGCCGAGGGCAACACCGTGTTCACGCCCATCATCCTCCTCCGTCGCACGTGGGGCCGGACCTGGATCGACGCCGGGCGGCCCCGTGGTCCGACCCTCTCCCGGAGCGGGGTGCCCGGTCAAGCGACCAATGAGTGCGGCGATCCGTGATAAGTCAGTACAAGGTCTGACAATGCCACCCGGCGCTCCGGGTGTTCCCCCGATCAACAGGAAGATCCCGTGGCCTACCTCTACCTGCTGTTCTTCGTCGTGGCACTGGCCGTGTGGGTGTACGCGCTGTTCGACGTCATCGGTTCGGACGCCGACGCCGTGCGCCTGCTGCCCAAACCCGCCTGGGCGGTGATCGTCCTGCTGCTGCCCAAGTTGGGCGCGCTGGCGTGGTTCGCCCTGGGCCGACCGCACCGGGCCCGCGTTCCCGGACCCGTGCGCCCGCCCTCCCCCTTCCCCGAATACGACCACCCCAACCGGGCCCGGGGCGCGACGCCCGAGGACGACGAGGAGTTCCTGCGCCGCTGCCGCGAACGCGCCGAGGAGCAGCGCCGCCGCGCCCGTGAGCAGGCCGAACGCCGGGAGCAGGACGGCCCGGAGGAGACACGGGGCTGACGGCCCCGGGCGGCGCGGGGCCCGCGGGGTCGGTACCCTTCAGTGGCGACCGCCGTCCCCACCGATTCCCCGAAGAGTGATCCATGCGCCCGACCGCCCTGTCCGCCGCCCTGCTGGCCGGAGCACTGCTCGCCACGACCGCCGCCTGCGGCAACGACGACGCGCCGGCCTCGACCGAGGTCCCGGACGTGGACGTCACCGACGTGGAGGGCGCGACCCTGCACACCGACCACGGCGACATCACCGTGGACCTGCTGCCCGAGATCGCGCCGGTCACGGTCGCCAACTTCGTCGGCCTGGCCGAGGGCGCGGGGGTGGCCAACCCGGTGACCGGCGAGGCCGAGTTCTACGACGGCACGGTCTTCCACCGGGTCATCCCCGACTTCATGATCCAGGGCGGCGATCCCCAGGGACAGGGCACCGGCGGCCCCGGCTACCAGTTCCAGGACGAGTTCAGCGACGCGGAGACCTTCGACGAGCCGGGCGTGCTGGCCATGGCCAACTCCGGTCCGGGCACCAACGGCTCGCAGTTCTTCATCACCGTGGCGCCGACCCCGCACCTACAGAACAAGCACACGATCTTCGGGCACGTCGCCGACGACGCCTCGATGGACGTGGCCGTGGAGATCTCCCAGGTCGCCACCCAGGGCCAGGACCGCCCGGTCGAGGACGTGGTGATCGAGTCCGTCACCATCCACCGGGCCGGCTGAGCCCGCCCCTCACCCGCGGAAGGCCCTCGGCCGCTCACTGTTCCCGCGGCGCTTGGCCAGGGCCGCCCGCGAGCGCTCCACCGCGGGCCCGATGGCCTCGACCAGCGCGTCCACGTCGGCCTCGGTGGACGTCCTGCCCAGCGACAGGCGCAGGCTGCTGGAGGCGGTGTCGGGGTCGGCCCCCATCGCCAGCAGCACGTGGCTGGGCTGGGCCACCCCCGCGGAGCAGGCCGAGCCGGTGGAGCAGGAGACGCCCCTGGCGTCCAGCAGCATGAGCAGGGCGTCGCCCTCGCAGCCGGGGAAGGACAGGTGCGCGATACCCGGCAGCCGCCGGTCCGGGTCCCCGTTGACGACGACGTCGGGGACCACTCCGCGCACCCGCTCCTCCAGGGTGTCGCGCAGCGACGACAGGTGCGCGGCGTGCTTCTCGCGCTCGGCGACCGCGAGGTGCACCGCGGTGGCCAGCCCGCTCACCAGCGGCGTGGCCAGGGTGCCCGAGCGGATGTCGCGCTCCTGACCGCCCCCGTGCAGCACCGGGACCGGGGCCAGCCCGCGCGCCAGCAGCAGCGCCCCGGTGCCCACCGGGCCGCCGAGCTTGTGCCCGCTGACCGTCAGCGCGCTCACCCCGGAGGCGGCGAAGTCCACCGGTTCCACGCCCACGGCCTGCACCGCGTCGGTGTGGAAGGGGATCCCGTATTCGGCGGCGACGGCGGCCAGCCCGGCCACCGGCTGCACCGTGCCGACCTCGTTGTTGGCCCACATCACCGACACCAGGGCCACGGACTCCGGGTCGCGCTCGATCGCCTCCCGCAGGGTGCGCGGCTCCACCCGGCCCAGCCGGTCCACCGGCAGCGTCTCGTGGACCGCGCCCTGGTGCTCGGCCGTCCAGTGCGCGGGGTCCAGGGCCGCGTGGTGCTCGACCGCGCTGGTGATGATCCGGCGGCGCCGCGGATCCTCGGCGCGGCGGGACCAGTACAGGCCCTTGATCGCGATGTTGTCCGACTCGGTGCCGCCCGCGGTGAAGATCACCTCGTGCGGGGTGCACCCCAGGGCTTCGGCGATGCGCTCGCGCGACTCCTCGACCGCGCGTCGGGCGGCGCGCCCGTGTCCGTGCAGGGAGGAGGGGTTTCCGAGGGAGCCGAGCCCGGCCGTGACCTCGGCGATCACCTCGGGGCGGACCTCGGTCGTGGCTGCGTGATCCAGATACACCATGGCGTTACCAAGAATAAGCGTCCGGAGAGGGCTCCCGATAACCTTGGGGCATGCCTGAGCCCACCACAGCACCGCACTGGCCCGCTCCCGTCGCCGAGGGCCCCGTCCGCGCCCGACTCGCCCTGCCCGGCTCCAAGTCGGTCACCAACCGCGCGCTGATCCTGGCCGCCCTGTCACAGACACCGTGTCTGGTGCGCCGTCCCCTGGTCAGCCGGGACAGCGAACTGATGGTGGGCGCGCTGCGCGCCCTGGGCACGGTCGTGGAGGAACGCGGTGAGGACCTGTTCGTCACCCCGGGTCCGCTGCGCGGCCCCGCCGCGATCGACGTGGGCAACGCCGGAACGGTGATGCGGTTCGTGCCGCCGGTGGCCGCGCTGGCCACCGGGGACGTGGACTTCGACGGCGACCCGCGGGCGCGGGAGCGGCCGGTGGGCGAACTGCTGGCGGCGCTGCGCGCCCTGGGCGCCGACATCGACGACTCCGCCGGCGCCCTGCCGATGACCGTGCACGGGACCGGACGGGTGCGCGGCGGCGACGTCGTCCTGGACGCCTCGGGCTCCTCCCAGTTCGTGTCCGCGCTGCTGCTGGCGGGCGCCCGGTTCGAGCAGGGGGTGCGGGTGCGCCACGAGGGCGCCCCCGTGCCCTCCCGGCCGCACCTGGACATGACCGTGGAGATGCTGCGCGCCGCCGGGGTGACGGTGCTGGTCGGCGACGACGTCTGGACGGTGGAGCCGGGGCCGGTCAAGGTCACCGAGATCACCGTGGAACCGGACCTGTCCAACGCCGCCCCGTTCCTGGCGGCCGCGCTGGTCACCGGCGGCGAGGTCACCGTCGAGGGCTGGCCCGAGCGCACCACCCAGCCCGGCGACCACCTGCGGTCGCTGTTCACCCGGATGGGCGGCGAGGTGTCCTGGGCCGACGGGGCGCTGACCCTGCGCGGCACCGGGCGGATCCTGGGGTTGGAGGCCGACCTGCGCGAGGTGGGCGAGCTGACCCCCACCATCGCCGCGGTGGCCGCCCTGGCCTCGACCCCCTCGCGCCTCACCGGCGTCGCGCACCTGCGCCGCCACGAGACCGACCGCATCGCCGCGCTGGCCACCGAGATCAACCGCCTGGGCGGGAACGTCCAAGAGCTGCCCGACGGCCTGGTCATCGAGCCTCGGCCGCTGCACGGGGGTGTCTTCCACTCCTACGACGACCACCGGATGGCCACCTCCGGCGCCGTCATCGGGCTCGCGGTGCCCGGGGTGGAGGTGGAGAACATCGCCACCACCCGCAAGACGCTGCCGGACTTCCCCGGCCTGTGGACGGGGGCGCTGGCATGAGCCGCACCCGGGGCGGGGGGCGTCACCTCGACGAGGACGACATCCGGATCCGCGCCCGGGGCGGGTCGCGGCCCCGCACCCGCACCCGGCCCAAGCACGAGAACGCGGTGGAGGGCCTGGTCACCGCGGTGGACCGGGGCCGGTACCGGTGCCTGGTCGAGGGCACCCGGGTGGTGGCGATGAAGGCCCGCGAGCTGGGCCGCGGGTCGATCGTGGTGGGCGACCGGGTGGACGTGGTCGGCGACCTGTCCGGGCTCCCGGACACCCTGGCGCGGATCGTTCGGGTCAGGGACCGCAGCTCGGTGCTGCGCCGCACCGCCGACGACACCGACCCGGTGGAACGGATCATCGTGGCCAACGCCGACCAGTTGGCGATCGTGTGCGCCCTGGCCGACCCGGCCCCGCAGCCGCGGTTCGTGGACCGCTGCCTGGTGGCCGCCTACGACGCGGGGCTGTCCCCGCTGCTGTGCCTGACCAAGGCCGACCTCGCCGACCCCGGCGAGCTGCTCCAGGTGTACGAGCCGCTGGGCGTGCCCTACGAGGTGCTCAGCCCGGAGGGCGACCTCACCGGGTTGGCGGGCCGGCTCGCGGGGCGGACCACCGTGCTGGTGGGGTCCTCGGGTGTGGGCAAGTCCACTCTGTTCAACCGGCTCATCCCGGGCACCGACCGGGCGGTGGGCCACGTCAACGCGGTCACCGGCCGGGGGCGGCACACCTCCACGTCCGCGGTGGCGCTGCCGTTCGAGGGCGGCTGGCTGATCGACACCCCGGGTGTGCGCAGCTTCGGCCTGGCGCACATCGCGCCGGAGGACATCGTCGAGGGCTTCCCGGACCTGGCCGACCTCGCCCTGGACTGCCCGGCGGGCTGCACCCACCAGGACGACGCCGAGGACTGCGCCATCGGCGCCGCCCTGGCGCGCGGTGAGACCGACCCGGCCCGGGCGGCCTCCCTGCGCCGTCTGCTCGCCAGCCGGGAGGGCGACACCGAGGAGGAGCACGAGCGGGAGCGATAGGGCCTCTTCGCCCGACCGCTCCGGGACACGGCCGCGAGGCGGCTCCCGTGCATCGGCGCAAGCGCCGAAGGACACGAGCGGCCGCCGGGCGATCTCCCGCACGGCGGGGGCCCGCCCGGGTTCGGCCATCCGAGCGCAGGCGGCTCCGCGGAGACACCGCGCCGACGGCGTCCGCTGAGGGCGGCGGTGGGCGACGGGCGGGCGGAACGACCCGCCGGACAGGCCCTAGCCGGTGGGGGCGCGGTTCAGGACGTGCTCGCGGCCCCAGGCGCCCAGCGGTTCGAGGGCCTCGTTGAGGGAGACGCCGCGCGAGGTCAACGAGTACTCGACCCGGGGCGGGACCTCGTCGAAGTCCTCGCGGTGGACGAGCCCGTCCTCCTCCATCTCACGCAGGTGCGAGGCGAGGACCTTCTCCGACAACCCGTCCAGGGCGCGGCGCAGTTCGCCGAACCGGTGCGGGCGCTCGCCCAGCGCCCACAGCACGAGCACCTTCCACCTGCCGCCGATCACGTCCATCGCGGCGTCGGTGCCGCAGTGGTACACCCCCGGTCGCCGGGCCATCCCGACCCCCCTGCCTGCACGCTCACCCCGCGGTGAGCACCCACTTCAAAGTGCGTACTTGTGGGCGTTCCCGCCCGCCGCGAGCCTAGTCCACATGACAGAGAACAGCACCGACCCGTCCCGTATCGTCCTGCTCGGCCTGGGTGACATGGGCGCCGCGTTCGCCCGCGCCTGGCTCGCCGCCGGGCACCCCGTGACCGTCTGGAACCGCACCGCGTCCCGCGCCGAACCCCTGGCGGCGCAAGGCGCCGACGTCGCCGCCGACCCCGCCGCGGCGGTGGCCGCAGGCCGCCTCGTCCTCACCTGCCTGTTCGACGACGCCTCCGTCGGCTCCACCCTGGAGGGGGTGGACCTGACCGGGAAGGACCTGGTCGACCTCACCACCTCCACCCCCGGGGAGGCGCGCGCACGCGCGGAGTGGGCCGCCGAACGCGGGGCCCGGTTCGTCAGCGGCGGGATCATGGCGGTACCGCCTATGGTGGGCGTCCCGGAGTCGGGCGCGTACACGTTCTACAGCGGCTCGGCGGAGGCGTTCGCCGAGCACGAGGGGGCGCTGTCCGTCCCCACCGACGCCCGGTTCCAGGGCGAGGACCCGGGGTCGGCCTCCCTGGTGGACATCGCCCTGCTCAGCGCCATGAACGGGATGTTCGCCGGAATCACCCACGCCTTCGCGCTGACCCGGAGGTCGCAGGTGCCGCCCGCACAGGTCGCCGAACTCCTCCAGGGCTGGCTGGCGGCCATGCTGCCCGCCGCGGGCGAGTTCGCCGCCCGTCTGGAGAGCGGCGACTTCACCACCGGGGTGGTCTCGAACCTGGCCATGCAGGCGCGTGGGGAGGAGACCCTGCTGCGCGCCGCCGGGGAGGAGGGGGTGAGCACGGAGCTGCTGCTCCCCTACGGCGACCTGATGAGGCGTCAGATCGCCGCCGGGGGCGGGGACCAGGACGGCGCCGGGCTGGTCGACCGGCTCCTGAAGGAACCGGCCTGAGCCGGGTCACAGGTCGACGGTGCCGCCGCAGCGCCAGTAGTGGACGCGGTCGTGCTCCAGGAAGCCCTCGTCCACCAGGCCGCGGCGCAGCGCCGGGACGTCGGCGCTGAAGCCGCCGATGACGGCGTTGACCTGCGACTCGGTGTAGCGGACGCCGGGCTCGAACGCGCGGGCCACCCGGTCCAGCACGGCCAGCCGCTCGGGTCTGCGCACCGGGATGGCCGTGATCCGCGCCCGGGCGGCCTCCTCCCCGGTCAACACTCCTCCCGGCGGCCGACCAGCAGCATCCCGTGGGTCACCGTCTCGATCCGGCGGGCCGCCTCGGCGGGGTCGATGGGCTGGAGCGCGTACGACACGGTGAGCCGCACGCCGACGTCGGCGACCGCCTCGGCCAGGTCCGGGCCGAGGTCGGGGCGGTGCTCGCGCAGGGAGGCGGCGATGCGCTCGCCGAGCACCCCCAGCAGCGGTTCCGAGCGGGTGGTCAGCACCGGTAGCAGCTCGCGGTCGCCGGTGACCACCGCGTGCAACAGCGGGTTGCCGCGCGCGGTGTCCAGGATGAGGCGCGCGGTCCGGCTCACGGTGTGGGCCGGATCGCCGTGCTCGGCGGCCAGGACCCGCACCACCTCGTCCAGCAGCGCGTTGACCTCGCGCACCACGACGTCCTGGAGCAGCCCCTCCTTGCTGCCGAACACGTTGTACAGGGTCTGGCGGGACACCTGGGCCGCGGCCGCGATGTCGGCCATCCGACGCTCGCCCCACCCGCCGGAGACGACCTCGGCGTAGGCGGCGTCCATCAGCCGCTCGCGGACCGACCCGCCCTGTCTGGTATCCATCCCCCCATGGTGACATCCGGGAGTCCGGACTCCCACCCCCCGGTTCGGTGACCGGGCGGTGTCCCCGACTAACACTCTGATCACGCGCGTGGGGCTCTTTGGCCATGTTCGTGCCCGGGAGGGTAGCGTTACCGCCCATGGCGTCCTTTGACGATGATCTGCGGCTGGCCCACGTGCTCGCCGACGCTGCCGACGACATCGCGCTGAAGCGTTTCCGTGCGTTGGACCTGGTGGTCGACACCAAACCCGACCTGACCCCGGTGACCGAGGCCGACCGGCTGGTCGAGGAGACGCTCCGCGGTGTGCTGTCGCGCGCCCGCCCCCGGGACGCCGTGGTGGGCGAGGAGTACGGCAAGAGCGGCAACAGCAACCGCGTATGGGTGATCGACCCCATCGACGGCACCAAGAACTACGTGCGCGGCGTCCCGGTGTGGGCGACGCTCATCGCCCTGTTGGAGGGCGACCGGCCGGTGGTCGGCGTGGTGTCGGCCCCGGCGCTGTTCCGGCGCTGGTGGGCGTCCCTGGGCGGCGGCACCTGGCAGGGCCGGAGCCTGTCCAAGGCCTCGCGCTGCCACGTGTCGAAGGTGTCGGAGCTGTCCGACGCCTCGCTGAGCTTCTCGTCCCTGAGCGGCTGGGAGGAGCAGGGGCGGCTGGAGTCGTTCCTGGGCCTGACCCGGTCGGTGTGGCGGACCCGCGCCTACGGCGACTTCTGGTCGCACGTGATGGTGGCGGAGGGCGTGGTGGACATCGCGGCCGAACCGGAACTGTCGCTGTGGGACGCCGCGCCGCTGCCGATCATCCTGGAGGAGGCCGGCGGGCGGGCCACGAACCTGCGCGGTGAGGGGTTCGTCGACGGCGGGCCGCTGGTGTGCACCAACGGGATCCTGCACGATCGGGCGCTGACCTGGCTTAACGGAGGGCCGACGCCGCTGCGCCCGGTCTGATCCGGGGCGGGCTCCGGGTTGCGGACCACCACTCTTCGACGTTGTGCATCGACCACGACACGGAGAGTAGTAGCGTGGCGTCCGTGCCGACCCACATTCCCACACCCGTGCGCCCGGGCGCCGTCGTGCTGCTCCTGCTCGCCGCCACCGCCTGCGGCGGCGGCCACGGGTACACACCCGACGAACTCGACGCGATGATCGCCGACTCGGTGCGCACCGACGGCCCCGGCGCGGAGTCCGCCCCCGACGCGGACGGCGCCGTCTTCGACCCGGACCTCCTGATGTGCACCCCCGCCGTGGACACCGCCGGGGTCCCGGGCGAGGGCGCCTGGCGCACCGAGGCGCCGCGCGCCGCCGTCGGGGAGGGGCCCGTCGACCTGGGCCTGCTGCCGCCCGAGGGCGTCGGCCCGACCACGGTGACCGTCACGGTCCGGACCCCGGGCGACGACCTCCACACCCTGGAAACGGACACTGTTCCCGGGGAATGGGTGCATGTCCGTTATCCCGAAGAAGACGGTTTCGACCTTCCTCCCGGGGTGTACACCGCCCTGTGGTCCGACGCCGCCACGGGAACACCCCTGACCTGCGACGGCTTCGAGGTCTGACCCGCACCGGCGCACCCGCTCCCCGGGGCGGCCCCGGTCCGGTCGCGGAAAAACAAAAATCCCTCGATGATCATGAACCGAAACCTGCCCGCCCTGCGATGTTCCGGAGTGAGGTCCCGTCCCCACGGGCCTGTACGGCGCCGCCCGCGACGCGGCGCCACCCCACACACATTCACTGGGAAGGGACCGTATGCTGCGTTCCCTCGTTGCCGGGATACTGCTCGCCTTCGCCGGTTCCCGCGCCAACATCGCCAGGACGATCCTGTCCTGCGCCGGCATCGTCGTCGGTGTCGGCTCACTGATCGCCGTCGTCACCGCGGGCGACTTCGGGCAGCGGTTCGCCACCGCCTACAGCGAGGCCAACGCCGGACGCGCCGCGACCCTCATGGTCGGCATGTGGGACACCGATGTCACCGACGTGGCGGCCTTCGAGGAGGATCTGGTCCGCGCCGGCGGCGTGGACGTGTCGCTCAACACCATGCTCCACGGCGTCTCCGTGCGCTCGGGCGACCAGACCATCCCCGACGTCGAGATCCGGGCCGTGGACGCCACCCTCGGCGACATCCGGCGGATGACCATGACCCAGGGCCGCTGGTTCACCGACGCCGACTCCGAGTCCCTGGCACCGGTCCTGGTGGTCAACGAGAGTCTGGCCGGGGACATGGAGGACATCACCCGGGTGCAGATCGGCACCGATCACTGGATGGACGTCCGCGTGGTCGGCGTCTCGTCGAGCTCGGCCCTGGACAGCGGCTGGTACACCGCCTACCTGCTACGCGCGCCCGCCACCGAGGAGCTCATCTACGGCGAGGCCGTGGAGACCTCCCAGGACGGCGCCGCCGCCCCGGTCACCATCAAGGACCCCGAGTACAGCGTCCGGATCGACCCCGCCGACCCGGCCGCGACCGACCCCTGGGGCGAGGTCTTCACCGAGCGGATCCTGTCGGCCTCCGAGCGTTGGGGCGGGCAGGACCAGGAGTCCGTCATGGTCTACCGGGCGGACTACGCCGAAGAGGTCAACCGGGTGATCGGCTACCTGTCGGTCGGGCTCATCGGCATCGCCGCCATCACGCTCACCACCGGCCTGCTCGGCGTGCTCAACGTCGGCCTGGTCACCGTGCGCGAGCGCAGGCGCGAGCTGGCCACCTACCGCGCCCTGGGCGCGACCCGGTTCACGCTGTTCGTCGCCGTGGTGATGGAAGCCGTCGTGGTGTCGCTGGTCGCCGGTGTCATCGCCCTGCTCGGCTGCTGGGCCGTCGTGGCCGCGGGTGCCGCGATCGTCCCCTCCTTCATCGACCTGCCACCCGACGTACCCATCGCCATCCCGCCGACCGCCGTCCTGGTCGGCCTGGGCAGCGCCGCCGGTGTCGGCCTGCTCGCCGGAGTCATCCCCGCCCTGCGGGCACTGCGCTCGTCCGTCGTCGCCGGACTGCGGGAATAGGAGACACACGTGAAGAAGTGGATCATCATCGGCGCGGCGGCGCTGCTGTTCGTGGTCGCGGTCGCCGGCGGCGGGTTCTTCCTGCTGAACCGCATGGGCGGCTCCGGCGAGGAGTTCCCGATGGAGGGCGCCGTCGACGTGGGCGGCGCCCCCTACCCCGTGGAGCTGGGCACCATCGACTCCGTCATGGTGCTGGACGCGACCGTCCAGGCCGAACCCGGCAAGAGCGTCAAGGCCCAGAAGGGCGGCCAGGTCGTCCACCTGTGGGTGACCGACGGCGCCACGGTGGAGGAGGGCGCGCCCATCCTCAACGTGAAGTACACCGAGGAGCCCGACCCGGGCGCCGGCACCGGTGAGGACGAGGCCCCGGCCGCCCCGGTGACCCGCGAGGTCAGCCTGTACGCGCCGGTCGACGGCAAGGTGACCGGCCTGGCCGACGTGCAGGTCGGCGACGTCCTGGAGCCGGGGGCCGTGGTCGCCGCCGTCGCCCCGGACGTGTACCGGGCGGTCGCCACGATCCCCGCCAACGACCTGTACCGGTTCTACGAGGAGCCCTCGGACATCCTCCTGGAGATCAAGAACGGCCCGCCGCCCACCCAGTGCGAGTTCCTGTCGCTGGGCGCCGCCGAGGCCGGCGGGGGCGGGGAGCAGTCCGGCACCGACGAGTTCGGCCTGCCGATGGAGGGCGGCGACACCGGCGGCTCCGGCGGCGAGCTGACCTGCCGGGTCCCCTCCGACGTCCAGGTGTTCGCGGGCGTCCAGGGCAAGCTGTCGATCAGTACCGGCAAGGTCGAGGACGTCGTGGTCGTGCCCGTGACGTCGGTGCGCGGCACCACCGGCGAGGGCGAGGTCATCGTGGTCGCCGAGGACGGCACCGAGGAGACCCGCCCGGTGGAGCTGGGCATCTCCGACGGCTCGTTCATCGAGGTCGTCTCCGGCCTGGAGGTCGGCGAGCAGGTCATGGACCCGATCCCGCTCGACCCGCGCTTCGACGTGCCCGGCGCCGACGACGGCACCGAGGAGATGTACCTGGAAGAGGAGGGGATGTAGTGTCCACGGCTCCGTCCCCCCTGGCCCCGCAGGCAGCCCCTCCACAGGCCCCGCTGCTGCGGGTGGAGGGGCTGACCCGGCACTTCACGGTGTCGGGGACCCGGATCGACGTGCTGCACGACTGCACGTTCGACGTGTACCGGGGCGAGGTCGTCGCGATCATCGGCCAGTCCGGGTCGGGCAAGTCGACCCTGCTCAGCCTGCTCGGGCTGCTGGACAAGCCGAGCGGCGGCGAGTACACGTTCGACGGGGTGGCGACCAGCCGACTCGGCGAGGGCCCGCGCTCGCGGCTGCGCGGCGAGGGCATCGGGTTCGTGTTCCAGCAGTTCCACCTGCTGGAGCGGCGGACCGCGATGGCCAACGTGGGCGTGCCCCTGGTGCTGGCGGGGATGCCCGCGCTGCGCCGCCGCGGCCGTGCCCGCGAGTTGCTGGAGGCGGTGGGGCTGGGGCACCGGCTCCACTCCAAGCCGCACCAGCTCTCCGGCGGCGAGCAGCAGCGTGTGGCACTGGCCCGGGCGCTCAGCCGCGACCCCGCGCTGATCCTCGCCGACGAGCCCACCGGCGCGCTGGACGCCGCCAGCAGCCGGATGATCATGGATCAGCTGTTGGAACAGGCCCGGATCCGCGATTCGGCGGTGGTCGTGGTGACCCACGACCCCAAGGTCGCCGAGCGCGCCGACCGGGTGGTGGAGCTGGTGGAGGGCCGCACCCGCTGAGACCCCGGGCGCCGTCGCCGCGTCCCCTCGCCCGACGGCGCCCGGCCCCCGGGAGGTCCCGCCTCCCGGGGTATTCACTTATATGAATGGTCGCGGGGTTGAATACCTTCGGGTGGCCGCCGTACGCTGCCGGTGAGTCCCCTCCCGGGCAGGGTGCCCGCGGAAGGCCCCGGAACCGAAGGGCGTCCCATGAGCGCGCGCATCCACCTCACGCACACGTTCGCCTCCGACCCGGAGACGGTGTTCGCGGCGCTCTCCGAGCACGAGAACCTGGGGCCGCTGTTCGGGGCCCGGATCACCCGTCTGCGCGACGGCGAGACGTCCCGCAACGGGGTCGGCTCCGCCCGCCTGCTGCGGGTGGGCCCGCTGCCCGGGTTCGTGGAAACGGTGACGGTCGCGGAGCCGCACCGGCTGATCGAGTACCGCATCACCGCGGGCGGGCCGCTGCGCCGCCACCGCGGTGTTCAGCGGCTGGAGCCCGTCGAGGGCGGCGGCACCCGCCTGGAGTACCTCATCGAGTTCGACGCCGTCCTGCCCGGGCTGGCGCCGATCGTGGCGGCGGTCCTGCGCCGCTCCATCCGCACCCACCTGCCCGCACTGGCCCCCTGAGACCCCCGGGCGGTCCCCCGGCGATGTCCTCGCCGAGCCCTGTCCTGCCCGGGCTGGCGCCGATCGTGGCGGCGGTCCTGCGCCGCTCCATCCGCACCCACCTGCCCGCACTGGCCCCCTGAGACCCCGGAGCCCGGGCGGTCCCCCGGCGAGGACATCGCCGAGCCCCCTGCGCCGGGCGGGGGCGCGGAAGCGGAGGCGCATCGTGCCGATCGGTGTCCCGTGGGCGAACCCGGTCGACGCGACCTCGGCGGGTTCGCCGCTCTGTGCTTCCCGGATGGATCTGTGCTTCCCGGAAGGAGGAGCGGCCCGGGGAAAAGACTCGGGCCCGGAAATCCAATGGATTTCCGGGCCCGGTTTCAGTAGCGGGGACAGGATTTGAACCTGCGACCTCTGGGTTATGAGCCCAGCGAGCTACCGAACTGCTCCACCCCGCGCCGTTGATCTCTACTTTAGAGGGTTTCCCCCCGGGCCGCAAATCGTTTCCGGTGAGGGATAACGGTGAGATCGGCCCTGTTCACCCGGGTCCGAGGGCCCGGGCCGATGATGATCGTGAAGATCATCACCCCCCGGCCATTCCGTGGGGAATGGACCGGGAAAAGCACCGAACCCGGGAAATTCATCCCGGGTCCGGGCCTTGGTAGCGGGGACAGGATTTGAACCTGCGACCTCTGGGTTATGAGCCCAGCGAGCTACCGAACTGCTCCACCCCGCGTCGTTGTGTCTTCAGAGTAGCGTGCCCGGGACGGGAAAGCGAATCGATACGCCGCGGCCGGGATGAGCCGCCGCCCGGGGCACCTGTTCGCCGCCGGACCCGGAACCGCTCCGGCCGGACCCGGGAGCGGATGCGGATCGCCGCCGCCGGGGCCCTGCCGGACGGGGGGCGCGCAGCGACCGGGGCCGCCGCCGGACTCCGGCGGACTCC
>NZ_JASFDV010000005.1 GCF_030766825.1 Nocardiopsis sp. CC223A
TGGTGGGCAGTGCGGAATCGTGTCCCCGTGCGTGCTCGGCATCGACGTACCCATCACGGTTCAACTGAACCGTGGCATACCAGCGGGAAGGCTGGACTTGTAGCTTTCGAGAACGCCAGTCGCGCGGGTCGGGGTCGAGGAAAATGGTTTGCTCGGTCATCCGCACTCCTCCGTAGGTCCACAGAGATCGGCCTACCGATCTTTGAGCTTGTGGTCGACAAACCCAACCTGCTGAGTCGGCTCCGTTTGTCCAGGTCAGCCTCACAGGCCTTCTCCATTGCCGCCGTCAACCCGCGCATCCAAGGTCGGTAGGTACCACGCAAGCTGTCACAGGAGTCAAGGGGCGAGGATCAGATCCCAGTCAGCAGCACAAAACCTAGCGGGTATACCAGGTGGGTGCATTGATGTTGAGAGATATGAGACCCAAGCCGGACCTCACCCACCTGAGTCACCACCATCGGACGTTTCCGGGGGCTGTGTGCTCCGTTCGTGCTCCGCAGTTTTGGACCGGAGCGACACCACACGGCACGACATGGCACCGGACAGCACGGCGGATCGGATGGGGTGGCATGAAACGGTACGTAGCGACACGTGACGGTACACAACCAGGGCACTTCTAATCCGATGGCCGCAGGTTCGAATCCTGCCGGGTGCGCCACAAAACCCCAGTTCAAACGGGGTGCGCGAGTCGAACAGACGAGGCGCTGAGCCTGTCTGGGGCCCTGAAATGCTCCGTGTGTGCTCCCCAGTGCAAGGTCCAGTACAGGTGGAGGGGCACCTCACGGAGCATTTTGCCGTTCCGTGACCCCCTGGCGGACGCCCAGGGTGACCCCGCGCCCGCCCACCAGCCCCCCACAGCCGCCCCGACGCCGTCGCGGGGGGACACTAGCCCCGGGACACGCCCTGTCGCCCGTCCAGCCGCATACGGCCGATTCGACCGGAACCCTTACCTCGCAGGTCACGATGCCTCACAATTGGTGACATGACCATGGCGAGGTGGATCGGTGTAGTAGTGGCGGCCGTTGCGATCGTGGCTGCGCTGGCAGCGGGGTTGTGGTTTGGCGGCGGACCGACCTCACGCGAGGGGTGGGAGGCTGCAGCCTGGGCGGGCACGATCGCTGTCGCGCTGTCCCTGATCGCCAACGCCATCGTCTGGGCCTCCACATCCACCAAGCCTTCCCTTACCAAATCCCCCGATGCCCCTGTGGGCACGGACAATACGGTGAACGGGAACGTCTCTGGCGGAACCGTAACCCAGGGCCGCGACATGCACGTGAACAGTCCCTCCTATGGAGGGAACCACAACGACTTCCGAGGCGGCACGTTCAACGAGTCGTTCATCAACGAACAGCACAACCACCGGTCCGGCCCCGAGGAGAACACGGAGCCCGACCAGTGAGCGCTTCCTACGAGGGCAACCACAACGATTACCGCGACAGCACCTTCAACGGGCCGTTCATCAACGAACAGCACATACACCCACCGACCCATGAGGTGGGCTGGGCCCGGCTCCGCAGCCTGGACCAAGAAGCCCGGTCCGGAGTATCCCGGAGCCTGATCGGGTCAGACACTGCTGCTGCTCTGAGACTGCCACGCGAGACCATCCGTGATGCCCTGCGCACAGCGATCGCCTCACCTGGCGACCTCTTCGTGAAAGGCGACTCCGGCGTCGGCAAGAGCGCCCTGGTCATGGACAGCATCGAACCAACCGGACTAGGCGATGACCGACAAGCAATCGCGATCAACCTTCGGCACCTGCCGGAGAATCACCTCGGCTTGTTGTCCCAACTAGGCAACCCTCTGGACGAGTTATTCGCCGAACTGACCGCCCCCGAGCGAATCTTGGTGATTGACGGGGCGGAGGCCGCAGCCGAGGATCATGGCCAGGTCTTCTCCCATGTACTTCGCTGCGCACGGGAGGCTGGTCTCAAAGTCATCGTGGTCGCAGCAACCGAGGGCGCAGGGACTGCGGCCGAGCTGATGAGGTCTGGTGCCGCAGCGCCTCGCGAGTACACGGTTCCGGGACTGACCGACGAGGAGGTCACAGCAGTTGCAGGACACTTCCCTGGTCTGCAACGTCTGGCTGAAAACTCTCGTGGACGCGAGCTGCTACGCCGACCGATCATCGTCGACCTGCTAGGGCGGGCCGGTGACCCTGGGCTGCCCCTCAGTGAGTCGGAGGCGCTCGACCACATCTGGCGCCACCTCGTACGCAACAGTGAACGGCAGGGTGCCGGAGCACCTGATGCCCGTGAGCAAGTCATGCTGCGTCTTGCGGACCACGCACTTCGCAAGAGCGATGTCGACGAACTGATCAATCGTCTCGATCACGCCGCAGTCGACGGACTTCGCCGGAGCGGGCTAATCCACCCAGCCAGCGGTTTGCCGTGGGAGCGAGTGCCCGAATTCAAGCATGACCTGCTCCGCGCTTACTCGATTGCACGTCAACTCCTGGGAGAACGCGACCCGGCTCGCGCTTTGATGTCGGTCGAGGCCCCTCGTTGGGCCCTGCCGTCGGCCCGTCTCGCGTGTGAGATCGTGCTTTCTGCACCAGATCACGCATCGCACCCGCTTGCCGAGCGATTTATACAGCTCCAGACGCGCTTCGAGGAGATCGTCACAGCTGGGCACGGCGAACGCTGGGCCGATGTTCCGACGGAGGCGCTCCTCGCTGTACCGGCGTCGCGTCTGATCCTTAAAGATGCCTGGCCTACGCTCCTCCGCGATCAAGCTCAGGGGCTTTCCCGGGTGATTCGGATTCTGCACGGGCGCCACCAACGAGAAGGGGTGCTGGACCCGATCATCGCCGAGCCCTTCATCATCCGACTTCTTGACGAGGAGGTGCCCCCCGGTCTCACTGACGAGGTCGCTGAACTGATTCGCGACTGGCTGCGAGCGCACGTCCTCCGCAGTACTCCGGCTGGCCAACCGACACGTGTGGCACTCCGAGATGCCATTCTCACCGATTGCGCTGAGAACGAGCGTGTACTCGACGAGCAAGAAGCAGCCAAACAGGCCGCTCTGGCAGCCCGAACTCCCGAGCAGGTTACAGCGGATGAGGAGCATCGAAAGAGATTCTCTTCTATGGCTGGGCCGTTTCCGTCACGTCGGCGCCGTCGACCCGAAACGGCTCGGCATCGGCCGTACCTGTGGATCAAGGATGCTCAAATCGAGCACCTCGCTCTGCTCGGTCCCGACCTGGGTGGCGTTGGTGAGGCAGTTTTGCGGCGGGTCGCGGAGGACGAACCGCACTCGCTGGATCATGCCGTTGAACCATGGTTCACCGGCCACAGTCTGGCAGCGTATGACCCCGCGCTCCTCATCGACCTCACTGCCGCCTACTACATCGATGACGATGAAGACGACTTCGGGTGGTCCAGCGGACTGGATGAAGACGGCATCCGCCATCATCGGCCCAGAGGCAGCATCGACTTACAGCTCGCCTCCTTCACTCACGGACCGTTCCTCGCCCTGCTCCGGGCCGACTACCGTAGAGGCACCGTCTTCCTGAACCGGATGCTGAACCACGCAGCCCGCTGTCGGGTACGCACCCTCTCGGATCTCCGCCACGAGCCTCCCATCGACGAGGAGACGGCAGGGGTGGAGCACACCCTCTCGATTACGGGAGAGCCACGCACCTATATCGGCGACGAACACGTTTGGTTGTGGTACCGCGGAACCGGAGTGGGTCCTTATCCCTGTATGAGTGCGCTCCAGGCTTTGGAGTTCGTGACAGAGGAAATCATTCGGGCCGGAGTTCCTGTTACCACCCTCACACCTATCTTACTCGAGGGCGCCGAAAGCCTCGCGATGCCTGCACTTGCGCTCGGTATCCTCGTCCGCCACCTCGAAGCCGCTGAAGATGCTCTTGATCCCTATCTAGTCGAACCAACGGTATGGTCGCTGGAGTTTGGCCGCGCAACTCACGACCAGTCGGGCATCCTCGCAGCACATATCCCTGACCTTGCGAACACTGAGCGACGCGGTTGGTCCTTGCGAGAGGTCAGCATGATGCTGGCACTGCGCGCTGAGGGTGAACGCATCGAGCATCTCAAGGAACTCGGCAACCAGTTGCTAGCGAACGCTCGGAAGCAGGTCGGCGACGACTCCTCATCAGGTGCTCACGAGTATCTCGCCGCCGTTCAGAACTGGGCAGCCTCGCTCGATCGCAGCGCGTACGAACTACTCCGTCAAGACGGGGAGATCCTGATCCAGCAGACGGTCAATCCCGAGGTTGAGGATGTTCTGGGTGAAACGAACGCGGACCTTCGGCGTGGAAACGATGCGATGGGGCTGGTCGTACGTCACGCCCATGTGAGAGACAACGGTGGTCGAGCACCGGAAATGACCGACGAGGCACTAGCTGCCGACCTCGTGCTGGCACGAGATCTGCTGGACAATCCTCCTCAGTCTGGTCTGGGGGCGTCCTCGGATGGACCAGTGGCAGTGGCCGCATCTGCTGTCGAACTTCATCTGACGAGCCGAGCTCACGTCGCGGATGAGGATCTGCAGTGGAGTGTGTTCGTCATCTTGGGCATCGCTGCGGAGGTTGCTAAACGCCCAAGCGACTCGCTTGATAAGTTGTCGTTCTTCAATCAGGGTGCGGACCGATCAGCGGGCCGAGCACTGCCGTACCTTCTCCTTCCTGCTGCGAGAGACCTCCGACAGGCGGTTGGCGTCGCCTCGCACGAAGACGTTCAGGAACTCGTAGAGCTGAGTAGTGCCATCGCGTCGCAGTCGCCAAACGAAACCCGAATCGCGTACGCAAGAGGACTTGATGTTGTCTGGTCTGCGCCGTGCAATAACAATCACCTGCACGGTCGGTGCCATCACCGAATCGCCTTGGACGTCGTGCAGGAGTCCTTCCTCGAATCTGTCTTTGGCCCATGGGACTTTGAGAGCCAGCGGAGAACAGTGGCTAGACTTGACCCGCCAACTGCTGCCTCCCTCGATGCCACCGAGGGCAAGGACATCTTCGTCCCTCAGCTGACTTCGGCAATCCGAGCTACAGGGGCCGCTGCCATCAGCTCCGCGTGCTGCAGGGAGGAGGCTCGCCAGATAGTCGAGTCGCTCATTGCAGCCCATCAACGAGCCATGCTGACCTTCGATCACGGCTACCACCACAGCAAAAGCGACTCACTCGTCGCAGCCCGGGCCACTCTGTGGCAAGCGATTAATGAGCGGGACGAACCCATACTCACATATGTGGACCGATATCTCGGTAATTCACGCCTCCTATCGGAAGGCCTGCAGGCAATCAGCGTCGCTGGCGGGGAGCATTCCGACCTAGCAGAGCAACTTTATCGACTTTGGCCGCTAATTATGGATCACGTTCTTAACGCGGCGGATGCGAATCCCCAAATTTTCACTGAACAGCCCTGGGGTGACTATGCCGAGTCTGCTCTCATTCCCAACCGGTCAGCCGAGCCGGGGTACATCACGCTGGAAAACCAGGGGGACGCGCATCCCTGGCGTGATCTGATTAGCTGGTCGCCTCAAGTTGAGCGATGGCTCAGCACGATCACCAGCTCCCGCATGAGCATCGACCAACTGGTGATTGCCATTCATGAACTCACCATATCAGATCAGGTCGAGGCTGGACTCCGGTGGATCGAGCAGATCGTCGAGCAAAGTGGCACTGATTGCGCCAACACCTATACATTGCCCGAATGGCTTCACGAACGTTTTGCGGACCTCGTTACGGATGAACAAGCAGCGCGATGGCAGCGAGTGGTAGACTTGCTCATTGTCGCAGGCGATAGTCGTGTCGCAGATTTGGCCGACTAAGGTCTGTTTTATAGATCTAATGAACACCCTATGACCATCCAACAACCGAGGTGAATTTTTAGAGGTGCTTCCAACACAAAAACCAACATTAATTGATCACTGAACGCACCAAGAATTGGTCACTATTGGAGTACTAGAAAATGAAAGAAATCCCCACTTCTCCAAATGAATATCTAGAATTCTCTGATGAGATCCTAACCCCTGAAATTAATTTCATTGCCTACAGGAAGATCTACGTACTAGAGACATGGGTCCGACGCCTCTGCCTCGCTGCGTGGATGGCAGAATTTGGGAATGAATGGGTCGATCAAATTGACTCAAACTTGAGGTCAAAACTCGAAACAAGAGCAAAGAGAAACGCCAAACGGGTATACCTAGGAGCCGAGTCCAGTAGCGATATCATCTGGGAAACAACTCATCACGAACTCATATCACTGATTAGTGATCGAACAGTAGAAAAGACTGTCCGAGAATTGACCGGACACGAATCAGCTTTTCTCGGTGGAAAGCTGGACGAAGTGAGAGAGATAAGAAATCTTCTCGCCCACAACAGAGCCATCTCTGAGCGAACCTACACCATCCTCATCGGACTCCTGGCCTCCTTGGAAGAGGCCATTGACTGCTTTAGATTTGACCTCCTTTATAAAAATGGAGAAATACTTGGATTTTCACATCCAGAAGATAACCAAACCATCCCCCTAGAGAGCGAGCTAGCTTCCATTGTAGAAAACGCCTGGCAGCAGCACGGAGGGGGCCGATTTCAGGCTTTTGTTGAACGCGGAGCAAAACACTACAAATACGTCTGCCTCCCCGTAGACAGAAATGGAAGCTTTCCGAACACAAGGTCCCTCATAGAGAACTTCTCAGAGTACATTGATTTTATTACCGCATTTTGTCTCAACAAAAGCGGAGACGAGTTCTTCATAGTCACGCCAAAATGCATCACAGGGACGACGCAGATGGAGATATGCAGAAAGTTTTCATCTAATTTTTCCGCATGGGGCAATGTGATGTTTGAAAATCAGCATCCGCGCTATGCTTGCTCTCCCAAGATATGGTTCTACGAGAATAGAAAGCCAGGTCATCTGAATCTGCGATAAAAACTGTCGAATGTTTTCAAGACAGCCATAACCAGAGGACCTTTGATCCGATGGCCGACCGGTCCTGCCCACGAGGAAACCCCAGGACGGGCGGGGTGAACCCGCCGCACGGCCCGGGGCTCGGGGTGTCCAGTCGCTCCTGGTGTGCTCCCCCGTCCCGCTACCCGGCAGACACCGGTTCCCCGCGCAGCAGCGCGGCGGTCGCCTCCGCCGCGGCTTTCGCGACGTCGGGGTACACCGACTGGTACGTGTCCTGGGTGAAGTGCGTGGTCGCGTGGCCCAGCTCAGTCGAGACCACCTTCACGTCCGTTCCCGCCGCCAGCGCCAGGGAGGCGGCCCCGTGGCGGAGCCCGTGCAAGGTGATGGGCGGGAGCCCGGCAGCCTTGGCGATGCGGCAGAACCAGTCACTGACCTGACCCGGATGCCAGCCCGACCCGTCCTGGCGGGTGAACACCAACCCGGTGCTGTTCCAGTTCTTCCCGGCCGCGAGGCGTTGCTCGTTCTGGAACCTCTTCCAGCCCCGCAGGATCTTGATCGTGTCGGCGTCCAGGGTGATGGTGCGCTGGCCCGCCGCGCTCTTGGGGGTCGAGGTGATCGTCTCCCACGCCAGTTGCACGACCTGGACGCGGATGTCGATCTGGCCGTCCACCAGACGGGTGTTCGCCCACGGCAGCCCCACCGCCTCACCCCGGCGCAGCCCCTTGACAGCGATGAGGTGGAACATCGGGAACAACCAGGTGTACCTCCTCGCGTGCTGGAGGAAGGTGCGGGTCTGCTCAGGGGTCCACACCATCACCTCACCCGGCACCGCCCCGTCCTTCTCCCACAAGCGGACCCGGTCCGCCGTCCACACCAGGGGACGTTTCCTCGGACAGGACGGCAGGCGGACATGCGAGGCGACGTTCACCGACACCGGTAGGTCCGGGGAGCGGACCGCGTCCGACAGCGCGCTGCGCAGCGTGGCACGGATCCGGTGCTTGGTCGACAGCGAGATCACCCGCCGCCCCCGCACCGACTTCTTCACCTGCGGATCGGAGGAGTCGCGGCACTCCAGGATGTGCACGTTGGCCTCCTCGATAGCCGCGAACATCGCCTCCACATGACGCGCCTGGAGCCGATCCACCCGGATGTTCCCCAGGTGCGGGACCAGGTACTTGCGGATGTGCCCGTCATAGGAAGCCCGGGTCCCTTCGGCGAGGTCGGGCTTGCCGTCCAACCACTCCCGCAACCACACCCCCACCACCGGCGGCTCACGACGCACGTCTGCCCCCGCGCCGACCCGCCGACGCACCTCTTCCAGGTCGGGCAACGGCTTCCGGGTCCGTAGCGCGGCCTGGATCAGGTCCGCGACCTGCACTTCGATATCCTGCTCGCCTTCGGCCAGGGCCAGCAGCGCTTTCACGTGGTCGAGCTGGCGACGGGCCTCCTCCTGCGAGGCCAGGCCGCCCCTGCGGGCCTGGCGGCGCTTGCCTTCAGCGGTGCGCGGGAGTTCGAGCTGGAACCACCAGTTCCCGTGCCGGGGGTTCCACGCCTTGTCCTCCCTCCGCAGCTTCGGACACTTCACCCCCAATGCCCGGCCGCTGTCCTCGTTACGGCACCCGCACCGCTTGAACACCGACCCCTCGTACGCGCTCATGCAGTCGTTCACCTCTCCTTCGTGGCGTTCACGCGCGCGCTGCACCCGCACCCACCGCCCATGGCGGTGGAGGACGCGGAGGTAGCGAAGGTGTCCAAGCCGAGGTAAGCCGGCACGACCGGAACATTCCGCTTCACTAACCCACCTCCCCGCCACCTCTGAACTGCGCGAACACGGCACGTGACCCCGTCGGCGACGGGGCACCACGCATCCACGCTCGACCTCGCCGAGTAATGCAAGCGGATTGGTCAGAACACCCACCGGACCCGCACTCCACCTGGCGAGCACGCCCGAAAACAGACGCAATGCCCGATTCCATGGATGCGGCCCACAGCGGCCGCGTCCGCCCCCGAACCCGCCGCCCCGCCATGGAGGCCAGCCCTGGGTGTCCGGGCCGCGTGGGGGCGCTGAACGCCGCACAACCGCCCCACACCGTTCGCGGGCGCGAGCCCGCGAAACGACCATGGCCCCAGCGGGGGACGGGTCTCATGGACGCACCCGGCAACCTTGCCGAGAGCCTCCGCGCAGGCTCGGCTTCTCTTTTTCTCCTCATGTCCTACGAGGAACGCGGCCTGCGGCCTGGTTGCGACACCTAGCGGGAAGCCACCGAGCAGCGCGCTCCCGTCCGCCAGGAGCAGCACCCGGGCGCGCGAACGAGGTGGCGGCCGACGCACCGCCTCGTGTGTGCATCAACCACCTCGCTCTGGCACGCCAGCGATCCGAACCGGTTTTTTGAAGCGTTTTCGAAAATTCCTTTTCAAGAGACCAGAGAAAGGGAATGCGAAGGGCCCACCCGGAGCGGCTTTGACCTGCACTGATAACGCGGATGGGGTGGGCCGCTCTAATGGGCCCACCCACAGGCGGAGTCACAGGGACCCCACCGGGCCCAGTCACAGGCCCAGTCTCCGGCGGAGTCACAGGCCCACCCCGTAAAAGCCACATAACCGGCACGCCTGGAAGTCGGCCGAGCGCGTCGGTTGGCTGAAATCCCGTCTTTGGTTTTTCTTTGCAGCCATTGATCGAGAAATACGCGGCGACCTCGGAGTGCCGCAGAAAAACGCCTGGGGGCGCCTCCTCCCGCAGGAGAAGACGCCCCCGATCCGTTCAGGATTTTCTCAGCCCCGCAGCGCCAGGTAGGCGCGGATGCGGTCGGTCAGCTCGGCGAACTCGTCCCCTACCGGCTCGGGCTCCACGCCCGAAGGCGGGACCGGGTAGTCCTCCG
Organism: Nocardiopsis sp. CC223A; assembly: GCF_030766825.1. GTDB lineage: Bacteria > Actinomycetota > Actinomycetes > Streptosporangiales > Streptosporangiaceae > Nocardiopsis. The sequence continues at coordinate 9,746 of NZ_JASFDV010000005.1, forward strand.
ACTCGGCCGGGCGCGGCCGCGGAACAGCGGCCCTGCTGAGGTAGGGGCGCACCAGAGCACCTGCGATCAGGTCGGGGTCGGCGTCCACCCGGTCCTCTTCCTCGGACGGGGTGGAGCGGTCGTGGTAGGCCTGTTCCCAGCGGGCCGAGGAGGTCGAGGCCCCGGCTGCCCAGGTGTGCTGTTCGGGGAAGCCGGACCGGTCGGCGAGCAGGTCGCCCCGCCTGACGGCGGTGGTGGTCGGGGGTGCTGCGGGCAGTGCGCGCGGGACCCGGCGGGGCAACCGCGGCGGGCGGGGGTCGAAGAGCGCGGCCAGGGCGGTGGCCAGCAGCGCGACGGTCAGCGCCCACACGCGCCCGGCCATGCTGTGACACGGCCGCCGGTGACGGCCAGTTGTAGGATCGTGCACGGTCTCCTCCTGGTTGGTGCAGGTGGTGATCGCGCCCCGGTCCGGTGTTCGCGCACCGGTCGGGGCACCTGTGTTTTTGAGTCGTCGAAGCAGGCTCAGGAGCGGGTGTCTCTGGCCTCGAAGGGCTGCGCTTCCCGCTTGGGCCCGCTCAGGGCTGTGCCTCTGCGCCCGACGGGAACGCGGGGTTCCCGGGGCTGGTCGATGGTCGCTCTGCCTCGCGAGGTGGTTCAACCCCCGACCGGAATCCCGCATACGCGCCGGTTTTCGTCATCCGTGGGCCGATACCCCAGGCCCACCACCAGCGGCCTGTTCCTCCCTCCGGGCCCGGGTCTTGGTTACCCGGGAGGCGATCAGCGCGCGGCTGACACCGAAGCACTCGGCCAGCGCCGCGTAGCTCTCCCCGGCCTCGTGCCGCGCCAGCAGTTCGGCGTCGGGCACCCCCAGGTCGCGGGCCGGGCGGTGCCCGTAGCGGCGCACATGCCCCTCGGCCTTGCGCTGCAATGCCCGGCGTTTGCGCAACCGGACCAGGTACATCACGTTCTGGTGCCGCGCCCCGGTGCGGTCGTACCCCCACAGCAGGGACGGGGTCTCGCCCTCGTGCCACAGCGCCAGGAACGCCCGCCGGGCCCGCCCCAACGTGCGGGTGAAAGCGACAGGGTCCATGTTCAGGGAGCGTTCGGCGCCGCGCCGGTCCTCGTGTTCGGCCAGAGCGGTGAGCACCTCCCGGTGCGCGGGCTTCAGGGCGGCCCAGATCTGGGCCAGCGCCAGCCGATCGACGATCTGGTCCTCGTGGGAGTGTGCCGGTGCCGAGGCGCTGGTCCAATACCGGACGAACGCTCGGGAGAGCAGGGCCTTGTCCTTGCCGCCCAAGCCGCGGACTTTGAGGTCCTGGTAGTGCTGAGCCTTCATCGCCTTCCACCCGATGGCGATCAGCTCCGTCTCCTCCGGCCGCTCGTGGGCGAGCTGGAGGTGTTCGGTAATGGCCTCCCACGCGGTCTCCGCACGGTGCACCGGATCCATGGCGTCCACCCACCAACACTCCCGCGCCGCCCACACCGCCAACCGCACCACCTGAAGGGCCGTGTACCCGTGCCCCACCGCATCATCGGCCCGCGGCGGCGGCAGCAACGGACCGAACTCACTCGACCCATACGGAGCACGCGCGACCGGCCCGCCCTGATCGTCCCCTCGCCGCGCCGTGGTTCTCGGCTCGGTCTTCGAAGGTGGCGGGAAACCACAGTGAGCACGGGTCTGGGTGCTGTGTGGAGGACCGGGAAGTGTGCGATGAGTACTTCGCGCAACGGCCGGACCGGTCTCAGACGTTTTCGCTGGGGTCATGGGGCCACTGTTGAGAGAAAACGCTGACAACCCCATGACTGTGCGGGCATGGTGGTCATGACAAACCAGTCATGGCCGGTCGGCATACGGCCCGCGTAGTCTTCTGTGCCACCCGACCGCCCCGAGGTCCCAATGGAAGGCACCCGTGCTCTGCGGAAATTGTGGCCGCCTGCGTAGCGACGACTGCTCTTGCGTCCCTGCGCGTTTTTGGCGTATGCCTCAGGTTCGGCGGGCTGTGGCCGACCAGGACGCCAACGCGCTGATCCGCCTTCTGTTGAGGCATACGGACCTGGCCCAGGACGCCGTCGCGCGGATGGGCGACCTGTCGCAGGCCATGGTCTCCCGAGTCCTGAGCGGGCAGCGCGAGTTGCGCAAGCGGGAGACCGTCCAGCGCGTGCTGGAGGGTCTCACTCGCGGGTACGACATCCCCGGCCCGGTGATGGAACACTTCCCACCCGAACTCGGCCTGGGGCTGAACGACTCCGGACAGCAGACCGCGTCGGTCCTTGAACAAGTGACTCGGCTGGATCTGAACGAAGTCCCCGGCGCAGAGACACAACCGCCCTATTCAGCGATCAGTTCGGCCGTACTGTCGTGGTTGGTGTCCCACACCCCATCCGGTTCCGAGAAACTCCGGGGTGAGGAAGGTCCCGTAGCGGCTATCCGGGCTGCTGCGGCTGCGTTCGCGGGCCTGGACAACCGCTTCGGCGGTGACCATGCGCGGATAGCGGCCACGCAGTACCTCAGCGGCACGGTGGTCCCGATGCTGCGCAGGTCGTACCCGAGCAGTACCGGGCGATCAGTGTTCGCGGCGTCTGCGGAGTTCGTACTCTCGCTGGCGTGGATGTCCTACGATGCCCAGCGCAACGGGACAGCCCGACGCTACTTCGTGCAGGCCTTGGACTTGGCGGACCATGCCCAAGACCGCCTGCTGGGGGCGAGTGTGCTGTCGGCGATGAGCCACCAGGCCAACTACGTGGGCTCCTACACCGAAGCACGCGACCTGGCGCGGGCGGCGTTGACCGGAGCCGGGGAGCGGGCGACGGCGACCCTGCGGGCGCAGTTCCTGATGATGGAGGCGCGCGCCCATGCATCCCTGAGGGACAAGGGCGCGTGTTCTCGGGCGATGGGCCACGCCGAGCAGGCCTTCAGCCGACGTGACCCCGGTGCCGATCCGGCGTGGATCGGGTACTTCGACCAGGCGGAGTACTCCGATGAGGTGGCCCACTGCCACCGGGATCTGGGAGAGGCCCGTGCCGCTCGGCGGTCGGCCGAGCAGAGCCTGACCGCCTCCTCCGGGCAGGAGTACGCGCGCAGCCGGGTCTTCACCCGGCTCGTGCTGGCGTCCGCGATGCTCGGGCAGGGCGAGGTCGAGGAGGCCTGCCACCTGGGTGCCGCGATGGTGCCGCAGGTGCGGGCGACGTCCTCGGCCAGGTGCGCGGGATACCTGGACGCGTTCGTCGACAGTATGCGCGCCTATAAGGGGCAGCCGGAGGCGGAGCGGTTCCTCCACCAGACCCGGACTGTGAAGGCTGGGGGATCCACGGGTCAGTAGGGATTCCAGATCCGGGAACGCCGGGGGTCGGCGAGGTCGGTGATCCGCCGAGCGATCTCAGCGTCGATCTCGGGGCTTTCCCCACCCTTCTGGGCAAGCCAGGTGGTCATCCGCAACTCCCTGACCTGTCTGTAGAGGGGGTAACCGTCCCAGGAGGTGACGTCGAACCCGTAGACGTCGCAGAAGTCGGCGTACTCGGTGTCGCTGTGCCAGCCCAGGTCCCGGTACAGGGCGGTCAGGACCAGGTCCCATTCGGGTGGGCCCCAGCAGATGCCGTCCAGGTCGAAGAGCACGACCCCCTGGGGGGTGGCCAGGACGTTGCCGATGTTGGCGTCGCCGTGGATGACGTGTGTGCCGAGGACGGGTGTGGCCGTGGGCCAGCGGGCGGCGAGGTCCTGGTGGTGTGCGCGGAGCAGGTCGCGCTGGGCGGTGTCGAGTCCGGGAGCGGTGTCGATGCGTTCGGCCACGCGGTGGAAGGGATCCAGGGCGGGCAGGCCGAGCGACGGTGGCGGGGTGAGGTGGTGCAGGGTGCGCAGTAACCGGGCCAGTTCCCGTGGGAGGGTCCATTCACCCTGGACCGCTTCCCACAAGGTGACGACGAGGTCCTCGGCCAAGACCGGTTGCTTCCCGGGCAGGGGGCGGGTCACCGGAAGGGACTGCTCGGCGAGCCAGCGGGCGGCCCGCACCTCCCGGTCGGCCTCCTCCCACCTGTCCGTGGAGCGCTCAACACGTGCGATCACGTCACTGCCGAGACGGAACACCGCTCGCTCTCCCATCCGAACGAGCGCGGGAAGGCCGTCAGCCCGTGAAGCAGGAACTTCCAGGGTCCGGGCGGCAGCGCTGACAGCGCGAGCGGCACGCTGGGCGAAGTCTTCGGTGTGGGCCACAGGCCCCAGGCTATGCCGGATCGGCCCTGCCGCCCCATGACCACCAGGCATAGGCCGGCCGCGGAGAAGGAGTACGCCAGGCGAGTGACGGGAGGCAATCCCGGCACGCACCGCAGCTTCCGCCGCTCCCAGCACGAAACAGACCCGCTAACCTCCTGCGCCCTTTCCCAGAAGCAGTTGAGGCTGTCGAAGTGTGCCGTCCACCCACCGACGCATCCACTCGGGAAAGGTGAACTCCTGGGGGAACAGCATGACGCCCGGATCGTCCCCGAGCGCCGAGTTGGGGTCGATGGCCCACATCCCGCCGGACGGGTTCCGGCAGTCAACAAGTGACTCGATACCACAACCCCAGTCGCACAGCGTCAGGAGTGAGTCCGCCATCGGCCGCCACTCCCGAGGCCACCCCTCCCGCTGCCGGAAGGCGTCCATGACGGAGACACCGTTCTCCGGATCCCAGAGCGGTAACAGGCCGTAGCCCGGACCGAATCCCCCGTCGCCGAGCTCGAGGTAGCAGCGCCGCAGCAGTGGGGGCAGAGGGCGGCCGAGATGCTCCTCGCACTCCTTGACCGCTTCCTCCTCCACAGGCTTCAATGGCGGCGGCGGGTCGAGCCGCCCCGCGGCAAGCGCGGTGTCGTACTCCGGTGTGCCCCTAAAGTAGACCGTTCGCCACGAGCCCTGGTCAGGACAGCACCGGGCCGCACCAACTCTGTCGTCCTCTGGCAGGCCGAGCCGATGGTCCAGGTACTCACCGGAGAACACGCGTGCGCGTACGGCCTCGAACACCGCGTCATCATCATGGGTCACGCGCCCAGTGTGCCCGCCACCTGTGACGAACACGTTCCCCTGACTTCCTCCGACAACCGTCGACGGCGGAACTCCGTGACCGTCCCCCGACACCCATCAGCGACCCGGTGTCGCTTCCTCAGTACCTGGCATCCTTCGCGCGACGGTCACAACACCGTGCCGCCTGCCCGAAGCGCTCCACCATCCCAGCGAGGGCGTCCACTCTGACCACAGCGACGATTCATCCCCCGCAAACGCGACCGTCTGCCAACCTGCGCCAAGAACGCGAGGAGAACGTCCCAGGAGTGCCGGGAGGCGATTCCGGCACACGCCAGAGCCTCCATCACACCCGGCACGAAACAAACTGTTCCAGCGGGTGGTGCCCGAGGCACCCACCCGCCAGCAAGGCGGCGAGCGGCGCAGACACGGCGACCGCCAGGTCCTGGCCGCGATCATCTTCGTGGCCACCAGCGGCTGCACCTGAGCCCAGCTCCCGCCGGTCTTTGGTCCCTCCGGTGCCACCGCGCACCGGCGCTTCACCGAGTGGACCCAGGCCCGAGTGTGGGCCAAGCTCCACCGGCTCGTGTTGTAAACCAGGCACGAAACACCGCGACCCTTCACCGGCCACGCAGGTCGCATCGTAGTCGGGCGGCCTCAGGTGTGAAGGCTTGGGCGAACACACTGGTCGGGCGCATATTGATCACGACCTCGCCGGGTAGTCGGACGTGGTTCCACTCTCGATCCAACCCCCGACAGGGCCCTTGTCAACACGCGTCCGCCGCGGCGCCCCGACCCGGAGTTACGCGCAGAACTTCTGTATACAAGCTTAGATCAGCGTTCCAAATATTCTTAGAACAACACAAATACTTCACAACAATTACAAAGGAAGTATAACTTCCGCACCGATTCCCCGGGAAGGCACGGGCGAACTCGGAATTTCATGGCCGCTTCCGGACACGCACGCGAAACCAACCCTCAGAGAAACGTTCTTCGAGGTCAGGAGATACTCCGAACCTCCCCCTAACGCGGAAACCGTTCGCGCCCCCGATGTTCGGACAACCGACATCGAATCCCGCTCTGTTCCCGGACACCATGCCGTTATAGTAGTGAGCCCTTCTCGGAGAGCGACCTTCACGGCATCACGAATCTCCCTCAGACGAACGGAAGCACCTTTGACAGATATCGAAACCCTCACCTCCCAGGTGTTCCCCTACGTGAAAGACGCGGTCACCGCCTACGGGCAGGCAGTGCTGTCCAAGTCGGAGGACGCGGCGGCGAGCGGCACCGTGCGGCACGGTCAACGGTTACTGGCCGCCATCCTCGGACGCGGGAAACCTGAACCGAAAATCGAGAACGCGGTCAGGGAGCTCGGTCGGGCACCGGAGGACACCGACGCCGCCGCGGAACTCCGCGACCAGATCAGGCGGGCCCTGCGGGAGGACCTGGATCTGGCCCGGAGCCTGGCCGCCATGAACACGCAGTTCTCCTCGGTCAACGTGTCGGGCCACCACAACGTCGGCGTGGGCGGAAACCACCAGGGTCCGATCCACATAGGCGACAGCACCAGCAACACGCACCACAACGTTCACCACACGGTGCACAACAACATCCAAGAACGGAGGATCAGCGGCTTCTCCGTCGCGGCGCTCGTCCTGGGGCTGCTGGGCTTCCTCATCCTGCCCATCCCCGTCGCCATCGCCCTTGGCCTCATGGCCCTCACCCGGGCGCTGCGAACTCCATCCCCGGCCCAGTCCTCGGGAAGTGGCCAGACGGTCGGCGGTACGGCCGGTCCCGGGGGAGCGCCGAACGCCACCAGCTCCCGGGGAGCGACGACAGGCCCCGCGGATCCAACCAGTGCGGGCTCCGTACCCGCGGCCCACACCACGCCCCGGTCCTCCGATCCCACCGGGGTCTCCGCTGACGCGGCGGCCCCCGCTCCCGACGGATCGGCGGGCCGGACCGACCCTTCCACCATCGGCACGGACCCGGCTTCGCCGACCGCACCGGCCGAACCCGGGGTGGGGGCGGACCCCGTCACCGGTCTGTCCCCGCCACCGGTCGCCGGGTCTGCTGCGGCGGGTACGCCGGTCACACCGCCGACCGCCGGGGTGTCAGCTCCCTTCGCGCCGGCCGCCGTGACCGGGTTCTCGGCCGCCAAGGTGATCAGCGTCATCTTCTCCCTGATCGGGCTCCTGGCCGCCTGTTTGTGGGGGCTCGGATGGACGGCCGCGGCGGTCATCATCGTGCAGGCGGAATCCGGCGCCTTTGTCTCGGAGGGCACGGACCCGTCCGCCCCCTACGATCCGCAGGGCCTGACCCCCTCGGTCTCCACCGGCGAGGGACGGGCCCCTTCCCCCACCGAACTCTGCGAGCCCTCGCCCGGGTACGCCACCGTGTGCACACTGCAGACCGGTGACTGCTTCATCGAGCCTGCGACCACGGAGTTCTACGAGGTCGAGCTCACCTCCTGCGACGAGCCGCACGACGCCCAGGTGATCGGCTCCTACTCCCCCTCCGGAGGCGATTGGCCCGGATGGGCCGCCTTCAACGCCGACATCGAGGCCACGTGCGACCCGATGAGCCAACGCACCCTGGACCCCGCCCGCGCCCCGGACACGTACTTCATCGGCTACATCGCACCGAACCAGGACTCGTGGGACTACGGAATCCAGAACGCCTTCTGCTATGTGGCCGCCGACGGAGAGTCATGGACCACGTCCCTCATCTCATGACCATACGACCGACGGCCCCGCGGTGACGGAAACAGCGATGGCGGGCAGGGAACGGCGGTGGCCCCCAGACTCGGACGGATGACCTGCCAGGCGCTCGACGAAACCGATCCCGAGCTCAAGCACCATTCCGGAGAATGACAACCTCACCCCAGAGAACACCCTCGACACCCACACCAACACCAAGAACCTCAGGAGGCGCCATCGAACGCCACCATCAGCCTGTGTGTGCTCCGTTCGTGCTCCGCGGTTTCAGACCAGGGCGACACCACACGGCACGACATGACAGCAGGCGGCGCGGCAGGGCGGATGGGGTGGCATCAAACGGTACGTAGCGACACGTGACGATACGCAACCAGGGCACTTCTAATCCGATGGCCGCAGGTTCGAATCCTGCCGGGTGCGCCACAAAACCCCAGTTCACAGGGGTTACACGAGGACCTCGCAAGAGGTCCTCGCCGCTTTTCAGACCGATGCGTGCTCCATGTGTGCTCCCCAGTACAAGGTCAGTACAGGTAGGGCACCCACCTCCGGAGCACTTTGCCGTTCCGTGACCGTGCAGGCCCACCCGGGCCCTGCCGGGGACATGCCCTGGGCGGACACGGCCCTGTAACGCCGCGTCCTCCCCCAACACCCATGCCCCTACCCCGCAGGACCGTCCGGGCGTGTCAGCCGCCCACACGCCCCGACACAGGCGGCCAGCCCGCGCAACAACAGCGCAGTCGCTTTCGTCACATCCGGAAACAGAAAGGCCCCTCAGGCGCTCTCTGCAGCGCTACACCGGACGGTGCGAGTACTTCGACGAGATCTACGCCGCGATCGCCGGGCTGGTCTCCGACCGCGCCGCCGAGCGGTGACCGACCACCTGCCGATTCTCCAGGCCGACACGCACCGACTTCAATCGCGCACCAAGTCGTAGGCTGATCGCCTCGTAGGCCTCGGTCATCTCGGAAGTAGATCGCCATCGCCGGTGGGAGGCTCGCCTGCCTGATGTTATGACCTCGGCCGCCCGAAGGGCGGCCCTCACGTACTTGCCAAATGCGCCTCTATTACAGAGAGTTGCACAACTCAGCGAGACACCATCCACAGGGCGAGCTGGGTACGATCGCGCAGGCCGAGTTTGTGGAGGATGTTGGTGACGTGATTACGCACCGTCCCCTCTGCGAGGCCAAGTGCGCGCGCGATCTCGCGGTTGGAAGCCCCTTGTCCGACCAGAGAGGCCACTTCTCCTTCTCTCCCGGACAGTTCATCTCCGGGATCGCCACCAGGCAGAGAATCCGGAGTGGTGTCCCGGCCACGCAGGAACGCAATCATACGGTCTGCTGCTGGGCCGACTAGGAAACTCCCACCTGCGGCAACACGCCGAACCGCCAAGGCGACCTCTTCCGGTTCGGCATCCTTGAGCAAATAGGCTCGAGCACCAGCGCGCAGCCCTGCGAAGAGGTACTCATCCTCGTCAAAGGTCGTCAAGACGATCGCGGATACGGTGGGGAAGTCCGCGGCCATCCGCCCGATCAACGTCACACCATCCATTCCTGGCATGCGGACATCCACTAGTGCCGCATGGGGTAGAGCATCAGGGTCGCAGGCAGCGAGGAAGCCCAAGGCGTCGACCCCGTCCGTGGCCTCCCCGACGACGGTGAAGCCTTCGGACTCCAGTAGGCGAGCCAGTCCTCGGCGCATGAGGGGTTGGTCGTCCACAACCATGACCCGGATGGCCTCCTTTTCTAGACCGGTCATGGCATCGCCGTCTCCATGGCAAAGGGGATTCTGGCACACAGCTCGAAACCACCCTCGGGTCGGTCGATAACGGTCAGAGTTCCACCTCTCGTTGTGAGACGTTCACGCAAAGCGGTGATCCCGAACCCCTCAACCGTTCCCTCAGCACGCCCTTGGCCGTTGTCAGCCACTGCAAGGGATATGCCCTCGCCTGTGACGTGCACGGTCACTTTCACGTGTTCGGCCTTTCCATGTCTCAAGGCGTTGGTGAGGGCCTCTTGAACGAAACGGTAGGCGACCAGTTCCAGTTCCCCGTCCATCTCCTCAGGCCAGGGTCCTGTGGCGGAGAAATCGGTAGTGATGCCCAGTTCACCGAAAGCTTCGGTGAGAGCCTGGATCGCTTCAGAGCCGGAACGGTGCGCCAGGTCCAAGGGTTTGAGGGCGCGCACCCAGCGGCGGGTATCGTCGAGAGCTTCCTTGGTGAGACGGCGGGCCTGGCGTAGGTCCTCGCGTACCTGTGCAGGCAGAGCAGTCACTGTGCGCTCCGCGTTCGCCAAGCAGAGATGGATCGATGTGAGGTAGTGCCCTGTACTGTCATGCATCTCGCGCGCCATGCGGCTGCGTTCCTCCGAGATCGCCGCTTCCCGGACTCGGGAGGCATAAGCACGTAGGCGCGTATGCGCGTTGTCGAGCTCTGCGAGGAGTTCTCTAGTGCGCCGAGCGCGCTTGCCAGCGGCGATCAGGGACGTCATGACGAAGAGCACTGCCAGGCTGTAGAGGAGGAGCAAGCCGCCATTGGTCAGTGCATAAGCCGCCGGCAGGTCGGGGTAGAGCACTCCGAACAGAACGTTGACCGCGGAAAACAAGGAGGATTGGACCAGCCCACCGACCGTTCCGAACACGCACGTTGCATTAGCGATAGCGAGCGCTACCAGGGGGTAGGCCGCGAAGTCGGTGACGGGCATCAAAACGACAGCCGATATCAGGAATGCTACAGCGACTGCCCGGTCGCGTAAGGGAGCTGAAGACTCCCAGGGCAGAAAAGGCCAGAGAACGCACAAGGGCACCAGTGCCGAGAGGAGAAGGACGAAGACCCATTCCGAGTGGGGCCAGGCGTTGGGGACGAAGCGCCCCCCGGCTTGGGCAAGGATCGTACGGACCACGATGATCAGCACGACTGTGGTCCAGAAGAGGTACCTGAGGCCAACAGGGGCGGCATCGCCGCGAAAATCGAGTCGACGTAGGTCGAGACGCTCCGAGAGGGGGGTCATGGGCGCATGGTACCGAGTTCCTCTGGCGGCTTTCGAAGGGGGGCAGACGGGAGCGCGCAGGATGCCGTCCCACCCGGCAGGCGATGTCGACGGGCAGCTACCCACCGGTAAGCGGCACGATTCGCCACCCGTAGCAGCGGTAATCTCATGGCTCTTCCGAGGAGCCTGCCGGGTAGGTAACCGTGTAGAAGGACGTGGGCGATAGCATCGCCCCCGGAGAGCAGCCCTCCGTCGGGAAGCACCACCCAGGCACGATTATCGGCTTGGGTCGGGGTGAGACCGAAACGGGAGAGGTCGGTCCGCTGCCAGGCGGCGAAGGCTGTGCGGGTACGCAGCCGTTCCCGGGCGAACGTCACAACGCGCTGGCAGAACCCGCAGTCATGATCGTAGAGGAAGAGCCCGCTCTCAGGAACGTCCCCGATACGGGAATACTCGATTCTCACGGTGTCCTCTCCTGCTCCCCAGCGCTCTGGTCGTTCTCGTTCCTTCGGCGTACCGAACTGTGTGCTGACCCGGTACCGATGAGTAGGACCGCTGTTCCCACAACGATCGAAACCATCAATGCGAGGAATTGCAGTCGGGGGGTGTCGGTCAGGTTGAGCGTCGCAGTTCCGATGATGAGCACCGCCCCCGAGGCGATCAGCCATGGAGCTGCCTTCGCGTGGACGTCATACCAGGCCTCATGGTCAGACTCGGTGTAGGCGGTGCGGATACCCACGACCCTGTTCGGGCGCAGTCGTCCGCCGTGGCCCATTGCTCCGACGGCGAAGAGGACAAGTGCGGCCACAACAAGAATGATGCTCAACCATGCCAGGGTTCCACCGCTCAATGGCTGGTCCGCCCAGATATGCGGCAGCACTGCGTCGGCGCTCACTGCACGTCTCCCATCTCCGTCATGGCCGTCGAGGAGCGATACCCGCAGGAGAACCTGCGAACAAATGATCTATCGCCCCGATGTTCAGAAATTCGAGCATGTCCGCTATGTGTGAATTAAGAGTCTCATTGTCGAGCCGGTAGACGATCGACTTTCCTCTCCTTTCACCGTGCACGATCCTGGACGACTTAAGTACTTTGAGGTGGGACGAAAGTCCAGGGCGTGATACTCCGACGGCATCAGCAAGATGGCTTGCCGGCATGCCCTTCGAGTTTCCCAGAGTTCGGATGATGAGTCTTCGATGAGGATGAGAAAGAGCGGCGAAGAAATCGTTCTCTGACACGGAGACCTCTCAAGGCGCAAGTGAGCGTCATGGTCACCCCAAAAGTGGATCCTGGGATAAAGGCATCGTATCGACACACGCATCATCACTCAACGTGAATTCTGCTGACAGGAAAGCAGGCCCGGCCATGACGATTGTCATGGTCAAAGTGCACCGGATGGGACAGCGGCCCGGAGAGCAGGTCCCCGAGCCGCTGAAGGCCCATGCTCGGAATCAGTCCTTGGGCCCGAGAACCTCATGTGACCTGCGCACATCACGCACACCCAGGATCGCTCCGACCAATAGGATCGCGGTCATCGCAGCCAGGACGGCGAACATGGGCACGATCACGCTGCCCGGAGCGTCGATGACCGCAGCCCAGACCACGAAAGCCACTCCGGAAACCGACATGAACAGGCAGGACCCGAAGAAGTAGGGTTGCGCCTTCCTGTGGGCGACGAGCCAAGCTTCTCTCGACGCGAGCGTCACCGGGATTCGTATGCCCGGGCTTCGGTCGATGTTGACTCCATCACGCACGGAATAGATCGATGTCCAGCCGAGAAACGCGCTTATCAGACCGAAGAAGATCCCTACTGTGAACCAGTCCGACACAGGTAACACCACCATTCTATCGACGACTTCGAATCATACACCCTAACCCTTCATGTCACTCTTATCGTATCCACCGAACCTCTTGCTGAACCTTCTGTAGAGATATTCGTGAACATTGATGTCCGGAGAGCTTTCGCGTGGCCACAGGTACAGGAGGAGGGCACCGCTCATCGTGATACCGAAAGTCACCAACCCTAGGACCATGGCGATTCCTGCATGGAAGAGGACACCTGCCCAGAACAGCGCCTTACGCAAGGGAGCACTTGCCACGAGACCATAGGCCAAGGCCAACTCCAGGACCAGTGTTCCCCAGGTGAGAAGGACGACGCCCAAAGCCGTCGATACTACCGCCTCAGCAACCGTGGCTCTCAAACCGCTCGGGCCGAACTGGGGGTCATGGACCCAGTAGTAGACGGCGGTCCCGTTCACCCACTCCTCCACTGCCAGCTTTCCGATCGCGGCGTGGAGATAGATCACCGATACCTGAAGTCGGATGAGCATGGCGGATGTGTTTGCGATCATCCGCCGGATCTCTCCTGATCGGTTGATCGACACGGGACCACCCTTGAAGGTCCAGTGCCAGCGCCGTGAATCGAGGAGGGCAATGGGGCTGATGAGCAAGGCGATGATCGCGGCTATCTGATCGCCACCCTCGGTCATGCTCATGGAGTTGTGCAGGCTGACACTCACCCACACATGGGGCAGGGCCGTCCATCGGGGAAGGTAACCGATCACGACGAGGAGTAGAACGACGACGGCCAGGGCCTTCCCCCACGCCAAGGAGGGAGCGACGCAGAAAAGTCCGCCCCATCGGAGCCAGCCGTCACATTTCGGAGATTCCCAGGCCTCGTTGGGCGCGAAGAGCGTATCCACCGAGTTGAACGACAACGTGATGAGCAGCGCGGCAGCGGTCAGCGAACGTGCCAGCGCATAGACGTTCGTCCACGGGTCGTGGACGAACAGACCTTCGTACCAGGTGCTCAGGCTTGCTCGCATCGGACCTCCACCACGACAGCCGAGGTGGGCATCTCCGGGGATTTTTCTCCGCCCTGCCACGCCCACGGGGTAATCTGTCGGCGGATGATCCCGATCCGACCGCACAGTTGCGGGCGTCCGGATTCGTTCACCACGGGGCCGAACGCGCGGTCTGCCAAAGATTCGAGGCACTCCGAGTGGTCAGGAGTGGGGCAGTCCATCCAGGAGTCATGACCGATCTCTCCGAGGATGACACCCATCTCCACGGACTGCAGACGTCCTTCCCTGTCCGCACCGAAAAGCCACTTGGCGGCACCGTTACCACCGGTGTCCGCATGCCGCCAGCTCTCATCGGCGGTTTCCTCATAGGCAGTGATCCTCGGCTCTTGAGGGTCCCGGGTGAAGAACGCCCACCCCTGGGGGACAGCTGTCTGCACCGTGAATTTCGGAACGAACTCGGTCAGGCCAGCCCAGGCCGAGTAAGGCGTGGAGGCGACCAGCGAGGAGTTGACGACCACCGCGAGGATAAGGCTCCAGACGATGAGGGCCAGCGCACGGAGACGACGTCTCTTCATCGGATCTAGGCTGCCGTGTCCAGATCGTTGGCGATCCGGTCGACGATCTGCTGCTCCAGCAAGTCTCCGTCGATCTCACCCGACTTCGGGCTCACCACGGTGACCCAGGCGACGGCGGCGACCGCCACGGCTGCCGCCGCAGCGTAGTTGACAGCGGCGACGACCGTCACGACGCAGCCGAGCACCGCCGTGCAGGCGTTGGGGGTGATGTCACCCTGCGCTGCGGCCTGGGGGTACAGCTCCGCGAGGGCCTCATAGATCTGCTCTCCCGTCGACTGCAGCGTTGCCTGAATGGTCAGGTGGTCGCCGGAATAGACGCCATCAGCGAACTCGACGAAGAACTCCGGGTCCTGCTCTTCCAGCTTCTCGACCAGTTCACCGCGCAGGTGTTCCATGCCGGCGTTCTCGGTGTCGACCCCTTCGAACATGGTGTTCAGCTCAGGGATGGCTTCGACAGCAGGTCCGGTGCCGAAGTAGATCGCGCTGAACAGTTCGACACCATCATAGGGACGCTCTGAGACCGTGGACTCCTGGGTGATCGGTGCGGAGAACACAGAGGCGTTGGCCACTACCGGCGTGCCGATCACAACGGCACCGGCAGCCACCAGTGCCAAGAATTTTCTATTCAAGGTTCCTCCAAATAGATAAGGAAGCAAACGCCCGATGGGCGACGCGAGAAGGAATCTAGCACAGACAAATGCTTCAGAAATTAAACGATCCCCGAATCACAGGCATCCAACAGCACTGGAACACCTCTGACCTGGAACTTGGAACCCTGTCCACATGCGGACAGGGTTCCATTAATTAATTATTAAATTGTTTAAATGAACATCTCCCCGCTATGATCTCCGAGTTCGAAGGCACCCCGAGAGCCCATCTTCCAGGCAAGTAGGGGGCCAACAGAGATCACCCTTGGAGTTAAAACCATGAGGATCTTCCGCCACATGTTCGCCCTCGTCACCGCTATGGTGGTGGCCGTATCCGTAGGGATTGCCCCGGCTTCTGCTGACAATGTGCCGACCACGTATGCGAACCCAGCGCTGGATGCACCCGAAGGGCTCACCTGCACGGGAACCCCCAGCTTCGGTGCGGTCACCTGCGAAGCCGAAGAAGAAGAGATCGCGTGGATGCTGACAGTCCTGTGCCAGGATGCGATCACCGGCCTGAAGTTCGGGTTGGCCTCTCCGACCATCCAGGGGAGCGGAAGCACCGTTGTCTCCTGTGGCCTGCGTCGGTATCCCGTGTCCTACGAGATCCGCCTGGTCAGTTAGCGTCTATACGAAGAGGTTGTGCGTAACCCCCTACCCGGACGCCACATTAAAGAGTGCTCCTCACGCCATATGGCCCAGTAGTAGGAGACGGGGGCTTCCCCCTCCCGGACGCTATCTGCGACCCCCGGCGGTGGTGGTGGGGCGTCCAAGAAGGAAACCCGAAAGTCGCCGAACAGGACCTGCACGACCTCCATCAAGGGCGTCCCCTGCAAGCAGTCGCCCGCCTGCGCAGGGGACGCTTTCTTTTGGTAGGGCCTCCTCATCATGCACTTCGCCACCGCCGAACGGCTCACCTGGCGCAAATGGTGCCCGTTCGTCACTTACGCTCCGCTCATCCCGGTGCCAACCCCGATCGAAGCAGTCACCGTCCAGGAACCCTCCTCCTTCCAGGAGCGGCAACTCGGAGAGATGGTGTCCCGCCGAGTGGTGTAACTTCCGGTGACCAATCCCTGGCCGGAACGCCTATAGAACCAGGCGAGCCACCGTGTGACCGTCAAGTGAGAGAAGGTCTGACGTTCCTCACCCAAGGACACACGATGGCTCTGTCCCAGCATGACCTACAACAGCTTCTGGAGTCACTACGAGCCGCCGAGAATGTGGACATGGTCCGCCTGGTCCTGGAGAGGATGCTCCAGGAACTGATCGAGGCCGAGGCCACCACCGTGATCGGCGCCCACCCCCACCAGCGCACCCCTGAGCGGGTCAACCGCCGCAACGGTCACCGCGACCGCACCCTGACCACGACCGCCGGGGACGTGGACCTGCACATCCCCAAACTCCGCTCCGGATTGTTCTACCCCTCCCTGTTGGAGCGCCGCCGCCGCATCGACCGGGCCCTGTTCGCCCTCAATCATGGAGGCCTACGTCCACGGCGTCTCCACCCGGGCGGTCGATGACCTGGTCAAAGCCCTAGGGGCCGACTCGGGTGTGTCCAAGTCCGAGGTCTCGCGGATCTGCGCCGAACTGGATGCGGAAGTCGAAGCGTTCGCCGACCGGCCCCTGGACCACACCGCGTTCCCGTATGTGTTCCTGGACGCGACCTACTGCAAAGCACGCCTGAACCACCGGATCGTCTCCCAGGCGGTGGTGATCGCCACCGGCGTCACCGCCCAAGGGCGCAGGGAGGTGCTGGGGTTCGCGGTCGGCGACAGCGAGACCCGGGCCTTTTGGACCGAGTTCCTGCGCTCCTTGCGCTCGCGCGGCCTGGACGGGGTGCGCCTGGTGGTCTCCGACTCCCACGCCGGCCTGGTCTCGGCGATCGAAGCGGTGCTGTTGGGGGCCACCTGGCAGCGGTGCCGGGTGCATTTCGTGCGCGATGTGCTGGCCAAGGTCCCCAAGGGGTCGGGGGAGATGGTCGCGGCCACGATCCGCACGATCTTCGCCCAGGCCGACGCTGAGGCGGTGCGCTCCCAGGTGAACATCGTCGCGGATCTGCTGGGCCGGCAGTTCTCCCAGGTGCAGGAGATGTTGACCGAAGCGAGCGTGGACATCACGGCGTTCGCGGACTTTCCGGCCGCGCACTGGAAGAAGATCTGGTCGACCAACCCGTTGGAGCGGTTGAACCGGGAGGTCAAACGCCGGGCGGACGTGGTGCAGGTCTTCCCCAACCCCAAGGCGTTGGGCCGGTTGGCGGGGGCGGTGCTGGCCGAGATGCACGATGAGTGGCAGGTCAGCGATCGCCGCTACTTCTCCGAGGCGTCCATGGTCGAGTTGCTGGGCGAGGATGCTCGCGGCCCGGGCCGACAACAGGGCCCCAACGAGATCGGCCCCGGGACAGGGGTGACCACTTTGTGAGCTTGTGAAGTTACACCACTCGGTGGGACACCACCCTCGGAGATGTGCGCATCATCGGCTTCCACGCGGGAGGACAGGAGTGGGAGATGGCAGTGGTGACCATTGACGCCCCTGTGGTCACGACCGCCCTGCGAGAGGCCGCATCCTAGTCCGCATACCCCGGCCCAGGGGACCTTTGATCCGATGGCCCACCGGCACCGCCAACGGCGAAGCCCCAGGCCGGGCGGGGTGGAACCGCCACACGGCCCGGGGCTCGGGGTGTTCAGGTGCTCCTGGTGTGCTCCCCCGTCCCGCTACCCGGCCGAGATCGGCGTCCCGCGCAGCAGCGCGGCGGTCGCCTCGGCCGCGGCTTTGGCCACGTCGGGGTACACCGTCTGGTAGGTGTCCTGGGTGAAGTGCGTGGTCGCGTGGCCCTGCTCGGCCGAGACCACCTTCACGTCCGTCCCCGCCGCCAGGGCGAGCGAGGCGGCCCCGTGGCGGAGCCCGTGCAGCGTGATGGGCGGGAGCCCTGCGGCTTTGGCGATGCGGCAGAACCAGTCACTGACCTGCCCCGGATGCCACCCCGTGCCGTCCTGGCGGGTGAACACCAGCCCGGTGCGGTTCCAGTTCTTCCCGGCCTGGAGCCGGGCCTCGTTCTGGAACCTCTTCCAGCCGCGCAGGATCTTGATGGTGTCGGAGTCCAGGGTGATGGTCCGCCGGCCAACTGTGCTCTTGGGGGTCGAGGTGATCGTCTCCCACGCGAGTTGCACGACCCGGACGCGGATGTCGATCCGGCCGTCCACCAGCCGGGTGTTCCCCCACGGCAACCCGACCGCCTCACCACGACGCAAGCACTTGAGGGCGATGAGGTGGAACATCGGGAACAGCCACGTGTACCTCCTCGCGTGCGTCAGGAAGGTGCGGGTCTGCTCGGGAGTCCACACCATCACCTCCCCGGGTACGGTCCCGTCCTTTTCCCACTGGCGCACCCGGCCCGTGGTCCACACCAGGGGCCGTTTGCGGGGGCAGGACGGCAGGCGCACGTGGGAGGCGATGTTCACGACACCGGTAGGTCCGGGGAGCGGACCGCGTCCGACAACGCGCTGCGCAACGTGGCCCGGATCCGGTGCTCGGTCGGTAGAGAGATCACCCGCCGCCCCGCCCCGCACCGACCTCCGCACCTGCGGGTCGGACGATTCGCGGCACTCCAGGACGTGCACGTTGGCCTCCTCCACCGCCGCGAACATCGCCTCCACATGACGCGCCTGGAGCCGGTCCAGGCGGATCCGGCCGAGGTGCGGGATGAGGTATTTGCGGATGTGCCCGTCGTAGGAGGCCCGGGTGCCCTCGGCAAGATCGGGCTTGCCGTCCAGCCACTGGCGCAACCACTCCCCCACCATGCGCACCTCCTCCACCTCGGGCAGGGGCCGGCGGCCCTTGAGGGATGCCTGGATGAGGTCGGCGATCTGCACCTCGGTCGCCGCCTCTCCGGAGGCCAGTGCCATCAGTGCCTTGACCCGTTCCAGCCCTTGGGTGGTCTCGGTGTGCGTGGCCGACCCGACCCGGCGCGCCTGACGGCGCCCACCGTCCGTGGTGCGGGGCAACTCGTGCTGGAACGCCCACGCCCCGTGGGACGGGTCCCATCATCCGCTTTTGCGCTTGAGCTGAGGGCACCTCACCCCCAAGGCCTTGTCGGTCTCGTCGCGGCACCCGCACCGCTTGAACGTGGACCCCTCACGTGCTGCCATCTACGGCTCTCATCTTCTCCTCGGTGTTCACGCGCACATCGCACCCGCACCCACCAGCAGAGGTGGTGGGGTGTTCAGGCCGAGGTAGGCCGGTGCCCCGGCGGTCGGAACCACCCACGTTCTCCCCAGCCTCCGAACCGGAGCCGGGAAGGCCCTTTCTCGGAGCAACCGGTAGACGGTGGTGCGGACCAGGCCGAGCATCCGACCGGCCGTCACCGGGTCAAGCGCCACCGACAACGAGGCGGCCTCGGCCAACGTGACCGGAGTACCTGGACTCACTTCACCCACCTCCTCTGAGCTGTACGAGCACGGCACGCGCTCCCGCCGACGACGGGGCACCGCGCATCGTCAACCTCGACGAGCGGGCGTGGCACATCATCGACCGCCTCCAGGCCGAGAACGCACGCAGCCCGGACGACCACCTCCAACGTTTGGCCTCCGAACTCATCGATCTGGTACCGCTGCGTCCGTGCGGGTCACCGCACCACCTCGGCTTCGCCGTACCGTTGTGCCTCCGGGCACATGATCCGGACGACGACAGGGAGTTGACCCTCATCACCACGCTCACCCACTTGGGCACCGCCATCGACGTCACCATCGCAGAACTACGACTTGAGGCGTTCTTACCGGCCGACGAAACGACCGGCGCCATGCCGGCCGAACTCGTCAAGCGGTAACCGAGGCCTGGGAGAACGACGCCACGCCTGCGGTGGTGCTCACCGAGGCCGACCCGGCGCACGGACCCACAGCGGGCGGCTGACGAGGTGCCCGAGGTCGCCCCGGGTGCGGAGGTGCTGGTCACCAGCGCCGCCACGGGGAGGCATGGATACCCTTACCGCCGTCCGGTCGGGCACTGTCGTCCTGCTCGGGCTCTCGGGCACGGGCAAGTCCACCCTCGACAACCACCTGCTGGGCGAGGACCTCCTGGCCACCGGCTACAGCGCGAGAACACCTACGTCGCCCCCCGCACCGACGTGCGACGGCGCGCCGAGACGAAGCGGCAGGGCAAGCGCGGCGCGCGCCTGCAACGCACCCTCAAGCAGTCCCCGATTTTCAAGGCATGACGGAAAGGAATGAACCTGGTCATGGACCTTCCCCGCATCTTCGCCATCCGTGAGAGCGGCCATCGGATCCATAACCCGCTGACCGCGGCCAAGTTCGCCGCCCTGGGCGAATCACTCCGCCTCGCCCCCGGGACACGGGTGCTCGACCTGGCCAGCGGCTCAGGCGAGATGCTGTGCACCTGGGCGCGTGACCTGGGTTTCACGGGCACCGGAGTGGACATCAGCACGCTCTTCACCGAGCAGGCCCGGGCCCGCGCCGCCGAACTGGGCGTCGCCGACCGGGTCGAGTTCATCCACGGTGACGCCGCCGGCCATGTCGCGGACCAACCGGTGGATCTGGCCGCCTGTGTCGGCGCCACCTGGATCGGCGGCGGTGTCGCCGGAACGATCGAGCTGCTCGACCGCAGCCTTCGCCCCGGGGGCCTGATGCTTATCGGCGAGCCGTACTGGCGGCAGCCCCCTCCGGACGAGGAGACCGCCCAGGCATGCCAGGCCACCTCCATCGCCGATTTCCGGGAACTCCCGGATCTGATCGGGCGGTTCCAGGATCTTGGGTACGACGTCGTGGAAATGATGTTGTCCGACCAGGACAGCTGGGACCGGTACACCGCGGCCCAGTGGCTTAGCATGCGCCGCTGGCTCGACCAGAACCCGGACGACGAACTGGCCCCTGAGGTCCGGGAGAAGCTCACCACCGAGCCCGCCCGCTACGCGCGCTACGGACGTGAGTATCTCAGTTGGGGAGTCTTCGCCCTCATGAAGCGCTGATGCTTCCGCCCCGTTCGGGTCCCAGGCGTCATACCGTCTGGGACCCGCGCGGCCGGCAGTGCGATGAGGCCCTGCTCCTAAGAGCTCATCTCATTTTGGGTTCTCGATGACCTGCTCCTGTGTCGATGGTGGAGCGGCTGGTGCCGGATGAGCTGTGGGAACTGTTCCAGCGAGTGGTGCCCGAGGCGTCACCCGGTCCCAGGGCGGCGGGCGGCGCGGACACGGCGACCGCCATCATCTTCGTGGCCACGTCCGGCTGCACCTGGGCCCACCGCGCACCGGCGCTTCGCCGAGTGGACCCGGGCGCGCGTGAGCCGAGCTCCATCGACTCGTGTTGGACGGGCCGGGTTCCCGCGGTGAGCCGGACCGGTCGCGGTGCGCGATCGACTCGGTGAACATGCACGCCCTCACAGGGGACCTGACAGGTCCGAATCCTGTCGATCAGGGCAAGAAGGGGTCGAAGATCCGCCTGATCACCGACCAGCAGGTTTTGCCGCTTTCCGTGGCGATCTCGGGGGCCGACACCCACGACAGCCAGGCTTTGCAGCCCCTGATGGCGGGGATCCCGCCGATCCGCTCCCGCCGCGGACCTCGCAGGCGCAGACCGGCCGAGCTGCACGGCGACAAGGGCTACGACTACGCCCACCCGCGCCGCCGACATTGTGCACCGCCTGGCCCGCCGGGAAGTGGAGTCCTCGCAGCGGCTGGGCAGGCACCGGTGGCAGGTGGAGCGGACCATGGCCTGGCTGGCCGGATGCCGCCGCCTGCACCGCCGCTACCGGCCGACCACTTCCTGGCCTTCGCCGGCATCGCCTGCACACTGATCTGCTACCGCCAACTCACCAAATGAGATCAGCTCTAAAGGGCTTTCGTGGCCCGCGGACCCCGGACACGGAGTCAGGAGATGCCGCGGAAGAAGGCGCGGATGTCGTCCGCGAGGAGTTCCGGCTCCTCCATGGCGGGGAAGTGGCCGCCCTCGGTGAACTCGCTCCAGTGGCCGATCGCCTTGTACGGGTCCACCGCGCGGCGCATGAGCGGGTGGGTGTCGAACACGGCCCATCCGGACGGCACGTCGGAGGCCATGACCAGGTCGATTCCGGAGTGCTCGGACTCGTAGTAGAACTGCGCGCTCGACTCGCCGCCGCGGGTGAACCAGTACAGGCTGATGTTCGTGAGGAGCTGGTCGCGGTCGACCGACTCGTCCGGCGTCCGGGGGTCGCCGTCGGTCCTGGTCTTGAACTTCTCGGCGATCCACGCGAGTTGGCCGACCGGCGAGTCGGTGAGCGCCGCGCCGATCGTGTCGGGACGGTGGTCCTGCATCGCGAGATACCCGCGCTCGGCCGCGGCCTCGGCGCGCATGGCCTCGATCTGGGCGATCTCGTCGTCGGACAGACCGCCGGGGTAGGGGAACTTGTCGCCGAGCAACCCGAGCAGCCGGGGGTCGCCGCCGATGTGCGTGCCGATGACGCGCTCCGGGTGGAGCGCCGCGAGGCGGCCGGCGATGCCCGAACCGAGGTCGGTGCCGTGGGCCGCGAACCTCTCGTAGCCCAGCCGCGTCATGATCTCGGCGTAGGCGTCCGTGGTCCGCGCCAGCTCCCAGCCGGTCCCCGACAACGGGGTGGAGAACCCGAAGCCGGGCGGCGACGGGATGACCACGTGGAACTCGTCGACCAGCAGTGGAATGAGCCGCTGGTACTCGACGAACGAGCCCGGCCAGCCGTGGTTCAGGATCAGCGGGGTGGCCTCCGGGTTCGTCGATCGCACGTGGACGAGGTGGAACGTCTGGCCGTCGACGACCGTCGTGAACTGTTCGTACTCGTTGAGCCTCTCCTCCTGCGCACGCCAGTCGAACCCGTCGCGCCAGTACTCGGCGAGCTCCCTCAGGTACGTCTGCGGGATGCCGCGGCTGAAGTCGGTGCGGTCGTCCCGGCCCGGCACGGGGTGCGGCCAGCGCGTGTGCGCCAGCCGGTTACGCAGGTCGTCGATGTCGGCCTGCGGGACGTGGATGCGGAACGGTGTGAGTGTGTTCTCGTTCATGGCACCGACGCTTTCAGGCAATGCGGCAGGTTCGCTTCCGCGATCGCCTGGATGATGGGGAACATGTTGGAGACCTCGGCCCGCCTGCTCGAACTGCTGTCATTGCTCCAGCTCAAGCGTGACTGGACGGGCCCGGAGCTCGCCGGTCGGCTCGGGGTGAGCACCAGGACCGTGCGCGCGGACATCGGCAGGCTGCGGTCGCTCGGCTACCCCGTGGACGCGCGCCCCGGCGTCGCGGGCGGGTACCGGCTGGCCGCCGGGACGGCCATGCCCCCGCTGCTGCTCGATGACGACGAGGCCGTCGCCGTGGCGGTCGGACTGGGTGCGGTCGCCACCCGAAGGCTCGGTGTCGAGGAGACGTCGCTCACCGCGCTCGCGAAGCTGGAGCAGGTGCTGCCCTCGCGTCTGCGTCGGCGTGTCGAGGCGGTACGCGAGGCGACGAGCGTCGTTCCGGGGGCTGAACCACCGCTCGACCTCTCGGTCCTCGGTGCGGTCGCCGCCGCGATCCGCGGCCGCGAACGGCTCCGGTTCGGATACACCAAGCCCGGGGGCTACGAAGGGGCCCGCCACACCGAACCGCAACGGTTGGTGGGCTGGGGGCCGCTCTGGTACCTGCTCGCGTGGGATCTCGACCGTGACGACTGGCGGGTCTTCCGTGTCGACCGCATGGTCCGGCACACGCCGACGGGTGTGCGGTTCCGGCCGCGCGTGATCCCGGGGGGCGATGCCGTCGGGTACGTCGTCGAACGCGTCAGCAGGGCGACCTGGCGGTACCGCGCCCGGGTGCTCGTCCATGCTCCCGCTGCCAGGGTCGCCGCGAAGATCCCCGTCCCGGTCGACATCGAGGTGGTCGACGGGTCCACGTGCCGTGTCGAGCTGGGTTCCGACGACCCGGACCGGCTCGCGCTGTGGATGGCACAGCTCGACGCCGACATCGAGGTGATCGACGGGGACGAGCTCGCGGCGGCGTTCGACCGCCTCGCGACGAGGTTCCGCCGTGCGGCGGGCGGCCCACCCGCGGCGTGAATCCCGGACGTCGGCCATCCGACGAGGTCGGCGAGGGTCGGCGGCCCGTATCGGGGCTTGTGAGTGCCCTGCCGTCGGCTCGGGGCGTTCGGCCCCGGCCACCGCGCTGGCGGCGACGGTCAGGGGCCGCCGGACCGGTTCGCGGAAGCGCCGCCCCGCCTCGGTGAGCCGAGCACCGATTCCAGACGCGCGATCCGCTTGGACAGCGCCTGTTGGGAGACGGAGAGCGTTCCGGCCACCCGCCCGAAGTGGAACTCGTCGGCGGCGAGCACGAACACACGTACCCGCGCCGGATCCACGGCCACGACCTTAGGTGACGACCGGAGGTTGTCGGCCCCTCCCGTCCGTTGTCGGACCGGGGGTGACGCGGGCGGTCGGATCGTCCGCATGCGAAGACTGATCCCGACAGGGGGCGTGACGCGTCCGGTGGAGTTCACCGACGCCCCCTGCCCCGTCCCGGGGCACGGCGAGGCGCTGATCGGAGTCGCACGCGTAGGGATCGTCGGGCTCGGCCTGGGCGGCTATCACGCGGCGGAGACCGCCGCGCTGGAGCCTCGTGCGGCGGCCGCGCACGATCCGGCCCGGCCCCCGGTCCCCCGGAGGCGTTCACGTCCCCGCGCGCAGGAGCGGGTGCAGGGGGCAGTACTCGCCGATCATGCGGCAGACCAGGGCCAGGCCGA
Source organism: Nocardiopsis sp. CC223A (assembly GCF_030766825.1). Lineage (GTDB taxonomy): Bacteria > Actinomycetota > Actinomycetes > Streptosporangiales > Streptosporangiaceae > Nocardiopsis. The sequence continues at coordinate 34,159 of NZ_JASFDV010000005.1, forward strand.
CGAGCAGGACCGCGCCGGCGGCGATCCCGGCCCCCAGGGGCGGGGGGAGTTCCTGTGCGAGCACGAGCACGCCCATGGCCAGCACGAGGACACCGAAGGCCCGGCGCAGAAGCGCTTCGGGGACACGCGAGGTCAGGAGCGCCCCGACGAGCGACCCGGCGATGGCGGTGGCGGTGACCGTGCCGACCAGAGGCCAGTCCAGGTCCACGGCGGTGAGGTATCCGGCGAGTCCGGCGAAGGACTTCATGGCGATCACGAGGAGCGAGGTTCCCACGGCGACCGGCATGGCGAGACCGCCGAGCAGGGTCAGGGCGGGCACGACGAGGAATCCGCCCCCGGCTCCGACGAGCCCGGTGACCGCCCCGACGATCAGGCCGTCGAGGACGATCCGTCGCAGGGGGAGGTCCCCGTGTCCCCGTGCGTCGCCTGCGGAAGGGGCCCGTCCGCTGCTGCGGATCATGGCGGCGGCGGTGGCGATCATCATGAGGGCGAAGGCGATCATCAGCAGGGTGCCGGGGATACGTCCGCCCGCCAGCCCGCCGAGGAAGGCGCCGGCCATGCCCGCCCCGCCGAAGACCAGGCCGGTGCGCCAGCGGACGTTCCCCCGGCGTGTGTGGGCGAGTGCGCTGATCAGTGACGTGGATCCGACGACGAACAGGGAGGCGGCGATCGCCTCCCTGGGCTCCATGCCCGCGGCGTAGGTCAGCAGCGGGACCATCAGGATGGATCCGCCGCCGCCGAGCAGGCCGAGCGCGAGCCCCACCCCGATGGCGAGCACCACGACGAGGACCGGCTGGAACTCCATATCTCGTTTCCTTCTGTGACGGGGGCGTACGTGTGCCCGTTGAGCGGTGCGGGGTCTTCGGAGCGGGGGTGTTCTGCGGCCCGCGCACGGGTGCCGCGGTGCCCGTTGCCGGGCACCGCGTCCCCCATGTCGCCATCAGCCGGAGGCGGTGCCCGCCGGGGCTTCCCGGTCCTGCCGCCAGGCCGACCAGGCCGCGTAGCCTCCGTCGAGTTCGACGGCGTCGTATCCGGCCCGGCGCAGGGCGGAGGCGGCGACGGAGTTGCGTACGCCGGACTGGCAGTAGGTCACGATGGTGCCCTCGCCCGGCAGTTCGTCCAGGTGCCACAGGACACGGCCGGCGCTGAGCTGCTCGGAGCCGGGGACGTGCCCGGCGGCGTGCTCGGTCCGGTTGCGCACGTCCAGGAGGAGGACGGCGCCGAAGTCCTGGAGGCGCTCCGGGGTGATGACCGCCGGAACGGTCCCCGGCAGGCCCTCCGTCGTGGTGGTGTAGCCGGCCACGCGGTCGATGCCGACGCGCAGCAGGTGGTCCCGCACGGCTCGGGCGGTCTCCCCGTCGGGTGCCAGCAGCACCAGCGGGCGGTCCTCGGTCTCGGGGTCGTAGGCCCAGGCGCCGTAGGTGGCGGCCTTGGCCGGGCCGGGGATGTTCAGCGCGCCGGCCACGGTGCCCCGGTGCACCTCGGTGTGCGGCCGGGTGTCGACGAAGACGACCCGGTCCCGGTGCACGAGCCCGGCCGCCTCCGCGCCGGTGAGCTCGGGCGGCGGGGCCAGGGGGCCCAGGATCTGCGGCCCCTCCTTGTTCTGGCGCTTCATGCGGGCGAAGTAGGCGTGCGCGTCCGGTTGCCCGTTGAGCAGTTCCTCGACGAAGCCCTCCTCGTCGTCGTCCCGCAGGTACGGCGCCCACCAGGCGTTGAGGCGCTCGTATCCGACGGTGGTGGCCGGGAGTGCGCCCAGGGCCTTGCCGCAGGCGCTTCCCGCCCCGTGCCCGGGGTAGACCTGCACGTGGTCGGGCAGGGTCAGGAAGGCGTCGCGGAGGCCGGCGAACACCTGGCGTGCGCCCGCGAAGCGGGTGTCCGCTCCCCCGGCGGCCTCGTCCAGCAGGTCGGGGCGGCCCAGGTCGCCGGCGAAGACGAAGTCCCCGGAGAGCAGGTACCCCGGTTCGTCGCTGAACGCCCCGTCGGTGATCAGGAACGACAGGTGTTCGGGGGTGTGCCCGGGTGTGTGGCGCGCCCGCACCGCGATGTTCCCGACGGTGATGGCGTCGCCGTCGCGGAGCCGCTCGGCGTCGAAGCCGTACTGCCAGTCCCGGCCTCCCTCCCCGGAGACGTAGGTGACGGCGCCCGTGGCCGCGGCGAGTTCGCGGGTGCCGGAGAGGTAGTCGGCGTGGATGTGCGTTTCGGTCACGGCGACGATCCGCATGCCGTGCCGATCGGCCAGGTCGAGGTATTCGCCGATGTCGCGGCGGGCGTCGACCACGACTGCCTCCCCTGTGGCCTGGCAGCCGATGAGGTAGCCCGCCTGGGCGAGGTCGTCGTCGTAGATGCGTTCCAGGAGCATGGATCTTCCTTGTCCGTGTCGTTGGTCCGTTGGTGCCGCCGCTCCTCCGGATACTCCCGGGAGTATCCGGAGGAGCGAGTTCGGCCCGGGTCGTGGACGTCGGGGCGCCGGTCCGCCCCGAGGGTGCGGTCAGGCCGTCATCGGCCGCCGCCGAGGCGTTCGAGGGAGTCCTCGATGTCGACGTGGCCACGGGGCCGGTTGTAGGGCAGGCGGGCCAGGGCCATGCCCATCATGCAGGTGCCGGTGATCGCGGCGAAGACCAGTCCGGCGCCGATGAGCCCGGCGAGGGCCACCGCGGGCGGCCACAGCAGGGAGGCGAGCACGGAGGCGAGCACGATGCCCCCGGCGACCAGTCGGACCTGGCGTTCCAGGGCCCAGCTCCGGCGGCCGCGCACGACCGGGGCCCCCTGGGCCTCCCAGGCGTTCATGCCGCCGTTCATCACCACCGTGTTCCGCAGCCCCGCGGCGACCAGTTCGCCCTGGCACCGGCGGGCGCGGTCGCCGGACTGGCAGATCAGTACGAGGCGGCCCCCGGCATCGGTGACGATGCGCTCCAGATGGGCGCTCACCCGTTGGAGCGGCAGGTTGATGGCGCCGGGGACGTGCGAGTTCTCGTACTCGGCGGGGGTGCGCACGTCCACCAGCAGGGTGTCGGGGTCGGTCTCGACCAGGCTGCGCACGGCGTGGACATCGATGGTGTCGTCGGTCATGTGTCTCCTTCGGTAGCGCCCCCTGGATACTCCGGGGAGTATCCAGGGGGCAGACGGGTCCGCGGGCGGGAACAGAGGATTCAGGAGGCGACCCGGTCGCACACTACGACCGGATACGCCTTCTGCATACCGGGGGGAGTATCAAGGGTCCACGGCCGGGCCCCGGCGGGATGCCCGCAGGCACCGCGTACGCGCGGGCCGGACTCCGACCGGCGACCGGGACCCGCGCCTTCAGGCCAGGGCCAGGAACAGCTTCTCCAGCTCGGCCTCGGTGATGTCGGGCTCCTCGCCGCGCTCGCGGGCGGTGGTGCAGTGCCGCATGCCGCTCGCCACGATCTTGAACCCGGCACGGTCGAGTGCGCGGGAGACGGCCGCCAGCTGCTGGAGGACCGCCGCGCAGTCCTCCCCCTCCTCGATCATCGAGATCACACCTGAGAGCTGCCCCTGGGCGCGCTTGAGCCTCGTGAGGGCGTCACCCACCATTTCGGGTTTCATCGTGGTCCTTTCGACTCGTGGAAGCCAATATACCCCCGGGTGTATCCGTTCGGCCAGTCGTCCTGATCACACCGTCCGCGGCGAGGACTGTGGACCGGACCCCGGGGCACGGTCGTTCCCGGGGAGACCGTCGCCCGGGAGGAGAGGGGCCGGCGCCGTTGTCGACGCCGCTCACCGGCCCGCCCAGGGCCGGGATCCCCGTCCTTTCGCCTCCCGAACCCGCTTCCTCCGGGGCCGGGCGGTGGACCCGCCGCCGGTACCGGGTCCCGGAGCGGGTCAGTCCGTGTGCGCGGGCAGCGGGGTGTCGTGGAGCCCGGCCGCCGTCCGGACGAGCGCCGCGACCGCCCGGGACCGGCTGTTCGGCGGCCAGGCGATCACCGTGGTGACCTCCGGGGCGTCGACGACGGGCACGGCGACGTGTTCGGGCCACTGCCAGGCACGGCTGGAGGCGGGGATGACGAGCAGCGTCCTGCCGAGCGCCACGAGCTGGGCGAGCTGCGCCTGGGTGCCCACCCTCGGTCCGGGCCCGTCCGGATAGGACCCGTCGAGCCGCGGCCACCGGGCGATCGGCAGTCCCGGAACGTCCTGCACCTGGGCCAGCGTGAGCCGTTCGTACGACGCCAGCGGATGCACCGCCGGCAGGATCGCGACCTGGCCCTCGGTGTAGAGGTCCTCGGTGTCGAACCCGGCGAGGTCGTCGAACGGGCGGTGCATGAGCGCCACGTCGGCGTGCCCGCTGCGCAACAGCCCGGCCTGCTCGCCGACCTCGCACAGCAGGACGTCGACCGGTGCCGCATCGGGTTCCCCGGCCGCCCGGTCGAGGAGCCGCCGCAGCAGTTCGTGGGAGGCCCCGGCCTTGGTCACGAGTACCAGCGACCGCTTCGGGTCCCCGGCGCGGCGCGTGCGGTGGACGGCGGCCTCGACCGCGTCGAGGGCCGCCCGGGCCTCGCGGAGCAGCACCGCGCCGGCCGGGGTGAGCGCCACGCCCCGCCGGTCCCGGTCCAGGAGTCCGACACCGACCCGGTGCTCCAGGCGGCGGATCGCGCGGGACAGCGGAGGCTGTGCGATCCCGAGCCGCTCGGCGGCGCGCCCGAAGTGCAGCTCTTCGGCGACGGCGACGAAGTACCGCAGTTCACGGGTTTCGAGGTGGTCCACGCCGACAGCCTACCGACCGATACGACCGATACCCGGCGGGTATCACAGTGGACCCACTCGGTCTTGGACCCCGGCTGCGCCCACCCCGGAGGATGGGTCCCGTGAACGATACGAAGACCGCGCTGGTCACCGGCGCGAACAAGGGAATCGGTTTCGCCATCGCCCAGGGCCTCGGCCCGGTCGGCTTCAGGGTCGCGGTGGGGGCGCGTGACGACGCACGGCGCGAGACGGCGGTGGAGCGGCTGCGCGCCGCGGGCGTCGATGCGTTCGGGGTCGCCCTGGACGTCACCTCCGACGAGAGCGTCGCCGAGGCGGTGGAGGCCGTCGAGAAGGAGGCGGGGCGCCTGGACGTGCTCGTCAACAACGCGGGGATCGCCGGCCGCATCGACGACGACGGGCAGGATCCGACGACTCTGGACCTGGACGTCGTGCGCACCGTCCTGGAGACCAACGTGTTCGGGGTCGTCCGGGTCACCAACGCGATGCTCCCACTGCTGCGCCGGTCGGACGCGCCGCGGATCGTCAACATGTCGAGCAACATGGGGTCGCTGACACTGCGGACGGGGCCGGTGCTGGCGGCGTACGCACCGTCGAAGACCATGCTCAACGCCATCACGACCCAGTACGCCCGCCGGTTCGCCGACACCGGCATCATCGTCAACTCCGCCTGCCCCGGCTATGTGGCCACCGACTTCACCGGCTTCAACGCCCCTCGGACACCGGAGCAGGGGGCCGCCATCGCGATCCGGCTCGCCACCCTGCCCGACGACGGGCCGCGCGGCGGGTTCTTCGACGACGAGGGGCCCGTTCCCTGGTGACGGCGGGGTCCCGTGCCGGGGCTCCCGGCGGGAGTCCCGGCACGGGAGCGCGGTGTCCGCGGAGGGTCTTTCCACCCCCTCGTAAGGGCGCGCCACTGCGCATGGCATCACCCCGGCCCCACCGGGCCACCGATCGGTTCAGCACCCCCGCCCCCGGGAGCCCCGCATGCTGAAACGCCTCCTCACACCCCTGATCGTCACGCTGAGCGCACCGACGATGACACCGGTGGGCGCCGTGCCCGCCAACACCGCGACCCTGGCGCAGGTCCGGCCTTCGGTCCGGACCGTCCTGTACTACGACTCGGGCCGCCCCGCCGGAGAGGGCACCTTCTAGACTTCGGCGATGCGCACCGTGTTCATGTTCCCCGCCACAGGGCGGGACGAGACCATCGCGATGCCGGACCGGCGCCTGCCCGCTCAGCGCGATCCGTGGATCATGGAGGACGCCCTCCACATCGACATCGACGACGAGCCGACCGGATACCTTTTCCGCGGCTGGGATCCCGAAGACGTGGCGGTCCTCGACGCCGCCCTCGGGTATCACCCCGCCCGGGCGCTCCAGGTGAACGTCACCGGACGCGTCGACGGCACCGCCGAACTCCACCGCCTGGCCGCGCTGCTGCTCGAACACGGTGGTGCGGCCTATGACGACCACTCCCGACACGCGTGGACCCTGCGGGAGATCGAGGAGGGAACCGTCATCGACGGCCTGCGCTTCTTCGACTTCCGCACCCACTACGAGCGCTTCGTCCGCAAGCCCGCCTCCGACGAAGGGTCGAAGTGATGGACGCGCACGCCACGGGGCACACGGCGGTGGACCACGGCCGGGTCCGGGTGCTCGTCGGTGCCGAACGCGGCGCCTACCCCTACGCGAACTCGCTGCTGGTGCGCGGCACGGAGTCGACGGTGCTCATCGACCCGTCGCTCTCGCTGGTCGGTTCCCCGCCGCCCGCGGACCTGATCCTGGTGAGCCACGCCCACGAGGACCACATGGCGGGCCTGGCGGACCACACCGCCCCGGTCCGGGTCCACGAACACGACCTCGAAGGGGTGCGCTCTCCCGAGAAGCTGATCGCCGGCCTGGGCCTGGCCCCCGAGGCGGTCCCGGCCGTCGAGAGGGAGTACCGGGAACGGTTCCACGTGCGCGAACGCCCCGACGCGACGGGGTTCGCCGACGGCGCCGTGTTCGACCTCGGCGGATGCACCGTGACGGCCGTGCACCTGCCGGGCCACACCGCGGGCCACTGCGGTTTCCTGGTCGAACCGGACGGGTTCCTGTTCGTGGCGGACATCGACCTGAGCTCGTTCGGTCCCTTCTACGGCGACCCCGGCAGCAGCCTGACGGACTTCGAGGCGTCGATGCGCCGCTGCCGGGAGATCGACGCGCGGTGGTACGGCACCGCGCACCACAAGGGCGTGGTCGAGGGCGCCGCGGAGTTCCGGCGCAGGCTCGACGCCTACGCCGGGGTGGTGGGCCGACGCAGCGCCGTGCTGCTGGACTTCCTCGCCGAACCCCGGACCCTGGAGGACATCGTCGCGCACCGGCTGGTCTACCGCCCGCACGTCGAGGGGCCGCACGTGGAGCCGGTGGAGCGCCGGACCGCGGTGCAGCACCTGGAGCTGCTGATGGGTCGGGGCCGGGTCGTCGAGGTGGAGCCGGGGCGGTTCCGGGCCGTCGGCGGCGGCCCGGCGGCGCCTCCCCCGCCGCCACCTGCGGCGGATCCGGTCTCCGGGGGGTGACCGGGCCGCACCGGGAGGGCGTTCTACCGTGAGGGCATGACGAAATACGCGCGGATGTACCGTCTCGGCTTCACTCCGTGGGAACGTTACGGCGCCGCCGGCGGGACGCAGCTCGGCGGCCTGATCGACCGTGAGACGAAGGAGCGGCCGGGCGGGCCCGGGCGGGCCCTGGACCTGGGCTGCGGGCGCGGCCAGTTCACCCCCGAACTGGCCCGGCGCGGCTGGGAGGCGGTGGGGCTCGACCTCGTGCCGGACGCCGTCGAGGCCGCCCGGAGCAAGGGCCCGGCGGAGATCGCCTACGTCGTGGGGGACGTGACCGACCTGCCCGCGGCCGGCCTGGGTGTGTTCGACCTCTTCCTCGACATCGGCTGCTTCCAGGGCCTGACCCCGGAGCAGCGGGCCGCGGAGGGGCGGGGTGTGACGGCGCTGGCCGCCCCCGGCGCCACCCTGCTGATGCTCGCCTTCGGGCCGTCCCAGTACCGGCGCCTCGTCGAGGGTGTCTCACGGGCCGAGGTCGAGGCCGCGTTCCCGGGCTGGGAACTCCTCTCGGCCGAGGACGCCGACCCCGCAGGGCTGGGGTGGCCGATGAACCGGACCTCGCCGCAGTGGTACCGGTTCCGCCGGACCACCTCCTAACGGGGTTGCCGAGCCGCGAGGGTGACCGGAGGTGGCGGTCGACGACACCGTCCGCCACGGATGAGCGCCCACAACACGTCGACCCGGCGACACGCCAACGCCGGCACGGCCTGGGGTCACGTCCCCGGGAGTGGTGTGATTTTCGCGCGGGTGCGTCCTTGCGGGTCATCGTGATGGTCGGCCGAAGCCGGGCAGGCCGCCGCGTACCGGCGGCCCGCCGGCCGGGATGAAGAAGCCGCCGGAGGCGGCGGCGCACCGATCCGCCCGACACCGCTGACGCGCATCCGTGGGAACAGGGCCGGAAAAGTCACACCACTCGATGGGACACCATCCGGCCTGGACGTGCCGTTCGCCCCCCGGGGGGCGGCGGGTGACGCCGGGGCCGCCGAGGACCACGGCGGGGTGAACCACGGCGGGGGCGCGGGCATCCCGCTCCCGGAGCGACCGCCCCGGCGGAGCGCACCTCGGATCCACCCCCATCCCCCCGCTCCGGAGGTCCCGTGTCGCCCGACTACGTGATCCGCACGATCGTCCTCACCCTCCTGAGCCTGGTGGCACTGGGTTTCGGCCCTGGTCATGCTGGTCGACGGAGACGTCCGGCGGGGGCTGGGCTCGCTCGCCGGAGCCGGCATCGGTCTGCTGCTCGTGGCCGTCTCGCTGATCGTCACCCGGGCCCGGGTCCGGCAGGTCAGGGCCCGGTTCCAGGCACAGGAGCACGCCCGGGCGCAGGCACGGCGGCCGCACCCCGGTCCGCACCATCCCCCGTATCCGCAGCAGTGGGCGGGTCCGGGTACGGACACCCGCAGCAGCGGTACCGCCCCGGTCCGCCCGCTCGGCCCGGCCCCTGGCAGGGGCAGGGGCATCCGCCGCGGCCGCCCCACCCGCCGCACCGCTGAACGTTGATCAGGCCGGCGCGGTGGCCCCGGTGAGGAGCACCAGCAGCGGCAGGGCCGCGTTGTTGACGGCGTGGACGGCGACGGCGGGCCAGATCGAACCGCTGCGGCGCATCACCTCGGCGGCGATCAGGCCCACCAGGAACGCCGCGGGCAGGATGATGTTGACGCCGTGGAACACGGCGAAGACCACCGAACCGCCCAGAGCCCCGATGACGGGCCCGTACCGCAGCAGGGCGGTGGTGACGACGCCGCGGAAGAGGAACTCCTCGCCGATCGGCGTCAGCACCGCCAGGAACAGGACGGTCAGGAGGAAGGCGGGCAGGCCGCCGCCCGCGGCGTCGTAGTACATGCCCTGCGGGTTCTCTTCGTACCCGGTCAGGGCCGTGATGGCGAGGATCAGCCCGCCCTTGAGGAGCAGCGCGGCCACACCCCAGGCCGCACCGATGAGCATCCAGCGCCAGGTGGTGCGGCGGACGTTGAACGCGGCCAGGGAGCGGACGCGCAGCACCGCGGCCACCGCGAAGCCGAAGAGCCCGGCGACACCCGACCAGGCGGCCACGACCAGGCCGAACGCCACCGGGCCCAGACGGTCGGCCGGGATGAACACGAGCAGGACGCCGGCCGCTGCCAGGCCGGCCAGCCCGGCGATGATCTCGGGCCAGCCGGGGCGCTGCGGGGCGGCGCCGACGATCGGCGCAGGCCGCCGCGGGTGGTCGGGACGGGTACCGGACATGAAGAGCCCTCCTCGGTGTCGGATGCCCCGGGGACCCGCGGACCCGCACGGACACGGCCGTGTCGGGCGCCCTCGCCCGCGGTCCCCGGGCACGTCTCCATTCCATCCGCGGCGGCGCCCGCACGGCAGTGGCGCCGTGTCACCGGACGGTGATGACATTTCCCCGGGCGGGACCGTGACGTGGCGTCACGGGTGGCCGGTCCGCCTTCCCGGCGGTACGGGCCGTTCGACGGCGGGGAGGGCCGATCCGCACCGTGGCCGACGGCACCGGCGGCAAGGGATGACCCCGGGACCGTCCGCTCCCCGGCGCGGCTCCCTCGCGCTCACCCCGCGGAGTCGGCCCCGAGGAGGGCGCGGTGTGAGCGCGGGCCGGCCGTGCGGGAGAAGTGACCCGTGCGGCCGGGGAGGCCGCCGGGGGCGCGCACGACGAGCGTTACCCGGAAAAAGGGGGAAGCCGGTCCGACCGTGGCGGTCGGACCGGCTCCGGGTCCGGTTCCGGGCAGGACCCGGAAGGCGGATCAGGCCAGGTCGAAGCGGTCCAGCTCCATCACCTTGGTCCACGCGGCGACGAAGTCCTCGACGAACTTCTTCTTCGCGTCGTCGGAGGCGTACACCTCCGCCAGGGCGCGCAGCTCGGAGTTGGAGCCGAACACCAGGTCGACGCGGCTGCCGGTCCACTTGACCGCGCCGGACTCGTCCTTGGCGACGAACGTCTGCGAGGTCTCGGAGCTCTCACCGGTCGGGGTCCAGGTGGTCCCCAGGTCGAGCAGGTTGACGAAGAAGTCGTTCGTCAGGGTGCCCGGCGCGTCGGTGAACACGCCCACCTCGGAGTTGTCGTAGTTGGCGCCCAGCACACGCAGGCCGCCGACCAGGACGGTGGTCTCCGGGGCGCTCAGGCCCAGCAGGTTCGCCTTGTCGATCAGCAGGTACTCGGCGGGGAGGCGGTTGCCCTCGCCGTAGTAGTTGCGGAAGCCGTCGGCGACCGGCTGAAGGTAGGAGAAGGACTCGACGTCCGTCTGCTCCGGGGTCGCGTCCACGCGGCCCGGGGTGAACGGCACGACGACGTCCTGCCCGGCGGCCTGGGCCGCCTTCTCCACGCCCACGCCACCGGCGAGGACGATGAGGTCGGCGAGCGACACCTTCTTCGCGGAGGAGGCGTTGAACTTCTCGGCGATGCTCTCCAGGGTGGCCAGCACCTCGCGCAGCTCGACCGGGTTGTTGACCGCCCAGTCGATCTGCGGGGCCAGGCGGACGCGGGCGCCGTTGGCGCCGCCGCGCTTGTCGCTGTCACGGAAGGTGGACGCCGAGGCCCAGGCGGTCTTGACCAGCTGGGACACGGTCAGACCGGACTCGATGACGGCCGCCTTGAGGGATGCGATCTCGGCCTCGCCGATGACCTCGCCCTCCTGCTCGGGCAGCGGGTCCTGCCAGATCAGGGTCTCCTGGGGGACCTCGGGGCCGAGGTAGCGCGACTTCGGGCCCATGTCGCGGTGGGTCAGCTTGTACCAGGCGCGGGCGAACGCGTCGGCGAACTCCTCGGGCTTCTCGTAGAAGCGGCGCGAGATCTGCTCGTAGACCGGGTCGAAGCGCAGCGACAGGTCGGTGGTGAGCATGGTCGGCTTGTGCTTCTTGTTCGGGTCGTGGGCGTCGGGGATGATCTCCTCGGCGTCCTTGGCGACCCACTGGTTGGCGCCGGCCGGGCTCTGGGTGAGCTCGTACTCGTACTCGAACAGGTTCTTGAAGAAACCGTGGCTCCACTGCGCGGGCGTGGTGGTCCAGGTGACCTCCAGACCCGAGGTGATGGTGTCGCCGCCCTTGCCGGTGCCGTAGTTGTTCTTCCAGCCCAGGCCCTGCTGCTCCAGGCCGGCGGCCTCGGGATCGGCCTCGACGTTGTCGGCCGGGCCCGCGCCGTGGGTCTTGCCGAAGGTGTGGCCGCCGGCGATGAGGGCGACGGTCTCCTCGTCGTTCATGCCCATGCGGCCGAAGGTGTCGCGGATGTCGCGGGCCGCGGCGATCGGGTCCGGGTTGCCGTTGGGGCCCTCCGGGTTGACGTAGATGAGGCCCATCTGGACGGCGGCCAGCGGCTTCTCCAGCTCGCGGTCGCCGCTGTAGCGCTTGTCGTCGAGCCAGGTGGTCTCGGGACCCCAGTAGACGTCCTCGTCGGCCTCCCACACGTCCTCGCGACCGCCGCCGAAACCGAAGGTCTCGAAGCCCATGGACTCCAGAGCGACGTTGCCCGCGAGGATGAGGAGGTCGGCCCAGGAGATGTTCTGGCCGTACTTCTTCTTGACCGGCCACAGCAGGCGGCGGGCCTTGTCCAGGTTGGCGTTGTCGGGCCAGCTGTTGAGCGGGGCGAACCGCTGCTGGCCGGCGCTGCCGCCGCCGCGGCCGTCGAACAGGCGGTAGGTGCCGGCGCTGTGCCAGGACATGCGGATGACGAGCGGGCCGTAGTGGCCGAAGTCCGCGGGCCACCAGTCCTGGGACGTGGTGAGGACCTCGGCGATGTCCGCCTTCACGGCGTCCAGGTCAAGGGCCTTGAACGCCTCGGCGTAGTCGAAGCCCTCACCGAGGGGGTTCGCCACGGCCGGGTTCTTGGCCAGGATCTTCAGGTTGAGCCGGTTGGGCCACCAGGCGCTGTTCGCACCGGTCTGGGTGGGGTGCGGGGCGCGACCGTGCGCGACGGGGCAGCCGCCGGACGCCTCGGTCTCGGCGGTGGGCGTGACTACCTCGTTGTTTTCGGACATCGTCTTCCTTCCGGAACAGGGAAGAGGTGAACTCTTGGTTTCAGGACTCGCGTGTACGGGAGCAGTCGGGGCAGACACCCCAGTAGACGACCTCGGCCTCGTCGACCCGGAAGCCGTGGTCGGACGAGGCGGTCAGGCACGGTGCGTGGCCGACGGCGCAGTCGACGTCGGCTATGGCACCGCAGGAGCGGCATACGACGTGGTGGTGGTTGTCCCCGACCCGTGTCTCGTAACGGGCCACGGAGCCCTGTGGCTGGATGCGCCGAAGCAGTCCGGCGCCGGTCAACGCCTTGAGCACGTCGTAGACGGCCTGGCCGGACACCGTGCCGAGGTTCCCGCGCACGAGGTCGATGACCGACTCCGTGTCGGCGTGCGGGTTGTCGTGCACGGCGGACAGCACTGCCATCCGAGGGCTCGTCACCCGCAGGCCGGACTCGCGCAGCATGCGCTCGAAATCCGAAGGGGTTGGCATGCCAGGCAGTCTGCCGCCTTTTCTGGAACTAGTCAAACCATGTGATGGATCCATCTTGGTCGAACGGGGTCGGACCGGACCCGCTCCGGCCCCCCGATGAGTTCTCCCGCCCGCGGTGGTCGGTACCGGTGACGGATCACGGCGGGCGGTGCCCGCTGTGGGAGGGGACCCGCAGGGAGGGAAGAGATCAGGCATGGGAACCACGGGAGGAACCGGGCCGGAGGCGCTGGCGTGCCTGGACGTCTTCATCGGCGAGTGGGACCTGGAGCCCCGCTTCTCCGCCGAACACCTCAGCGGGGTCGCCCCCGTGGGGGAGCCGGTCCTGGCACGCAGCCGGTTCGAGTGGGACCTGGACGGAAGGTTCCTGGTCCAGCGCAGCGAGGTCTCGGTACCCGAGGTGCCCGACGGTCTGCTGATCGTCGCGCCGGGGGCGGAGGCGGGGACGTACACACAGCACTACTTCGATTCCCGTGGCGTGGTGCGCCTGTACGCGATGGGGTTCGCCGACGGAGTGTGGACCCTGTTGCGGGAGGAGGCCGACTTCTCGCCGCTCGACTTCCGGCAGCGGTTCACCGGGACCTTCTCGGCGGACGGGAACGTCATCGAGGGCGCCTGGGAGATCGCGCACGGGGACGGCGGCTGGGAGAAGGACTTCGACCTGGTGTACCGGCGGGTCAGGTGACCGGTGGGGCGCCGCCCGTTTCCGCGGGCGGTCGGCCCCGCACGGGGACGAGCAGGGCGGTGGCGTCGTCGCGACCCCCGGCGTCCAGGACGTGCCGGACCAGGGTGCGGGCGGTCTCCGCCGCGTCGGCGGTGGCCGCGGCCGTGCGCAGGTCGTCGGGGTCGGGCAGGTGGCGCCACAGCCCGTCGGTGCACAGCAGCAGCCGGCCCGGGCACGGGGGCCGGTGGCTGCGGATGCGCGGAACGGGGTCGGCGGCGTCGGCGCCCAGCCAGGCGACGAGGGCGTCGTGCTCGCCGGTGTCGTCCTCGGTGAGGAGCATCCCGGTACCGGTGTCGGGCAGCCAGTAGGCGCGGCTGTCGCCGACCCAGGACACCCACAGGCCGTGTTCCCCGACGACGCAGGCGACCTGGGTGCAGGAGGGCGCGAGGGATCCGGGTACGAGCGGGTCCGGGCGCGGGCCGCCGGGTGCGGCCAGGGCCGCGACGGCGCGACCGGCCCGGGCGGTGGCGTCGGTGAGCGCGTCCTCGGGGATGGCGCCCGCCGCCAGGGCGCGGGCCAGGGTCTGGACGGTGACCTCGGCGGCGATGCGGGCCGCCCGCTCCGCCCGGGGCGCCATGGAGACACCGTCGCAGACGGCGCCGACGGTCCACGGGCCGGTCGTGCGCAGGGCCAGGGCGTCGGCGTTGAGCCGGCGGCCGGGTCCGCGTTCGCCGTAGCCGGCCGCGCCGTCGGCGCCTGCGTCGGCCCGGGTGTGTCCGAGGAGGTCGGAGAGGTCGGCGCCGCACTCCCAGCAGCGCCCGTCAGGGGCGGGTGTGCCGCCGCATCGGGGGCAGTCCGTGTGCTCGTTCATGTGGCCCGCAGTCTGGCAGAAGCACCCCCGCCCCGACAGGGCGCGGCGGCCCGGAGGGGGCGGGTCCTCGCACCCGCAGCACGCTGTTCCGCCCCTCCCTCGCCGGATATGTCCGTACGCCGTGCCGACGGGTCCGGCAGGGGGCGGTCACGGCGGCGAAGAGGTGAAGAACGTACAAGACCGGTGGGCGGGCCGGGCGCGAGCATGGGGCCATGGAGAACACCGAGCACCCCGCGACCGGACACCTCGCGAACGGCGGCGCCGAGGCCGTCGGCGCACCCGTGCGCTTCGACACCAAGATCGCCGTCCTGCTGCGCGACGACCTCGCCGTGTGGCAGCGGTTGAACGTGGCCTCGTTCCTGGTCAGCGGGCTGGGAACCCGCGATCCCGAGGTCGTCGGCAAGCCCTATGAGGACGGTGACGGCACCGTCTACCTGCCCATGTTCCGCCAGCCGGTGCTGGTGTTCGAGGGGGACAAGGAGATCCTCGCCCGGGCCCATGGGCGAGCCGTGTCCCGGGGCCTGGCCGTCGCCGTGTTCACCTCCGACCTGTTCGCCACCGGCAACGACCGGGACAACCGGGCGGCGGTGCGGGCGGTCGCCCGGGACTCGCTGGACCTGGTCGGGATCGCCGTGTACGGGCCGAAGAACGCCGTGGACAAGGTCGTCAAGGGCGCCCGGATGCACCGCTGACCGGGGCCGCGCGCAGGGCCCGCGCGAACCGGCCCGGGGACAGCCCCAGGACGCGCGTGAAGTGCCGGTGCAGGTGCGCCTGGTCGTGGAACCCGGCCGCCGTGGCCGCGGCTGCCGGACCGTGCCCCTGGAGGATGAGGCGGCGGGCCAGGTCCACCCGGCGCCCCACCAGGTAGCGGTGCGGGGGCAGGCCGAACCTGCGGCCGAAGGCCCGCACCAGGTGGGCGGGGTGGGCGTGCAGCTCGGCGGCCGCCTCGTCGAGCGAGACCCCCTCCACCACCCGGGCGTCCAGCAGGTCGCGCAGGCTCCCGGCCAGCACCGAGCGGTCGCCGGGCGGCGGCGGGGGCTCGGGGTCGCCCAGCAGGTGGCCGCGCAGGCGTTCGGTGATGAACGCCAGGCGGCTCTCGGCCTCCAGTTCCCCGCCGGGTTCGAGCAGGGCCCGGTGCAGGGCGTGGATGCGCCGTCGCAGCACCGCGTCGTCCAGGGCGGGGCGGTCGACGGAGCGGCCCACCAGGTCGGTGCCGATCCGCGCGGGCTCCAGGTAGACGACGCGTTTGCGCAGGCCCTGCTCCGAGGTGGGGGTGCCGTTGTGCGGCACGTGCGGGGGCAGCAGGGTGACGGTGCGCTCCAGCGCGCCGTGCTCGTGCCGGCCCAGGTCGTAGCGGACCAGGCCGGAGTCGACGATGAGCAGCGCCCAGGTGTCGTGGGTGTGCATCGGGTAGGCGTGCCCGAGCATGTGGGTGTGGAAGACCTCGACGACGCCCGGCACGTTCGGTCTGGCGACCAGGGTGTCGGCGTGTGCGTCCATGTCCGAAGCGTACGCCCGGGCCGGGATCCCGGCCTCGGGGAGTGAGACCCCTTGCGCTACGGGGCGCCCCGAATACAATGAACAATTGTTCATTGAAAAATCGGGGAGACGGGGGACCGTGCCGCGCAGTCCGGAGCAGAACGAGGCCATGCGGGCCGCCACACGGGAGCGGATCCGGGGGACGGCGATGCGCCTCTTCGCGCGCCAGGGGTACGCGACGGTGAACATGCGCCGGATCGCGGCCGAGGCGGGCATGAGCACCGGGCTCGTCTACCGGCACTTCGCCACCAAGGAGGAGCTGTACGGCGACCTGGTCGGAGAGGCCGCGGCCGGGCTGGAGGCCACCGTCGCGCGGTTGCGCGGCCCCGGCTCCCCCGCGGAGCTGCTGCGCGCCTTCTGCGAGGAGTTCCTGCGGGACCTGGCCGACAACGCGGAGTTCGTGGACTTCTACCTGCTCATGAACCAGGCGTTCGCCCGGGGGGCCGCCGGGCACGGCGGGCCGGAGGACGCGCCGCCCGCGGTCCGGGACCTGATCGAGGGGAACGCCGCGCTGCTCCGCGCGACGGTGGACCTCATCGAGCGCGGCCGGGCGTCGGGCGGATTCCGCCGCGGCCCGGCGGACGAGCTGGCGACCTGCTTCTTCGCCACCCTGGGCGGACTGGTGACGATGCGCTCCGCCCTGGGTGACGGGTTCGCCGTTCCGAGCGCCGCCGTGGTACTGGCCCCGCTGATCGAGGAGGACACCGATGACAGGTGAGACGGAGAGGGCGGGATGATCGAGGTGGTGCGCGGCGATGTGCTGGGCGAGACGCGCCGCCGGGATATCGCACGGGTGTTCGTGGACGGGTTCGGGCCGGACCTGGCCGCCTTCTCGAAGGACCCGGAGGTCCTGGCCGACGCCATCGCGCACATGCTGGTGCCGGAGCGGTTCCACGTGGCCCTGATCGACGGCGAGCCAGCGGGACTGGCCTCGCTCACCGTCGGCGATGAGGAGTGCGTCGAACCCGATGCGAAGACCCTGCGGCGGCACCTCGGCGCTGTCAGGGGGACCATCGCCGACCGGGTGTTCCGCAGCCACTTCCGGGGGGCCGTGCGGGAACCGCGGGAGGGCAAGGCCGAGATCGGGTTCGTGGCCTCGTCACTGCGGCACCGGGGGCGGGGGGCGGCCAAGGCGGTCCTGCTGCACCTGCTCGCCCTGCCCGGGTACGACGAGTACGTGCTGGAGGACATCGCCGCGAACAACGAGGCCGCACTGGGGCTCTACCGGCGGCTCGGGTTCCGGGAGCACCGGCGGCGCAGGGCCCCCTACTCCAGGTTCAGCGGCATCGGGGAGTACGTGTCGATGCGCCTGGTGCAGGAGCGCCCCGCGCGGCAGGGCTGAGCCCCGGGCGGGGCCCGCGGCGCGCGGCCCCGGGGCCGCGCGCCGCGAAAGGTCAGTCCGTGCCGGACTCCATGGCGGCCTGGTCGAGGAACAGCTCGTCCTCGGGGGCCCGGCCGCGGGAGGCGATCGTCTCGGCGCCGCCCTCGGGCATCGCGCCGATGAGGCCGGTGGAGGCGGCCTGGGCGGCGCCCACGACCGCGGCCTCGCCGGTGCCGACCATGCCGAGCCGGGCGTACTCCTCCAGCTTGGCGCGGGAGTCGGCGATGTCGAGGTTGCGCATGGTCAGCTGGCCGATCCGGTCGGTCGGGCCGAACGCGGAGTCCTCGGTGCGCTCCATGGACAGCTTGTCCGGGTGGTAGCTGAACGCGGGGCCGGTGGTGTCGAGGATCGAGTAGTCCTCGCCGCGGCGCAGGCGCAGGGTCACCTCGCCGGTGACGGCGGTGCCCACCCAGCGCTGGAGCGACTCGCGGAGCATGAGCGCCTGCGGCTCCAGCCAGCGGCCCTCGTACATGAGGCGGCCCAGGCGGCGGCCCTCGGTGTGGTACGCGGCGAGGGTGTCCTCGTTGTGGATCGCGTTGACCAGGCGCTCGTAGGCGGCGTGCAGCAGGGCCATGCCGGGGGCCTCGTAGATGCCGCGGCTCTTGGCCTCGATGATGCGGTTCTCGATCTGGTCGGACATGCCCAGGCCGTGGCGGCCGCCGATGGCGTTGGCCTCCAGGACCAGGTCCACGGCGGACGCGAAGGACTTGCCGTTGACGGTGACCGGGCGGCCCTGCTCGAAGCCGACGGTGACGTCCTCGGGGACGACCTCCACCTCGGGGTCCCAGAAGCGGACGCCCATGATGGGGTCGACGATCTCGATGCCGGTGTCCAGGTGCTCCAGCGACTTGGCCTCGTGGGTGGCGCCCCAGATGTTGGCGTCGGTGGAGTAGGCCTTCTCGGTGCTGTCGCGGTAGGGGAGGTCACGCTCCTGCAACCACTCGGACATCTCCTTGCGGCCGCCGAGCTCGTTGACGAAGTCGGCGTCCAGCCACGGCTTGTAGATGCGCAGGGCGGGGTTGGCCAGCAGGCCGTAGCGGTAGAACCGCTCGATGTCGTTGCCCTTGTAGGTGGAGCCGTCACCCCAGATCTGCACGCCGTCCTCAAGCATGGCGCGCACCAGCAGGGTGCCGGTGACGGCGCGGCCCAGGGGGGTGGTGTTGAAGTAGGCGCGCCCGCCGGAGCGGATGTGGAAGGCGCCGCAGGCCAGCGCCGCCAGGCCCTCCTCCACCAGGGCCGCACGACCGTCGACGAGCCGGGCGATCTCGGCGCCGTAGTCGTGGGCGCGACCGGGGACCGAGGCGATGTCGGGTTCGTCGTACTGGCCGATGTCGGCGGTGTAGGTGCACGGGACGGCGCCCTTCTCGCGCATCCACGCGACCGCCACCGAGGTGTCGAGACCCCCGGAGAAGGCGATGCCGACACGTTCACCGACGGGCAGAGAGGTGAGTACCTTGGACATGGCAATAAGTATGCATCACGATGAATGCACATGCAACGTGGTGGGCGTCCCCCTCCTGTGAGCCTGGTCATCCCCGCGACCCCTCAGCCGGGGAGGAAGCCGCGCAGGAGGGAGATCCGGGCGGCGGGGTCCTCCAGGTGGGCCCCGTAGAAGGCGTCCAGGTCGGCGCGGACGGTGGCGGGGCGGCGGGCGATCATCTCGTCCTTCCACGCCTCGGCGACGGGGCCCAGGTCGCAGAAGACGGCGAGGGTGGGGGCCGCCACCCTCTCCCACTCGGCCCACCAGGGTTCCCGGGCGGCGGCGATGACCGCCTCCATCACGTCGGCGTCGAACCGCGGGCGCAGCCCGTCGGGCCCCTCGTCCAGGTCGGCGACCCAGACCTCGGAGAGCACGTCCGGGCCGAGGAAGGCGCGGGCCGCCGCACGGTCGGGGAACGGCAGCGGCCAGGAGGCGAAGAACGCGCCGGTCCGCGCCGCCCTCTCCGGGTCGTCGTCCGCCGACGGGGGCTCAAGCAGCACCAGCCGCTCGACGAGGTCGGGCCGGGCCGCGGCGGTGAGCAGGGCGGTGTGCGCCCCCAGGGACTGGCCGACCAGCCGCACCGGCCCTCCGGCGACCCGCTCTGCGACCGCGACGGCGTCGGCCACGAACGCGGCGTGCGAGACGTCCGCCGGACGGCGGGTGCTGCGGCCGTGGCCGCGCTGGTCGACCAGGATCACCCGGCAGTCCGGCGCCAGGGCGCGGGCGGTCGGCTCGAACTCGCGGGCGCTCCCCGCCGGCCCGTGCAGGAGGAGCACCGGCGGCCCCTCACCACCGGTGTCCAGGACGTGCAGGTCGGTGCCGTCGCGGTGCAGGGTGGTGGCGCACAGGGGTCCGGCCATGCGCCCCGGTGTGACCGACCGGCCGAGGCGGGGCGAAGGACACATACGGAACATTCGGCGCTCGGGCACCAAAAACGCGTAGTTCTCTTGCGACACCCCGGAAAATCATGAAGGTTTTCTACCGGGTGGGTCATCGTCGCGTACCGTCGTCGCCAGGACACGACCCGGACCCCGTCGGGCCCCACCCGCAGGAGAGCCTCCGGAAGGAGCCATGTTGGCGCACCCGTCCCGATCCACCTCCCCCGTCCCCCGATGCGGCGCACTCCTGACGGCGGCCCTGGTCGCCGCCCTGCTGCCCGCCCTCCCCGCGGCCGCGCTGACCGCGCCCGGGACCGGTACCGGATACGCCGAGTGCCGGGTCGACCCCCAGGCCCCGCCCAAGCGGCAGCTGCGCGCCGAGTGGATCGCCGGGGTGCACAACATCGACTGGCCCAGCCGCACCGGGCTCACCCCCGAGCAGCAGCAGGACGAGCTGGCCGCCCTGTACGACCGCGCCGTCGCCGACGGGCTGAACGCGGTGTTCGTGCAGATCCGGCCCACCGCCGACGCCTTCTGGCCCTCCCCCCACGAGCCCTGGTCGGAGTGGCTCACCGGGACCCAGGGCGAGGACCCCGGCTACGACCCCCTGGAGTTCGCCGTCGAGGAGGCGCACGCCCGGGGCCTGGAGTTCCACGGCTGGTTCAACCCCTACCGGGTGGCCATGCACGACGACCTCGACCGCCTGACCGCCGACCACCCCGCCCGCCGCAACCCCGACTGGACCTTCGCCTACGGCGGGCGGCTCTACTACGACCCCGGCATCCCGGAGGTCCGGGAGTTCGTGATCGGGGCGATGATGCACGCCGTCGAGAACTACGACATGGACGGTGTGCACTTCGACGACTACTTCTACCCCTATCCGGTGGCGGGGCAGGAGATCCCCGACGCCGACACCTTCGCCGAGTACGGCGGCGGCCACGACGACATCGGCGACTGGCGGCGCGACAACGTCAACGCCATGGTGCGGGAGATGGACGAGGCGGTGCACGCCGCCAAGCCGCACGTGAAGTTCGGCATCAGCCCGTTCGGCATCTGGCGCAACGCCGGCACCGACCCGGAGGGCTCGGACACCAACGGCCTCCAGTCCTACGACGCCATCTTCGCCGACAGCCGCCGGTGGGTCCGCGAGGGGTGGGTGGACTACATCAACCCGCAGGTCTACTGGGAGATCGGCCTGCCGATCGCCGACTACGCGGTGCTGGTGCCCTGGTGGGAGCAGGTCGTCGAGGGCACCGGCGTGCACCTGTACGTGGGCCAGGCCGCGTACAAGGTCGGGAACGCGGGCGCCTGGTCGGACCCGCGCGAGCTGTCCCGGCACCTGGACTTCAACCGGGACCACCCCGGGGTGCTGGGCGACGTGTACTTCAGCGCGACGTCGCTGCGCACCAACGCGGCGGAGGCGATGGAGATCCTGCGCGAGGAGCACTACCGGCACCCGGCGCTCGTGCCCCTGCACGGGGACCTGCCCGGGCGGGCCCCGCAGGAGCCGCGGGTGATCGGCGGGGCGCAGGGCGACGGGGTGGAGCTGTCCATCAGGCCCGGGCGGGGCGAGCGGCCCGCCTACTACGCGGTGTACGCGGTGGAGGGCCTGCCCGGGCGCGACCCCGACTGCGCCGTGTCCGACGCCCGGACCCTGCTCGGGACCGTGCCCGCCGGCGACGACGGCCGGGCGGTGTTCACCGCCGAGGGCGGCGGGCGCACCTACTACGCGACCGCGCTGGACCGGACCCACCACGAGAGCGGTGTGAGCAACCCCCGGTACGTGCGTTAGGGGGTGCGCGAGGACACGCGCCCTCCCCGCCCGTCGGCGCGAACGGGGCCCGGTGCCGCACCGGGCCCCGGGCCGTGTCCGAACGCGTTCGGGGCTCGGGGGCGGCCCGCCCGGGGTCCGGCGGCCGGGACGCCGGCGGTGCCGGCCGGGGCGGCGAGCACCGACATCCGGACAGGCGACGGCGCCGGCCGGGCGCGACGCCCGACCCGCCGCTCGACCATGGCGTCCGCACTCACGTGCGCGAGCATGACGACACGGACCGCGCCGCGCAGGTGCCGCCATGGAACCGAAGGACAACGGGTCCACGGCGGCCGGGCGGGCGGCGGCACCGGATCCGATCCGTCTCCGGTCCTCGGACACCGTTGGGAGATCCACGGCACGGCCACTGCGGGGACGACTCACGCGGCGGTCCCACGGGTGACCCCCGACGGAGACCCGAGGAGGGCATGGCTTAGGGTAGGCACGCCTTATCTGATTCTGGAACGGAGTCCCGTGTCTCCCCTGTGCAGCACCCCGCGCGCC
This sequence comes from Nocardiopsis sp. CC223A, assembly GCF_030766825.1. GTDB lineage: Bacteria > Actinomycetota > Actinomycetes > Streptosporangiales > Streptosporangiaceae > Nocardiopsis. The sequence continues at coordinate 56,041 of NZ_JASFDV010000005.1, forward strand.
CGTGTGCGCGTCCTGTCGTCCGCCGCCGCCCTGGCCGCCCTGACCCTGCTCAGCGCCTGCGGCAGCGCCGCGGACAACGCCTCCGGCGGCGAAGACGCCGACGGCCCCGGTGGCGGGGTCGCCGCCGAGGCGGGCGCCTTCCCGGTCACCATCGAGCACGAGTTCGGCGAGACCACCGTCACCGAGGCGCCCGAGCGCATCGTCACCCTGGGCGTCACCGACGCCGACGCCGTGCTGGCCCTGGGCGCGGTCCCGGTCGGCAACGCCGGCTTCTCCTTCTTCGAGACCGGCCTGGGCCCCTGGACCGACGACCTCGTGGGCGACGCGGAGACGACCCTGCTGGACTCCGACTCCGAGCCCAACATCGAGCAGATCGCGACCCTGGAGCCCGACCTCATCATCGGTGTCTCCGCCGGGTTCGACGAGGCGGTGTACGAGGACCTGTCGCAGATCGCCCCCGTGGTCGCCCGCCCGGCCGGGACCGCCGCCTACGCCGTTCCACGCGAGGAGGCCACCGCGGCCATCGCCGCCGCGATGGGCGTTCCGGACGAGGGCGCCGAGCTCAACGCCGAGACCGACGCCCTGCTGGCGGAGGTCCGCGCCGAACACCCGGAGTTCGCGGACCTGACCGGTGCCGCCGTCCTGCCCTACGACGGGAAGTTCGGCGCGTTCCTGCCCGGGGACGCCCGCGGGCAGTTCCTCGCGTCGCTGGGCTTCGAGATCCCCGAGGCGATCACCGAGCAGGACACCGGTGAGAGCTTCTTCGTGGAGGTGCCCGCCGAGAACGTCGAATGGCTGGACGGCGACGTGCTGCTGGTCCTGAGCGACGACGAGGACTACGACGTGGTCGAGGCCGCACCGGTCTTCGCCGACCTGGACGTGGTGCGGGAGGACGCCGTGGTCGTCACCACCATCGACCAGCGCGGCGCCATGACCTACAACTCGGTGCTGTCCATCCCCTACGCGGTGGACACCCTGGTCCCCCGCCTCGCGGACGCCCTGGCCTGAGGCCGGACCGCCGCCCGACGGCGCCCCGCCGCGGAGCGGGGCGCCGTCGGCGTTCCCGGACCCCGGTGGGCGCCCGCGGGCACGGTCTAAGCTGGGTCGGTCCCGGCGGGCCCCGCCCGCCCGCACCGACCTTCCCGGAGAACCGCACCGCCCGTGAGCCCCCCGACCAACGCGTGGCAGACCCTGGTCCCCGACCGCGAGGTGCTGGCCGTCGCCCGCAGCGTCCCCGCGGCCGGGCGCCTGCTCGACGTCTGCGGTCTCTTCCACGACCGGGTGGGCATCACCTTCACGGTGCCTCCGGGGTCGCGCTCGGAGCCCGGGCTGGAGGAGATGCTGCGCCGTGCCGGGTTCGACCCGCCGCTGCCGTGGGAACAGGCGCTGCTGCGGCCCACGCGGTACCGGCTGGCGTTGGCCGCCAGCACCAAGGGCGGGCTGCACCGGCTGCCGATGCCGTTGCTGACGATGCCGCACGGCGCGGGGCACAACCGTCAGGTGGGCGACCTGCCCGGGTCGTTGGAGCACGCCTCCGGGCTGGACCCCCGCGAACTGCTGCACGGGGGCCGGGTGGTCCCGACCCGGATGGCGTTCTCCCACCCCGAGCAGGTCGAGCGGCTGGCGCGCACCTGTCCCCCGGCGGCCGGTCGCGGCGTGGTGGTGGGCGATCCCGCGTTCGACCGGATGCTCGCCGCGCTGGGGCGCCGGGACCGGTACCGGGAGCTGCTGGGGGTGGGCGACCGGCGGCTGGTCGTGCTCTCCTCCACGTGGAACCCGGGATCCCTGCTGGGCTCGCAGCGGGAGACCGTGCGGGCGCTGCTGGCGGGGCTGCCCCACGACGAGTACCGGGTGGCGCTGGTGGCCCATCCCAACGTGTGGTTCTCGCGCAGACGCGGGGAGATCGAGCAGTGGTTCGCCGACGACATCGAGGCGGGGCTGGTCCTGGTCCCGCCGTTCGAGGGCTGGCGGGCGGCGATGATCGCGGCCGACCTGGTCGTCGGGGACGCCGGGTCCACCACCTACTACGCGGCGGCGATCGGGCGGCCGGTGCTGCTGGCGGCGTTCGACGACGGCGACCTGGACCCGGCGTCGCCGCTGCCGGTGTTCGGCGCTGCGACGCCCCGTCTGCACACCGGGCCCTGGGCGCCGCCGCCGGAGGAGCAGGTGGCCAAGGCGCTGCGGGCCTCCCCGGCCGGGGTCGGCGACCTGCTGATCGCCCACCCCGGGGGATCGGCGGCGCGGCTGCGGTCGCTGGTGTACGGGCTGCTGGAGCTGCCCGAGCCCGCCGAACCGGCGCACTACCGGCCGCTGCCGGACCCGGAGGGCCCGGCGAAGGCCGCCGAGGACGTGACGGCGTGGCGGGTGGAGGCCGAGGCCACCGGCACGGGGCTGCGGCTGCGGCGGTTCCCGGCGGGTGTGCGCGGGCCCGTCGGGCGGGCGCTGGTGGTGGATGCCGAGGACGCGGTCATGACCCGGTGGGAGTCGGCGGACGCCTGGTCCGCGCGGCGGTCCACGGCGCCGGACCCGGCACTGGCGTGGGCGCACGGGCGGTTGGAGCGGTACCCGAAGGCCGCGCTCGCGGTGGCGGCGGTGGACGGCGGCGCGCTGGTGCTGCACCGGTCGGGCGCGGCCATGCGGGTACGCGCGGCCGGAGAGGGGCCCGACGCGGCCGTGCTGGCCGCGGCCGCCGTCGCGTGGTCCCGGGAGGGCCGCCCGTGGCGGGAGTGGCACGGAGAGGTGCAGGTCGAGGTGGGCGGGCGCACCCATCGCCTGAGGGGCTCCCCCCCCCCGCGCGATTTTCGTTTTCTGGGGGCCGACGGCTCCGAGCGGTGCTGACCCCCGGCCGGGCGAGCGCACGGCCGGGCCGGTGGTCGGGTTCGGCCACCGCCGGTCGGAACGGCCGGCCCGGCGGGGCGTCTCCCGCCGCATCGCGGAGCCCCACCCCGGAACCGGCCGCAGCGGCCCCGGCCCGGGTCCGGATCAGGCCCGGCCCCCGCCGCCCTCCAGGAACCAGCGGGCCCGGTGGGCCTCCTCCTCCAGGTGGTAGGCCTCGGCCACAGCACGGATCTCCCCGGTGATCGTCCGGGCCCGCTCGATGTCGCCCTGTCGTCGGGCCAGGTCGGCGAGGAAGCGCTGGGCCCGGATCAGGCGCACGGGCTCGGCGGCCTCGCCGTACACCAGGGTCGCCCCCCGTGCCCGGTCACGCGCTTCGTCCTCCCGGCCGGTCTCCGCCAGGACCCGGGCCAGGGCCAGGTCGATGCGGGCCCGGATCAGCAGCCAGTCGTCCGCCGCCCACCGGTCCCCGGCGGACGCCTCGACCTGTTCCAGGCGTCGGCGGGCGACCCGGTCGGCGGAGCGCAGCTCGGACTCGGCGCGTTCCAGGTCGCCGCGGCGGCGGGCCTGCTCGGCCAGCTGATAGGTCTGGAGGGCGTCACCGCGCGGGCGGCCCAGCTCGCGGTGGATGTCCCGTGAACGGGTCAGCAGTTCCACCGCGTCCTCGGGCTCGGCGTCGGGGAACCGGCTCTTGAGCACACCGCGCGCCTCCAGGACGACGGCCTCGTCCAGCCGGTCCGCCGACGCCCGGCCGGCCTCCCCGATGAGATCCGCGGCCTGCTCCGCCCGACCGAGCTCGATCCGGATCCGGGCCAGGTACACGGCGCAGCGCACCACGGCGGCGGGCTCGCCCAGCCGCCGGGCCGAATCGAGCGCGCTCGCGTAGATGGCCTCGCCCAGGGCCAGTCGCCTGCGTCCGTGGCAGGTGGGCCAGACCGCGTCGGCGAGCAGCAGCGCGTCCCGCTCGCGCCCCGCCTGCACCGCGAGCCCCATCAGAACGGGGATGTCGCCCAGATGGGCGTCCTGCCAGTCCGAGGCCTCGCGCTTGTTCCCGAAGGGGGCCACGTAGGAGGCCGGGGGCAGGGTCGCCAGGGAGGACTCGATCCGGTCCGCGAGACGGTACCGCTCCCCCAGCGCCGCGCGGTCGGCCCGGTGGTGCACCGCCGTCGAGAAACGCAGGATGGTGTCGACCAGGTCGCGCCAGCGCCCGCTCAGGGGTTCGATTCCGGCCCGGACCCGGGCCCCGACCGCCTCCACGACGCCGACGTCCGACTCCCCCACCCGGTTGAGGATCCCGGCGGCGACGAGTGCATGCCGGACCTGCGAGGACCCGCCGCCCGGGGCGGTGTCGCCCAGTCCGGGAGGAACGGCCCGGCCGCCGTGCAGGGAGAGCAGGTCCAGCAGTGAGCGCTCCTGCGGGCTCAGCCGGTCCAGGACGATCTCGGTGACGGCGTCGAAACCCGACAGGCGCGGGGAACGCCTGCGGACCTCCTCGACCGCCGCGACGACCTGGCCCATCGTGACATCGCGCTGGGTGTCCAGCAGGCCCGCGACCATGCGCAGCGCCGCGGGCAGGCCGCCGCACAGTTCCACCAGGCGCCGCGCCCCCTCCTCGCCGCCGTGTTCGCGCATGCGCGACGCGACGGAGGGGAACTCGCCCAGCAGCCGCAGGCCGTCGGGGGCGGCGAGACCGCCCAGGGCGATGACCTCGGCGTTGCGTGCGACCAGTTCGGCGGTCCCGCGGAAGCCGGGGGCGCAGGCGGCGACGAGGAGGTTGGGGCCGGTGCCCGGGGTGAAGAGGTCGAGTTCGCCGGCGTCGTGGGCGCCGTCGATGAGCAACAGGACCGCGCGGTCGGCGGTGACCTCCCGTAGGCGGTCGCGCAGGGCCGTGAGAGAGGCCTTGTCGTCGGCGTCGGCGACGTGGAAGGCGTGCAGCAGTGCGCGCAGGGCGGCCGACAGGTCGACGGCCCCCTTGTCGTCGCGCCACGCGGCCAGGTCGGAGTAGAGCACCCCGTCGGGGAAGCGGTCGCCCACCAGGTGGCCCGCCTCGACGAGCAGGGCGCTCTTGCCGATGCCCGCTCGCCCCCCGACGAGGACGACGCGACCGCGCCTGCGGCGCACCACGTCGGCCGCGGTGGCCTGGATCGCTTGCAGCTCGGACTCGCGGTCGGTGTGCCGGATGTCGGCGGGCGGCAGGCGCCGGGGCGGCGGCGGGGGAGGGAGCGTCCCCATGGTCAGATTCCCGTGCACGTCGCGCACCTGGACGAGGGTGCCCGTGTTGTCCGACGCCTCGTTGCGGTGTGGTTCCGGCACCGGTGGGCCCCCTCGGGAACGTGTGCGCGGACGCACGGTACGTCACGCGCCGCCCATCCTAGGGATCCGGGAGTGACCGAGGACACGGCGAAGGTCCCGATGTCCGCTTCCGGTCAGGGAAGGGACACGAAGGTCGCCCGCTCCGGCCGGCTTGACCTCGACCCGTGTTGAGGTTGTGGAATTCTCCCGGGCGCACCCGTGCCCGGCGAGGAGGAGAGCATGGAGACGACGAGCACCGCGGGCCGCGGGGGTGCGTGGTGACGGCGCCGACCGGGACGCCCGGGCGGGCGCGGCTGTGGGCATCCCCCTACCGTCCCGTGGTGGCCGGGGTGTTCGGGCTGATGACCTTCATCGCGTTCGAGGCCTTCGCCATCACCACCGCGATGCCGGTCGTCGCCCGGAGCCTGCACGCGGAGCAGTGGTATTCGCTGGCGTTCGCCGCGACCGCCACCACCGGGCTCATCGGCATGACCGTCGGCGGACGCTGGGCCGACCTGCGCGGGGTGCGCCGCCCACTGGTCGCGGGCGCGGCGATGTTCCTCGTGGGCATCGCGCTGTGCGCGGTCGCCCCCGGCATGCCGGTCTTCGTCCTCGGCCGCCTGCTCCAGGGCGTGGGCGGCGGCATCGACTCGGTCGTGCTCTACGTGATCATCGCCCGGTTCATCCCCGAGGACCTGCGTCCGCGCATGTTCGGGCTGCTGACCGCGGCCTGGCTGCTGCCGTCGATCCTGGGTCCGCTGGTCACCGGTGCGCTGGTGGAGCTGATGCACTGGAGGCTGGTGTTCGCCCTGGTGCTGGCCGGTTCAGCGCTCTCTCTGGCGGTGCTGCTGAACGCGACCCGCTCGGCCCCGCGCCTGCACACGTCGGGGTCCCCCGTGGGCCGCCGGGGTCTGTGGGCGGTGGCCGCGGCCGTCGCGGTGCTGGGCCTGCACCTGGCCGGGCAGCAGCAGATGCCCTGGCTCGCGGTGGGAACGGTGGCCGGTGCGGCCGCCGCGGCGGTCACCGCCGCGCGGCTGCTGCCCGCCGGGACGCTGCGGGCACGCGCGGGCATCCCCCGGCTGGTCGTCTTCCGGGGCGTGCTCGGGGCGGCCAACGCCGCCACCGACATCTACCTGCCGCTGTACCTCCAGCACCGGCTGGACTTCAGCCCCGTGGCGTCGGGCGCGGTGGTGGCGATCGGGGCGTTCGGCTGGGCCCTGGGCGCCTGGATCCAGGGGCGCTCGGACGCCCCCGCAGGCTCGCCCGCCTCGTTGCGCGCCGCCGCGCTGCTGGCCCTGTGCGGACCGGTGGCGGCGCTGGGCCTGGTGGCCGGGGTGCTGCCGCTCTGGGTGACCGTCCTCGGCTGCGTACTGATGGGGACGGGCATGGGCCTGGCCTATCCGCAGGTGAGCTCGCTGGTGCTCGCGTTGTCGCCGGTCGGAGAGCAGGGCGGCAACAGTTCGGCGTTGCAGGTGGCGGAGTCGCTGGGCGTCTCGCTGCTGATCGCGGTGACCGGTGCCGTGCTCACCGCGTCCGCCCTGACCGGGTACGGGTCCGTGTACGGGGTGGTCGCCGGGACCGCCCTGCTGGCCGTCGCGCTGGCCATGACGTTCACGCCGCCGCCGGCCGGTCCCGAGGAGTCTCGATGAGGTCGTCAAGCCGTCTGCGGGACCGGTGGGGCCCGCGGCCGCTCCTCAGAAGCCATGGACGGCAAGACCCCGTCGGCCGCACCCGGCCCTCCCGGGCCACCCACCAACTTACGGAGACCTCGTGAGGCACCTCCCGGGGATCGCGGGCCCCCTGCCACAGGGGCTGCCGGAGGAACCCGGAACACGGTCTCCGAGAACCCACCCTCTCCTCGGGCCGCAGGGCCCGTCGCTTCGACCACGCGGCACTCGGGTCCCTTACCCGTGACTTACAGTCCGGGGGTAGTGCGCCCGGGTAAGGGTCGCAAAACCGAGAAGGAGCGTGCGTCGATGTTCGACAGCGTTGTGGAGTGGTTCAAGGGGATGTTCGGCGGGGCGGCCGAGGAGTCCGTCCAGGGGGTCACGGAGACCGCCCAGGGGTACGGAGACACCGCCCAGGGGTACGGCGAAGCGGCCCAGGGCTTCGGTGAGACCGCGCAGAGCCACGGTGAGGAGGCCCTCGGTGGGGCGGCCGAGGCCGCCCAGGGGTACGGCGAGGCCGCCCTCGGTGAGGCGGGCGGGGCCGTGCAGGGCTTCCAGGAACAGGCCGACGCCGTCGGCGGGTTCGTGGAGGACCCGGGCGGCACCGTCGCCGACGCCGCCCGCGACCGCCTCACCGGCGAGAACGGCTGACCCGTCATGCCCCGGGGCGGGCGCCGCCGCCCCGATGGCGCACACCCGGTGCGTACGGGATTCCGCGATGGGAAGCGGTGGCCCGCAGTACCGGTGGCACCCGGCGACCGCCGTCCGCAGGCGTGACGAGGGGGACCCGGGGGGCGGCGGGGACCGGTCCGTGCGCGTCCGGGCGCGGGCCGGGGCGGGCGCCGCCCCGGGCGCGGTGTCCGCCGTGGTGAGGGCCGTGGTGCCGGTTCCGCTGCTCGCCCCGCTGCCGCCGGCCGAGACCCCGGGGTAGGGCCGCCGCGTGCCGGTGGTCCCGCACCGCCCGGGCGTCTGCCGACGACCCGCCGGCGGACGGGCGTCCGGGCCGTCCGGGGCTGGGACCATGGGTGCGATCCGAGGTGGGAGGAGCGGACGTGGCGGATCCGATGGAGACCGACACCGTCGTCGTCGGGCTGGGCACGATGGGCGCCCAGGCCCTGTGGCGGCTGGCCCGGCAGGGGGTCGACGCCATCGGGGTCGAACGGTTCACCCCCGGCCACGACCGCGGATCCGGCCACGGCGAGTCCCGCATCATCCGCACCGCCTACCTGGAGGGCGAGGAGTACGTCCCGTTCGTGCGGGCCGCCTGGCGGGCCTGGGCCGAACTGGAGGAGGCCTCCGGGGAGCGGCTCGTCCACCACACCGGGGCGCTCATGCTGGGCGCCCCCGACAGCGCGGCGGTGGCCGGGTCGCTGGCCGCGGCCGCCCGGCACGGGCTCGCCGTGGAGCACCTGTCCGGCACCGGCCTGGCCGAGCGCTTCCCCGGGCACGCGGTGCGCCCCGGTGAGGAGGGCGTCTTCGAGGAGGAGGGCGGCGCCGTCCTGCCCGAGGCCGCGATCCTGGCCGCGGTACGGCTGGCCCGTGCCGCCGGGGCCCGCGTGATCACCGGTGCCGCCGTCACCCGGATCGAGCCCGACCCCGACCGTCCCCGCGTGTTCGCCGGGGACACCGAGATCCGGGCCCGGCGGGTGGTGGTGACCGCCGGGGCGTGGCTGCCCGCACTGCTGCCCGCCCTGGCCGGGCTCGGCGGCGGCATCCGGGTGGAGCGCCGGGTGCTGGGCTGGTTCCGGCTCACGGAGGGCGCCCCACCGCACGCCGCGGGCCCGGTGTTCGCCCGGGACGAGCCCGACGGCACCCTCTGGTACGGCTTCCCCAGCCTGGACGGGCGCACCGTGAAGATCGGCGTGCACGCCGAGGCCCCCGGTGCCCCGCGCCGCCCCGGCTCCCAGTGGGGCGAGCCCGTCGACCCCGACGCGGGCCCGCGCGCACCCGACCCGGACGACGCCCGCCGCCTCGGCGAACTCACCGCCGGGCTGCGCGGCGTCGAGCCGCTGCCCGAGCGCATGGCGTCGTGCATGTACACGATGACCTCCGACGAGCACTTCGTCATCGGCCGCCACCGGGACCTGCCCGGCCTGGTGGTCGCCGGCGGGTTCTCCGGACACGGGTACAAGTTCGCCTCCGCGGTGGGTGTCGCCCTGGCCGACCTGGCGCGGGACGGGGAGACCGCGGTGCCGATCTCCATGTTCGATCCGCACCGCTGGGACACCGGGCGGCCGTGACCCGCGGGAGGGGGCGTGCGATCATCTCCCCCAGCGCGGCGCGAGCGCACCCTCCCCGTCCCCGTCCCTCGAAAGGACCCCCGAATGCAGAACACCACCCGGCGGACCGCGCTCGTCACCGGAGCCTCCTCCGGCATCGGCCGGGCCGTCGCCGCCGACCTGGTCCGGCGCGGGTACCGCGTGTACGGGACGAGCCGCAGGCCCGAGACCGTCGCCGACCCCGTGGCCGGGGTGGAGTACCTGGCCCTGGACCTGACCGACGCGGACTCCATCGCGGCCTGCGCCGAGGCGGCCGGAGACGTGGACGTGCTGGTCAACAACGCGGGCGAGAGCCAGAGCGGGCCGCTGGAGGAGCTGCCCATGGACGCCCTGGAGCGGTTGTTCCGCCTCAACGTGTTCGGCGCGGTGCGGCTGACCCAGCTGCTGCTGCCGGGGATGCGCGCCCGCCGGTACGGGCGGGTGATCATGGTCGGGTCGATGCTGGCCAGCTTCCCGCTGGCGCACCGGTCCTCGTACGTGGCGTCCAAGGCCGCGATCAAGGGGTTCGCGAACGCGCTGCGCCGCGAGGTCTCCCCGTACGGGATCGGGGTGGCCACCGTGGAGCCCGGTTCCATCAACACCGGCATCAGTGAACGGCGCACCCAGTACCTGCGCGAGGGTTCCCCCTACACCGACGACTACCGCACCATGCTGGCCGCGCTCAACGCCAACGAGGCCGCGGGCGTCCCCGCGACGACGGTGTCCCGCACGGTCCTGCGGGCGATCGAGGACGCCGGACCGCGGCCGCTGTACGCGGTGGGCAGCAACGCACCGCTGGTGTTCGCGCTGCGGCGGCTGATGCCTCGTTCGGTGGTCCTGAACATGGTCGCCCGCAGACACGGTCTGCGGTGAACCCGTCGGAGCGGGCGGACACCCGGCACATGGTCACCGCGTGGCTGCTCCTCGCCTCGGTGGCCGCGGTCGAGGCGGCCGCTCTGTGCGCCGTCGTCGCCCTGGCCGACGCGGCCTGGTGGTGGGGTCCGGTTCCGGTCGCGGTCTCCCTGGCCGGGGCGGCGCCGATCACGCGGAGCCCCGGCCTGTCACCCCGCGAGATCCGCGAGGACGTGGTGTCGGCCGAGGGCGACGATCCGCGGCTGTTCGCGATGACGGCCCGCCTGTGCGCCGGTGGGGCGGGTCATGCCGGAACCGTGGCTGTTCGGCCACCGGCGCCGAGGCGTCGGCGTGCACGCCTCCGGGGGACCGCCCGGCGGTGGCGCGGGCGGGGGGAACGGTAAGCGTGTTGAAAGCGGGGCGTCGCAGAATCGATCCCGACGCAGGGCGCGAGGCGGCAGGCGACCACGAGAACGCCATAGGACGGAACCACGACCCGTACGCTCCGCCGGAGGGCCGGACCCTCCGGCGGTGATCGGGCCGTCGCCGCCACCGGCCGGGGATGCGCTCGGGGCGTGGGGGAGGCAGCGGAAGTCCAGGACGCGGTGCCCGTCATGGGTCCCGCGCCCGGAGTCGGGCCCGGGGGCATGGTCGCAGGAGAAGCCGTGCGCACCGTCCAGCGTGTCCACACCCATAGAGGTGCTCGTCGCAGGAGCGTTCCGTGCCTGCGGGAACGGCTCGGCCACCCGTCACCGGGACCGGCTCCCACCGGCCGCCGCCGGAGTCGTCGAAGCGGATGCCGCCGCCCTCGTCCACGGCGTGCCGGGGGCGCGGGGAGAGGACCGCCGACAGGACAGCGCGTGCCCACGGGTCGGGCAGCGGGGGCAGGGCCTCGGCGCGGCCGGGACGGTGGAAGGCCGCGGAGATCCTCGGTGGTCCGGGGCGGCGGGGCGTCGGCCGACGCACACCGGCGGGGGCGCCGCGGGACCGGGTGAGGGTTGCCTTAGGTTGGGCGGTACAGATCGCCGACAACCGTGGAGGTGCCGCGTGAGCGTCGTCAAGTTCAACGTCCTGACCGTCCCGGAGGGCGCCGGGGCCACGCTGGAGGAGCGGTTCGCCAACCGTGCGGGCCTGGTGGAGGGGCAGCCCGGGTTCGAGGAGTTCCAGCTGCTGCGTCCGGTGGAGGGCACCGACAAGTACCTCGTGTACACCCGGTGGCGGTCCCAGGAGGACTTCGAGAACTGGCTGAACAGCCAGGAGTTCAAGCGGGGGCACGCCCAGGCGGCCGCCGACGCGGGCCGCACCGGGCACGGACACGGCCACGGCCACGGGCACGGCGGTCCCGCCGCGACCGGCAGCGAACTGTGGGGTTTCGAGGTGATCCAGCGCGTCTCGGCGAAGGACGAGGGATAGGGCGTGACCGCCCCCCGGTGCCCGCCCCGCGCGGGCACCTCCCCCGCCGATCACCCGGCGGCGGCACGCGGCTCCCACGGTCCCGACGGGCTGCGCCGGCCGTCCGCCACACCGTACCCGTTCGTGTGGCAGGCCCTCGCGGAGAATCCGCACACGCCGACGGACGCACTGGTGCTGTCGGCGTGCGCCCGGTCGGATGAGCGGAACGACCAGCGGCCGCCGCCCCTGTCGGCCGAACGCCCCGGGACCGGTGGTGAGGTGTTTTGGGCCGTCCTGCGGGCCGCCGCCACGCTACCGACCGCGGATGCGAGACCCTGCACCGCCGCACTCACCCCCACCAGGAGCCCCGGGGCGAACCCGAACGGGGTCACAGCACTCAGAACCCCACCCGGGGCCTCCGCACGGTTGCGGCGGGGGCCGCGCAGACGGCTCGCGGTCAGGGCCTCCGGGGAGCGCGGGCCTCGATGAGGAAGCGGGTCGTGGTGGCGGTGAAGGAGCCCTCGCGTTCGATGTGGTCGTGCATGGCGCGCAGCCGGTCGAGGTACTTCTCCACGGTGAAGTCCGGGACCATCCACACGACCTTGCGCAGGAAGTAGACCACCGCGCCGACGTCGAAGAACTCGGTGTGCAGCTCCTCCGACCGCAGGTCCACCACCTCCAGCCCTGCCCTTTCGGCGGCGCGCCGGGCGTGGTCGGGATGGCGGCTCGTCCGGGTCTCCTCCGGCTGCGGCCCGAGGAAGAACTCCACGACCTCGAAGACGCTCGCCGGACCGACCTCCTGGGACAGGTAGGTGCCGCCCGGAGCCAGCACCCGGGCGATCTCGGGCCAGTTCGCGGCCACCGGATGGCGGGAGACCACCAGGTCGAAGGCGTCGTCCCCGAACGGCAGCGGGTCGGTGTCGGCCGCGGCGACCACCGCGGTGCCCAAGGGGTGCAGCAGCCGGGTCGCCTTGGCGACGTTCGGCGGCCACCCCTCGGTGGCCACCGTCAGCGGCGGCCTGCGGGGGACGCCCGCAAGGAGTTCCCCGCCCCCGGTCTGCACGTCCAGGGCCGCGCCCGCCCGCGCCATGCGTTCGGCCACCAGCCGGTGGTAGCCCCAGGAGGGGCGCTGCTCGGTGGCGCGGCCGTCCAGCCAGGAGAAGTCCCATCCCGCCACGGGTGCGTCTGCGGCCTCGGCCACCAGGTCGTCGAAGATGCTCATGCGGTCATGTTCACATCCGGGTCCGCCCGGGGGCAGGTGGTTTTCGGCGGGCCGGGTGTGTCATCCGGTCATGGGGCCACCCCGCCGTGAGCGTGCCGGATCGGACTCGCCAGGATGGACCCCCATGAGGACCCTGCTCCGGTTCGCCGGTTCCGTCACCCCCCTGCCCGCCGTCACCGCCGGGCTGGTCGCAGTGCTGGTCGGAGTGACGAGTTCCGCGGCCATCGTGTTCACCGCCGCCGAGGCGGCCGGGGCCGACTCCGGGCAGATCGCGTCGTGGATGCTCGCCCTGGGTGTGGGCATGGCCGTCACCTGCGTCGGTCTGTCCCTGCGCCACCGGGCCCCCGTGGTCACCGCCTGGTCCACGCCCGGCGCCGCGCTGCTGGCGGTGGGCCTGGACGGTGTGACGCTGGCGCAGGCGGTCGGGGCGTTCGTGTTCTCGGCCGCGCTGATCACCCTGAGCGGGGTCACCGGCTGGTTCGAGAAGGTCATGGACCGCATCCCCGTGCCGCTGGCCGCCGGGCTGCTGGCCGGGGTGCTGTTGCAGTTCGGGATCGGCCTGTTCACGAGCATGCAGGGCGACCTCGCCGTGGTGGCCGCCATGTTCGCGGTGTACCTGGCGGCCCGCCGCTGGTCGCCGCGTTACGCGGTGCCCGCCGCGCTGGTCGCCGGGGGCGCCGTGGCGGCGCTGGGCGGAACGCTGGACCTGTCCGGGGTGACGCCCCGGGTGGCGGTGCCGGTGCTCGTCGTCCCCGAGTTCTCCTGGCAGGTGCTGGTGAGCGTGGGGGTGCCGCTGTTCGTGGTGACGATGGCGTCGCAGAACCTGCCCGGGGTGGCGGTGCTGCGCAACGACGGCTACCGGGTTCCGGTCTCCCCGCTGATCGGGTGGACCGGGGCGACCAACCTGGTGCTGGCGCCGTTCGGCTGCTTCGGGATGAACCTGGCGGCGATCACCGCCGCGATCTGCACCGGGCCCCAGGCCCACCCCGACCGGGAGCGGCGGTTCCTGGCCGGGGTGTGGGCGGGGGTGTTCTACCTGGTCGTCGGCGTGTTCGGGGCGACCGTCGCGGCCCTGCTGGTGGCGCTGCCCCCGGCGCTGATCGCGGCCATCGCCGGGCTCGGCCTGCTCGGCACGATCGGTGGGTCGCTGTCGTCGGCGCTGTCGGACGAGCGCTCGCGGGAGGCCGCGCTGGTGACGTTCCTGGCGACGGCGTCGGGGATCACGTTCCTGGGGATCGGGTCGGCGTTCTGGGGCCTGGTCGCCGGGACGCTGACCTGGGTCATCACCGCGCGGAGGGGTGTGCGGGCCGACAGGGAACCGGAAACCGCGTGAGATATGGGGTTGCGTGCTCCGGCGCCCGGCCGGTAGAAAATACGAGCCCCGGAACGAACGGTGAACCGGGGTTCCAGAACGAAAGGAGGCCGGGCCATGTCCACCGTGCACATCGCGCTCGTGTCCTCCCGGGGGAACCGATAGGGCTCATGCGGCCCGCCTCCGGGCGGTCGGGCGCACACATGAAGGTGTCGCCTTGACTGTTGCAGTATCCGACCTGACCGTCCGTCCGATCACCGGACCCGACGAGCTGTCCCTGTTCAACCGGTTCCCGTACCTGCTGAACGACGAATTCGCCGAGGACCTGGCCGAAGGCCGCCGCCGCTCCGCGTGGATGTGGCTGGCCCTGGCCGGTGACCGACCGGTGGCCCGGCTGTCCTTCTGGGCGGCGAAGCCGGGCGACGCGCCGCTGCTGATCGACGTCCTCGACGTCGACGACGAGGCCGCCGACCTGGACCGGGAGGCCGTCCTCGAACACCTGCTGCGCACGGCGCTGGCCGCCGCCCTCCCGCCCGGAACGGTGCCGCCCGAGTTCCTGCGGTTCGTGTCCGCCGATTGGCGTTCCGACCCGCGCGAGCACCGGGCCGTGACCGAGCGGATGGCCGTCGTGGAGAAGACCGGCGGCTCCCTGCTCGTGGAACGGCTCCGCTTCCAGTGGGACCTGAAGGAAGCCGGTCCGAACCCCGGCGACCGGCTGCGCTTCCGGGAGATCCGGGACGAGCAGGAGATGCGGGACCTGATGGAGCGCGCGGTGCGGGGCAGCCTGGACGCCCACCACCGGCACGAACTCCGGACCAAGACCCCCGAGGAGATCGTCGCCGACGAGTTCGCCCAGGAGTTCGGGCGCTACTCCACGCCGCGGTCCTGGTGGCGGATCGCCACCCGACCCGACGGGGAGCCGGTCGGGTTCGTCCTTCCCGCCCGCAACGCCAAGCACCCGATCATCGGGTACATCGCGGTGCTGCCCGAGCACCGGGGCAACGGGTACATCGACGACCTGCTGGCCGAGGGCACCCGGGTGCTGGTCGAGGAGGGCGGCGAGACGTACGTCCGGGCCGCCACCGACCTGGGGAACACGCCCATGGCCGCGGCCTTCGCCCGGGCGGGGTACGCCACCATCAGTGGGGTCGTCGACATGGTGTGGGACGCGCCGCTGTAGGGCGTGGCCGGTGAAGCCTTCCGGTCGGTCGGCGTCCGCGCCGACCGACCGGCCGCACCTCCCATCGGGTCGCACCCCGCCGCCGCACACCCCGCCGCGCCGCATGTCGCAGGCTCGGCGGTGCGGCACGGCGG
The DNA here is from genome assembly GCF_030766825.1 of Nocardiopsis sp. CC223A. GTDB lineage: Bacteria > Actinomycetota > Actinomycetes > Streptosporangiales > Streptosporangiaceae > Nocardiopsis. Next base: position 71,185 of record NZ_JASFDV010000005.1, read on the forward strand.
GTGCGCGTGGACACGGCCCCGAAAGCCGAGCGCGCCCTGAGGCCACCGGGAGCCGCACCGCGACCGGCACGCATGGTCTCCCACCGAGCGGTGGGACCCCGTTCGGCCCCGGCCGCTGGGCCCCGGAGGCCGGAGGGGACGGCGCACCGGTCGGCGGCCCGTCCCTGCTAGAACAGCCGGTGTTCTCACTCCACCCGATGGGGCATGAACTCAGGACGCGGCCTCACCGGGTGCCGCTCGCTCGCACCGTGACCCTCGCTCACGCCGTGGCGAAGACCCGTCCCGCCTCGGCGACGGCCGCCACCAGGTCCTGGGGGTCGGCGGTCATCCCGGCGATGACCAGGTCGATCTCCTCCAATCCGGCTCTGGCCAGCAGGTCCTTGTCGTTGGTCGTCCACTCTCCGCGCCCGGCCAGCACGGCGTGCGCCGTCTGGGCGGCCGCCTGCGCGATGAGGCCCGCGGTCTGGCTCACCCGCCCTTGTGGAGCGTGGTCGTGCTCGGCGTATCCGAGCGTGGCCGCGGCGACCTCGCGCCAACGGGGCGGGGCGTTGCGGCGCAGCGCCTGTGGGTAGTCCGGCCGGGGCAGTTCCCCGAGGAGGGTGCGGCCCAGGGCGAGCTCTGCGACCACCAGGTAGGTGGGGATGCCGACCAGGTGGAACAGCAGGGGCTCCACATCGAAGTCACCGGCCCGTGCCCGCGTGATCTCCCGTTCCACCACCTCCAGGTCCCGGTAGTGCACGTCCACCCGGCGGCCGTCGATGCGCAGCCACGCGCCGCCGTTGAACACACCCCCGCCCCAGCCACCGACCTCCGACACCTCGCCGGGCCAGCCGAGGTCCCTCAGCTCCTGCGGATCGAACCTCCCCCGGTAGTAGACCGCCAGATCCCAATCACTGTCGTCCCGGTGCGTCCCCTGCGCCCGCGACCCGCCCAGGGCCACCGCCCGCACCCCGGTCAGCCCGCTCAGCCGGGCCGCGGTGTCCTGGAGGAAGTCATGGTCTGAAAGTCCCATTCCGCCATGTTCCCAGCCGCCCGGAGCCCCCGCCCCCACCGGTGGTCCCGTTGTCCCGTGGTGTCCGAGGGCCGGGAGAGGCACCGTGGCCCCCGAGGCGCCGGTTGAGGGACGCCGGCTCAAGTGGTGCCGGTTCAGGGGGCCGTGCGCTCCGCGGCTGGTCTCCGTGGGTGGTCGTCCTCCATCCGGTCGTGGCGGACCGGCGCGTAGGTGCACCAGCGCAGGAACCGCTCGGCGGGACCGCGCGCCCCGAAGCGGCGCATCAGATCCGCCAGGACCACGGTGACCGCCCAGACGGCGGCGCCCACCAGCACCGAGGCGGTGTCGGAAATCCCGGCGCCCAGGTTCAGCGTGTACGGCATGAACAGCACCATCCAGGCCACCGATTGCAACAGGTAGCAGGTCATCGACCGCTGCCCCGTGGCGACCAGGGCCCGCACCACCGGCCCTTGCCGCCCGCCGATGCGCACCGCCACCAGAGCGATCAGCGCCGCGTAGCCGAACCCGCCCGCGTAGCCGGTGAGCACGTGCAGCCAGGCTCCGACGGCCTCGACGGCGGCCGAAGACGGCGACCACAGCCCGGCACCCGTCAGGGCCCAGGGCAGCCCGCCGATGACGGCGAGCGGAATGCCGATCCCGGCGACCCGGCGGAGCAGCGCCAGGTGGTCCTGTGGGCGCTCCAGGACGCGTCGGCGGGCGGCCCACACCCCGACGACGAACGGGAACACCGAGGTGACCAGCAGCAGCGGTGTCATGAACGGCCACGTCAGCAGCCGCATTCCCAGGTCGACCAGCGGGTCGGGGCTCAGCGCTCCCCCGCCCTCGGCGGAGGTGGCCGCGGGCATGGTGGTACCCAGCGCGTAGACCAGGGAGCCGACCGCCATCCAGGTGAACCCGTGGGCGAGCAGCCGTCGGTCGCTGACGTGCAGCAGCCCGGCGAACAGCAGGGCGATGAGCCCGTACACCGAGATGATGTCGCCGAAGAAGAGCAGCACCACGTGCGCCAGCCCGATGGCCACCATCCAGCGGCCGCGTCTGCGCACCAGGGCGCGGACCCAGGGCCAGGTGCGGCCCTCGCCGACCCGCCGGAGGTGGATCCAGGCCAGGCCGTACCCGAACAGGGCGGCGAACATGGGGTAGCCGCGCGCCTCGGCGAGCAGCAGCACCGCCATCGTCGTCACCGTGTCGAGCACGCCGGCGGGGGCGCCCGCGAGGTCGCCGTTGGTCATGAGCCGGAAGATGTGGGCGTGCACCACGGCGATGATCAGGAGCATCACGCCGCGGGCGAGGTCGGGGGCGATCGCTCGGCCCGACAGGTCGGTGCCGTGGACGGCTGTGGTGGGTGAGGGGCGGATGGAGGGCATGCGGAACGACTCCATTCGAGATCGGATTTCCGTCGGAGGGCGGCACGGGCACGGCTGGACCCACAGAACAAGGTAAGATACGAAGCCGTATCCAATGCCGCATCTTTAAGATACGACACCGTAGCTTAGTTGGGAACCCCTGTGGACGACCGGAACGAGGAGACCGTCGGCCGGAGGACGCGCAGGCGCGGGAGCGACCTCGTCGACGCCATCCACCAGGCCGCGATCCTGGAGGCCGCGGAGAACGGGGTCTCGGGACTGTCCATGGAGGGCATCGCCCGCCGCGCGGGCACCGCCAAGACCTCGCTGTACCGGCGCTGGTCGGTGCCCGCCGACATCCTGCTGGACGCGATGTACAGCCACTTCCCGCAGGAGACCCCCTCCCCGGACGCGGGCGACCTGCGCGGCGACCTCATCGAGTCGTTGGTCATCCTGGCCGAACTGGGCGAGGACCCGCTGGGGCGGGCGATGTTCGCGGTGATCGCCGAGTCCCTGCGCGACCCGGGCCTGCACGAGCGGTTCGAGAGCGAGGTGTTCGACCCCAAGGGCGGCCGCTTCACCCGTACCGTCCTGTTGCACTACGCCGAACAGGGCCGCATCGACCCGGCCCGGGTCACCGACGTGACGGTCGACATCGGCGAGGCGATGGTCCTCAAGTACGCGGTCGACCACGGCCGTTCCCCGGACCGCGACCGCCTCGCCCGGATCGTCGACGAGGTGATCCTGCCCGCCATCGGGATGGACCCCCGCGCGAGCCGTGAGCAATAGCGGCACCGCGGGCGGAGCGGGTCCCCGCGGGTGCGCGGTCCCGAGGCCGGAGCCGTCGTCCCCGAGGCGCCCATGCGGCGGCTCGCCGCCACACCCCGCGGGCACCACCGCCTCGGCTGTCCGGCGCGGCGGGTCCCGCGGGCGCCACCGCTGACAGGCGCCGCGGCACGGGCCCGGCGACCGGGGAAAACCGGTGGAAGCGGCAGCCGCAGCCCGGTTACGCTGCCGGTCATGTCGCTGCCGCCGGGTGTCACCGCCGACCGGGTCGAGGAGGTCGACGTGGGCCTGTCCGGGGCACGGGTCGCCCGCCTGTACGTCGCGGGGCGGCCGACCGCGGTGTTCAAGTCGGCGGACCCGGGCCGCCGCGAGCAGGTGGCCGAACTGGTCGGCACCGAGCGTCGGCTGCGCCTGCTGGCCGACACGGCGCTGCCGGTCCCCCGGCTGCTGGACTCCGGTCGGTGGCGGGGGACGTACTGGCTGACCATGGAGCACCTCCCCGGCCGGGGCGCCCACGAGCCGGGGCACGACCGCACGGACCTGATCGCCCTGCTGGCCCGCGCGCTGCGTGAGCTGCACGCCGTCCCGGTGGCGGGGCTTCCGTTCCCGATGGGCCCGGACGTGCTGCTGGAGCAGGCGCGCGAGCGGGTGGCCTCGGGCGCGGTCGACCGCGGTTGGCGGGCGCAGGGCCACACCCCGGAGCTCCCCGGGGAGAGCGCCGCGGTGCCGCCCGCGGGGAACGGCGGCGGGCGATGGGTGGAGGGCGCCGCACCGCAGGTGTCCGTTGAAAGGACGAGCGGCGGCACGACCAGAACGCCCACCGGAGGCGACCCAGGAAGGCAGGTCGAGGGCGCCGCACCGCAGGCGTCCGTTGAAAGGACGAGCGGCGGCACGACCAGAACGCCCACCGAAGGCGACCCAGGAAGGCAGGTGGAAAGCGCCGCACCACAGACGCCCGCCGAAAAGACGGGTGACGGCACGACCGCGGTGTCCGCCGGGAACGGCGCGGGGCGGCGAGCGGGTGAGGTGCTGTCCGGGCTGGCAGAGCGGCTGGGGCGGATCCCGGTGTCCGGGCCGGTCCTGCTGCACGGCGACTACTGCCTGCCCAACGTCCTGCTGGACGGGGAGGGCGGGTGGTCCCTCATCGATCTGGGCCGGGTGGGCGTGGGCGACCGCCACCTGGACCTGGCGGACATGACGGGCAGCATGCTGAGCGACCTCAACCCGTCGTTCGGGCCGCGCGACGCCGAGGCGTTCCTGGACGCCTACGGCCGCGACCTGGTCGACCCGGAGCTGCTGGAGCTGTACCGGGCCCTGGACGACTTCTTCTGGCCGGGGTGAGTTCCGCCCGACCCCCGGGGCGCCGACGGGACCCGGCGGCGCCCCGACCGTGACGGGCTACGCATCGGCCGCTTCGGCCTTCTTCCCCTCCCCGGGTTCCGCACCGTGCCGGGGGCGCCGCTGGAAGGCGCTCTCCGGCTCCCGGCGCAGGCTGCGCACCAGGCCGACCATCATGAAGAAGGCGAGGACGAAGAACGGCAGCCCGAAGACGATGATCGTCTGCTGTAGGGCCTCCAGCCCGCCCACCCCGCTCGCGGTGAGCACGGTGGCGGCCACCACGCCTTCGGTGATGCCCCAGAACACCCGCTGGCGGGTGGGTGACTCGGGCCCTCCCGCGCACAGCATGTCGACCACGAGCGAGGCGGAGTCCGAGGAGGTGGTGAAGAAGACGACCACGATGAGGATGCTCACCGCGGAGATGAGGGTCGGCAGGGGGTAGTGGGCGAGGAAGGCGAACAGCGCACCGGGGATGTCCTCCTCCACCACGACGTTGCGGACCAGCTCCCCGCCCTGGTTCATCTCGATGTCGAACGCGGACAGGCCGAAGACCCCGAACCAGATGATGCTGAAGGCGGTGGGCACGGCCAGGACGCCCAGGACGAACTCCCGGATGGTCCGCCCCCGGGAGATGCGGGCGACGAAGATCCCCACGAACGGCGACCAGGTGATGGTCCAGGCCCAGTAGAAGACCGTCCACGACCCCTGCCACCCGGTGTTGCCGAAGGTGTCGTTCCAGAAGGAGAGCGGGATCAGCGACTCCAGGTAGATGCCGGTGGTCTCGATGACCCCCTTGGCCAGGTAGAGGCTGGAGCCGGCGAGGAAGACGAAGACGAGCAGCCCGACGGCCAGCACGATGTTCGCGGTGGACAGCCACTTGATGCCGATGTCCAGACCGGTGGCCACGGAGATCACCGCGAGGGTGGTCACGGAGGCGATGAGGATGAGCTGGACGGCCCTGTTCTCCGGGACCCCGAAGAGCGTGTGCAGTCCGCTGTTGATCTGCATGGTGCCCAGGCCGATGGTGACGGCGACCCCGAAGAGCGTGCCCAGGACCGCGAACGCGTCGATGAAACGTCCGATCGGCCCCAGTGCGCGTTCCCCGAGGAACGGGTACAGGATCGAGCTCACCCGGAACGGCAGCCCCTTGCGGTACGCGAAGTAGGCGAAGGCGAGCCCCGGAAGGCAGAAGATCGTCCAGGTGTGCAGGCCGAAGTGGTAGAGGGTGAACCCCATGGCCTCGCTCGCCGCCTGCACCGATTCCGGCTCCACGTCGCGCAGCGGCGGCTCGGCGAAGTGGCTGATGGGCTCGGCCACACCCCAGAACATGAGGATGCTGCCGATACCGGCGGCGAAGAGCATGCAGAACCAGACGGGGTCGCTGTAGTCGGGCCGGCTGTCGTCGCCGCCGAGCCGGACGCGGCCGTACCTGCTCAGGGCGATCCAGACGAGGAAGGCCAGGAAGGTGGTGACCCCCAGGATGTAGAACCATCCCAGGTGGGTGAGGATCCAGTCGGACACGGCGCCGAAGAGCGCGTCCACCGTGTCGGTGAAGACGATGGCGCACACCACGAACAGGGCCGTCACCGCGACCGCGCCGAAGAAGATGACCGGATCGGTCCTGAGACCGAGGGCTCTCGCCGCCTTATCGAGCATATGCGCCTCCCCGTGATGATGTCGTCACGAAGAGTCTTGCCGCTCCCGCCGCCCGATGCCGGGCGGGACACGGCTGCGGGCCGCCCCGGTTCCTCAGGCGGGGTCGAGCGAGCGCAGCAGTCCGCAGACCTGTTCGGGGTTCTCGTACAGGGACAGGTGCCCGGCGCCCTCGATCGTGTGGACCTCGGCGTCCAGGAAGCGCCGGGCGGGCCCGTGCAGGCGCGCGGGTGAGAAGAACGGGTCGTGCGACCCGGTGGCGACCGCGACGGGCGTGTCGGACCAGGCGCGGATCTGCTCCGCGTACAGCGGGCTGGGCGTGGACCCGGTGCGGCAGCTGCGCGCGACCAGGGTCAGCCACTCGGCCTCCTCCCGGTGCTCCTCGCAGGGGGTCTGCGGCCCGCTGAGGAACTCGACGAGGCGTCCGCTGTTCTGCTCGGTGGGGCGGAGCATCCACGGCAGGGTGGCGCGCATCGACTCGGAGGTCATCCCGGGCGCGGTCAGCCCGGCGGGGTTGAGCAGCAACAGCCCGGCGACCAGCGGCGAGGGGGTGGAGGCCAGGGCGATGGCGGCGCCCCGGGAGTGGCCGAGCACGATGACCGGCCGGTCGGTGATCTGGGGCAGGAGCTCGTCGAGCCAGGCTCCGTACGCCTCGATCCCCGGTTTGCCGATCCGCTCGCCGCAGCTGAGCCCGGGCTGTCCGGGCAGGTCCACCAGGTACACGGGGCGGTCCGCGGCCAGGGCCCGGGCCGCGGGCACCGTGGTGGCGGCGGTGAAGTTGGTTCCGGACAGGATCAGGACCGGGGTCCCGGGACCGCCGGTGGACCGGAACGCCTGGGTGCTGCCCATGCGGGTGTCCACGGGGGGCAGGGGGCCGAGCTCGGGCCAGCGACTGAGGGCTTTGTGGCACCAGGCGTGTACCGAACGCTCGGCGCTCTCGGAGCGATAGACACGCGCGGTGCGCGAAGGAACGACGGTCATGGATCTGGTATTTCGCGTAGGGAGAGTGCTGTTCGCCGGTCTGCTGCCCGGCGCGCCAAGAGAGGACTGTACGCCTCCCGTGCGCCCCGTGCCACTCCGGGGGCGGAAGCGACCGGGGGAAGGCGTTCCGTGACCTTGCCGGGTCCGCGAAACGTGTCCGCTCCCGTGCGCTCTCGCTCCGTGCCACACAGAAGAGCGGCCGGGGACCGGCGCGGACCGGAGGCGGGCGGCACCGGCCGCCGGTGCGGGAGAACGCCGGAGGGCGCCCCGCCGGTCGGGAGCGCCCTCCGCCCGCCGGGATCAGACGACGTTGAACTCGTCCGGGTCCGGCCCGATGCGGCCGCCGCGGTCCAGGGAGCCGATCCTGTCCAGGTCGTCGCCCTCCAGTGCGAAGTCGAAAACGTCGAAGTTCTCCGCGATGCGGGACGGGGTCGCCGACTTGGGGATCACGACGTTGCCGATCTGTAGCTGCCAGCGCAGCACCACCTGGGCGGCGGACTTGCCGTACTTCGCCCCGACCTCCGCCAGCACCGGTTCCTCCAGCAGGCCCTTGCCCTGGCCGAGCGGGCTCCACGCCTCGGTGTGGATGCCGTGGGCGGCGTTGAGCCCGCGCATGGACTTCTGGGAGAAGTACGGGTGCAGCTCGATCTGGTTGACCGCGGGCACCAGGTCGGTGTTCTCCAGCAGGCGGGCCAGGGTCTTCTCGCTGAAGTTGGACACGCCGACCGCCTTGGCGCGGCCCTCGGCGGCGATGCGCTCCAGCACCTTCCAGGTGTCGATGTAGGCGTCCTGGGCCGGGACCGGCCAGTGGATCAGGTACAGGTCGACGTAGTCCAGCCCCAGGCGCTCCAGGCTCGCGTCGAACGCCCTGAGGGCCTTGTCGGCGCCCTGGTCGTCGTTCCACAGCTTGGTGGTGACGAACAGCTCCTCGCGGGGCAGCCCGGAGGCGGCCAGGGCCCGGCCGGTGCCCGCCTCGTTGTCGTAGAGGCGGGCGGTGTCGATGCTGCGGTAGCCGACCTCCAGTGCGGTCTCGACGGAGGCCTGGGCCTGGTCGTCGGGGATCTGCCAGACCCCGAACCCGAGCTGCGGCATACGGGTGCCGTTGTTGAGAGTGACGTACTGCATGGGTCCCTTTCCTGGGTCACGGAGACGAAGACGGGGGTGGTGCGGGGGCCGGGAGCGGCCCAGGGCGTGTTCAGCGGATCATTCCGGGCCCGCCCGTCGCCCGCCACCACCCTCAACGGACGCCTTCGGCGCGGTACCGCCACGGAGCCGCGAGGCGGTCTCCCGCGGCGCCGCCTTCGCTCGGACGACCGTCCCCCCGGGCCGACCTGCGCTCGTCGTCCTGCGAGAGGCTGCCTCACGGCCGCTCCCGGCGCCCGCCGCGAGCGCCGAGCCGCACGAAGGCATCCGCCGAACACGGCCTAGTGGGACAGGCGGACCAGCATCTTGCCGGTGTTGGCGCCGCGCATCATGTCCAGGAACGCGGTGACGGCGTTGTCGATGCCGTCCACCACGGTCTCCTCCACGCGCAGGTCGCCGTCGGCCAGCCACCCGGCGGCGCGCCGGGCGTACTCGCCCATGAGGTGCGAGTGGTCGCCGACGATGAAGCCGCGCAGGGTGAGCCGCTTGCCCACGGCGAGGAACAGGTTGTCCGGCCCGGGCACCGGCTCGGTGGCGTTGTACTGGGAGATCGCCCCGCACAGCGCGATGCGGGCGTGATCGCGCGCGGCGGCGATGGCCGCCCGCAGGTGGTCGCCGCCGACGTTGTCGAAGTAGACGTCGATCCCGTCGGGGGCGGCCTGGGCCAACTGCTCCTCCAGCCGGCCCTCGCGGTAGTCGATGGCGGCGTCGTAGCCGAACTCCTCGACCAGGCGGCGCTTCTTCTCCGGCCCCCCTGCCGAACCGATGACCTTGGCGGCGCCCAGGCGGCGGGCGATCTGCCCGGCGAGGGAGCCGACCGCCCCGGCGGCGCCGGAGACGAACACCACGTCGCCCTCGCGGACGGGGGCGATCTCGGTGAGGCCGACGTAGGCGGTGAAGCCGATCATGCCCAGCGCGTTGAGGTAGGCCTGGGCGGGGGCGGCCCCGGCGTCGACGACCCGGACCGCCTCGGCGGGCGCCAGCGCGTGGTCGCGCCAGCCCAGGAAGTGCAGCACGGTGGCGCCGACCGGGACCGAGTCGTCGCCGGAGGCGACGACCGTGCCGACCGCGCCGCCCTCCATGGCCGCGCCGAGGCGGTAGGGGGCGACGTAGGACTTGGAGTCGTTCATCCGGCCGCGCATGTACGGGTCGACGGAGATCCACTCGTTGCGGACCAGGACCTGCCCGGGGCCGGGGTCGGGCAGGGTGGTCTCGACGAGTGCGAAGTCGGTGGGGACGGGCTCCCCGACCGGACGGGCGACCAGGTGAACTTCCCTGCTGATGACGGACACGGTGGAACCTCTCGAACGGATGGCCGCGGGAACGGAGACGGGCCCGCGCGGTGGGCGGTGGCCCCGGGGGCAGACGCTAGTACCCCCACGTATTGATCGACCAATAAAATCGCCGAAGTGAGCCATAGGCATTCCAATGGATCGACGGCGGTCCTCCAGGACGTTCCCGTCGAGACCGGCCCCGCCCCGCTGGATCTCCAGCAGTTGCGGACGTTCCTGGCCGTGCACCGGTCCGGGTCCTTCACCGCCGCCGCGCAGGCGTTGCGCCTGTCACAGCCGACCGTGACCACTCAGATACGCGCCCTGGAGCGCCGGCTGGGGTATTCCCTGTTCGAGCGGCTGCCGCGCGGTGTCGCGCCGACCGCGGAGGCCAACGAACTGGCGGCACGGGTCGCCGAGCCCCTGGACGCGCTGGAGCTCGTGGCCGGGGCCGGCCCGGCGGTCCCGCACCGGCCGCTGCGGCTGGCGGGCCCGGCGGAGGCGCTCCAGGTGCTGGTGCTGCCCACTCTGGCACCGCTGGTGGAGTCGGAGGGGCTGCGGCTGCGGGTGCGCCACGGCCTCTCCGACGACCTGCTGGAGGAACTGCGCGCGGGCCGGCACGACCTGGTGGTGTCCACGGTACGGCCGCGCGGGCGCTCACTGGTGGCCGAGCCGCTGGCGGACGAGGAGTTCGTGCTGGTGGGCGCGCCGCTGTGGGCGGAGCGCATCGACCCGGAGCGCCTCGCCCGGCAGGGGGCACCGGCCCTGTGCGGGGTCCCGCTGGTGGCCTACGACGAGAGCCTGCCGATCCTGCGCCGGTACTGGCGGCACGTGTTCGGGGTGCGGCTGACCTGCAAGGTCGCGGTGGCCGTGCCGGATCTGCGAGCGGTGATGGCCACGGTGGCGGGCGGCGCCGGGATCAGTGTGCTGCCCCGCTACCTGTGCCGGGGGGAGCTGGACGCGGGGCGGCTGGTGACGCTGCTGGAGCCGGAGGACCCGCCGATCAACACGGCGTTCCTGGTGCGGCGGTCCGGGATGCCGGAGAACTCCTGCATGGAGGGGGTGCTGTCGGTGCTGTCCGCGGCGGGGCGGTCCTGGTGAAACCGGCCGGCGGATCCGTATCCGGCCGCGTTCGTCCGCAACCTGCCCGCGGTTCCCGGGATCCCACCACCCCGATGGGCGACCACGAGGGAGGACCGATGGCGGAGAACGCACCGTTGGCGGAGGGCGTACCGGTGGGCGGGCGGCGGTCGCGGGCCGTGACCGCCCTGGTGGGTCTGGTGGCTGCGGGGTTCGCCGTCTTCGCGCTGATCCGCGGGCCGGGCCTGGAGACCGGTTTCCCGCTGGTCCCGCTCATGGCCTACACCCCCTACGTGGCGGGGGCGGCCGTCCTGGCCGTCACCGTCGCCGGAGTACTGCGCCGGTGGGTCTCCCTGGCCGTCCTCGCCGTGACGGCCGCCGTCCTGGTCGCGGCGGTCCTGCCCCGCGCGGTCCCCGGCGCCGACACGGGACCCCGGGGCGTCCTCCTGCGGGTGGCCACCCTCAACGCCCACTTCGGGCACACCCCCGCGGAGAACATCGTGGCCCTGGTCCGCGAGCACGAGCCGGACGTGCTGGCGCTCCAGGAGGTCACCCCGGAGCTGGCGGCCGACCTGTCGGCGGCCGGGCTCGACGACCTGCTGCCGTACAGCGTCGACCACTCGGCCCCTGCGGCGGCCGGCGGAACGGTCCACTCGGTCCACCCGCTGACGGACCTGGGCGACATCGGGCACGACATCGGCTCGCTGGCCATGCCGCTGGCCGGAATGTCAATCCCGGGCGACGGCGAGACGGAGCCCCTGGAGGTGGAGGTGGTGTCGGTGCACCCGATGTCCCCGCGCCGCCCCTCGTCCATGGCCGCCTGGGACGACGGCCTGGCCGGTCTGCCCCCGGCCGGCCCGGACGGGCCGTTGCGGATCCTGGCCGGGGACTTCAACGCCACCCTGGACCACGCCGCCCTGCGCGGCGTCCTGGACACCGGGTACCGGGACGCGGCCGCCGATCTGGGGCGGGGCCTGGTCGGCACCTGGCCGGTGGACGGACCGCCGCTGCCCCCGGTGACCCTGGACCACGTTCTGGTGGACGACCGGGCCCGGGCCGGGGAATTCACGGCGGTGGAGGTCCCCGGATCGACGCACCGAGCGCTGGTGGTGGAGCTCGTGCTGCCCGTGTCGGCGGCCTGAGCCCGGTGGAGGACCGGCGGGCGGGTGCGGCGGGGATGACACGGAGAGAACCGGAGAGAGGCGACGGGATGGACGTACGCACGACGGGGACGACGGCGGGGACGGGCCGGTCCCCCGGGGTGACGGTCGCCGTGGGCCTGGTGGCGGCGGGGTTCGCGGCCTTCGCCGTCCTGCGCGAGCTGGGACTGGAGCGCGGATTCCCCCTGGTCCCGCTCATGGCCTACACCCCCTACGTGGCGGGGGCGGCCGTCCTGGCCGTCACCGTCGCCGGAGTACTGCGCCGGTGGGTCTCCCTGGCCGTCCTCGCCGTGGCGGCCGCCGTCCTGGTCGCGGCGGTCCTGCCCCGGGAGGTGGATCTCATGGGAAGGGGCTTCATGCACGGACCGGCGCTGCGCGTGATGTCCTTCAACGCCCTGGGCGGCGGGGCGCGCGTCGACGAGATCGTCGACCTGGTCCGCACGCAGGAGGTGGACGTGCTGGCCCTCCAGGAGGTCACCCCGGAGCTGCTGTCCGACCTGTCCGCCGCCGGGCTCGACGACCTGCTGCCGTACACCGTCGACCACTCCGGGGCCGGGGTGGAGGGGAGCACCGTGCACGCGGTGCTGCCGCTGACCGACGCGGGCTCGCTGAACGGGCCGGACTGGTTCGCGATGCCCGTCGCGGCGATGGAGGTCCCGGACCGGGCGTACGGCGGGACGGCGGCGGTGGAGGTGGTGTCGGTGCACACGCCTCCCCCGCTGGACCCGCGGTACACCGCGGCCTGGGAGGCCGAGCTGGCGGCGCTGACCGCTCCCCCGCCGCAGGGCGTGCGTCGCATCCTGGCCGGGGACTTCAACGCCACCCTGGACCACGCCGCCCTGCGCGAGGTGCTGGATTCGGGCTACCAGGACGCGGCGGCCGACCTGGGCGAGGGCTTCCGCCCGACCTGGCCGGTCCTGGGGCGGGTGCTTCCCCCGGTGACCATCGACCACGTGCTGGTGCCCCTGGACACGGAACCGAGCGACCTGGAGGTGGTGGAGGTGGCCGGCAGCGACCACCGGGCCGTGATCGTCACGGTGACCCTCCCCGGCGGCCGCTGAACAGGGCACGTCGACCGGACTTGACCTTCACACCGGTGGCACGGTCTACGTTCGGCGAATGAGCGAACAGGTCCCCGACACGACGCACGCGACCCGGTTCCAGGTGGTGCTGCCCGACGAGTCCCCGGACATGCCGCCGCGGGTCCTCACCGACCTCGCGCGGCGGGCCGAGGACCTGCGGGCGGACACCCTCTGGCTGCCGGACCACCTGCTCCCGCCCGGCCCCTACGGAACGGCCTTCGGCGGCGTGTACGAGCCGCTGGTGACACTGGCCCACCTGGCCGCCCGCACCGAGCGGGTGCGGCTGGGCACGTCGGTGCTGGTGGCGCCGATGCGCGATCCGTTCACCCTGGCCAAGCAGGCGGCGACGCTGCACGCCCTGTCCGGCGGGCGTTTCGTGCTGGGGGTGGGGGTCGGCTGGTCCCGGGAGGAGTTCGCCGCGGTGGGCGCCGACTTCGCCACGCGCGGCGCCCGCACCGACGAGGTGCTACGGCTGCTGCGGCACCTGTTCGAGGGAGCGGGGCCCTTCCGTGGACGGTTCCACTCCTACGACCAGGGGGTGTTCGAGCCCCGACCGGCCTCGCCCCTGCCGGTGACGGTGGGCGGCGCCTCCGAACCCGCCCTGGCACGGGCCGCCGCCCTGGGCGACGCCTGGCAGGGGGTGGGTCTTGACGCCGCCGGGTTCGCGCGTTGCCGCGACCGGCTGCGGGAGCTCACCGGGCGTCCGGTGCGGGCGCAGACCAGGATCGCGTGGACCGGCGGGGAGGCGGGGTTCGGCGGGGCCGTGGACCTGTACCGTGCGCTGGAGCGGGAGGGCGCGGACGCCGTGGCGGTGTGGTTCGGGGACTGGGAGGGGTTCGGCGACCGGATGGAGCGGTTCGCCGCGGCGGTGGGCCGGTCGGCCTGACCGTGCCGCTCCGGATCGGGTCCGGGCCCGCTGTCGGGCGCGGGCCTGTGGCAGGGTGGGAACGCTTCGAGAAGCCGGGCGAAGGAGTACATGTGGGACACGACATCGCGACGGAGGAACTGGTGCCGGGGGTGCTCGTGGACCGCGCCCGGTTCGCGGACGTCCCGGCGATCGTCCGGCTGCTCGCCGATGACCGGCTGGGCGCCTCCCGGGAGTCCCCGGACGAGCCGGAGGTGTACCGGCGGGCGTTCGAGGACCTCGACACCGACCCCAACCAGTTCCTGGCGGTGCTGCGCCGGGGCGACCGGGTGGTGGGCACCCTCCAGCTGACGTTCATCCCCGGGCTGTCCCGGCGGGGCTCGCTGCGGGTCCAGGTGGAGGCGGTGCGGGTGCACGACGGCGAACGCGGCACCGGCCTGGGCACCGCGTTCATGGAATGGGTGGAGCGGGTGGCCCGCGACCGGGGCGCGGCACTGGTCCAGCTCACCTCCGACCGGGCGCGCGAGGACGCCCACCGGTTCTACGAGCGCCTCGGATACCGGCCTTCGCACCTGGGCCTCAAGAAGCGCATCGGCTGACCGGATCGTTCCGGTGGCGGCCCCGATCGTGCCTGTCCGGACGCGGGGGCGGCACGGGAGGATCGGGGCATGACGAGAGCACTCCTTGTGGTCGACACCCAGAAGTCCTTCCTCCAGCGGGAGACCTGGCAGGCCTCCTCCAACCCCGATGTCGCCGACGACGTCGCCGCGCTCGTGGCGCACGCCCGGGGGCGCGGCGACCTGGTGGTGTGGGTCCTGCACACCGAGCCGGGGACCGGCACCCCGTTCGACCCCGCACTCGGGTTCGTCCAGCTCATGGACGGGCTCGAACCGCAGCAGGGCGAGCCGGTGCTGTACAAGAACGTGCACAGCGCGTTCGGCGGCACCGACCTCCAGCGGATCCTCGACGGCCGGGGGGTGTCGGAGGTGGCGGTCTGCGGCATCCGCACCGAGCAGTGCTGCGAGACCACCACACGGGCCGCCTCCGACCTGGGCTACGACGTCACCTTCGTGGTGGACGCCACCGCCACCGAGCCGATCCAGGCCCCCGGGGCACAGCCGGGGCGGTCGCTGGCGGAGATCCTCGCCGACCCGTCGACCCTGGGCACGCAGGACGTCGTCACCCGCACCGTGTACGCGCTGTCGGGGCGGTTCGCGCGCATCGCCACGGTCGCCGAGGTGGTCGGCGTAGACTGACCGGATCATGACCCTCGTCAGCTTTCTCCTCGTTCCCGGCGTGCACCTGCTGGACCTGGCCGGTCCGGCGCAGGTGTTCTCCACCGCGGCCGACCTGGGCCTGGGGTACGAGGTGCGCTACAGCGGGGCACAGGAGGAGGTGGTCACCGCACAGGGCCTGGCCCTGCGGGTGGCCACCGACGTGCCGCCGTCCTCCCCCGGCGACCTGGTGGTGGTCCCGGGCTGGCGGGCGGGCGGCCGGGTGCCGCACCGCGTGCTGACCGACGGGCAGGCCGGGGCGCTGGCCGCCCACCGCGCCGCGGGCGGGACGGTGGCGAGCGTGTGCTCGGGAGCGTTCGCCCTGGGCGAGGCCGGGCTGCTGGACGGGCGGCGCTGCACCACCCACCACGCCCTCCAGGACCTGCTGGCCCGCCGGTTCCCGCGCGCCCGGGTGGTGCCCGACGTGCTGTACGTGCCCGACGGCGGCGTGCTCACCTCGGCGGGCATCGCCAGCGGCATCGACCTGGCCCTGCACCTGATCACCGTGCGGCACGGGCCGTCCGCGGCCGCGGCGATCGCCCGGGAGATGGTGGTGTACGCCCGCCGCAACGGCGACGAACCGCAGGCCGGGGTGATGCTGAGGCACCGGGGGCACCTGGTCGACGCGGTGCACCGGGTACAGGACGTCATCGACGCCCGGTTCCGCGAACCGCTGCCGCTGGCGGAGCTGGCCGCGGCGGCGCGGGTGAGCGAGCGGACGCTGACCCGGCTGTTCACGGCCGCGACCGGGCTCACCCCGCTGCGCTACCAGCAGGGACTGCGCCTGGAGCACGCCGAGCACCTGATCGGCGCGGGCGAGACCGTGGAGGCCGCCGCCCGCGCCGTCGGGTTCGGCGACGCCCGGATGCTGCGCCGCCTGCGCTCACGCCCCGCCTGACGCGCGCCGGAGCAGCACCGGCAGGGCCAGGGCGAGCACCGCCATGACGGCCACCCCGGCCGGCCCCGCGGCGGCCATCCCCGCCACGAACGCTGCACGGGCGGCGGCCGACAGCGGCCCGGCCGCCGCCCGGCCCGCCTCCACCGCCGGTCCGCACACCCTGGCCGCGATGGAGTGGGCGCTGCGGGCCCTGGACCCGTTGGAGCCGTCCCCCGCCGCGGCGGGCCGGGCGGTCATGGCCGTCACCCACTACCTCCAGGGCAGCGTGCGCCTGGCGCTGAGCGGGGAGGCGGCGGACCCCCGCCCCTCATCGGAGGCCGGTGCCCCCGGGGCCGCCTGGCGGAACCGCCTGGCCGACACCGACCTGGGCGCCTATCCGAGGCCGGCCGCGCTGATCGACGCCGACACCGCCGCCGCCCGCGGGGGCCGCGGGTGGTTCATGGCGGGCCTGGAACTGATCCTCGCCGGGGTCGAGGCGCAGGCCGGGTGCTGAGCCCGGCCGCGAAAGGACCCGCCGCGGTGCGGCGGGTCCCACGGGGCCGAGGTCAGGACCGCAGGGCCTCGACGAGCTCGTGCTCGTCGTCCTTGGACAGGTTGGTCTGGATGACCGTGGGCCGGAGCGGCTTGAACGCGTCGATGACGCGGTCGGCGGTGTTGATGTCGGCGAGCAGGAAGACGGCGGCGCGGCCGCCCTCCAGGTGGGCGCCGATCTGCTTGATCATGTCGTCGTCGATGCCGATGTCGGTGAGCTTGCCCGCGACGGCACCGGTGGCCGCGCCGACGGCCAGGCCCAGCAGCGGGTTGAGGAAGATCAGGCCGATGAGGGTGCCCCACAGGGCACCGCCCGCCGCGCCCATACCGGTGGTGCTCACGGTCTGCTGGATGCGGGGGCGCCCCTTGCCGTCCTTGTAGGCGTAGGCGGCGTCCTCCAGCCGGAGCAGCTGCTGCTTGTTGAGGTCGGCGGCGATGTCCAGGGCGTGCTCGGCGGCTTCGCGGTCGGCCACGCCGAGGACGATGAGCTGTGACATGGGTGTGCGTTCTCCCGTCGTCGCCGGGCCCGGGTGTCGGGCCCGATCGGCGGGACCCTTCCCGGGAGCGGCTCCAGGCAATGCCAGGCCGGGGCAAAGACGAGCCGAACAGCGCTCAGGTACGGCGGGCGAGGAAGAGGCGGGTGACGTAGGGGATACGGATCCGCCCGTCCGGGAAGTGCTCGCGGGCCAGGTCCGTGACGGCCGCGCGGGTGGCGTCCTCGCCCAGGGCGCGGACCACCGCGGCGACCTTGCTGGAGGACAGTGCGCCGCCCAGCAGCCCGTCCAGGTCCAGTTCCCGGGTCCAGGCGGTGGAGTGCCCGACCGCGTCGGCCAGCCCCTCCGCGGCGTTCATCTCCCCCACCGTGTCGAACACCCGGTAGTCGCGCCGGTAGTCGTCGCCGTGCTTCTCCAGCAGGCCCTCGTAGGCGTCGACGAAGTCGCTGGACTCCCAGTCGCGGTCGTTGTGCAGGACGGCGGCGGTGCCGCCGGGCGCCAGGACGCGGGCGGCCTCGGCGTAGAACGCGGGCCGGTCGAACCAGTGCACGGCCTGGGCCGCCAGGACCAGGGAGGCGGCCCCGTCGGGGAAGGGGAGCGCCTCGGCGCGGCCGTCCACGTACTCCAGGCCGTCGGCCTCGCCGACGGCGGTGCCGCGCATGGAGCGGCCGGGTTCGACGCCGACCACGCGGGGTCCGGGTCCGAACAGGTGGCGCAGGGTGCGGGTGGAGATCCCGGTGCCGGAGCCGACGTCGAGCAGGAGCCGGGGCTCACCCCCGCCCGCCAGGACGTGCTCGCGGAGGTGTTCGGTGATGTCCGCGGGGTAGCCGGGGCGGAAGCGGTGGTAGTCGTCGGTGAGCCGGTCGAAGGCCTGGGTCCTGTCGGTCAACGGCGGTGCCTCCCGGTGGGGTCGTGCGACCCGCCCGGGCGGCGGGTCCGGACACCAACCTAACGCGGCGGCCCCGCCGGGGACCGGAGGAGTCCGCCGAACGGGCGCCGCCCCGCCTCCGGGACCACGGAGCGTCCGGCACCGCCCGGGGGGCGGGGGACCGTGCCATCACCACGGGCGTCCGGGGCCGGATCGGTCGGGGCGGGCCGGGTACGGGCATCGGCGGTGGGCGCGACCGGGCCGCTGCGGGTCCGGCGCCGTCCGGGGCGGGCGGCTGTCAGGGAGTGGGGGACCCTGCCATCACCACGGGCGTCCGGGGCCGGATCGGTCGGGGCGGGCCGGGTACGGGCATCGGCGGTGGGCGCGACCGGGCCGCTGCGGGTGCGGTGCCGTCCGGGGCGGGCGGCGGTCAGGGGGCGGGCGCGGGGGTGCGGTAGTGCGAGGGGCTGCGGCCGGTGTGCTGTTTGAAGGCGGCGCTGAAGGCGAAGGCGCTGCCGTAGCCGACGCGGGCCGCGACGGCCTCCAGGCCGAGGTCGGGGCGGGCGGTGAGGAGGTCGCCGGCGAGGGTGAGGCGCCAGGTGCGCAGGTAGGTCATGGGCGGGGTGCCCACGGCGCGCTGGAAGCGGTCGGCCAGGGTGGAGCGGGAAACGGCGCAGGCACGGGCCAGGCCCGCGAGGGTCCACCGGTCCGCCGGGCGCTCGTGGACGAGGTCCAGGGCGCGGGCCACCACCGGGTCGCGGCGTGCGTTGAGCCAGCTCGGGGCGTGGTCGGGCGCGTCCTCGATCCAGGCGCGGACGGCCATCACCAGCAGGCAGTCCAACAGGCGGTCGTTGAGGCCGGATTGGGCGACGCGGGCGCTGGTGATCTCCCGGGACAGCAGGGACACCAGGGCCGGGTCCACGCGCTCGCCCGGCAGCACCGCCAGGCGGGGCAGCGCGGACAGCGCCAGGCGGCCGACCTCGCTGTCGTCCTCGTAGGCACCGACGATCATGGTGTCGGGCCCGTCGGGGTCGTTGCCCCAGGTTCCGACGCCATGGAGCATGCTCACGTGCACCTCCTGCCCGTCGGCGGCCACACAGCGCTGCCCCGGGTGGACGGTGACCGTGGGGGTGCTCCCCCTGCGGTCGGCCAGCATGTAGGGTTCCGGCCCGCGGACGAGGACCACGTCCCCGGCCACGGCCTCGGTGCCGCCGTCGTCGACGTCCACCCACACGCGCCCCGAGGTGACCACGACGAGGGTGAGGGCGGAGCGGTCGAGCAGCCGGATGCCCCACGGGGGGCTCATGACCACGCGCAGAGTGAACGCGCCCCGGGCGCGGGGCCCGTCGAGGAGGTGGGCGAGAGGGTCCATATCCCCGACCCTATGTCAGACGATCCCTTATGTTCTCCGGAATCTGAATCATGGTAAGTCCGAGATCGAGCTGATGAACTCGATTCATGAGCGAGAACATGATCCAAGAGCACATCCTCGTCACCGGCGGCACCGGGATGACCGGCCGCCGGGTGAGCGCCCTCCTCGCCGACGCCGGAGCCCGGGTCCGGGTCGGTTCCCGGTCCGGGGAGCCGCGCTTCGACTGGCACGAGCCCGCCACCTGGGACGCCGTCCTGGACGGGGTCACCGGCGTCTACCTCTGCTACCACCCGGACCTGGCCTTCCCCGGAGCCGCCGAGGCGGTGTCCGCGTTCGCCGCCCGCGCCGCGGAGGCGGGCGTGCGCCGGATGGCGCTGCTCTCCGGGCGGGGCGAGAAGGGGGCAGAGAACACCGAGGCCATGGTCCGGGAGGCGTTCGCCGGCACCACCGTGCTGCGCTGCTCGGTGTTCGCCCAGGACTTCTCCGAGAGCTTCTTCCTGCCTCCGCTGCTGTCGGGCGTCCTTCCGCTGCCGGTGCCCGACGTCCCCGAGCCCTTCGTGGACCTGGACGACGTCGCCCGGGTGGCGCTGCGGGCGCTGACCGAGGACGGGCACGGCGGTGTGACGTACGAGCTGACCGGACCGCGGTCGCTCACGTTCACCGAGGCCGTGGCCGTCGTGGGCGGGGTGTCCGGGAGGCGGGCGCGTTTCGCCGAGGTCACCCCGGAGGAGTTCGTCGCGGCGATGGTCGCGGCGGGCGCCCCGGAGGACCTCGCCCACGGGCTGATCGGCCTGTTGGAGGAGATCCTGGACGGCCGCAACGTCGAGCCCGCCGACGGGGTGGAGCGCGCCCTGGGCCGCCCCGCCACACCGTTCGCCGACTACGCCCGGGGCGCCGCCGACGCCTGGCGCTGACCCGGGGCGGGGCCGGCGCGCCGGGCGGCGGTGTCGGCCCCGGAGACCGAGGGCACCTCGACGACCCCCTCCACCCACACCCCGCACAACCGCCCGACGAGATCGGCGAACCAGGCGGCGGGTGCCCCAGAGAGGGTGATCCGGCGGCCGCCCCCGATCCGCGCGGACCGGCCGGAGGGTGCGGTGGCAGGGACGGATCTTTCAGGGGGCGGGGGCACGGCATCGCCTTTCGTATTCGGTGCGGCGCTCGCGCTGCCGCCCCGTCCGCGCCGCGGCCGGTCGGCAGGAGCGTCGCCGCGCCGACGGCGGCGGCCGTGGTGAGGCCGGTCCTCCTCTGCGTGTGTCACTCCGTGGGGGAGGTCCGGGGGTGGGCGCCCGCGGAGGTCGCGCGGGATATGTGAGTCACAGATCAACCACACGGTAGGTTTTGTGAAGCGCGCCGCGCACCACCGGGGAGCGGACCGGGAAGCCCCTGCGAACAGCGGGAACACGGACGCCGGAGCCGTAATCTCTAAGCCATCGCACATCCGGCCCCCGCGAGGGGTCCGGAGCACCGCACCGCGAGGAGAGATCCCGTTGACCGACCAGGCGACCGAAGGCCCGCGCATGACCAAGGGAGAGCGCACCCGGCAGCGCATCATCGACGCCGCCTTCGAACTCTTCTCCCGCTCGGGCTACCGGGCGGTGTCGCTGCGCGACATCGCCGCCCACGCCGGACTCACCCACGCGGGGGTCCTGCACCACTTCCCCAGCAAGGAGGCCACCCTCATCGACGTCCTGACCAGGCGCGACCAGGTCGACGCGCACCTGGTGCTCGACCCCGGGCCGTCCGCCGCCGAGCTGATCGACAACCTCGTCGACATCGTCGAGCGCAACACCCGGACCCCGGGCCTGGTCTCCCTCTACGCCAAGCTGTCCGCCGAGTCCACCGATCCCGACCACCCGGCCAACTACTACTTCACGCGCCGGTACCGGCTCCTGCGCGACCACCTGACCTCCGCGTTCTCCGTACTGCTGGAGGACGGCTCCCCCGTCTCCCCCGGGACGGCCGCCGTCCAGCTCCTCGCCCTCCAGGACGGGCTCCAGGTCCAGTGGCTGCTGGACCCCGAGGCCGTCGACATGCGCTCCGCGACCCTGGACTACCTGCGTCTCCTGGGTGTGGTCGAGGAGACCGACGACACCTGAACCCCCGCACCTCCGCCGCCGAGGGCGTCCTGCGCCCCCCTGCACCTGCCCGACGGCCCGCACGGCCTGCGCGTGCAGCCCGAGGAGGGCGACCGCCTCGGCACCGGACGCAGCCCTCCCGGCCGGGTGGCGTTCGCCCCGGGTGCGGCGTCCCACAGCGCCCCGCCCGCCCCCGGCCCGATCCGCCGAACTACTGTTGGGGTGTCCGTTCTCCGCCGTCGGAAAGGCGCCGCGTGTCCGCGTCCGAGAAGTTCCAGAGCCTGTTCGTGGCCGCCGCCGCCCTGCTGGGGCTGGCCCTGGGGCTGCTGCCGCCCGTCGGGGACGTGGCGGGGCACCTGGTGCTGCCGGCACTGATGCTCATGCTCGCCGCGGTGTTCGTGCAGGTGGACGCCGCCCGGGTGGCCGAGGTCCGGTCGGCCCGGGCCGTCGTCGCGGCGAGCCTGGTGCTGAACTTCGCGGTCACCCCGCTGCTGGCCTGGGGGCTGGGCACGGGCCTGCTGGGCGACGCCCCGGACCTGCGCATCGGCCTGTTGCTGCTGCTGGTGACCCCCTGCACCGACTGGTACCTGGTGTTCACCCGCCTGGGCCGCGGGCACATGGGGGTGGCCGCGGCACTGCTTCCGGTGAACCTGGTGCTCCAGCTGCTGCTGCTGCCGGTGTACGTGCTGCTGCTGGGCGGCGATGCCGCGATGGTGGGCACCGGAACCCTGGTGGAGTCGGTGGTACTGGTGCTGGTGGTGCCACTGGTGGCGGCGGTCCTCGCCCGGTGGACCGCGACCCGGTGGAAGGGCGCGGACTGGCGGGACGGGGTGCTGGTGGAGCGGGCCTCGGCGGTGGTACTGCCGCTGCTGTACGCGGCGGTGGCGGCCATGTTCGCCGGGCAGGCCCGCACGGTGCTCGCGCACGCCGGTGAACTGGCGGCGCTGGTGCCGCCGCTGCTGGTCTTCTTCGCCACGGCCCCGCTGCTGGCGCTGGGCGTGTCGCGGATGTTGCGGCTGCCCGCCGACCAGCGGGTCGCGCTGACCATGACCTCGGTCGCGCGCAACTCCCCGATCGCGCTCGCGATCGCCGTGGCCGCTTTCCCGGACCGGCCGCTCATCGCGGTCGCCCTGGTGGCCGGGCCGCTGGTGGAGCTGCCGGTGCTGGCGCTGCTCACCCGGCTGGTCCGGGTCCGCGAGGGCGATCCGGCCCGCACGTGACGCGGTCACCGACGCGGTCACGGCCGCGGGCGGCCTCACGGCACGTGACGAACAGCGACCCACTGTCACTCTGTGTGGATAAGTTCGGGATGAGCGAGCACGATGGGTGAGCAAATGTCAGGTAAATCTTAAGTTTCCTCATGAGGTTCGACTGTTGCGCACGTCTCAGTGAGAGTTCCTGTGACCGGCCGCACACGAACTTTCAGAGGAGGGGGCCATGTCGATCTTCGGACGTGCCGCCACCGCGGGGAAGGGCGCCGTCTCGGGCCCTGTCCCCGCCAAGAAGGCCATTCACCGCCAGCTGTACTTCTGGGTGCTCGTCGGTATCGCGCTCGGTATCGCCGTCGGCCTGGTCTTCCCGACCTGGGCCGCCGAGATGCGCTGGCTCGCCGACCTGTTCATCAAGCTGGTCAAGGTCGTCATCGCCCCGACCATCTTCTGCACCGTCGTCGTCGGCATCGCCGGGCTGGGCGACCTCGCCAAGGCGGGCGGACTGGCCCTGCGGACCCTGGTCTACTTCACCGCGACGACCGTTCTCGCCCTGGCCGTCGGACTGGTCACCGTCAACATCATGCGGCCCGGTGTGGGCCTGAACGTGTCGTTCGACGAGTCCGCCGCGGCCGACACCATCGCCACGGCGGAGGAGAGCGGCGAGGGCTTCTCCGGCTTCGTCCTCCACACCATCCCCGACTCCTTCTTCTCCGCGTTCGTCGACGGCCAGCTCATCCAGGTGCTGGTCCTGGCCATCCTGGTGGCCTGCGCGCTGACGATGCTCGGCAGGCGGGGCGAGCCCGCGGTCCGCGCCCTGGACACGATGTCGCACATCATGTTCGGCGTCATCAGGATCGTCATGTACGCGGCGCCGATCGGCGCGTTCGGCGGCATGGCCTTCACCATCGGCGAGTACGGCGGCCAGGTGCTGAGCAGCCTCGCCTACTTCATGCTCGG
Organism: Nocardiopsis sp. CC223A; assembly: GCF_030766825.1. GTDB lineage: Bacteria > Actinomycetota > Actinomycetes > Streptosporangiales > Streptosporangiaceae > Nocardiopsis. The sequence continues at coordinate 94,582 of NZ_JASFDV010000005.1, forward strand.
CTTCTACGCCACCTGCGTGCTGTTCATCGTCGTGGTCCTGGGCGTGATCGGCCGCCTGGCCGGGTTCAACCTGTTCAAGCTGCTGCGCCTGATCCGGGACGAGCTGCTCATCGTGCTGGGCACCTCCTCCAGCGAGTCCGTGCTGCCGCGCATGATGACCAAGCTGGAGGCCGCGGGCGTCAGGAAGTCCGTGGTGGGCCTGACCATCCCGACGGGGTACTCGTTCAACCTGGACGGCACCGCGATCTACATGACCATGGGCGCGATCTTCATCGCCCAGGCCACCGGGTCGGACATCTCGGTCTGGACCCAGATCGGCCTGCTGCTGTTCATGCTGCTGTCCAGCAAGGGCGCGGCGGGTGTCAGCGGCGCCGGGCTGGTGACCCTGGCCGCCTCGCTGGCGGCCTTCGGCGACGTCATCCCGCTCGCCGGGATCGCGCTCATCGTCGGTATCGACCGGTTCATGTCCGAGGCCCGCGCACTGACCAACCTCACCGGCAACGCGGTGGGCACCCTGGTCATCGCCCGCTGGACCGGCGGCCTGGACCGCGACCGGCTGAAGTACGTGCTCGACGCCCCGAACACCATCGACATGGACGCCCTCATGAGCCCCGACCGCGAGGACTCCGGGAAGAACGACGGCGCCCCCGCCCGGGACACCGGAGCCGCCGGAGCCGAGGCCCCCGCCACAGCGACCGCAACCGAGGCCCCGGTGGCCGACGGTGACGCGGACCCGGACCCGGAGCACTCCCCGGTGGGCACCCGCAACTGACCACACGCGGTCCGGCTCACTCCCGGTTCACGGACCGCATCCGGTGCGCACACGGCTCCCTTGCACTCCCGGTGCCGTACCGGCTCCCCGCCCGCCCCGTACCGGCCCCCCTCCGGGCCCGGTGCGGGGCGGCGCACGTTCCCCGAGTCCGGTGCTCAGCAGCCGGCGAGTTGGGCGCTGAGGGCTCCGCGCCGTTCGGCCAGCTCGTCGATCCGCGAGTCCAGGGCGGCCACCTCCGCCCGGATGGTGGCCACCAGGTCGGGGCACAGCTCCAGCTCTACGGGATCGGCCTCGGGGTCGCGCACGCACGGCAGCACCGAGGCGATGGTCTCCGTGGTCAGCCCCATGGCGAGCAGGGCGCGGACGGCGCGCACCGCGCAAACCGCGTCGGGGCCGTAGGTCCGGTACCCGTTGGCGGCGCGCGCGGAGTCCAGCAGCCCCTGCTCCTCGTAGTAGCGCAGCAACCGACGGCTCACGCCGGTCCGCTCCGACAGCTCCCCGATCAGCACTGAGTGGCCCCTCTCACTTGACCTTCACACCGGTGTCACGGCCTACCGTCGCCGCATGATCGAACACTACGCACGCACCGTCAAGGGTTCCGGTCCCGGTCTGCTGCTCGCGCACGGCGGCGGGGGCGGGATCGAACCGAACTTCGGTCCGCTGCTGGCGGACCTGGCCCGCACGCACACCGTGGTCGGCCCGGACCTGCCGGGGTCGGGGGACACCCCGCGCGCCACCGGCCCCCTGGATCTGGACACGGTGGCCGATTCCCTGGTGGCCGCCGCCGTGGAGGAGGGGGTCGAGCGCTTCACCGTCCTGGGTTACTCCCTGGGCACCGCGGTGGCGGTCCGCGCCGCCACCCGCCACCCCGAGCGGGTGACCGGGCTGATCCTCACGGCCGGGTTCGCCCGGATCGACAACCGGACGCGGCTGAACGTCGACGTGTGGCGCACCCTGCTGGACGGGGACCGGGACACGATGGCCCGCTTCACCGTCTCCGTCGGCTTCGGCACCCCGGCCCTGGAAGCGCTGGACGCCGACGGACTCGAAGAGGCCGTGCGCGGGGTGGCCGGGTCGGTCCCCGCGGGCACCCCCGAGCAGGTGGAGCTGGTGGCCCGGGTGGACACCCGCGCCGACCTGCCCGGCATCGCGGTGCCGACGCTGGTCGTGGCGGCGGCGCTGGACCGGCTGGCCTCCCCGGAGCTGTCCCGCGCGCTGGCGGCGGGCATCCCCGGAGCGGAGCTGGTGGAGATCGCCTCCGGTCACCTGGTCGCCGCCGAGGCCCCGGAGGAATGGGGCGAGGCCGTCCGCGGGTTCCTCGACCGGAACCCCTGAGGCCGGTCGAACCCCACGGCCGTGACGCGCCCCCCGATGACCGGTGAGGCGACGGCGGCGACCACCGGCCGGCCCCACGACCGCGGCCCGCCCCGCGGAGGCCGGGAGGGGTCGGTGCAGGCCGGCACCCCGTGGTCGGCCGGAGCCGTGAACCCGGGGAGCGCGTCGGGGAAGGCCCGGCGGTCGGCACCGCGCCGCCCGCCGGGTTCGCGGGCGCACCCGGGGAGGCGACCGGTTCGGGCCCCTCGTGCACCCTTGGTCACGATGGGCACAAGATCCCCTTCCGACACGGAACCGGCGGAGTGCGGGTGCGTCGGAGCGGGTAACGGATGAGCGTCCGGACACGGTGTCCGGCTCCCCTACCCCCTGGGAGACCCCGTGAAGTTGTACGCCGACCGCCCGGTCCGCGCCCTGTTCCAGCTCGCCGCCGACGCCCTGGCCGTGGTGTGGGTCTACCTGTGGGTCCGGGCCGCGCTGGAGCTGCGCGACACCATCGGCGCCCTGGACCGGCCCGGCGAGCTCATGGCCGCCACCGGCCAGGGGTTCAGCGAGCACATGGACAGCGCCGCCGAGCAGGCCGCCAAGGTGCCCCTGGCCGGGGAGGCGCTGGCCGTGCCGTTCACGAACATGAGCGAGACCGGCGCCTCCCTGACCTCGGCGGGCGACTCCTTCCGGGAGACGGTCGCCTCGCTGGCCACCACACTGCCCCTGCTGGTGGCGGCGGTGCCGGTCCTGCTGGTGGCCACCACGTGGCTGCCCGCCCGGGCCGGGTGGATCGCCCGGGCCACCTCGGTGCGCCGGGCCGGGAAGCTGTCACCGCAGGCCCGCTCCCGCCTGCTGGCGCTGCGCGCTCTGACCACGGTGGCCCCGGCCCGGCTGGCCGCGGTCCACCCCGACCCCGCCGACGCCTGGCGCTCGGGGGACTCCGCGGCCCTGGACCGGTTGGCCGCGCTGGAGCTGCGCCGCATGGGGCTGAAGGCCGGGTGAGGCGGGCGCGGCCTCACTCCACCCGGATGAGGCCGCGCTGGAGCGCCGTGGTGATCGCCGCCGTGCGGTTGTCCACGCCGAGCTTGTCGAAGACGTGGACCAGGTGGGTCTTGACCGTGGCCTCGCTGATGAACAGCTCGCGGGCGATCGCCCGGTTGGACAGCCCGCGCGCCAGCAGGCCGAGGATCTCCAGTTCCCGGCCGCTGAGCGCGGGCCGGGGCGAGCGCAGCCGGTCCATCAGCCGCCCGGCCACGTCGGGGTCCAGGGCGGTGCGCCCCTGCGAGGCGGTGCGCACCGCCTCGCACAGCCGGTCGGGCGGGGCGTCCTTGAGCATGTAGCCGGTCGCCCCGGCCTCGACCGCCGCCAGGATGTCGGCGTCGGTGTCGTAGGTGGTCAGGACCAGGACCGGGGGCGCCGGGTCGAGCCGGGTGATGTGCCGGATGGCGGTCACCCCGTCCATGCCCGCACCCATCCGCAGGTCCATCAGCACCACGTCCACCTGCACCGGGTCCACCGGCACCGGGTCCGCTCCCCGGGCACCGGTGAGGAGGTCCAGGGCGGCCTGCCCGTCGGCGGCCTCGGCGACCACGTCCATGTCCGGGCGGTCGGCGAACATCGCCTTGAGCCCGTGGCGGACCACCGGGTGGTCGTCCACCAGCAGGATGCGCAGGGGGTCCCCCGTCACCGCCGCTCCTCTCCCCGGGACTCCTCTCCCCCGGTCCGGGCCAGGGGCAGCCGGACCGCGACCACCGTGCCCTCGCCGGGCGCCGACTCCACCGCCCAGGCGCCGCCCAGCGCGGTGATCCGCTCGCGCAGGGCGGCCAGTCCGAACCCGGTGCCGTCCGGGCGCGGACCGGCCCGGTCCGGGACGAAGCCCGCCCCGTCGTCGTACACGTCCAGTGTGACCTCCCCGTCCAGGTACCCGAGGGTGACCACCGCCGTGTCGGCGCGGGCGTGCGCCGCCACGTTCGCCAGGCTCGCCTGGGCGGCGCGCAGCAGCGCCACCTCGTACCCCGACGGCAGCGGCACCGGGACGCCGTCGAGCCGGAACCGGCAGTCGACGCCGGTGCGCGCCGTCCGTTCGCACAGCCGGGCCAGTGCCTCGGGCAGCCCGGCTCCGGTGAGCGAGGGCGGGGCCAGGTCGCGGACGAACCGGCGGGCCTCGGCGAGGTTGGCCGAGGCGCTCTCGCGGGCCTCGGCGATGTGCGCGGTCGCGGTGCCGGGGTCGCCCGGCAGGGCGTTCTCCGCGACGCGCAGCAGCAGGACGATGCTGGACAACCCCTGGGCGAGGGTGTCGTGGATCTCCCGGGCCAGGCGTTCGCGCTCGTCCAGCACCCCGGCCCGGCGTTCGGCCTCGGCCAGCTCGCTCCGGGTGCGGGTGAGGGTCTCGATGAGGGCGCGGCGCTGCTCGCCCTCCCGGTGCAGGGCGTCGTAGCCCACCGCGATGGCGACCGCGAACACGGCGCCCAGTACCGGGCCGAGCACCATGCCCGCGGTGAGGTCGCCGGTGTGCAGCGCCTGCCCGACCACCACCGACGCGGTGATGACGACGACGGCCAGCACCGCGTGCGCCCCGCGCAGCAGGTGCAGGTGCAGGAAGTACAGGGGGAAGGCCAGCCACACGAAGTCGGGCGAGGCCCAGGCCAGCAGCGCCCACAGTGCGGTCACCCCGGCCAGCCACGCCAGGGAGCGAACGCGGTGCACGTCGTGGCGGGCCGCCAGGGCACCGGCGCAGTAGACGGCCCCGAGCAGCAGGGCACCGGCCGGGACGGCCCGGCGCACCGTCTCCGGGTGGGCGGCGAGCGACCCCGCCTCCGGTGACAGTACGTAGCGGGCGGTGCCGATGACCAGGAGCAGCAGGAAGCAGGCGTGCAGCAGCAGCCGCAGCACCGCCAGCACGGTCGCCACCGGTGGCGGGCCCGGCACCGCCGACCGGTCGGCGGCCGGCTCCGGGCCCTGGAGCGTGTTCTCCCTGTTGCGCATCATCGCAGCCTACGACGGGCCTTGCTGGCCGCGCATCAATCGTTCGATTGATGTCCGACTCCACCTCTCGGGGCCGCCGAACACACCGTTCCCACGATGTGGCCGAGCCCCCTCCGGCGGGAGGGTGGGGACGTCGTGAACACCGTGCACCACAGAGAGGAGGACGCCGTGTTCGTCGCCCTGCGTGACATTCGCTTCGCTCGCGGGAGGTTCGCCCTGATGGGGTCGGTCATCGCCCTCGTCACCCTGCTGATCGTCCTGCTGTCGGGGCTGACCGCCGGACTGGCCGATCAGTCCACGTCGGCGGTCAGGGGCCTGGCGGCCGACCGCATCGCCTTCGGAACCTCCGGGGACGGGGAGGTCGAGCCCTCCTACGCCGACAGCACCGTCACCGCCGCCCAGGTGGACGCCTGGTCCGCCGCCGCCGGGGTGGCCTGGGCCGAGCCGCTCGGCATCACTCGAACCCGGGTGGAGACGTCCGGTGAGGACTCCGCCGCCGTCGCCCTGTTCGGGGCGCCCGCGAACGGAGCCCTGGCCCCGGAGGGGCTGGCCGACGGCCTGGTCCTGGACACCGGGCTGGCCGCGGAGCTGGGGGTGTCCGCCGGGGACACCCTCACCGTCGCCGGGACCGAACTCACCGTCGACGCGCTCGCCGACACCGGCGACCACAGCCACACCCCCGCGGTGTGGGCCGACATCGCCACCTGGCGGGACGTCGATCCACGGGTCCGGCACGCGCGGGGCGGGGACGCGCCGGTGGCGAACACGGTCGCGGTCGGCCTGGCCGAGGGCGCCGACGGCGACGCGGTGGCCGCGGCCGCCGACGCGGCGGCCGGGACCCTGTCGGCCACCCGCACCGGCAGCCTCACCGCGATCGGGTCCTTCTCCTCCGAGAACGGGTCCCTGCTCACCATGCAGGGGTTCCTGTACGTCATCTCCGCGCTGGTCGTGGGCGCGTTCCTGACGGTGTGGACCGTCCAGCGCTCCGGTGACATCGCCATCCTCAAGGCGCTCGGCGGCTCCACCCGCCACCTGCTGCGCGACGCCCTGGCCCAGGCGCTGGTCGTGCTGGTCGCGGGCACCGCCGTCGGCGGGGCCGCGGGGGTCGCCCTGGGAGCGCTGGCCGCCGGGGCCCTGCCGTTCTCCCTGACCGCGGCGACCACGGTCGGCCCGGTGGCCGCGCTGGTCGTGCTCGGCATGCTCGGCGCGGTCCTGGCCGTACGCCGTATCACCTCCGTAGACCCGCTGACCGCCCTGGGAGGCGTCCGATGACCCTGGAACTGAGCGATGTGACCCTGACCTACCCCGACGGCGACGGCCGGATCACCGCCCTGGACCGGGTGTCGGTCCGGGTGGCGCCCGGGGAGTCGGCCGCCGTGGTCGGCCCCTCCGGTTCGGGCAAGTCGAGCCTGCTGGCGGTGGCCGCCGCGCTGATCCGCCCGGACGCGGGGACCGTGCGGATCGGCGGCACCGACACCCTGGGGCTGCGGCCGCGGGAGCTGTCGGAGCTGCGGCTGCGCGAGATCGGCATCGTCTTCCAGCAGCCGAACCTGGTGGCGTCGCTGACCGCCGCGGAGCAGCTGGTGGTCACCGAGCACATGCGCGCCCGGGGCCGGGGAGGGCGGGCGCGCATGCGGGCCGCCCGGGAGCGGGCGATGGAGACGCTGGCGGCGGTGGGGCTGGCCGGGAAGGAGCACCGGCACCCGCACCGGCTGTCCGGCGGCGAGCGGCAGCGGGTGAACATCGCCCGCGCCCTGATGGGGCGGCCGAGCGTGCTGGTGGTGGACGAGCCGACGGCGGCGCTGGACCACGAGCGCGGCGAACGGATCATGGAATTGGTCGCGGATGCGACCCGCACGTTCGACGTGGCGACCCTGCTGGTCACCCACGACACCGAGTACCTGGGGTACGCGGCGAGCGTGCTGGAGATGCGCGACGGCCGCCTGCGGATCCCGGACCGGGCCTGAGCACCGGTTGGCCTGTTCCGGCCACCGGGGCCGGGGGCCGGGCGCGCGTCGGGGGCGACACCTAGTCTGGGGCCAACCTACCCCGGGAGACGCCCGTGCACCTGTCCGCACTGCTCGACTTCGACGTCGTGCCCCTGGACGCCGAGGACGCCGTGGCCGTCCTGCTCGACATCACCGCGCCCGAACGGGGGCAGGACGCCCGACGGCCCAGGGCGACCTTCCAGATCGTCCTGGACACCAGCGGTTCCATGCAGGGCGGCCGCCTGGCCGGGGCGGTGCAGGCCCTGCTGGGGCTGGTCGACCGGCTCGACCCCTCCGACGACTTCGGGCTGGTCGTGTTCGACACCCAGGCGCGTGTGGTGGTGCCCTGCGGACCGCTGACCGACAAGCCCGCCGCCCGGCGGGCCATCGGGGAGCTGCGGGCGAACGGGGGCACCGACCTGTCCAGCGGCCTGCTGCGCGGCGTCCAGGAGGCCCGCCGGGCGGGCGGGGAACGGGGTGCGACGCTGCTGCTCATCTCGGACGGGCACGCCAACAACGGCGTCACCGACCACGACCTGCTGCGGCAGGTGGCGGCCGACGCCTACGGGCACGGGGTCGCGGTGGGCACGCTCGGCTACGGGCTGGGCTACGACGAGGCGCTGCTCGGTGCGGTGGCCGAGGGCGGTACGGGCAGCGCCCTGTTCGCCGAGGACCCCGACACCGCGGGCGGGCTGATCGTGCAGGAGGCGGAGTACCTGCTGGCCAAGAGCGCTCAGGCGGTGTCGCTGCGGATCCCGGCGGGCGAGCACGTGCGGGCGGTGGACGTGGTCGGCGAGATGCCCTCGCACCGCCTGCCGGACGGGTCGGTGGTGGTGGAACTGGGCGACTTCCACTCCGGTGAGGAGCGCCGGCTGCTGCTGCGGCTGGAGGTGCCGGGGATGTCGTCTCTGGGGACGGTCACCCTGACCACGCTGGAGGTCACCTATGTGGACCCGGAGACCCTGACGACCTACAACGCGACACTGCCGGTCGGTGTGAACGTGGTGCCGGGCGACGAGGCCGCGGGCCGGGTGCCGCGCCCGGAGGTGCGCACCGAGGAGGCGCTCCAGAAGGCGCAGACCGCCAAGAAGCGGGCGAGCGAGGCGCTGCGGCGGGGCGACCGGGCCGAGGCGGCCCGGCTGCTGGACCGGGCCGGGCAGGACCTGGACGACCTGGACACGCCGGACTTCCTCGGTGGCGGCCCCGCGGCCCCGGGCGCCGCGTACGGGGCACCCCCGTCGGCGGCCGCCGCCCAGTCCGCGGAGTTGCGGGACATGGCCCGCAGGGCCCGCAGGGACGACATCTCGCGGGCCGCCAAGATGACCTACGCCAGCCAGTCCGGGTACTCCCGCAAGCGGGGCCGCTACGAGCAGTCGCAGTCCCAGGCCCCGTCGGCACCGCCGGCGCCCGGGACGCCCACCGGCCCGCAGGCGTCGCCTCCCCCCGCCCCGGCGGGCGACCCGGGGCAGGAGCCGCCCGCCGCGCCGCGGCGCAGGCGGCGGCTGCGCGACCAGGACCCCGACCGGCGGCTCTCCTCCCCGGACTCCCCCGAGGAGGGCGGTGGACAGGGCGGGACCGAGCGGTCCTGACCGGCCGGGTCAGGGCACCTGGTAGCAGGAGTCCCTGACGTCGGTGACGGCCATGTGCCCCGGGGCGTGCCCGATGGCGAACTCCGGGGCCGAGGCCGCCACCGCGGCCTGCGGGGTCACCCCGCACGCCCAGAACACCGGGATCTCCCCCTCCCGCACCTGGACCGGGTCGCCGTAGTCGGGCCGGGACAGGTCGGCGATGCCCAGCGCCGCCGGGTCGCCCACGTGCACCGGCGCCCCGTGCACGGCCGGGTAGCGGGAGGTGATGCGCACGGCGTCGGCCACCCGGTCCGCCGGGATCGGCCGCATGGACACCACCAGCGGGCCGCGGAACCGCCCGGCCGGACGGCACTCCCGGTTGGTCCGGTACATCGCGACGTTGGTCCCGGCCTCGATGTGGCGCACCGGGACCCCGGCCTCCAGCAGCGGCGTCTCGAAGGTGAAGCTGCACCCGATAAGGAACGCCACCAGGTCGTCCCGCCACAGGTCGGTGACGTCGGTGCGCTCCTCGGCCGGCTCGCCGTGCCGGTAGACGCGGTAGGCGGGCAGGTCGGTGCGCAGGTCGCCGTCGAACACCGACGCCGACACCTGCCCCGGTTCGGTCACGTCCAGCACCGGGCACGGTTTGGGGTTGCGCTGGGCGAACAGCAGGAAGTCGAAGGCCGCCTCGCGCGGCAGGGCGATGAGGTTGGCCTGCGCGTACCCGGGGCTGAACCCCGAGGTGGTCGTGCGCAGCCCGGAGCGGAACAGCGCGCGGGCCTGCTTCGGGGACAGCCGGGCCGGGTCCATCGGCGGCCTCTCCTTCCAGAGTTCTAGAGCGTGAAGCGGATCGCGGTCCCGGGCCTGGCCTGGGCCGCCCGGGGCAGGTCGGTGGAGCGGACCACCGCGATCACCGGGTACCCGCCGGTGACCGGGTGGTCGGCCAGGAACAGCACGGGTTCGCCGGTGGGCGGCACCTGGAGCGACCCGGGCACCATGCCCTCGCTGGGCAGTTCGCCCTCGCGCGACCGTTCCAGGACCGGCCCGGACAGCCGGGCGCCGACCCGGTCGCTGCGCGAGGTGACCTCGTAGGCGCAGGTGAGCAGGGTCGTGAGGGCGTCGCCGGTGAACCAGTCCTCGCGCGGGCCCGGGACCACGCGCAGGGTCGTCTCCGGTCCGCCGACCGGCGGGACCGGGGCCAGGTCGACGTTGGGGAACCCGGCGGGCGGCGGGCCGACCGGCAGCAGGGTCCCGGGGGTGGGCACGTCGGGGCCGAGCCCGGCCAGCACGTCGGTGCTGCGCGAGCCCAGGACCGGCGGTACGGCCACGCCTCCGCGCACGGCCAGGTAGGTGCGCAGGCCCCGGGTCGGGAGGCCCATCGTCAGTTCGGCGCCGTCGGCCAGCCGCAGGACGGTGTTCATGGCGGCCCCGCGGCCGTCCACTTGGAGCGGTACCTCGGCCCCGGTGACGGCGACCGTCAGGGGGCCGCGGGCCCGTACCCTCAGCCCGCCCAGGGTGGCCTCCAGGGCGGCGGCCCCGGCCGGGTTGGCGAGCATGCGGTTGGCCAGGGCGTAGGAGGCGGCGTCGGCGGCGCCGGAGCGGCCCACGCCCAGGGCGGCGTGGCCGAACCGCCCGGTGTCCTGGACCGTGGTCAGCGGCCCGGTCGCCACGATCTCCAGGGCGTTCACCGCACCTCCTCGAAGCGGACGCGCACACCCGGGCGCAGCAGGCCGGGCGGGTCGCGGTGCAGGTCCCAGATCTTCTCCTCGGTGCGACCGAGCAGTTGCCAACCGCCCGGGGAGCTGCGCGGGTACACGCCGGTGAACTCCCCGGCCAGGGCGACCGACCCGGCGGGGACCCGGGTGCGGGACTCTGCGCGGCGCGGGACGTGCAGGCGCTCATCGTCGCACACCAGGTAGCCGAACCCGGGTGCGAAGCCGCAGAACGCGACGGTCCAGGTGGCCGCTGTGTGCGCCTCGACCACCCCGCGCGGGGTGAGGCCGGTCGCCCCGGCGACGTCGGCCAGGTCCTCGCCGTCGTAGACCACCGGGAGGACCACGGTCTCCCCTTCGGCGCGTTCCCCGGCCGGGGCGAGCGGGACCTCGCGCACCGCGGCGGCCACCGCGCCGGGGTCGGCCCCGGGGGTGAGCCGCAGCAGCACGGTCCGCGCCGCCGGGACGACGTCGGCGACGCCCGGGACGGGGGCGGCCTCCAGGGCCGCCCCCAGGGCGATCACCTCGGTCAGGTCGGCGACCTCCACCAGCACACCGCTGTCGGCGCAGGTCAGTACGCGCACGGATTCTCCTTCGGGCCGGTCCCGGACGGTCAGCGGGCGAACGGCGCCGGGGTGACGCCTGCGGCGCGCAGCCGTTCGGCGACGGTACGGGCGATGGCGACCGCTCCGGGGCTGTCGCCGTGGACGCACAGGGAGTCGGCCTCGATGAGGATCTCACTCCCGTCGACCGCGGTGACCGGTTCCCGCCGGGCGATGCGCAGGCAGCGCTCGGCGATCTCCGCGGGGTCGTGCAGGACGGCGCCGGGTTCGCGGCGGGAGACCAGGGTGCCCTCGGGGGTGTAGGCGCGGTCGGCGAACGCCTCCCGGTAGGTGGGCAGCCCGGCCTTCTCCGCCAGGTGCAGGAACCGGGAGCCGGGCAGGCCGAGCACGGGCAGGCCGGGGTCGAAGGCGCGGACGGCCTCGACCACGGCGGCGGCCTGCTGCTCGTGGTGGACGATCGTGTTGTAGAGCGCCCCGTGCGGCTTGACGTAGCGGATGCGGTCGCCGGCCAGGCGGGTGAAGGCCGACAGCGCACCCATCTGGTACAGGACGTCGGCGGTCAGTTCCGCGGGCGGGACGTCGATGAAGCGGCGGCCGAACCCGGCCAGGTCGCGGTAGCCGACGTGGGCGCCGACCGCCACGTTGCGGGCGGCGGCGTCCGCGGTGGTGCGGCGCAGCACCAGGGGGTCGCCCGCGTGGAAGCCGCAGGCGACGTTGGCGCTGGTGACGATGGACAGCAGTGCGCGGTCGTCGCCGAGCTCCCAGCGGCCGAAGCCCTCGCCGAGGTCGGAGTTGAGGTCGATGCGGGACACGGGTGCTCCTCTACTGCCAGAGGGCGGCGATGCCGCCGAGGGAGTTGACCGCCATGTAGGCGGTGAGGGCCCAGGCCAGGACGCCGATGACGACCAGCCACACGGGGTACCGGTAGCCGCCGAGCAGGTCCCGGGAGCGGCGGGCCGCGACCCAGAGCATGATGCCCAGGCCGACCGGCAGGATGATGCCGTTGAGCGCGCCGGCCAGGACCAGGAGCGTGGTCGGGGCCTGGCCGGAGACGAGCAGGACGACCAGGGAAACGCCGATGAAGGCGGTGACGAGGAGCCCCCTGTACTTCTCCAGGCGCCAGTGGAAGGTGGAGACGAAGGAGATCGAGGTGTAGGAGGCGCCGATCACGGAGCTGACCGCGGCCGCCCACATGATCACGCCGAACAGGCGCATGCCCGCCTCTCCCGCGGCCTGGAGGAAGGCCTCGGCCGACGGGTTGTCGGAGTTGAGGATCTCGACGCCGCCGGAGACCACGCCGAGGATGGCGAGGAAGAGCAGCACGCGCATGACACCGGTGACGATGATGCCCAGCACGGAGGTGCGGGAGATCGCGGCGATGTTCTCGGGGCCGCCCCGCCCTGCCTCGATGAGGCGGTGGACCCCGGCGTAGGTGATGTAACCGCCGACGGTGCCGCCGATGATGGTGACGGTGGCCAGGAAGACGTCCGTGCCGAGGTGTTCGGGCAGGACGGACTGGCGCAGGGCCTCGCCGACCGGGGGCCGCGAGATGATCGCGACGTACAGGGTGAGGCCGATCATCGCGACGCCGAGGACGACCAGGATGCGGTCCAGTGCCGCGCCCAGCCTCTTGGCGCCCAGGATGACGACGGCCAGGACCGCGGAGATGACCGCACCGATCCGGGGGTCGAGTCCGGCCAGGGCGTTCAGGCCCAGTCCGGTGCCGGCGAGGTTGCCGACGTTGAAGACCAGGCCGCCGAAGACGATGAGGACGGCCAGCAGGTATCCGGCGCCGGGGACGACCTTGTTGGCCAGGTCCTGGGCGCGCATGTTCGCGACGCCGACGACCCGCCAGATGTTCAGCTGGACGGCGATGTCCACGAGGATCGAGAGGAGGATCGCGAAGGCGAACGTGGCGCCGAGCTGCGCCGTGAACTGAGTGGTCTGGGTGATGAAGCCGGGGCCGATGGCGCTGGTGGCCATGAGGAACATCGCGCCGAGCAGGGCGCTGCTCAGCGCGACCCGCCCGGGACGGGGGCGCACCTCGGCGGGTGCGGGGGGCGTGTCGCCCATGGGTCTCTCCTCGGTTGGGAGCCGGAGAATACGACGTGACACGGACCACTCCACGTCGTTGGATTGTTGAACAATACTTCAATCCAACAAGGCGAGTAAAGAGTCCGCCCGCAAAGATCGCTGGTCAGAGATGTAACGGTCCGCTCACATCGACCGGCGATTCATAGGATCATCCAATGGAGCGCTCGCGCCGGGGAGACCCAGCCCGGAACCCCGGGCCATCGGCGACAATGGGAGGGCACCGCCCCTTTTTCCAGCGAGGAGCCCCAGTGACGGCCACGGACGACCGCATCGGCAGGCCGACCCGACGGCTGCTGCCGCTGCCCAGCCAGGCCGAGCGGGTCGCCGAACTGCTGCGCGAAGCCGTCATCGACGGCGACCACCCGCCCGGTCGGCGCCTGTCCGAGGAGCGGCTGAGCGAGGAGCTCGGTGTCTCCCGCAACACCCTGCGCGAGGCGTTCCGGCTGCTCGTCCGCGAGCGTCTGGTGGTCCACCAGATGCACCGCGGCGTGTTCGTCACGCTGCCCACCACGGAGGACGTCCGCGACCTGTTCCGGGCTCGGCGCTCGCTGGAACTGCCCGCGGTGCAGCGCGCCGCCGACCCCGTCCCCGAGGCGGTGCAGGCGGTGGGCCGGGCCGTCGCCGAGGGGGTGGCGGCCCGCGACGCGGGCGACTGGTGGGGCGTGGGCACCGCGAACATGCACTTCCACCAGTCGCTGGCCGGGCTGGCGGGCAGCGTCCGCGTCGACGAGTTCATGAGCCGGATCCTGGCCGAGACCCGGCTCGCCTTCCACGTGATGGACGCGCCCCGCGAGTTCCACGCGCCCTACCTGGACTGGAACCGGCGCATCCACACCCTGCTCGCCGACGGCGACCACACGGCCGCCGCCGCCGAGCTGGAGAACTACCTGGACACCTCGGAGGAGCAGCTGATCACCGCCTTCCTCGCCCGCGAGGCCGACGGCACCGGCTGACCGCGCGGTCGGTGCCGGGCTGACCTGGGGGTTCGCCACCGCTTCCGGCAAGGCTGGGGAAAAGCCCGGTGACACAGGTCCCGAAATGCCATGATGGGCGCGCAATGGAACTGAACGGACGCCCTGCCACCACCGGGGAGCTCGCCTCCCTCGCCCTCCACGGCTACGGCCACTTCACCACCATGCTCGTCGCCGACCTGCGCGTACGCGGCCTGGAGCTGCACATGGACCGGTTGCGCGAGGACTGCCGGGCACTGTTCGGCACCGATCCGGACATCCCCCGGGTGCGCGAGCTGGCGCGGCGCAGCGCCCGCGCGCACACCTCCCCCGCCGTCATCCGGGTGACCGTCTTCGACCCCGGGCTGGACCTGGGCAGGCCCGCCAAGCGCAGCCTTCCGCAGATCCTCGTCACCACCCGGCCCGCCCCCGCCCCCGACCGGCTGCCGTCCCCGTTGCGGCTGGGCACACGCCGGTACGCCCGGGACACCCCGCAGGTGAAGGGCACCGGTCTGTTCGGCCCGATCCGCCAGCGGCGGGCCGCGCAGCTGGACGGGCACGACGACGCCCTGTTCCACGGGGTGGACGGCCGGGTGTCGGAGGGGCCCACCTGGAACATCTGCTTCCTGGACGGTGAGGGCCTGGTCTGGCCGCAGGCCCCGGTGCTGTCGGGGGTGACCGCCCGACTGGTGAGCGGGCTGGCCGAGGACATGGGCGTACCGGTCTCCACCCGGCCGCTGTCGGCGGCGGCCGCGACCCGGATGGCCGGGGCGTTCGTGACCAACGCGGTCACCGGAGTGCGCCCGGTGATCTCCATCGACGGGGAGCGGCTTCCGTTGGCCGCGCTCACCAACAAGCTGGCCGCCACCTACCGGGACCTGCCGGGCGACCCCCTGTGACCCGCCGGATCAGGCCCCGGCGCGTCGGGCCCGGCCCGGCCACCAGGTGCGCGGTCCCGCGTCCAGCGCCAGGGCGGGCACCAGCACGGTACGCACCAGCAGCGCGTCCACCAGCACCCCGAACGCCACCAGGAAGGCCAGCTGGAGCAGGAACAGCAGCGGGATGACGGCGAGCGCGGCGAAGGTGGCGGCCAGCACCACACCGGCGGAGGTGATGACGCCGCCGGTGACGGCGAGCGCCCGCAGCACGCCGTCGCGGTGCCCGTGGGCCAGGGTCTCCTCCCGGGCCCGCGACATGAGGAAGATGCTGTAGTCGATGCCCAGCGCCACCAGGAAGACGAACGCGAACAGCGGCACCACCGGGTCGGCGCCCGGTAGGTCCAGCACGTGGTCGAAGACCAGGGTCCCCACGCCCAGGGCGGCGGCGAACGACAGCACGTTGGCGGCCATGAGCAGCAGCGGGGCGACCAGTGCCCGCAGCAGGACGACGAGCACCAGCAGGACCACGACCAGGACCAGCGGCACCACCACCAGGAAGTCGCGTTGGGCCGTCTCCAGGGTGTCCAGGTCGGTGGCGGTGACGCCGCCCACCAGGGCGCCGGCGTCCGGAGCGTCCGCGGCCAGGCGTTCGCGCAGGTCGCGCACGGCGTCCACGGCCTCGGGAGACTCCGGGCCCACGGTGAGGACCGCCTCGACCAGCACGCGGCCGTCCTCGGTCAGCGGCGGCAGGTCGGCCCCGGGAGGTCCGGGTTCCGTGACGGGGACGGCGCTCTCCACGGTCGGGGACGACTCCGCCGCCGCGACGACGGCGTCGAGGTGGTCGGCGTCGGCGACGATCAGGGCGGGTGCGGCGGCCGCGTCGCTCCCGAAGCCCCGGTCCAGGGCCTCCTGCGCGGTGACCGCCTCCACCTCGGTGCGGAACACCTCGGCCTGGCCGGTGCCCTGGGCACTGAACGCGGGGGCGAACACGGCCGCCGCGGCCAGCAGCGCCGTGGTGGCGAGCCACAGCGCGCGCGGTCGGCGGGCGACGGCCCGGGCGACCCGGCCCCACAGGGGGTGGGCTGCCATGACGCGGTCGGTGTCTCCCCCGGTGACGGCGGTGGGGCGGTGCGGGGCGCTCGGCCAGAACGCGGCCCGGCCGGCGAGGGCGAGCGCGGCGGGCAGGAAGGTCATCGCCGAGAGCACGGCCGCTCCGACGCCGATGGCCACGACCGGGCCGAGGCTGCGGGTGGAGGCCAGGTCGGCGGCGAGCAGGCAGAGCAAGCCCAGGACGACGGTGCCGGCGGAGGCGAGCACCGGGCCGGTGACACCGCTCAGCGCGGCCAGGACGGCGGTCGGGACGCGGTCGCGCAGGGCCGACTCTTCGCGGTAGCGGGCGACGAGCAGCAGGGCGTAGTCGGTGCAGGCACCTACGACGAGGATGAAGAGAATGCCCTGGCTCTGCCCGTTGAGGCTGACCCACCCGGCGTCGGCGGCCAGGTAAACGAGGGCGCCCGACAGGCCCAGGGCCAGCAGGGACGCCAGGATGACCAGGACCGGCAGCAGCGGGGAGCGGTAGACGGCGACGAGGATGACCAGTACGGCTGTGACCGCGACGAGCAGCAGGGTGGAGTCGATTCCGCCGAAGGCGGCAGCGAGGTCGGCGGCGTATCCCGCCGGGCCGGTGACCTGGACCGTGAGGTCGCCGACGGGCTCACCGGCGAGAACGGCGCGCAGTTCCTCGACCGCTTCGGAGGTCTTCGCGCCGGAGTCGATCGGCACGATCAACTGGGCGACGGAGGGGTCCTCGGTACCGGGGAAGGGGCCGACCACGTCGCCGGAGACCCATGGCCGGTCGGCGATCTCCTCACCGAGGGCGGCGATGTCCCCCAGTTCCTCCCCGGTGATGTCCCCGTCGCCGGACCAGAGGGCGATGGCGGGCACCGCGTCCTCGCGGTCGAAGTCCTCGGCGATCCGGGCGACCTCGGTGGACTCCGCCCCCACTGGGAGGAAGGCGGACCGGTCGTTGGTCTGCACCTCGCCGAGCCTGCCCAGGAAAGCGCCCAGGGGCCCGCCGCCCAGTGTCCACAGCAGGACGACGAGCAGTGCCGCCCCGATCCACCACCGCGACCGGCGTTCCGGCCGCCTCTCCTCGTTCACCGATGTTCCCCTCCACCACGGCAAAAGCCACGGAAAACAAGCATCTCGTTTTTCAAGCATTTCTTGGGCGCGACTCTACACCCTCCGGGGAACGGCGCCGCCCGGGGCCCGCACACCGACCGCCCCGCGCCGGGAACGGCACGGGGCGGCCAGGGCGGGGCTGCGCAGTCAGACGGCCGCGGGCTCGCGTGCCTCGCTCTGGGCCATGCGGGCCATGTTCCGCGACATGGAGCCGAAGACCACACCGTGGAACGGCGTCACCGCAGCCCAGTAAAGGTGGCCTGTCAGGCCGCGGGGCCGGAACAGCGCACGCTGGCGCAGGACCGTGCGCCCCTCACCGCGCTCGACCGTGAACTCCAGCCACGCCGGGCCGGGCAGCCGCATCTCCGCGCGCAGTCGCAGCAGTCGCCCCGGAACGATCTCCTCGACCCGCCAGAAGTCCAGGGAGTCGCCCACCCGCAGACGTCCGGGATCGCGGCGGCCCCGGCGCGGGCCCACCCCGCCCACCGCCAGGTCGATCCAGCCGCGGGCCGCCCAGGCGAGCGGCCACGAGTACCAGCCCCGTTCGCCGCCGATCCCCTCGACCACCCGCCACACCGCCTCCGGCGGGGCGTCCACCTCCCGTACCCGCTCGTCGGTGTACAGGCTGCCGCCGGCCCAGTCCGGGTCGCTGGGCAGCGGGTCGGACGGGGCGCCCGCCCAGGACGCCGACGTCCAGCGGGTGTCCACCCGGGACTGGGCGGTGCGGCGGATCGCCAGCCCCACCGCGCGGTCGAACCCGATCCGCTCGTGGTCGCCGAGCAGATCGGACAGGTCGTCCTCGCCGCACACCGCGTCGTGGCGCAGGGACTCCACCAGCGGGCGGGCGATGGCGGGCGGCACCGGGGTGACCAGACCGACCCACAGGCTCGACAGCCCCGGGGACAGCACCGGGACCGGCAGGATGACACGCGGCCGCAGTCCCGCCGCCTTCGCGAACCGCTGGATCATGTCCGCGTAGGTGAGGACGTCGGGCCCGCCGACGTCGAAGGCGCGATTGCGGTCCGGAGGCAGGTCGGCCGACCCGACGAGCAGCCGCAGCACATCGCGTACGGCGATCGGCTGCACCCGGCTGCGCACCCAGCGGGGCGTGGTCATCACGGGGAGCCGTTCGGTGAGATACCGCAGCATCTCGAAGGACGCCGACCCCGACCCGATGATCACGGCGGCCCGCAGCACGGCGGCGGGCACGGGGCCCTCCAGCAGGATGCGGCCCACCTCGGTCCGGGATGCCATGTGCGCGGACAGGTGCTCGCCCTCGGGCGCCAGCCCGCCCAGGTAGACGACCCTGGACACCTCCGCCCCGGCGGCCGCATCGGCGAAGTTCCGAGCACCACGGGCATCGGTACCGGAGAAGTCCCGGTCCCCCGCCATGGAGTGGACGAGGTAGTAGGCCACTCCGACGTCCGCCAGTGCCTCCCGGAGCCCCTCTCCCGAGACCACATCGCCGCGGACGACCTCGACACGTTCGCGCCAGGGGTGGTCGCGCAGCTTGCCCGGGTCGCGGGCCAGGCAGCGAACCTCGAAGCCGGCGTCCAGCAGCTGCGGGACCAGCCGCCCCCCGATGTAGCCGGTGGCCCCGGTGACCAGGGCCCGGCGGCCGTTCACCGACCCGCCCGCGCCGGTGCGCGGTGGACGCGACGCCGCTCGCGGTGGCGCCGGTACGGGTTGTCCTCGGGCAGACCGCCCGTGAAGCGGCCGTACATGCCGACGGTGAGCAGCAGGATGCCGACGGCGAAGCTGAAGATGACGTTGGGCATCGAGAAGGCCAGGAAGTTGTTGTCGGTGCTCATGAGATAGAGGTTGACCAGGCCGCTCGCGATGAAACCCGCACCGACCAGGGTCGACACCGTCGAACAGAAGGTGCCCCCCACCACGACCGCGCCGACCAGCAGCGAACCGATGGCCACCGAGATGAAGCCGAGGGCGCCGTTCGTGGAGAGCCCCGCGATGACCTCGCCCCGGGTGTCGAAGAGCGGAAGCCGCACGAACAGGCTCGTGACGCCGAATCCCACCAGGACGAGTCCGAGGAGCGCTGTCCCGACTCGGTGGACGACGGCCAGGCGGCGGTCGGCGGAATGGGCGGTGTCCAGGTCCATGATGACCCTCCGTTTCACGTCCTTGCAGCTAGAGTCGGTCGCGAAGGCGAGCAGGACAACTCGCACCGCTTTCGCAACGCTTGGGGGACCATGGCCGACGCACTGACCCCGGGAGCGGCCGCGCGCCTGCTCGGCGTCGCCCCCGCCACGCTGCGCAGCTGGGACCGCAGATACGGGATAGGTCCGCGCGAACGCAGCCCCGGCGGGCACCGGCGCTACACGCGGCAGGACGTGGAACGGCTGCGGGAGCTGTGCCGCCTCGTCGGCGAGGGGCTGGCCCCGGCCGTCGCGGCCGAACGGGTGCTGGCGCGACCGGCGGCCGGCCCCCCGCGTGTGCCCGCGCCGCGCTCGGAGCACGGCACCGGTCCGCGCCCCGGCGGTGAGACACCGCCGGTCGGCGGGGCGCCCACCCTCCAGGGGGTGGCCCGGGCGGCGATGCGCCTGGACGCCGACCTCGTCGAGGAACTGCTCGGGCGCGCGCTGCGCGCCGAGGGCGTGGTCGCGGCCTGGGAGGGGCTGGCGATGCCGCTGCTGTACGGGATGGGCCGCAGGTGGGCGGACACCCGGCGCTACGTGGAGGTGGAGCACCTGCTGTCGTGGTGCGTCTCCTCGGCGCTGCGCCGGATACCCGCGCCCCCGGCCGCCGACCGTTCCGGCGCCCGCCCGGTGCTGCTGGCCTGCGGCCCGGAGGAGATGCACAGCCTGCCGGTGGAGGCGCTGGCCGCCGCACTGCGCGAACGCGGGCTCGCCCACCTGGTCCTGGGCGCCTGCACCCCGGTGGACGCGACGGAGCGAGCGGTGCGGCGCACCGCTCCCCGGGCCGTGGTCCTCTGGTCCCATGTGGGAGGCCCCGGCGGCATGGCCGCGCTGCGCGCCGCCGTGGGCGCGGCCGTGGACTCACCGCAGGCGGTCCGGGTGTACACGGCCGGGGACGGGTGGCGCTCCCTCACCGCGCGTGCCGGGCGCGGCCACCTGGGGTCGCTGGCGGAGGCGGTACGGACGCTCGACCCGGGTTGAGGGCGGCACGGGCCGAGTACCACAGGTGGTCGAGCACGGTCAGGGACATCGGGCCGACCGGGGTGCGCAGGCCCAGCGCCAGTTCGCGGGGCAGCCGGGTGCCGCCGTCGAGGAAGGCCAGCACGTCGCCCAGCCGGTCGGGGGCGAGCAGACGGGTGAAGAACTCCGCGCCGCGCACCCGGCCGGTGGCCAGCGCGCGCAGCAGGACCGCGTCCATGGCCAGGTGGCGGCGCCGGTGCGGGACCGGCGGGACCGGGACCCGCCCCTGCTCCAGGGCCGCCGCCACGGCCGCCGTCTGGCGCAGCACCCCGCTGAACGTGTACCCGGTGGAGGGCCGGGTGGCCCCGCCCGCCCCGCCGATCCGGAAGACCCGCCGCCCGGCCCGGGTTCGCAAACGCGCGTCGGTCATCGGGATGACGCCCTGCTCGGCGGCGGTGACCTCGAACCCCGACAGGCCCAGGCGGGCGCAGTGGTCGGCCAGGCGGCGGTCGTACTCGGCGGTGGTGAGCGGAGCGGGCCCGAACTCGGTGTACTCCACCAGCGCTTCGCGCGCCGACAGCGGGAGCACGTAGGCGAAGGCCACCGCGTTCTCCGGCTGGGGCGGGGTGAAGTCCATCAGCACCGCCGCCGCCGGGTCGAAGGCGTCGGCGGGGGTGCGCACGAACCAGCCCCGGAAGTGCTGGAGCAGTAGGGTGCGGCCGGCCGGAAGGGGGCGGGGCGGCCGTGAGTCGAACACCCAGCGGGCGGTCAGCCGGGCCGGGGAGCCATCGGGCATCACCCCCTCCACCACGGCGCGGTCGGCGCCGTCCCGAACCGCGTCGACCAGTAGGGGCACGGCGGCGACCCGGTCCCCGAAGCCGGACCGCACATAGGCCTCAAGGTCGACCGAGCGCAGCATCTTGTACACGAAGGGGTCGGCGGGAGCGGTGCGGCCGGTGCCGTCGGGGCCCACGACGGTCAGGTTCCGCCACCGGGCGGCCAGCAGGTGGTCCCACTCACCGCCGTCGGGTTCCCAGAAGCACCAGGTGCGCGGGGGCGGGGTGTGCGGCCCTTGCGGGGGCTCCACCAGGGCGACACGCACCGGGGCCCCGTCGGGGTGGTTGACGGCCGACACGCGGTGGGCCAGGGTGAGCCCTGCGGCTCCCCCGCCCACGATCACCACGTCATGATCGGTCATGGCCCCCACTCTGCCGTGGGCGACCGCACCCAGGCCAGCGTGCACCCGGAGGACGCGTGGACACCACCCGAGCCAAGCAGGACGGCGAGGTCACGGAAGGGTTCGACCTCGCCGCGGCCGTGTACGACAGGCTGGTGGCCGGCAGTCCCGGCTACCACGCCCACCTGCGGATCTCCGCACGGCGGCTGGACCCCGGTGCGCTGTCACCCGAGCCGCGGATCCTGGACCTGGGCTGCGGGACCGGGGCCTCCACCGCGGCCCTGCTCGACACCGTGCCCTCGGCCCGGATCGTCGGGGCGGACGCCTCTGCGGGGATGCTGGACGCGGCCCGGGCCAAGTCCTGGCCGGACACGGTGTCGTTCCACCGTGCGCGGGTCGAGGACCTGACCCCGGAGTGGGCGGCCGAGCGGCTCGGCGGCCCGGCGGACGCGGTGTTCGGGGCCTATCTCATCCGCAACTGCCCCGACCCCGACCGGGCGCTGGCGGTGATGCGGGACCTGCTGCGCCCGGGCGGCCGGTTGGTACTGCACGAGTACTCGGTGGCCGACTCGGCCGCGGCGCGGACCGTGTGGACGGCGGTGTGCCGGGCGGTGATCATCCCCGCCGGACGGGCGCTGTCGGGGGACGACGCCCTGTTCCGGTACCTGTGGCGCAGCGTCCTGGAGTTCGACGGCCGCCGGGCTCTGCTGGCGCGGATGCGCCGCGCGGGGCTGGTGTCGGTGGCCTCCGCACCCATGCCGGGCTGGCAGTACGGCATCACGCACACGTTCGCGGGCGCACGGCCGGAGGGGGCCCGGTGAGCCGGCCGGCCGATGTTCACGACCCGAGCGCCGAAGAGGTCCCGCCCGCACCGCCGGTCGCTCCGCGCACCGCACGGGCTCCCGAGGCCGCGGTGGTCGGCGGCGGGATCGCGGGGCTGGCGGCGGCCTGCGGGCTGGCCGAACGCGGGGTCCGGGTGACCGTGTTCGAACGCGAGGAGTCCCCGGGCGGGCGGTTGCGCGGTTGGGACACCACCCTGGCGGACGGATCCCGGGCGGCGATGGACCGCGGGTTCCACGCCTTCTTCCGCCAGTACTACAACCTGCGGGGGCTGCTGCGGCGGGCCGACCCGGCGCTGGACGCGCTGGTCCCCCTGGCCGACTACCCGCTGGTCCACCGCGACGGGCCGCGCGACCGGTTCTCCGGACTGCCCGCGACCCCGCCGTGGAACGCGCTGGCGCTGGCCGCCACCAGCCCGAGCTTCCCGCTGCGCGACCTGGCCCGGGTCAACGTCCCGGCGGCGCTGCAACTGCTCGACGTGGACGTGCCGGGGGTGTACGAGCGGCTCGACCACGTGAGCGCGCGGGACCTGCTGGCGGCGGTCCGGTTCCCGCCGACCGCGCGGCACCTGGCGTTCGAGGTGTTCACCCGCAGCTTCTTCGCCCCGGTCGACCGCCTCTCCGCGGCGGAGCTGGCGGTGATGTTCCACCTGTACTTCCTGGGTTCGTCCGAGGGCCTGGTGTTCGACGTGCCGCGCGCCCCGTTCCCGGAGGCGCTCTGGCAGCCGCTGGTCCGGTACCTGGCCGGGCTGGACGTCAAGGTGCGCACCGGGGCGCCCGTGGAACGGGTGGAGCCCGGGAGCGGGCGGCGCTTCTCACTGCCCGGGCACGGGGAGTTCGACGCCGTGGTGCTGGCCGCGGACGTCCCGGGGCTGCGCACCCTGGTCGCCGCCTCACCCGGTCTGGGGGACGCCGCCTGGCGGGCCTGGGCGGCCCGGCTGGAGTCGGCGCCGCCGTTCCTGGTCTCGCGCTACTGGCTCGACCGGCCGGTGCGCCCGCACCGGCCCGCGTTCCTGGGCACCGCCGGGTACCCGACCCTGGACAACGTCAGCGTCCTGGAGCGGTACCGGGACCGGGAGCGGGAGTGGGCCGACCGCACCGGGGGCTCGGTGGTGGAACTGCACGCCTACGCCCTGCCCGAGGGCTGCGACCCCGACCGCGAACGCGACCGCCTGTGGGCGCAGGCGGTGTCG
Source organism: Nocardiopsis sp. CC223A (assembly GCF_030766825.1). GTDB lineage: Bacteria > Actinomycetota > Actinomycetes > Streptosporangiales > Streptosporangiaceae > Nocardiopsis. Next base: position 117,915 of record NZ_JASFDV010000005.1, read on the forward strand.
GTGTACCCGGAGCTGGCCGCGGCCGCCGTGGTCGACGCCCGGCACGAACTGCGCACGGACTGCCCGCTGTTCGCCCCGGGCTCGCACCGCGACCGGCCGGGCACCGCCACTCCGGACCCGTTCCTGGTGGTGGCGGGCGACCACGTCCGCACCGATCTGCCGGTGGCGCTCATGGAGCGCGCCGCCGCCAGTGGCCTGCTCGCCGCCAACGCGCTGCTGTCCCGTTGGGGCCTGCCCGGCCACACCCTGTGGACCGTCCCCCGCCGCGGCCGCCTGGCCCCCGCCCGCGCCCTCGCCCGCCTCTCCCGCGGCGGGTAGCCGACCACCGTGATCGGTGTGCTCGGTCTGCTGGAGCGCGCGGGTGTCCCCCGCTTCGCCGCCGAGGTGCGGCGGCATCTGCGCTGAACCGGTCAGCCGGGGAAGCGGCCGGTGGAGCGGAGGAGGTAGCGGCGCTCGGCGTAGGCGAGGTCGTCGCGCCACAGGCGGCGGGCGACCGCGCGCACGGCCGGGCGGACCGCGGCGGACAAGCGGCGGGCGACGGAGAACCCCGGCCGGTCCGAAGCGGCGACGGTCGCCTCGATGACCGCGGTCCGCGGCACGCCCCGGGCGTCCGTGCCCAGCGGCGTCGCGTGCGTCTCCACCACGCTGCCCAGCCCCTCACCCTCGATGATGCGCATGACGACGGTGCGCGGCTCCGGGCAGTGGAACTCCGCACGCACCGGCACCCCCCAGCGGCCCGCCACCTTGAACCCCACCTCGACGACCATCCGGTCCGGGTCCGGGTCCGGCCCCTCGGGCACCTCCGTCACCCGGAGTCCGACGAAGCTGTAGGGGTGGAACCACGAGCCGTGCCAGGGGTCGAGCCGGTTCGCCACCACGTCCTCGGGCTCACAGCGGCCGGCCATGCTCTCCACCGCGCTGATCGCCCTCTCCGGCGCCGGGCGTTCGGGGACGACCGGGGCGTCGAGCGGTTCCTCGCCGCCGACCCGGTCCAGGCGCACCCACACCAGCACCCCGTCGTCGTGGACCGGGTACGGGCTCCAGCCGGGGAAGCCCTCCGCGCCCAGGGACAGCCCGTGCCAGCGGCACACCAGGCGCCCGTCGGCGACGGCGCCCCGGCACAGGGGGGCGCCCAGGTGCGGGCAGGCGCCCGGGGCGACGTGCGCGGTGCCGTCGGGGGTGCGCCAGGCGACCAGCTCGACCCCCGCGACGAGCCTGCCGAAGGGCCGGTCGGTGCGGACCTCGCAGGAGGCGGCCAACACGTACCAGTTGCCGGAGGGCCGGGCCAGCGCCCGCTTGAGCGCGGCCGCGATGATGCCGGGCGACCCGTCGCGCCAGGTCGGGTCCTGGGCGGTCCAGGCGGTCGCGGGCATGCGGCGCAGCGGGATGAGGCGGGGGGTCGGATCGGGCAGGGTCACACCGGGCCTACCTTTCGGGTGCCGGACGGGGACGGGGGACCGAGCGGGCGAGCATCGCACGGGCGAGCGCGGGCACCGCCGCGGCGAGTTTGCGGGCGTCGGAGACCCGGTGGCGGGTGGTCCACACGTCGTGGTCGGCGGCGGTGATCTCGTCCAGGATGGCGCGGTAGAGCCGGAACGCCGTGGCGACACACGGGCGCGCCACGGGGTCGAGCATCGCGATACCGGGTTCCGCGGCCCGGTAGAAGCCCTGGTTGACCTCGACCAGGTCCGCGACCGCCCGGCGGGCGCGCGGGTCGGGGCGGCGGGTGCGGGCGCAGTGCCCCAGCAGGTCGCGGTCCACCCCGTGGGCGGCCAGCACGTCGGCGGGCAGGTACACCCGGCCCCGGTCGAAGTCCTCCGCGGTGTCGCGGAGGAAGTTGGTCAGCTGGAAGGCCTCGCCCAGGGCGGCGGCCGGGGGCTCGGCCTCCTCCCGGGGGACCACGGTGCCCAGCACGGGCAGTACCTGGAGGCCGATGACCGCCGCCGACCCGTACATGTACTCGCGCAGGTGGTCCAGGTCCCGGTAGTCGGTGACGGTGAGGTCCATGCGCATGGAGCGCATGAACGCGGTGAAGTGCGCGGCGGGGAGGCGGTACCGGCGCACGGTGTGCGCCAGTGCGCGCAGCACGGGCTCGGCGGGCTCGCCGCCGTGCAGCGCCCGGGCCAGGTCGGCGTCGATCGCGTCCAGCCGGGCCGCCCGCCCGGCGGCGGTGGCGCCGGGCCCGGGCTCGTCCACGATGTCGTCGACCCAGCGGGCGAACCCGTACAGGGCGTGCACTCCGGGCCGCCGGTCCGGCGGCAGGACCCGGGTGGCGGTGAAGTAGGTGCGCCCGTGGCGGGCGTGCAGCTCACGGCAGCGCAGGTAGGCCAGGCGCAGCGGCCGCGGGGTGATCCCGGCGGCGTCGAGTTCGGCGGTGGCGGTGCTCATCGTCCCCCCGTTCGTTCCACCACGCGGGCGGCGGCGAGCTTCCCCGAGATCAGCACGGTCGGCAGGCCGACCCCGGGCGTGGTGCCGCACCCGGCCAGGGCGACGTTGGCCAGGCCGGGAACGGTGTTGCGGGGCCGGAACGGCCCGGTCTGGGCGAAGGTGTGGGACAGCGAGAACGGTGTTCCGTGCGCCAGCCCCCGCCGGGCCCAGTCCGCCGGGGTGACCAGGTGCTCGGCCCGGACGGCCGCGTCCAGGCCGTCGAGCCCCCGTTCCTGGAGGGTGGACACCAGGTGGTCGCGGTAACGCGGCCCCTCCGCGTCCCAGTCGATGCCGCCCGCCGCCAGGTTGGGGGCGGGTGCCAGCACGTACAGGGACTCGTGTCCGGCGGGGGCCAGTGTCGGATCGGTGCGGGTGGGCCGGGTGACCAGCAGGGACGGGTCGGACATCACCCGGCCCGCGCGGATGATCTCGTCGAAGGTGCGGTCCCAGGCTCCGCCGAAGGAGATCGTGTGGTGCTCCAGCCGCTCCCAGGAGCGGTCCACCCCCAGGTGCAGGACCACGGCGGACGGCGAGTAGCGGAGCGGGACCCGGCGCCGGGGTGCGCCGCCGAGCAGCCGGTAGGCCGCGGGCAGGTCGGCGGTGACCACCGCCTGGTCGCAGGGGAAGCGCTCCCCCGACTCCGTGACGGCGGCGGTGACCCGGTCGCCGACCCGTTCCAGCGAGGTCACGGCGTCGCCGTAGCGGAGCACGGCCCCGGCCTTGGCGGCCGCGCCGGCCAGGGCGTCGCCCAGGGCGCGCATGCCCCCGCGCGGGAAGTACACGCCCGCGACGGTGTCCATGTAGGCGATGACGGCGTAGGCGGCCAGGGCCCGCCGCGGGGCGACCCCGGCGTACAGGGCCTGGAAGGAGAAGATCCGGCGCAGCCGCTCGTCGCGCACGTGCCGGCCGACGGCGGCGGAGAGCCGCCCGAACCCGCCCAGGGCGGCCAGCCGCACCAGGTCGGGCCGGGCCAGGTCCAGCAGGGAGTCGAACTGCGCGTCGATGAAGGTGCCCATCTCGGCCCGGTAGAGCCGGGTGAGCCAGGCACGAAGCCGCAGGTAGCCGTCGGCCTCGCGGTCACCGGCGACCCGGGCCACCTCGGCCGCCATGGCGTCGGCGTCGGTGTGGACGTCGATGCTGGAGCCGTCCGCGAAGTCGGCGCGGTAGGCGGGGTGCAGCGGGACCAGGTCGAGGCGGTCGGCGACGGTCTCGCCGACGGCGCCCAGCGCCTCGTCCAGGAGTTCGGGCATGGTCAGCACGGTGGGCCCGGTGTCCATCCGGAAGCCGTCCAGGTCCAGGCGGCCCGCCCGGCCGCCCGGGTGGGCGTCGCGTTCCAGGACCGTGACCTCACGGCCTGCCCCCAGCAGGTGCAGGGCGCAGGCCAGGCCGGACAGTCCGGCGCCGACGATGACGACCCGGCCCCGGCCGGGTACGGTACGGCGGTTCACTCGACCTCCCCCAGGCGGCCGGCCAGGCCGGTGAGGACGTCGCGTACCGGTTCGGGCAGGTCGATCCCGCCCAGGTGGGAGACGCCGCGGGCGGCCAGGCCGCGGCAATGCTCGGCGATCCTCTCCCGGGCCCCCAGCTCGTCCAGCACGGCGGCGGCCAGTGCCGGGTCGGCGCCCGCCCCGACCTGTTCCAGCACCTCCGAACGCGCGGCGTCGTGCCGATCGCGCGCCAGTCGGGTGCCGAGCGCCAGCAGCAGGGTCGTCTTGCCCTGGAGCAGGTCGTCGCCGACGGGTTTGCCGGTGGTCCCGGTGTCGCCGTAGGCGCCCGCCAGGTCGTCGGCGAGTTGGAAGGCGATGCCGACGTCCCGGCCGTAAGAGCGCAGCGCCTCGACCACGGCCGGGGGTGCGCCGGCCATGGCGGCCCCCAGGTGCAGCGGACGCTCCACGGTGTAGGAGGCGGTCTTGAGCAGGTCGATGCGCAGTGCCAGGGACTCCGAACGGGACCCCGTGGCCTGCCCGCGGATGTCCAGGAACTGCCCGGCGATCATCTCGGTGCGGATCTGTCGCCAGACCGCCCGCCCCGCCTCCGGGCGGAGCACCCCGGGCAGGGCGTCGGCCAGCATGTCGTCGGCCCAGGCCAGGGCGAGGTCGCCGACCAGGACGGCGAGGGACTCGCCGTAGCGCCTCGCCTCACCCGACCAGGCGTTCTCGCGGTGCTCGTCCTCGTGCGACCGGTGGACGCAGGGGGCGCCCCGCCGGGTCGCGGAACCGTCCATGACGTCGTCGTGGACCAGCGCGCAGGTCTGGAGCAGTTCCAGCGACGCGCAGGCGACCAGCGCATGCCGGGCGACGGGTCCGGACACCGGGCCGCCGCCGGCGCGCCAGCCCCACCAGGCCAGCGCGGAGCGCAGGCGTTTGCCGCCCTCCAGTGTGAAGGCGACCACCTGCGCCGCGGTCCCGGCGGCGAACTCCGGGTCCGTCCGCCGGGCCCCGCGGAGGCGGCGCTGGAGACGGTCACGGAGCACCCGGTCCAGCGCGGATCGCGGATCGCCGCGGACGTGGTCGATATGGAGCGGAACCGGATCGTCGAGGACGGGTTCGATGACTGCCTCCCGTGGGCCGTTCATGCCTGGGACAATAATCTCGGAAAACATGAATCTCGGCAACCGAACTATTAGGGCGATTTCGTCACGGCACCCTTCAGGGCAGATCGGGAGCTCCCACGGGGTCGTAGACTCGGAGTGACCACAGCCCGAGCCCCGGGGAGAGAGGAACCGTGGACACCGTGTCGACCGCCTCTCCCACCGACCCCGACGAAGCCGCGGTGAGGTTCGACCACTACCGGTCCCTCCAGACCGACGGGCAGATGCTCGCCGTGCGGCTCATCAAGCTGCTGCACCGGATGGCCGACCGGTCCGGGATGAACCCCACCGACTTCCAGTGCTACACGTTGCTGCGGGTCGCGGGCACGATGACACCCGGAGAGATCGCCTCCAGCCTGTGCCTGTCCACCGGCTCGGTCACCGGGGTGATCGACCGCATGGAGGCCCACGGCCTGGTCGAGCGCACCCGCCACCCCGAGGACCGGCGCAAGGTCGCCGTGCGCCTCACCGCGGGCGCGGAGCGGATGAACAGCGCGTTCGCCCCCGGGATGCGCGTGGCGATGACCGAGCTGCACGACGGCTACACCACCGAGGAACTGGCCGTCATCGTCGACTGGCTGGGCCGGATCGGCCGCACCCTGGACGGGCTCACCGAGGCGCCCTGACCGCCCCTTTCCTCCGCCTTCGCGGTGATCCGTCACCGACCCTCCGCACCCGTGCGGCTCACCGTCCCGGACCGGCTCCGCCTCTTACGATGCCGACAGACCAGTCCGCACCCGGCTTAGCGCCCGGCCGACACTCCACCCGGGGACCCCCGCCGAGGTTGGGGAGGAGCCGTCATCTCGACCCTGCGCACCTACATCCGAGAGCACACCAACCCCGCGGTCTTCGCGGTGTCCGGGATCGTCATCATCGCCTTCGTGGTCCTGGGCATCGTGTTCACCGAGCCACTCCTGGAGGCCGCCACGGCGACCCGGGACTGGATCGGGACCAACCTGGGGTGGCTGTACGTGCTCGCCACCACGTTCTTCCTCGTCCTGGCCCTGTTCCTGATGTTCAGCAGGTACGGGAGCATCCGGCTGGGCCCGGACGACTCCCGGCCCGAGTTCGGGACCGTCGCCTGGTTCGCCATGCTCTTCACCACGGGCATGGGCATCGGCCTGGTGTTCTGGGGCGTCTCCGAACCCATCCACCACCTGCACTGGCCCCGGTCGGCCGACTACCTCCCCGGTGAGGACGGGGTCCCGAACCCCGACGCCGCCGGCGAGGCCATGGCCCTGAGCTTCTTCCACTGGAGCTTCCACCCCTGGGCGATCTACATCGCCCTGGGCGTCTCGCTGGGCTACTTCACGTTCCGCAAGGGGCTGCCGCTGCGGCCCGCCTCCGCGCTCTACCCGCTCCTGGGCGAGCGGGCGTTCGGCTGGCCCGGCAACCTCGTGGACATCCTCGCCGTCTTCGGCACGATCTTCGGCCTGGCCACGTCACTGGGCCTGGGCACACTCCAGATCGGCGGCGGCATCGAGCACGTCTTCGGCATCGAGTCGAGCCCGCTCGTCCATTCGGTGCTCATCATCGTCATCACCGGCGTCGCCCTGCTCAGCGTCCTGGCCGGGATCGACAAGGGCATCCGCCGCCTGTCGGTGATCAACCTGTGGCTGGCGATCGCGCTGATGCTGATCGTCTTCCTGTTCGGGCCCAAGCTGTGGATCATCAGCATCACCACCACGGGCCTCGGCGACTACCTGGCCAACCTCGTCCCGTGGAGCCTGTCGTTCCCCAGCCCGCTGACGGACGAGCAGGCCGCGAGCTGGACCACCGCGTGGAGCATCTTCTACTGGGGCTGGTGGATCTCCTGGGCGCCGTTCGTCGGGATCTTCCTGGCCCGTGTCTCCTACGGGCGGACCATCCGGGAATTCGTCATCGGCGCGCTGTTCGCACCGGTCATCGTCTCGGTCCTGTGGTTCGGGGTGTTCGGCGGCTCCGGCCTGTACTACGACCTGTTCGAGGGCGGCGGATTCAACGCGCTGGAAGAAGAGGACCGGGCGTTCCGGCTCATCGAGCTGCTGCCCCTGGGCCAGGTCGTCGGCGTGCTCATCGCGGTCCTGCTGATCATCGTGGTGGCGGTCTTCTTCATCACCTCCTCCGACTCGGGTTCCCTGGTGGTGGACACGCTCACCAACGGGGGCGACACCAAACCCCTCAAGGGCCAGCGGGCCTTCTGGGCGATCAGCGAGGGCGCCGTCACCCTGGTCCTGCTGGTCCTGGGCGGGGCCGACGCCCTCTCCGCGCTCCAGGCCGCGGCGGTGGTCACCGGGCTGCCCTTCGCGGTGATCCTGCTGTTCATGTGCTGGGGGCTGCTCAAGGCGCTCAAGGACGAACGACCGCTCGGGCCCGGAGCGAAGACCGTGCCCGGCCCGGCGCGGCGGACACCGTCCTACCGCCCGTCCGACGACCGATAACGAGGGGACCCACGATGGCACCGAAGAAGTTCACCAATCCGTTCCACGGCGTCGTGGACATGATCACCGAGATGAACCGGGTCTCCGACGCCATGGCGACCGTCGAGACGGGCCAGGCCGGGCACCGCGAGCGCGGATACGCCGACGCCTGGAGTCCGCCCACCGACATCCTCGCCCGCGGCGAGGACCTGGTCATCCGCTGCGAGGTGGCCGGGGTCTTCGAGGAGGACGTGTCCGTCAGCCTGAGCCACGGGGTGCTCACCATCCACGGGGAGCGCAGGCGCGACGAGGAGGGCACCGTCGTCTACTACTCGTCGGAGCGGTTCATGGGCACCTTCCGCCGCGAGATCGCCCTGCCGGACGGGGTCTCCGAGAAGGACATCGAGGCCTCCTACGGTGAGGGCCTGCTGGAGGTGGTGGTCCGCGGCGCGGCCAACGCCGCCGCGCCCAGGGCGATCTCCGTGCGCAGGCGCAAGAGGGGCTGAGCCGGGGCGACCGCCGTCTCCGCCCGAGGCGGCGGCCGCCCCGGAAGCGCCGGGAACCATCCACCCCCGCGCGACGACTCCGAGTACGGACGGGCCGTCTCCGGCACGGCCCCGAATCGGAGGAACGATGCACCACACCCGTACCGCCCGCGCCCTGCCGATCGCCGCCGCGTTCGTTCTGGCCCTCACCGCCTGCGGCACAGGCGCGTCGGCCGACGCGCCCCGGGACGCGGCCGCGGAGTCCGCCCCGCCCTCCCCGGCGGCGGAGCAGGCCGAGGCCTTCTCGATCACCGACCCCTGGGTCAAGGCCGTCACCGCCGAGGAGGGGATGAGCGCCGTGTTCGGCGAGATGGCCAACGGCTCCGACGCGGAGATCGTCATCGTGGCGGCCGAACACCCGGCGGCGGAGATGGTCGAACTGCACGAGGTCGTCACCGAGGGCACCGACTCCACCATGCGCGAGATCGACGGCGGTTTCCCCGTGGAGCCCCGGGGAACCCGCACCCTGGCCCCCGGCGGCGACCACATCATGCTCATGGGCCTCACCGAGGACCTGGAGGCGGGCATGGAGGCCACGGTCACCGTGGAGTTCGCCGACGGGTCGACGACGGAGTTCACCGCCCCGGTGAAGGAGTACGCGGGGGCCAACGAGGAGTACGAGGGCGACGGCCACGGGCAGCACGAGGACGACGGGGACCACTGATGGACCGGGGTGTGAGCAGACGCGGCCTGCTCCTGGGCGGTGCGGCGGCCGGGGCGGGCGCGGTCGGCGGAGCGCTGGCCCACCGCTGGGCGACCGACGCGCCGGCCGCTCCGCAGGCCGCAGCGCTCCCCCTCAACGGGGAGCGGACCGTGCCCTTCCACGGCCCCCGCCAGGCCGGGGTGGAGACCCCGCCGCAGGCGCACGCCGCGTTCACCGCCTTCGACCTGGGCCGGGACGTGGACGCCGAGGGGGTGCGCCGGCTGATGCGGCTGCTCAGCGACGACGCCGCCCGGCTGACCCGGGGCGAGCCCGCCCTGGCCGACACCGAACCCGAGCTGGCGACCGTCCCGGCGCGCCTGACCGTCACGTTCGGGTTCGGCCCGGGCCTGGTGGAGCGGGTGGACCCCGGCGCCGTGCCCGACTGGCTGCGGCCGCTCCCGGAGTTCGACCACGACGACCTGGACCCGCGCTGGGGCCAGGCCGACCTGCTCGTCCAGGTGTGCGCCGACGACCCGGTGACGGTGGCGCACACGGTGCGGATGCTCGGCAAGGACGCGCGCGCGTTCACCGAGCCCCGGTGGACCCAGACCGGGTTCCGGCGCGCCCACGGCTCCGAGGCCGACGGCACCACCATGCGCAACCTCATGGGCCAGGTGGACGGGACGGCCAACCCGCGCCCGGGGACCGCCGACTTCGACCACCTGGTGTGGCGGGAGACCGGACCCGCCTGGCTCGCCGGGGGCACCGGACTGGTGCTGCGGCGCATCGAGACCCACCTGGACACCTGGGACGAGCTGGACCGGCCCGCCCGGGAGGCGGTCATCGGCCGCCGCCTGGCCGACGGGGCGCCGCTGACCGGCGGCGATGAGCACGCCGAGGTGGATCTGGCGGCCACCGACGCCACCGGGCTGACGGTGATCGCGGACTTCGCCCACGTGCGCCGCTCCCGCACCGACGACCCGGAGCAGCGGATCTTCCGGCGCGGCTACAACTACGACCTGCGCGACCACGGGACCCCGGAGGCGGGGCTGCTGTTCGCCTCCTACCAGGCCGACCCGGTCCGCCAGTTCACGCCCATCCAGCGTCGGCTGGACGAACTGGACCTGCTCAACGAGTGGGTCACCGCCGTCGGCTCGGCCGTGTTCGCCGTCCCCCCGGGCTGCACCGAGGACGGCTACGTCGGGGACTCCCTGCTCGAACCCTGAACCGGTGCGCCGCGGGCCCGCACCCGGCGGGATGCGGGCCCGGACGGCGGGCCGTTCAGGACATCAGAACGTGCGGTCCTCGTCGTAGGGCCCGATGACCGCCAGCGCCCGCGGGCGCGACAGCAGCTCGGCGGCGACCTCGGCGACCTGCGCCCCGGTCACCCCGTCGAACCGGGCCAGGTCCTCGTCGATGGAGAAGTGGCGCGGGTGGTTCAGCTCGTGCCCCAGCAGGCGGCCCATCCGGGCGTTGGTGCCCTCGCTGCCCAGCACCAGGGAACCCTGGATCTGCCCCTTGGCCCGGCGCAGCTCCTCCTCGGTGATCCCCGACGCCGCCACCTTGGCCAGCTCGTCCCGGCACACCCCGATGACCTCGTCGGCCTTCTCCGGCAGGCAGCCCGCGTAGATCTGGAAGGTGCCGGTGTCGGCGTAGCCGGTGTGGTAGGCGTGCACCGAGTAGGCCAGGCCGCGCTTCTCGCGCACCTCCTGGAACAGGCGCGAGGACATGCCCCCGCCCAGGGCGGCGCTGAGCAGCCGCAGCGCGTGCCAGCGCGGGTCGGTGCGCATGATGCCCTCCGAGCCCAGGATGATGTGCGCCTGCTCGGTGTCGCGCGACTGCACCACCTGGCCGTCGAAGGTGGGGACCGGGCCGCCGCCGATGCGCGGCCCCGCCGGGCGGGCGTCGCCCGCGGCGGCCAGCCGCTCGGCGAACATCTCCCGCACCTGCTCCACCACCTGGTCGTGGTCCAGGCTCCCGGCCGCCGTGACGATCAGCTCCGAGGGGACGTAGGCGTCCCGGTACTGCTCGGCGATCCGCTCCCGGGGCAGCGCCTTGATGGTGTCGATGGTGCCCAGGATCGGCCGGCCCAGCGGGGTGTCCCCGAAGAAGTGCGCCGCGTAGACGTCGTCCACCAGGTCGGCGGGCTCGTCCTCGTACATGGCGATCTCCTCCAGGATCACGCCGCGCTCGGTCTCCACCTCGCCCTCGTCCAGCACCGAGTTGGCGACCATGTCACCGACCACGTCGATGGCCAGCGGCAGGTCGCGGTCGAGCACCTTCGCGTAGTAGCAGGTGTGCTCCTTGGTGGTGTAGGCGTTGTGGTCGGCGCCCACACCGTCCAGCAGAGCGGAGATCTCCAGCGCCGACCGGGTCCGGGTCCCCTTGAACAGCAGGTGTTCCAGGAAGTGCGCCGAACCGGCGTGCGCGGCGTCCTCGTCGCGCGATCCCGTGGTCGCCGAGATCCCGAACGCGGCGGAGCGCCCGCCCGGGATGTGCTCGGTGACCACGCGCAGGCCGCCGGGCAGCACGGTCCGGCGTACCAGGCCGGAGCCGCCGTCCGCTTCCAGCAGCGTCACGGTCGTGCCCGGCTCCTGCTCGGCGGCGATGGGGACAGAGCTCATGAATCCTTCTTCTTCGCGTCGTGTGCGTGGGACTTACCGCCCGAGGATACGCGGTGGGGGCGGCCGCACCCACGGTGCGACCGCCCCCTCACGTGCTCAGAACGGATCAGGTGTTCTCGGAGCGGCTGGTGGAGCGACGGCGGCGCCGGCGCGGGGCGCCCTCGCCGTTGTCGCCGTCCTTGTCCTCGGCCTCGGCCTCGGCCGGAGTGTCACCGTCGGCGGCGGCCGGAGCGGCCGGAGCGGCCGGAGCGGACTCCGCCTCGACGACCTCGACCGGGACCAGCGACAGCTTGCCGCGGTCGTCGATCTCGCGGATCTCGACCTGGATCTTCTCGCCGATGCTGATCACGTCGTCGAGGTTCTCGATCCGCTTGCCGCCGTGCAGCTTGCGGATCTGCGAGATGTGCAGCAGGCCGTCCTTGCCGGGCAGCAGCGACACGAACGCGCCGAACGTCGTGGTCTTGACGACGGTGCCCAGGTAGCGGTCGCCGACCTCGGGCATCGTCGGGTTGGCGATCTGGTTGATCGTGTCGCGGGCGGCCTCCGCCGAGGGGCCGTCGGTGGCACCGATGTAGATGGTGCCGTCGTCCTCGATCGTGATCTCGGCGCCGGTCTCGTCCTGGATCGAGTTGATCATCTTGCCCTTGGGGCCGATGACCTCGCCGATCTTGTCGACGGGGACCTTGACGGTCAGGATGCGCGGAGCGTTCGGGCTCATCTCGGCCGGACGCTCGATGGCCTCCTGCATGACGTCGAGGATCGCCAGACGCGCACCGCGGGCCTGCTGGAGCGCGAGCGCCAGCTGCTCGGCGGGGATGCCGTCGAGCTTGGTGTCGAGCTGTAGGGCCGTGATGAGGTCACGGGTACCGGCGACCTTGAAGTCCATGTCGCCGAACGCGTCCTCGGCGCCGAGGATGTCGGTGAGGGTGACGAACTCGTCGCCTTCACTGATCAGACCCATGGCGATGCCGGACACCATCTCCTTGAGCGGCACACCGGCCGACAGCAGGGCCATGGTGGAGGCGCAGACCGAGCCCATCGAGGTGGAGCCGTTGGAGCCCAGCGCCTCGGAGACCTGGCGGATCGCGTACGGGAACTCCTCGCGCGAGGGCAGGACCGGGATCAGGGCGCGCTCGGCGAGGGCGCCGTGCCCGATCTCGCGCCGCTTGGGCGAGCCCACCCGACCGGTCTCACCGGTGGAGTAGGGCGGGAAGTTGTAGTTGTGCATGTAGCGCTTGGTCTTCTCAGGGTTGAGAGTGTCGACCATCTGCTCCATGCGCAGCATGTTCAGGGTGGTGACGCCCAGGATCTGGGTCTCACCGCGCTCGAAGAGCGCCGAGCCGTGGACCCGCGGCAGCACGCCGACCTCGGCGGACAGCGGGCGGATGTCCTTGGGGCCGCGGCCGTCGATGCGGATCTTGTCGCGCAGGACGCGCTCGCGCATCAGGTTCTTGGTGAGCGAGCGGAAGGCGGCCGAGACCTCCTTCTCGCGGCCCTCGAAGTCCCCGGAGACCTTCTCGGCCGCGGCGGCCTTGACCTTGTCCAGCTCGGCCTCGCGGTCCTGCTTGTCCGCGATGGTCAGCGCCTTGGACAGGTCCTCGCGCACGGCGGCGTCGACGGCGGAGTACACGTCGTCCTCGTAGTCGAGGAAGATCGGGAACTCGCCCTCCTCGCGGCTGCTCTGGTCCGCGACGGCCTGCTGGGCGCGGCACAGCACCTTGATGAAGGGCTTGGCGGCCTCCAGGCCCTCGGCCACCGTCTGCTCGTTGGGGCCGACGGCGCCCTCGGCGACCAGCTTGATGGTGTGGACCGTGGACTCGGCCTCGACCATCATGATCGCGACGTCGCCGTCCTCCAGGACGCGACCGGCGACCACCATGTCGAAGGTGGCGTTGTCCAGCTCGGAGTGGGTCGGGAAGCCGACCCACTGGCCGTCGATCAGGGCGACGCGCACGCCGCCGATCGGACCCGAGAAGGGCAGCCCGGCGATCTGGGTGGACATCGAGGCGGCGTTGATGGCCACGACGTCGTACAGGTGGTCCGGGTGCAGGGCCAGGATCGTCTCGACGATCTGGATCTCGTTGCGCAGGCCCTTCCTGAACGACGGGCGCAGCGGCCGGTCGATCAGGCGGCAGGTGAGGATGGCGTCCTCGGAGGGACGGCCCTCGCGCCGGAAGAAGGAGCCGGGGATGCGGCCGGCCGCGTACATGCGCTCCTCGACGTCCACCGTCAGCGGGAAGAAGTCGAGGTTGTCCTTGGGACGCTTCGAGGCGGTGGTGGCGGACAGCACGACGGTCTCGTCGTCCAGGTACACCGTCGCCGAACCGGCGGCCTGGCGGGCCAGGCGACCGGTCTCGAAGCGGATGGTACGGGTGCCGAACTTGCCGTTGTCGATGACGGCTTCGGCAGAGTAAACGCCCTCCATGGGCGACCTCCTACTACACGTGTTCGCGTTGGAATACACCGGACCCGCTGGTCCGGTGCGTGTGTTCGTTCCCCGCGTCCGTGCCCCGGAGTTGATGACGGCCGGTCATCGATCGAAGCCCACGGGGTCCCGTGACGGGACCTTCCGGAGGCCACTACCGAGGACCGGCCCCGACTCTGCGGCCGAGGGAGTGATGGGCGCGGGTGGTCTCTGTTCAGCTGTGGTGCGGGTGCGGCGGTGACCGCCGACACGTACACCCTACTAAGAAAGAGGGAGCGGCCGAAGCCGCTCCCTCCGCGTCCTAGCGGCGCAGGCCCAGGCGCTCGATCAGCGAGCGGTAGCGGGTGATGTCCTGCTTGGCGATGTACTTGAGGAGACGGCGGCGACGGCCGACCATCAGGAGCAGGCCGCGACGGCTGTGGTGGTCGTGCTTGTGGTCCTTGAGGTGCTCGGTGAGCTCGGTGATGCGGTGCGTGAGCAGCGCGACCTGGACCTCGGGGGAGCCGGTGTCACCCTCGCCGGTGGCGTACTCGGCGATGATCTTCTCTTTGGTGGCGGCGTCGATCGACACGTCGTTCCTTTTCTCAATGATGCGGTACGCAGGGCGAACCCGACCCGAGGGGCCGGGATCAGACGCGGTGACCACGCGTACGAACAGTCACCGTCGGGTGTGCCGCGCGGCCCCCGCCGACGGCGGGAGGGCATCGCGCTCCCCCTCGGGTCACGGAACCGTGACCTCGTGCGGGGCACACGTGGACGACTCCACCCTACCGCAAACACGAAGGGCTCGGGCGTGCACGCAGCGTGGGCGCGGTCTCCCCCGGGTCAGGAGATCCCGAGGACCACGCGGCAGCGCTCGACGTCGCGGTGCATCGCCGCGATGAGGTCGTCCAACTGCGCGAAGCGCTCCTGGCCGCGGATGCGCGCGGTGAAGTCCACGGTCATCCGCACCCCGTACAGCTCCAGGTCGTCGCGGTCCAGGGCGTAGGACTCCACGGTCCGCTCGGCACCGTCGAAGGTGGGGTTGGTGCCCACCGAGATCGCGGCGGGCCAGCGCGACTCGCCGCCCCGGACCGGTTCGACCCGGCTCAGCCAGCCCGCGTACACGCCGTCGCCCGGGACCGCGGTGTGCGGGGGCAGGTCCATGTTGGCGGTGGGGAAGCCCAGCAGCTCGCGGCCGCGCGCGGCGCCGTGCACGACCTCCCCCTCGACCCGGTGCGGGCGGCCCAGCAGCGCGGCGGCACCGGCGACGTCCCCCTCGGCCAGCAGGCCGCGCACCCGGGTGGAGGTGATGGTCTCCCCGTCTGCGACCAGGGCGACCCCGTCCACCGTGAAGCCGGCCTCCGCGCCCAGCCGGGCCAGCTCGGCCACGTCGCCGGCCGCCCGGTGCCCGAACCGGAAGTCCTCGCCCACGACCACGGCCGCGGCGTGCAGCCGGTCGACCAGCAGGGTGCGCACGAACTCCTCGGGGGTGCGCGCCGACAGGTCCTTGGTGAACGGCATGACGCACACGGCGTCCGCCCCGTACTCGCCGAGCAGCCCGATCCGCCGCTCCACCGGTGTGAGCACCGGCGGGGTCACACCGCGCAGCACCGCCTCCGGATGCGGGTCGAAGGTGACCACGACCACCGGCAGGTCCAGTTCCCGACCCCGTTCGACCGCGGTCTCCAGGAGGGCCCGGTGTCCCCGGTGCACGCCGTCGAAGACACCGACGGCCACCACGGACCGCCCCCATCCGGAGGGCACGTTCTCGGGCCCGTCCCATCGCCGCACGTCCGACTCCCCTTCGTCACGGGCTTGGCGGAGGGACCTTCGGCCCTCCCGGACCAAGCCTGCCACGTCCCCGGACCGCCCGCCGACACGAGCCCCCCGCGGCCCGCCCCGCGCCGGACCGTCAGGCGTATCCCGAGGAGCGGTAGGCGTCGGCGCGCCCCTGGATACCGAGGACCACGACCGTGCGCGCCCCCTCGTCGATCCGGTAGCGGACACGGTAGCGGTAGGAGGAGCGCCGGGCCACCCACTGCCCGGCGAACGGCACCGGGCACGTGCCCTCGGTCGAGCGCCCCGCCGAACTCACCGCCGCCCTGGCGGGGTTCCTGTGCGAGGCGCCGACGGGGTTCCGGGGGCCCGGCGGAGACGTCCGGGGAACGAGGACGTCGACGTAGGGCCGCTGTGCCTCCTCGAACCCGTTCCCGCCCGCGAAGGGCGCGGAGCCGGGCGGCGGGACCGCGGCCGTGGGCCCTCCGTCGGGGGCGGTGGGCGACGGGCGGCCCGAAGCGGAGCGGAGGTCCGAAGAGGCGCAGGCTAGGCGGGCTCGAAGACCACCAGGGGCTTCATGTGGTCGCGGCGGTTCTCCGCCAGCGCGATGACCCGGCCGTCGGGGGCGAACAGACCGATGGGCCCCCGCCCCCGGTCGTCGGGGTCGATCCGGTTGCCGTGCCGCACCCGCCGGGTCTCCTCCTCGGTGAGGGAACGCGACGGGAAGGCCGCGGCGACCGCCTCGGCCAGCGGGACCTGCGTGAACTCCTTCGCCAACTGGTCCAGGGTGCGCGCCTGCGCCAGGTCGTAGGGGCCCACCCGGGTGCGGCGCAGCGCGGTCAGGTGGCCTCCGGTGCCCAGGGCGGCGCCCACGTCGCGGGCCAGCGACCGGATGTAGGTGCCGCTGGAGCAGACGACGGAGGCGTCCACGTCCACGAACGTCCCCGCCCCGTCGGCGACCCGGCGGATGTCGGTGACCTCGAACGCGGCCACGGTGACCGGCCGCGCCTTCAGCTCGACCTCCTTGCCCTCCCGCGCCGACTTGTAGGCCCGCTTGCCGTCCACCTTGATCGCGCTGACCTGCGGCGGCACCTGCATGATCTCCCCGGTGAGCGCCCGCACCGCCGCGTGCACGGCCTCGTCGGTCACCCCGGAGGCGTCCACCCGCTCCCCCGGCTCGCCCTCGGCGTCGTCGGTGTTGGTGGTGAGCCCCAGCCGGAGGGTCGCGTCGTACGCCTTCTCCGTCAGGGTGAGGTGGCCCAGGAGCTTGGTGCCCTTCTCGATCCCGAGCACCAGGACCCCGGTGGCCATCGGGTCCAGGGTGCCCGCGTGCCCGACCCGGCGCGTCCGGGCCAGCCCGCGGGTCTTGGCGACCACGTCGTGCGAGGTCCAGTCGGCGGGTTTGTCGATCACCACGACGCCGCTCTCGGCCATCGGTCTCCTCGGGAAGGGGTGGAAAAGGGGAAAGGGCGGCGCACACCGTCGCCGCCCTTCTCGTTCAGTACAGCCGGACGGGAGGGCTAGGCTGTGTTTTTTCAACCTCCGCTCCGCTTCGGTTCGTGTTCGGCGCCCTTGGAGGGCGGGAACCTTCGGCCCTACGGGGACATCCTCGTTCCTCGGACGTCCCCTCCGGGCCTCCAGAACCCCGCCGGCGCCTCACGAACCCCCGCGGAGCAGGACGGCATTCAAAAAACAGGCCCTAGTCCTCGTCCTCGTCGTCCTCGATCTCGCGCGGCGCCTTGTAGGGGTCGGCCTCGCCCGCCGGGCTGGCGCCGGTGGCCCGCTGGGCCACCTCGGCGTCCGACTGCCGCGCCCTGACCAGCAGCTCCTCGATGTGCTGGGCGTTCTCCTGCACCTCGTCGATCACGAAGGTCAGGCTCGGCGTGTGCCGGATACCGGTCTGTCTGCCCACCTCGCTGCGGATGAGGCCCTTGGCGCTCTCCAGCGCGGCGGCGGAGGCGGCCCGGTCCTCGGTACTGCCGAACACCGTGTAGTACACCGTGGCGTCCCGCAGGTCCGCGGTGATGCGCGCGTCGGTCACGGTGACGAATCCCAGGCGCGGATCCTTGATCCGCCGGTCCAGCATCTCGGCGACGATGCGCTGGATGCGGTCGGCGATCTTGCGCGCGCGTGCTGCGTCGACCATCGTCAGTCTTCCTCTTCGTTGAAGAGCCGCTGCCTGGCGGACAGCAGCTCCAGTTCGGGACGGCCCGCGACGAAGCGCTCGCAGGTGTCCATCTGCTCCCGGGCGTGGGCCGCGGTGGGGGCGACCACCGCGACGCCGATCTTGGCGCGACGGTACAGGTCGTGCTCTCCCACCTCGGAGACCGACACCGAGAACTTGCGGCGCAGCTCGGCGATGACCGGCCGCACCACCGAACGCTTCTGTTTGAGCGAGTGGACGTCACCGAGAAGGACGTCCAGGGTCAGCGCCCCAACGTACAAGTGATCACCTGTGGTGTTGTGAACGGTCAAAGGCGGGGCCCCGGACAGCTCGTGTCCGGGGCCCCGGTGGATCAGGCCTCGCGACTCCTAGTCGCGGGGCTTCTCCTGCATCTCGTACGTCTCGATGACGTCCTCGATGCGGATGTCGTTGTAGCCGACACCGATACCGCACTCGAAGCCCTCGCGGACCTCGGTCGCGTCGTCCTTGAACCGGCGGAGCGAGTCCACCGTGAGGTTCTCGGAGATGACGACCCCGTCGCGGATGAGCCGCGCCTTGGAGTTGCGGCGGATGATGCCGTCGCGAACGATCGAACCGGCGATGTTGCCGATCTTGGGCACCTTGAAGACCTCGCGGATCTCGGCCGAACCGAGCTTGACCTCCTCGTAGATGGGCTTGAGGAGACCCTTGACGGCGGCTTCGACCTCGTCGATGGCCTGGTAGATGACCGAGTAGTAGCGGATGTCGACGCCCATGCGGTCGGCGAGCTCGCTGTTCTTGCCCTCGGGCCGAACGTTGAAGCCGATGATGATCGCGTCGGCGGAGGCCGCCAGGTTGATGTCGTTCTGCGTGATCGCACCGACACCGCGCCCGATGACCCGGATGTTGACCTCTTCGCCACCGGCGTCGATCTTGAGCAGCGACTCTTCCAGGGCCTCGACCGAACCGGACATGTCACCCTTGATGAGCAGGAGCAGCTCGGAGCGCTCGCCCTCCTTGAGGTGGTCCTGCCAGGTCTCGAAGGTGACCCTGCGGGCCGACCGCGCCTGCTGGGCGAAGCGCTCGCGCGCCTCGCGCTGCTGGGCGATCTGGCGGGCCACCCGGTCGTCCTTGACGACCAGGAAGCTGTCGCCGGCGCTGGGCACGTTGGTCAGACCCAGCACCTGCACCGGACGGGACGGCTCCGCGCTCTGCACGTTGTGGCCGTGCTCGTCGAGCATGGCGCGCACGCGGCCGTAGGCGTCGCCGCAGACGATCGAGTCGCCGACATTGAGCGTGCCGCGCTGGACCAGCACCGTGGCCGTGGAACCGCGACCGCGGTCCAGGTAGGCCTCGATGGCCAGGCCCTGCGCGTCCATGTCCGGGTTGGCCTGGAGGTCCAGGGCCGCGTCGGACGTCAGCACGATCGATTCGAGCAGGGCGTCGATGTTGGTGCCGCGGAGCGCGGAGATGTCCACGAACTGGACGTCGCCGCCGTACTCCTCGGCCACCAGGCCGTACTCGGTGAGCTGCGCGCGGACCCGCTGGGGGTCGGCGCCCTCGACGTCGATCTTGTTGACCGCCACCACGATCGGCACCTCGGCCGCCTTGGCGTGGTCGATGGCCTCGGCCGTCTGCGGCTTGACACCGTCGTCGGCCGCGACCACCAGGACCGCGATGTCGGTGACCTTCGCACCGCGGGCACGCATGGCGGTGAACGCCTCGTGACCGGGGGTGTCGATGAAGGTGATCTTGCGCTCTTCGCCGTCCACCTCGGTGGCGACCTGGTAGGCACCGATGTGCTGGGTGATACCGCCGGCCTCGCCGCTGACGACGTTGGTCTTGCGGATGGTGTCCAGCAGTCGGGTCTTACCGTGGTCGACGTGACCCATGACGGTGACCACCGGCGGGCGGGGACGCAGGTCCTCCGCGGTGCCGTCGTCCTCGCCGAACTCGATGGAGAAGGACTCCAGCAGTTCGCGGTCCTCGTCCTCCGGGCTGACGACCTCGATGCGGTACTTGAGCTCCTCGCCCAGCAGCACCAGGGTCTCGTCCGGCAGGGACTGGGTGGCGGTCACCATCTCGCCCAGGTGCATCAGCACCTGGACCAGCGACGCCGGGTTGACCTCGATCTTGTCGCCGAAGTCGGACAGCGAGGCACCGCGGGACAGGCGGATGACCTGGCCGTTGCCGCTCGGGATCTTGACGCCGCCGAACGACGGGGCCTGGAGGTCGTTGAACTCCTGGCGCCGCTGCTTCTTGGACTTGCGGGCACGCCCGGGACGACCGCCCGGACGACCGAACGCACCGGCCGTGCCGCCGCCGCGACCACGGCCACCGCCACCGGGACGAC
>NZ_JASFDV010000006.1 GCF_030766825.1 Nocardiopsis sp. CC223A
AAGTGGAAGGGCACACTTCACTCAGTTGATGTCCCACAGCAGTACGGTGTTGTCCGAGCTGCCGACGGCGAGTGTGGTGCCGTCGGGGGAGAAGGCCACTGAGTTCACGGTTTCGTTGTGGTCGAGGCGAGAGATCGCTTCTTCCGCGGCGATATCCCACAGCAGCACAGGCAAAGAGGAGCCGCAGTTGCTGGTGGCGAGTGTGGTGCCGTCGGGGGAGAAGGCCACGGAGTAGACGTAGAGGCTGCAGTCCAGGGTGGTGAGGCGCTCACCAGTATCGGCATTCCACAACCGCACGGTCCAGTCATCGCTGCCGGTGGCGAGTGTGGTGCCGTCGGGGGAGAAGGCCACCGAGTTCACGCTGTCATCATGGCCCCGCAGGATGGCGATCTCCTCGCCGGTGTCGACATCCCACAACCGAGCGGTGCCATCACCGCTGCCGGTGGCGAGTGTGGTGCCGTCGGGGGAGAAGGCCACCGAGTTCACGTCTCTGGAGTGGCCGTCCAAGACTGCGATTTCCTCGCCGGTCTCGATATCCCACAACCTCACAATGTTATCCATGTCGCCAGTCGCGAGTGTGGTGCCGTCAGGGGAGAAGGCCACCGAGCGCACGGGGCCGCCGGTGTGCTCCAGGGTGGTGACGTGCTCGCCGGACTCGATGTCCCACAGTTTCACGGTGTCGTCCCAGCTGCCGGTGGCGAGTGTGGTGCCGTCGGGGGAGAAGGCCACCGAGGACACCTGATCGCTGTGATCATCCAGACTGATGATTTCTGTGCCGGTAGCGATATCCCACAGCCGCACGGTGTCGTCGCTACTGCCGGTGGCGAGTGTGGTGCCGTCGGGGCTGAAGGCCACCGAGTTCACGTCGCTGGAGTGGCCGTCCAGAATGGTGATCGCTTGACTGGGCTCTTCGCTGACGGAGGCCTCATCGCTAGGTGAGCTGCT
This sequence comes from Nocardiopsis sp. CC223A, assembly GCF_030766825.1. Lineage (GTDB taxonomy): Bacteria > Actinomycetota > Actinomycetes > Streptosporangiales > Streptosporangiaceae > Nocardiopsis. The sequence continues at coordinate 946 of NZ_JASFDV010000006.1, forward strand.
ATCGCTGGACGAGGCATCCGCATTGGAGGAGGCCCCGTCGCTGAAAGAGGCGTTCCGTGAGATAAGGCCGCCGCCGATGGCGGCGATGGAGACGATCACGGCTCCCGTAGCCAGAAGGGCACTCCTTCGGGTCCTGTTTCCTTCATCCCGCTGAGGGGCGGGGTCTACCTGTGTCACGGGAACAGGGTGTTGGGCGGGTGCCGGTTCTGGGGCAGAGGGCGGTTTCCCGGTCTTGGGTTGTGTGGGTCTGCCGACCTCGGGTTCGGGGTTTGGAGGCGGTGATTCGTTCGGGGGAAGCGAGGGTTCCTGTTCAGTGACGGAGATGTCCTGGACCGATGGCGTGGGTTTGGGGTCACCAGCTTGTGGGGGTGATGGATCGCTGACCGGGGGGGTATAGGCGACGGTGGCGTCTGTTCTGGGCGGGGGCCAGGAGTCGTCGAGGTCGAGTGATTGGAAACAGGCCAGGATCTGTGTTGGGGTGGGTCGTTGGTCGGGGGCGTGGTTCCAGCAGCCGGTGATCAGTTCCCGCGTGATGGCGTCGATGTGTCCGGGGTCAGGTGGTGGGCTGATGATGCGGCGCAGGGTTTCGGCCATGGTGGTCCCCTGGAAGGGGTTGGTGCCGGTGGCGGCGTAGGCCAGGACGGTGCCGAGGGAGAAGATGTCCGAGGCGGGGCCGACGCGGGAGCCGTCGGTCTGTTCGGGGGACATGTAGGGCAGGGTGCCGAAGACAGCGCCGTGGGTGGTCAGGCTGTCGGCGTCTAGGGGGCGGGCGATGCCGAAGTCGATGATGCGGGGGCCGTCGTTGGCGAGGATGATGTTGTCGGGTTTGAGGTCGCGGTGCACCAGTCCGGTCTCGTGGATGGCGTCAAGACCTTCGGCGAGCCCGGTGGTCAGGATGTACAGGGCTGGCGGGGTGACGGGCCCGTTTTCGCGGACGGTCTGGGTGAGGGTGGGGCCGGGGATGTGCGCGGTGGCGATCCACGGAGCGGCGGCGTCGGGGTCAGCGTCGATGACCTGAGCGGTGTGGAAGCCGCCGACTTTGCGGGCGCTGTCGGCTTCGCGGGCGAACCGGGCGCGAAAACCCTCTTCCCGGGCGAGTTCGGGGCGGATGACCTTGATGACGATCTGGCGGCGGGATGGGGTGCGGGCGAGGTAGACCTGGCCCATGCCTCCGGTGCCTAGGCGTCCGGTCAGCAGGTATCTGCCGATGTGTGAGGGGTCTGTGGGGTGGAGGGGGTCCACGGTGTTGGCCTTCTACCCGGAGGGAGGGGGGAGCGTTCGGGTGGGCTCTGTCTGGGTTGGTTGGTTGTGTCACCCGATTGTGGCGTGGGAACCGTTGTGGGGTAAGGGGTTTCGACTGAAACGGCCGCAACCGGTCCTGTGGGGCGACAGGGCGTGCCTGGGTTCAGCCGGGCCCCACGCGGTGGCGTCGGGGCGGCTGTGGGGCGGACACGGGCCCGTCCCCGGGCTCGGCCCTGCTGAGTCACGGGAGGGCAGAGTGCTCGGGGAGGTGGACCCCTGCTTGCACTGACCTTGGACTGGGGAGCACACCAGGAGCACGCAGGGGCCTGGAACGCGGCGAGGACCTCTGGCGAGGTTCTCGAACAACCCCTGTGACCTGGGGTTTTGGGGCGCACCCGGCAGGATTCGAACCTGCGGCCATCGGATTAGAAGTGCCCTGGCTACGTGCCGTCATGTGTCGCTACGTACCGTTTCGTACCACCCCATCCGATCCGCCGTGCCGTCCGGTGCCATGTTGTGCCGCCCGCTGTCGCCCCGGTCCAAAACCGCGGAGCACGACCGGAGCACGCACAGCCGATAACGGCGTCCGATGGCACCTCTCGAGGTTCTCGTTCGACGTTCGGCCGCTGACCGTGGAGTGCTCGCGAGGTGGGTATCACGGAGGTGTTCGTCTGCCGATGGGGACGGTCAGCAGCCGGAAGTCGCCTCGGCGGCCTTCCAGCCGGGAGTACCACGACCACGTGCACCGGTACGTGCCGCGCAGCGCGAGGGGTTCTTCGCGTTTGGCGGTGGTGCCCTGGCCGGCGTAGGGGCGCCAAGCGCGGACGCCCGCCAGATGGGCGCCTTCGTAGAGGCGGAAGGCGTCGTGGATGGCGGGCCGGTGGTGGTCGGGGCGTTTCCAGTACAGGGGGTCGTTGGTCAGGAGCAGGACGGCGCCGTTCCAGCCCAGGTGCCGGTTGGTGAGCTGTTCCAGGTCGCGGATGTCGCGGACCAGATCGTAGCAGGTCAGGTCCTGGGCGCTGTGGTTCTTGAGGGCGAACCGCTCGCCCGCCACGGTCCCGGTCCAGGCCGCCCGGGGGTAGCGCAGCCGCAGGGCCAGGTGCACCCCCACTGCGGGGACGGACACGCGCAGGTCCATGCGTTCGGTTCCTCGGCCGTCGCCGGGGTGGAGTTCCAGGGTCGGGTCGCAGGCGCGGATGCTGCGGGCGAGGGAGTGCACCAGGTCGGACTTGGACTGGAATACCGGCCGTGTGCGCCTCAGGTGCTCGATCCACGTCCCGAACCGGCTGCCCCAGTTGCTCATGCCGGTCAACCTACAGCCGCCCTCTCGCGCAAGGAATGGGCTTGCTCGGATCGAGATCCGTCAGGATGTTCTGCGATCCGTAGGAGGCTGTTCCGGTGGGCGTCCGCTACACCAGCCAGCGGCGGACGGCGGACGGCGGCCGGTTCGCACGGTTGTCCTTCCCGGCACTGTACAAAAGGCGGAAACGACAAGCCATCCGGATCAGCTGTGCTGGCCCATCACGTCCTGAGCCACCCGTGACATCGCTGCAGCCACTCGCCCGAGCCGAGGCGACGCGCCCCGACCGCCGTTGTCCCTGCAAGGTCCTCGACAAAGGGACCAGCGACCATCGAGTGCAAGACCCGCGAGGTGGGGATCTTGAACTTCATGAGCCGCGCTGGTCTGCTGGTCGGACAGGTCGATCCCTGCATCTGTGCTGGAGGTTCCCCGTGTCGTCCACACCGTTGTTCTCCACCTATCGGCAGGGCGAGAACCGGGTCACCTCCTCCATGCTGGCCGTCTTCGAACGGATCGGCTTGTCCCTGGTCGAGGAGATCCTGGCCAAGGCCTCGGGCGAGGCCACCCTGGAGACGGTTACCTTCACCAACCAGCCCAAGACCGCCAAGGGATCGGTCCCCGACGCCCGGATCTCGGCGGATTTCACCTACCTGTTCGAGGTCAAGACCGCCCGCGGCACGGTCCGCGCCAAGCAGCTCCGCTGTCACCTGGCGAACCTGGGAGAAGGGCCGGGTCGGTACCTGTTCGTGCTCACACCCGACCCCGTACGGCCCGCGGCCGTCGACGTCGTGGACGACCGGCGTGTGGTGTGGTTCAACTTCGCCGCCCTGCACGACGCCATCACCGCCGTGGTGGACGACGCCTACCTCGCGCCCTCTGAACGTGATCGGTTCCTGCTGCGCGAGCTCCAGGCGCTGTTCGACAACGACGGCCTACTCACCTTCGACGATGTGGTGGTCGTGGCCGCCAGCCACGCCTACCCCGTCTATCTGGAGGCCTCGGCCTACATCTGCCAGGCCGGCCGGGCTTTCCGGGAAGGGCTGACCCACATGGGTTTCTACGCCGGGCAGGCCATCCAGCCGCACCTGGCCCACATCCTCACCTGTGAGGACCACGTGCCCTTCACCTATGAGGAGGCGCTGTGGCGCGAGGCCGACGGTGGCCGGGGCGCCCGGATCGGCGAGTTGATCCGCGCCTCGCTGGACGCCGGGGTCCAGGAGGAGGGGAAGGAGTACATGGTGTTTCTGCTCTCGGGGCCGCGGGATCCCGACACGGTGGTGTTGGAGGCGCCGGTGGTCAACGACACGGTGGCCGCCTCCGGCCGACCGTGGGCGTGGACGATGGGCCAGCGGTACGTGTCCCTGGCCGCTCTGCGCAGGCCCGGGGTACGCACCACCAGCGACCTGGAAACACCCTGACCTGTATCGGAAGCTGGGATATGCCATCAGCCAGACACCACTCCTTTCCGTGCTAGTGCTCTGATGGTGCGAGTCGCAGCGAAAACCGTCCAGACGAAGGCAGTCTCTGCGAAACTGGGCAGTGGCTGTGAGCAGCGGACCTTCAAGGCAGCTGTTGGACCCGGTAGTGGAACCCAGCGAGGTGACGTCTTATACAACGTCTGTGCAACCATCTCCCGGGGGCTCTTTACAGCAGGGTGCTGCCTATTTGCTAATGTACGGACAGGTGTTCGATTTTGAGCCTGTTGGTGATCGCTGTACTCGGCTCGTAGTCAGGTTTGTCCGTTTTTCCGTAGTTGTCTTCGAAGGCTGGTGCCGCTGTGGCAGGACGAAGCTCGATCGAGTGGACTGAAGCCACCTGGAACCCCACCACTGGCTGCGACCGCGTCGCCTCCGGTTGCGACAACTGCTATGCCCTCACCCTGGCCAAACGCCTCAAAGCTATGGGCGCGGAGAAGTACCAGAACGATGGCGACCCGCGTACTTCGGGCCCCGGGTTCGACGTGACCATCCACCCTCAGGCTTTGGACATACCGCGCAAGTGGAAGAGTCCGCGCCTGGTGTTCGTCAATTCGATGAGTGACCTGTTCCACGCTCGGGTGCCCAAGGACTTCATCACCCAGGTCTTCACAGTGATGGCCGAAACACCCCAGCACACGTACCAGATCTTGACTAAGCGTTCTCTGCGCTTGGCCCGCCTTGCTGATCAGCTGCCTTGGCCGCCCAACGTGTGGATGGGGGTTTCGGTGGAATCGGCTGATGTACTCGAACGTGTCGACCACTTGCGCCGGGTCCCTGCAGCCGTAAGGTTCTTGTCTTGCGAGCCTCTGCTGGGACCGCTGGCGGAGTTGGACCTTGCCGCTATCGACTGGGTGATTGCAGGAGGGGAGAGTGGCCACGAACACCGACCCATGCAGGTTGAATGGGTGCGTCAGATCCGTGATGTCTGCCAGCAGACCTCCACCGCGTTCTTCTTCAAACAATGGGGCGGTCGCACTCCCAAGGCTAACGGCCGACTTCTCGATGGGCGGACTTGGGATGAGAAGCCGGAGATACCTCTGCTGGCCGAGCGTTAACCGTAGGTATCGGCCTCGCGAACATCCTTGGGGGCATAGAAGCGCACGCGGCATCCTTCAGGCCACGGAGTACGTGCCGTGACCGGTTCAACCCGTATGGCCAGTCCCCGTTGGGCCAACTGGTCGAGAACCTGGCGCAGATGTTTGTCGACGAACCGGTGTTCGGCCGCCTCCCGTGACAACTGAGCCCAAGTCCGTTCGGTTCCTGCATGGGCCTCAAGGGCGGCTTCGAGAGCGTTGACCACGGGAGAGTCGGCGAATAGGGTATCGGCGGCGGCAGTATCCGCAGACGCGCTGAGCCCGGTGTAACCGTCCAGCTTCCATCCCACGGGATTCCAGCACCTGAGCCCGGCTTCATTGTGAGTAGCCATGACCAGGTGGTAGACCTCACTGGTGTTACTCACTCGCACGCCGAAGCTTCCGGTGAACAGGCCGAGCCGCTTCAGGCCCTCTTCATAGGCCCTGGCGAGGGCCCTTTTACGTGCGCCGGCTCCGGGCACCGCCACTGCGGCCCTCCAGTGTTCTCCACCGAAGCAACGGTCCATGGTCTCGTCGTAACCGGCCTTTTCGCAGAATCGGTGCATGAACCCTGTGAAAAGCGTGACGATCACCTCATCGCGCCGGTTCTCCAGGCACCGGCGGACCAGCTCGAAGGGTGCGTCCCTGATTCTGAACGGATCGATGATCCACAGGACAGGGCGTCTGGGATCTCCGCTTCGTGCGAGTGCGGACAGGCGTTGCTGCTCTTCGGCGAAGGCCCCTGGTTCCTGGATCATGACCTTCAGCCTCGGGTCAGAGGGGGGCTTAGAGAACTGCTTCCGCAGTTCCTCCACACGATCAGCCCGTTGCTCCAAGCAGATCAGATTGAGTTTGGAGAACCTTGCTCGAGCGCTGTGCTCCAGATAGGCCTTTGCTGCCAGAATGGGGGATCCGGGGGCTCCATCCTGATAGATCCCAGGGCCAGAAAATGCATCCACAATACTGGCCTCAGGAAATTTCTGGAGGATCTTCGCCATCCAGCAGTCCATGTACTTCCGATAGACCAGGTGCTTCACCTGCAGATGCGGGTCGCTGAGCCAAATCGTCTTTTCTTTGAGTTCTTCAGATCGACTCAATTCGATCTCCTTGCGTTACGAATCCACACAGGCAAGCAATGCAAGTCTCGCGTGAGGGAACTTTGGAAGCAAGTACCACAAGGGTGAGCGTAGATTCGTCGGAAGATCCGACTTCCCCCTTGTTGGGCTTGACCTGCTCTTATGTCTCTTGGTGGCTGGTTTCCGTGGCCGGAAGTGGCCATATCATCAGAGAGGATTTCGGAGTTTGGGCCACGTTTGCTATCGGCACTGTTGCGCCACGAGTGCGGAGATGGGTCGTTTATAGGTAGACGACTTGCTTGATGTGTCGCTGTGCAGAAGGAGGAAGTATGGTCCTCCGGCGTCGCCCTGCGGGGGGAGGCGTCAAATCGCCTCAAGCGGCTTTAGCTGAAGACTGTGGTCGTGATCGTTGAGGAAGTGGTGCTCATGATGTGCGAAGGGTAGCTATGTCGGCGGCCAGATCGGCGGTTTCTCCTCGGGTTCGGTAATTCAGGGCGGCCTGCTGGAGCGGGGCGAGGCGGTCGATGATGCGCACGGAGCAGACGCGGCGGACGAGGTCGACGGTCCGATGGCCGATGAGGACTCCTTGGTCGGGGTCGCCGTTGCGCAGGTGGGCGGTGGCCAGGGTGGTCAGCTCGAAGGCCTGGCTGCGCCCCATGTCCGGGCTGCGGGCCTCCACGGCCCGGTACAGGTGCTCGGTCGTGGCCGTGTACGTGCGGGGCGAGGGGGAGGGGAGCGCGGCGTTGACGACGCCGGAGAGCGCGTCCAGGTCGGCTTCGTGGAAGAACCGCACCCACGGGGCGGTGTCCGAGTCGGCGCGGGCGAAGGCGTTGTGGGCCCGGGCGAGGGAGTCCAGGGAACGTTTCTCGTCATCGAGAACGGCGTAAGCCCACGCCGCGTTGGCACACATGAGCGCCACGGTGCGCTCGCATCCGGAGTCCTGGGCGGCGATCTGTCCCAGTTGCAGGAACCGGAGTGCTCAGCTCCGGAGAGTTCGCTGGAGTTTGGTTACTGTGGTCATCCCTGCGCTTCTCCTTCCGAAGGAGCCCCCTGTGTGCGGTAACTGCGGTCGTCCACGCGGCGAAGGACAAGGAGGCTGCACCTGTATCCCGTCCTTCATGTGGCGTGAGCCTGAGGTCGTTGCCGCTGTTCGAGACCGTGATGCTCGGAGTGTGATCCGATTCCTGCGACACCACGTCAGGGACCTATCGCAGGAAGCGCTGGCCCGGATGTGCGGGGTGGCCCAGAGCACGATCGCCCGAGCTGAAGCGGGCCACGGGCTGACCGACCGACGCAAAGCCATCGAGGCCCTTCGAGGACTCGGCGCACCGTTGAAAACGGAAGGACCTCACCTTCCTCAGCCCCGAGCCATCAGCTCTACCGAGTCGCCAACGCCGAAGGCGGACATCGGCACAGAGGCTGGTGTTGACGGTTCCGCTGCTCTCGGTTCTCTGTGGCGGAACGTTGTGGAGGGAACCACCGCCGAAGCCGTCACCGCTTTCCGGCTGGCGGACCGGCGCGCGGGCGGCGGCCACCTCTACACGCTGGTCATGCGCTATCTCTCCTCCCGGGTCGGTCCTGCCCTAGTCTCGGAAAGCGGCACCCCCACCACTTTCATCGCCGCGGCGGGGCTGACGGAGATGGCCGGATGGATGGCCCACGACGCAGGCCGCGATGATGTCGCCGCCAACCACTTCCAACGGGCGTTGAACCTGGCCCGAGCCGGAGAAGCGGGTTCCCTCACCGCACAGATCTGGGCCAGTCGTGCCCACCTGGCACTGCATCGCGATGACACTGAGAACGCGCTGCTCGCCGCCGAACAAGCCTGGCGACAACTCGATGGCACCGAGGACACCGCACTACGCGGCAGGGCATTGGCCATGCTCACCCGTGCCCACGCCGCCCGCGGAGACGCGACCACCGCCCGAACCTTTCTCCGTCAAGGCGAGCACCTGCTGTCCGTACCGATCTCCCCACCCGCCTCGGAATGGACCAGCCCCTTCGACCTGGCATCGTTGGCCAGTGAAGCGGCCCGGAGCATGTGCGACCTGGACGACCACACCGCCGCCGTCGAACACGCCCACCACGCTTTGAACCTGCGTTCCCCCGAACGGGTTCGGGCCCGCGTGCTCGCCTCCCTGACCCTGGCCCGAGCTTTGATCGGCCATCACAAAGTGGATGAGGCGGCCAGCCTCGTCGCGGAAGCGGGGACCGCGATCGCCGAGGTGGGGTCGGCCGTGGCCAGCGCCCGCTTCCAGGAGGTGCGTGCGGCGTTGGCCTCTTATCGCAACGTTCCTGCGGTCGCTACCGTGCTGTCCCAGACGGGGAAAGCTCCACACGGGTCGCCGGCACCGACCTTGAACCGGAGCGGGTGAACAGGCGAAGGGGTACACGATGGCCGACGACGGTAGAGAAGAAGAACCCCTCTACGTTCGCGACCCAGCGGCCTGGCGCCGCACGCTGGCCGAGGGCAACCGGTTCCAGGCCCGCAAGCGCGTCGCCGCCAAAGTCATCCTGCACGACGAACAGGGACGCCTGCTGTTGGTCGATCCCACCTACAAACCCTTCTGGGACCTTCCCGGTGGCATGGCCGAGGCCAACGAGTCCCCGCATGAGGCCGCCCTGCGCGAAGTGCGCGAGGAACTCGGCCTGGCCCTCGTCCTGGGGGATCTGCTGTGCGTGGAGTGGGTCCCGCCCCGCGACCCCTGGGATGACCTGCTCATGTTCGTCTTCGACGGTGGAACACTGACCCCCGAGCGCGCAGCGAACCTGCACCCGGTGGATCCCGAGGTTGGCGACATCGGATGGTTCACCCCTGAGCAGGCGTCACAGTGCCTTCGCGAAGACGTCTGGGCCCGCACCCGTCAAGCTCTGATCGCGTTGGAGAACAAGACCACCGTCTATCTCACCCCCGACAGGTGAGCACCTCCACCACCAGGTTCAACCCGACCGGCGGTCCGCACCCCAACTGTGTTGGTCAGGTCGTCGCCCCAAGCCAGACCCCCTGAATCGAACACCGCGCATAAATCGAACATGGAGAATATGCGCGTGCGCATAGGTCGTCACCCTCCGGCGCGGGACACTGCAACCGTCCCTGTCCCGCCGAACGGCACGGCCCTTGTGGTCGGTCGTCGGCATCCGCCGATTGTTGGGAGACCCCTGTGTACGCCACCTCCACGACCGATACGATCCGGGCGCGCGAGGCGATGGTCGACGCCATCGTCGCCGACCACGCCCGGCTCGGGCAGCCGCCCCTGTCCCCGGCCGTAGAGCAGGTCCTGCGGACCGTACCCCGGCACACGTTCCTGCCAGGGCTTCCCTCAGCTGAGGCCTACGACCACGAGCAGGCGGTGGTCACCAAGGAGGAGAACGGGCTGGCCCTCAGCTCGGTCTCGGCGCCCTCGATCATCGCGACCATGCTGCACCGTGCCGACCTGCACCAGGGCCAGCGCGTCCTGGAGATCGGCTCCGGCGGCTACAACGCCGCCCTGATCCGCGAACTCGTCGGCCCCACCGGCCAGGTCACCTCCATCGACATCGCCCCCGACGTCATCGCCCGCGCCGAACGGTGCCTGGCCGACGCTGCTGTCGAAGGCGTGCACCTGGCGGTCGCCGACGGAGAACACGGCTTCGCGGTCCGTGCCCCGTTCGACCGCATCATCGTCACCGCTGGAGCCTGGGACCTGTCCCCGGCCTGGGACGCCCAGCTCGCCCCCGACGGGCGCTTGGTCGTCCCGATGCGGGTACGCGGACTCACCCGCTGCCTCACCCTGGAACGCACCGCCGCCTACGGCCACTGGCGAGCGGTGGCCGTGGACCCGTGCGGGTTCGTTCGCATGCAGGGCGCGGGTGAGCACTGGGAACCCATGCCCCTGCTCCACGAACCCGACGGTGTTCAGGTGGGCCTGCGCCTGGAGGACGGGCCGCGGCCCGACATCGACGCGCTGCGCACCGCCCTCACCACCGATCCCGCCGAGTCCTGGTCCGGGGTGAGGGTCGGAGCCGAGGAGGCCACCGACGGCCTGGACCTGTTCCTGGCCTCGGCGGCCGATGGTTGGGCGCTGCTGACCGCCCAGCGCGGGGCGATCCAGGCCGGGTTGATCCGCCCCATCGTCCTGACCGGCACCCCGGCCCTGGTTGACACCGCCGGGGCGAGCTTCGCCTACCGCATCCTGCGTCGGATCCCCGGCCAGGAGATGTGGGAGTTCGGCGCCGTCGGCCAAGGCCCCCATGCCACCCGGGTCGCCCAGCAACTGACCGACCTGATCAGCCGCTGGGACGGCGACCACCGGGGCGGCCTCGGCCCGCACATCGAACTGTTTCCCGCCTCCACTCCCGCCGCCGACCTGCCCCCAGGGCGGGTCGTGACCAAACGCCACACCCACATGGTCCTGAACTGGGACCGCCGACCCTCGAACGACACGTAAGGAGCCCTTCCATGAGCACTCTCCTCGCCGACCGCACCGACACCGGACTGGTGCCCCGCGGACGCGACCGCGCCCTGCGCACCACGATGACCGACCCGTTCGACCTGGACCTGCGGGTGGAGGTCCCGGTCGTGGACCAGTCCCTGTGGTCGATGACCAACGACGGCTGTGGCCAGACCTGCCAGTCCGCCTGCGCGCCCAGTTGCACCGACAACGGCTGATCCACTTTCGTACCGGGGCGCGCCCTTTCACCTCAACGGGGTGGGGCGCGCCCCACGTTCGCTTCCGATGACGTGGAACGGAGCACCGTGTACGCCCCTCTCGCTACGATCACCCCCTCCCTACGTGCAGCGACTCGACTGCGGACCCGTCTTCCTGCCTACCCCGACCCTGCCACCGGGTCACCGACCGAGCTGCGCACCTGGATCACCGGCCTCGGCGACGACCGCGAACTGATGAGGGCGCTGCGCATCGCCAGTCCCTCCCTGGACGCAGCCGTGCAACGCATGGCCGCCCCCGATGAGCTAGAGGAGGCGCGGGTACGGCGCACCGCCTTCACGGTGGTGCGGTACCTGCTGCGTGTCCACTGCCGGGCGACACCGTTCGGGCTGTTCGCCGGAGTCGCCCCTCTCACCTTGGGAACTGAGACCTCCGTGACCTGGCACGGACCTCACCGGGAGGTACCTCGGCTCGGGACAGGGAGGACACAGGGCCAGTTCTCGCAAGCCAGTGGGGAAGTGGAGCGATCCGTGGTGCTGGCGCAGACCGTCCGCGTCCATGGGGACCGCCTGTGCCTGGACCATCGCCCCCACCCGAACGCCCCTGACCAGGCCGCTGCCGTCTCACTGCGCCTGACCTCGGCCGTCTCCCTGCTGGCGGAAACAGCGCACACGCCGGTCCCGCTCGCACACCTGCACAAGACACTCGCCGCAGCCTTCCCCGATGCCCCCGAGGAGAAGACGACCGCTCTGGTGGAGCACCTCCTCGACCAGCGCCTGCTCCTCGACTCGGCGACAGCACCGCCTTCACCTCAGAGCGCCTTGTCTCACGGTGACTCGGACGCGGAGGCGGTCGATGTCCGGCTCCGCGCGACCGTCACCGTTCATCGGAACGTGGCACAGGAAGCGGCCCGCGCCGCCGCCGTTGCCGCCCGGCTGTCTCCACATCCCGAAGGCCCGCCCGCCTGGGTCGACTACCACCGGCGCTGTCTGGAGACCTACGGCCAGAACGCCCGGGTCGACCTGCTCACTCTGACCGGCCCGACGGGCCTGGGCTACCCCTCTTCCTACCGGCATACGCGCGTGCCCGCGCCACCTCCGACGCCCGGGAAACTCGACACTGCGCTTGTGGAAGCCGCGGCCACCGCCGCACTCCACGGTCAAACTGAACTGGACTTGGACGACCCGACCTGGGCGCACCTGATGGCGCGCACACCGAAAGCCGTCCCCGCCCACGCCGAGATCCGTGCTCACCTGGCCGCCGCCTCACCGGCCGACGTGGATCATGGCCGCTATCGGCTGCGGGTCACCGGTATTTCCAAAGGGGCGGGCACCCTCACCGGACGCTTCGCCCACCTCGACGGCATGGCCACCACTGTCACCGGCCCTGACCTGCCCACCCTCACCCAAGGTGCTCTCCCGGTCCAGGTGCTCGCCCCGCCCATGGCCGATACCGCCGCCCACCTGTGCAGGACACCCGTCCTCGCCCCCACCGTGCTGGCCATCGACACCCACCCGCCCACCGGCCCCGACACCGAGGTCCTCCACCCGGGCGACCTTGCCGTGCAGATCGACCCGGATCACCTGCGGCTGATCCACACCCCCACCGGGCGGGTGCTGGAGCCGTTCCACCCCACCGCGTTGAACGTCCTGGGTTACACCCACCCGTTGGCCCGGTTCGTCACCGAACTACCGCGCGCCCGCACTGCGCTCTATTTGACCTGCGACCCCTGGCCCGAACCGCTGCGTCGGCTGCCGTTCCTGCCCCGGCTCCGCGCTGGCCGCACCGTCCTGGCGCCGGCCCGCTGGCGCCTGACCCCCGCCACCTGGTCGACCGCCCGCACCCGTGCCCACCTGCCGCTACCCCGTTACGCGGCACTGGTCGAAGGCGAACGCCACCTGCCCTTGGATCTGGAAGACGCCGCCCACCGCTCCCTCGTGGACACTCACCTCTACCGACACGGCCACGTGATCCTCACCGAGACACCGTCCCCCGAGGACTTCGCCTGGTGTGACGGGCACGCACACGAACTCGTCCTCCCCATCGGCGCCACCACACCACCCACACGACCCCCGGTCGCCGTCACCGTCCGCACCGCAGTAGAACGCGAGGTCACCGGAAACGCATGGGTTTCCGCGCACCTGTACGCCGACCCGTCCCTGTTCCCCCAGATCCTGGCCGAACTCCCCGCTCTGGAACACCGCACCGGGGACGAACTCCGCTTCTGGTTCGTGCGCTACCGCGACCACCACGGCCCGCATCTACGACTCCGCCTGCATTCCACCGGCCACACCGCCCTCCACCAGGCCGTTACCTCCTGGGGCCACGACCTGAGCAGCGTCGGACTGCTCCACGACCTGGCCCTGCACAGCTACCGCCCCGAACACGACCGCTACGGCCACGGCCCCGTCATGAAGGTCGCCGAGAACGCCTTCGTCCACGACAGCCGCGCAGTCATCGCGCAACACCACACCATGTACGGCGACCCTTTCCAGGGTCGAGCCTTGGCGGCCCTGTCCCTGCTGCGCATCGCCGACGCCATGGGTGCCGACACCAAATGGACCGTCGCTGCCCTGCCCCGCCCCCGAAACCCCGTGGACCGCGCGCCCCTGGCCATCGCTCGACACCTGCTCACCCACCCCGAAGACCTACCCGCTCCGGTCACTGCCACTTGGGGTGAACGCGACCACGTCCTGGCCGCCTACCGAAAGCGGTTGGATCACCCGCTTCGGGTTGTGTCGTCCCTGTGGCACATGCACCACAACCGTGCCCACGGCCCCGACCGCGATGACGAACACGACCTGCTCGCCCTCACCCGATCCCTCGCCCTGGCGCGCCGCCACCTGGAGCCCTCCGACGATGACCGCACCTGACAGCACCCTCACCGCCACGGACACGTCGCCGCTGTCCCTGAACGGCGGAACGCTGGGAACGGCCCTGCTGTACCTGGCCACCGCCTCCCCATCCGAAACCGTGCACACTCTCCTGCGCGCGGCGCTGGCCGACGGGCCCGTCGACCCCGCAGGCCGAAACACCCTGTTCCACGGGCTGCCCGCGGTCGCCTTCGTCCTCTCCCTGACCCCTCCCGAGGATTACCGCAGCGCCCGCACCACCGTCCGCGAGTACCTGGTCGCCCTCACCCGCCACTGCCTGGCGGCCGCGACTCGGCGCATCGAGGACGGACGCCTCACCTCCTTCACCGAGTACGACCTCATCACCGGACTCACCGGCATCGGCGTCGCCCTCCACAGCATCGACCCTGACGGCGACCTTCTTGATGACCTTCTGCGCTACCTGGTGCGGCTCACCCGCCCGATCCGCCACGAGCACCACGAACGACCCGGATGGTGGGCCCACCACGGACCCCAGGCACACCCGGACCCGGACTTTCCCGAGGGGCACGCCAACCTGGGCCTGGCCCACGGCATCAGCGGAGTATTGGGCTTCCTCGCCCTCACCCACCGAGACGGACGCACCGTCGACGGACACACCGAAGCGCTGGAGCGGCTGTGCGCCGCGCTGGACGAAAACGAGCACCACGACGGAGAGCGCACCTGGTGGCCTGGATGGGTCTCCAACGGCCACCCCGCACCGCTCACCAGGCCAGGTCCGCCCTCTTGGTGTTACGGCACTCCGGGCATCGCCCGAGCCCGGCAGCTCGCCGCCCTGGCCCTTGGGGACACCCCTCGCCGCCTCCACGCCGAACAGGCCATGGACACCTGCCTGTCCGACCCCCGCCTCGCGAACCACTTCACCGACGGCGGCCTGTGCCACGGCCCCGCCGGACTGCTCCAAGTCCTTCGCCGCATGTCCGAAGACCAGCCCTCAGTTCGACCAGAGCAGCGGTTGGAACGGCATCTACCGGCCGTACGCGAACACGCCGCGGCCCCGTTCCCGCACCGGGAATCGGGGCTGCTGGAAGGAAAGGAGGGGACCACCATGGCGCTGGCGGGCAGAGCATCGGCCCTGGCCTGGGACCGCTGCCTGCTCCTCGTCTGAACGCGGTAGGGGCTACCGGTTCACTCGCTGCTTGAGCGGGGCGAGCAGCCCGAACCACTCCTCGACGGGGAAGTCCAGATGTCCGAGTTCAGGGTGCTGGGAGTCCCGTACAGCATTCCCCGTCGTGCTCTCGGCCACCTCGACACAGTTCGACTGCGCCGTGCTGTAGCTGCTCTTGTACCAGGAAGAACGGAGTGTGCTGTTCATGATCTTCATTCTGCGGTAGAGCCGGTGGGCGTCAGGGCGTCAAGCCTGGCGTTGATCGCCTTGACGGACTCGGTCGGCGAGAGCGCCCGTTCGGAGAGGGCCTTGAAGCAGTCGATGTAGGGGCCGACGCTTTGCGGCGCCTCCAAGTAGACGTCGCTGGTCTGCAACTCCACATGCACCCAGGTCAGCCTGTGTGTCTCCACCAGCGTGAACGCCCCGGCCAGGGCTGGGTGGGGAACTGACAGGGGAAGGACCTGCACGGTGATCAGAGGGCGGGACATCAGCTCCCGCAACAGGACCAACTGTTCGGCCAGCACCTCGGGAGCGTCCAACGTCTGATGGAGTGCGGCTTCGTGAATGACCGCGTGCAGAGCGGTCGGCTCCTCCTCTCGGTGGAGGATCCGCTGCCTCTGCCGGCGCACCGCGATGAACCGCTCCAAGGCCTCCTCGCTCAACTCCGTGCTGCTGGTGAGGGCCACGGCGCGCCTGGCGTAGTCCTCGTGCTGCAACAGGCCCGGGATCACGCTGGTCTCGTAGGTGCGCACCTCCGACGCCGTCGCCTCCAGGCGGAGCAGGTCGAGGTAGGAGGGGGACAGGGTGTCGCTGTGTTCGACCCACCAGCCCCTGCGTTCGGCTTCCACTTCGCCCGCGACGGCGATCAGGGTCTCTCGGACGTCGCGGTCCTCCACCCCGTAGGCGTCGAGCAGGGGGCGCACGTCGCGCGCGGGGAGGGCGACGACACCGTTCTCGATGCGGCTGAGAGACGCGGTCGACCGCTGGGCCGTGCGCGAGGCCTCCTGGAGGGAGAAGCCCGCTTCGCGGCGCAGGGCTTCCAGGCGGGTTCCCAGCCAGCGTTGGCGCAGAGACGGTTCGTCGGGCACAAAGGCTCCTGGTGGTCGTGATCGCGGAGACGGTCCTCTGGTCGGGGCCGCGGGAGGGCTTGGCCTCAGGATGCCATAGTTCCTGTGCGTAAATTTTTCTCTGTGAAAATATTGCTGAACGTAATGAAGTCATGCATGCTGGTCGTGCGGCGACCGCACCCGCCGGATCGCTCCCGCTGTTGGGGGCAGATGCCGGGTTGCCCACCGCTTGTGTTGGCCGACCCCTGAGGGGTCAACCCGAACGTTCTCCTCTGAGAAAGGAATCGCGCCATGGTCCTCATGAGCGCCGTACGCTCCCGCGACCCGAGCGCCGCAGACCTTCCGTCGCTGCCGCAGGTCACCTTGCCGTTGTGGGACGTGGTCCCTGCCAGGGTCCGGCACTACTTCCACCACGACCCCGACCGGGCCGCCTACGCCACGCGCCGCTACGAGTTCGGGTCCAGCCTCGAACTCCTGCCACTGGTGCGCGCCTTCCTCAACACCTGCGCAGCCCACCGCGACGCCGATTACCGGTACCTGTTCACGCTCCTGGGAAGCGAGCTGGCCTCAAACGCGCTGACCCACTCGCTGTCGGGGCGGCCGTTCGGGACCTTCACGCTGCGCTGCGAGCGCCGCCGTGCGGGAATGCACCTGACCTGCACCGACCAGGGCCACCCGGACGGGCGCACCACCCCGGAGGGGCGACACGAACACCTGGTCGCTGACCCGGCGGGACTGGACCCCGACGCCGAATCGGGGCGCGGCCTCGCCTTGGTCGACGCGCTGTCCACCACCTGGGGCGACAACGGGATCGCCGACCATCGCCAGGTGTGGTTCTTCCTCGCCTACGACCTCACCGGCAACCGGTGGACCCAGGCCGCCTGAGAAGAGCCAAGGCCCCCAGGAACAGGGGCGATGTCCCCGTGAGGTGCTCAAAGATGCGGGAAGCGCAGCCCTGCGGGGCCAATGACACCCGCACTAGAGGCCACCTCTGCAACTGAAAAACACAGGTGCCCCGACCGGTGCTCCAACACCGGACCGGGGCGCGATCACCACCTGAGACCACCAGGAAGAGACCATGCACGATCCTACAGCTGGCCGTCACCGGCGGCCCTGCCAGAGCATGGCCGGGCGCGTGTGGGCGCTGACCGCCGCGCTGCTGGCCACCGCCCTGGCCGCGCTCTTCGACCCCCACCTGCCCCGGTTGCCCCGCCGGGTCCCGCGCGCACTGCCTGCTGTACCCCAGGCCACCACCACCGCCGCCAGGCGGGGAGACCTGCTTGCCGATCGTTCCGGGTTCCCCGAGCAGCACGCTTGGGCGGCCGGGGCCTCGACCGCCTCGGCGCGCTGGGAGCAGGCTTACCGAGACCGTTCCGCCCCGTTCGGACCGGAGGACCGGGTGGACGCCGACCCTGACCTGATCGCCGGGGCTCTGGTGCGCCCCTACCTCGACCTCGCGGCTGTTCCGCGTCCGCGCCCGGCCGAACCGGACGACTACCCTGCCACGCCTTCGGGCGTGGAGCCCGAACCGGTAGAGGACGAGTTCGCAGAGCTGACCGACCGCATCCGCACCTACCTGGCACTGCGGGGCTGAAAAAATCCTGAACGGACCGGGGGCGCCTTCTCCTGCGGGAGGAGGCGCCCCCGGGCGTTTTTCTGCGGCACTCCGAGGGTGGCATGTATTTCTCGATCAATGGCTGCGAAGAGAATTCTCCAGGCGCTTTCTCGGGCCTTCGAGGCGGCCGAGAGGCGCCCCTGGAGGTCTCCAGGGGGTGCTGGTGGGGGGTGGGCCCTTGATGGGCCTGTGACTCCGCCTGTCCGGGGGCCTGTGACTCCGCCTGTGACTCCGCCCGTGCGTGGGCCCATTAGAAAGGCCCACCCCATCCGCGTTATCAGTGCAGTTCAAAGCCGCTCCGGGTGGGCCTTTCGCAACCCAGACACATACCCAGGTGGGTAGTTCCTCTTCACGTAGGGCGGCGCGGCCCCGGGCCTGGCGGGCCCCGGACCGCCCGCCCGGTGGTGCCCTGCCGTGTGGTCGTCTTCTCCTCCTGCTGCTCTCCCCAGCGCTTCGCATTCCCTTTCTCTGGTCTCTTGAAAAGACATGCTCGGAAACGCTTCAAAAACCCGGTCCGGGGCGCTGGCGTGCCAGAGCGAGGTGGTTGATGCACACACGAGGCGGTGTGCCGGCCGCCACCTCGTTCGCGCGCCCGGGTGCTGCTCCTGGCGGACGCGAGCTCGTTGCGCGAGGGCTTCTCGCTCGATGTCGCATGGAAGACGCGGGGGGTCCCTTCCCGTGTAGGGCGGGCGGGTCCGCCTCGATCACCGGGAGCAGACCCTCCCGCCTCGATTCGTCCGTGCCTGATGTCTTCCCACACCTCACCCCTGCGTCGTGGCCTTGTCCGTCCCTCCTGTACCTGAGGATTCGGGGTGGTCCTGGGGGTGAACCCCCGAGTGAGAGCGACGTGAGAAGGGGTCCAACAGGTGGTCCAACAAGGGGTCCAACGGGCGGTCCGCGCTCCTGGATCCCCCTTGCGCGACCATCCTTGCAGGTCAGGGGCTACTCAGATGGTCCAACGCCCGCCCAGACTCATACCCGGTGGGTAGTCCTCTTCACGTGGGGGGCGGGCGGTGCCCCCGCAGGGCGGGAGGCGTCGCCCGCCCTGCGGCCTCCCGGAAACCCCCCTTTCTGCCACTTTCGCTGCACCCCGCCCTCCTTCATTTCTGCTTTTCCTTTCTCTGCTCACCTGTATCGACATGGGTAACGGGGCGGTGCGTCGGGTGAGGCGGTTCGGGTGCGGAGATGGTTCGGCGTCGCGTGGTGGATGCCCCGGCATCGGCACCGACTCGTGAGGGTCTTCGAGAGCGGAAGGGGCGGTGCGGGGAGGAGAAGGAGCAGCCTGGCCTGGGCAGATCGCTGGGCGGGTGTCGCATTTGCTGCGGGGGCGTCTTCATCGGGGTTCATCAGGGAGAGATGACGATACGGGGAAGAGGCCCGCCGATGACGAGACCCGACCACCTCCACCTGGCCTCACAGCTCCGGCCAGAGAACGGCTCTACGGGCAGGGGCCGTCTGTGGCCCTGCGCGGGGACTCCGGTGCCGCCGTGCCTGGGGCCCTGGCCTGGGGCGTGTGGGGCCACCAGCGCCCCGGTGTCGGCCCTACCGGCCGTGTCCGGCCCATTGCCCCAGGGCGCGTCGCCCGGGGCGGTCGGGCGGTTTGGCGGCCCCGCTCCGGCCAGCCCCGGTTCCCGTGCCGGAGGGGCGTGTGGCGGCAATGGTGCGAATCCCTACCAAGCGGACACAGGGGCGAGGTTCTCCGCCCATCGGATAGGCAATCCGTCGAATCCGCTTGACCACCTCGGCGAGGTCGAGCGTGGATGCGTGGTGCCCCGCCATCGGCGGGGTCGTGTGCCGTGTTCGCGCAGTTCAGAGGTGGTGGGGAGGTGGGTGTGGTGAAGCGGGATGCTCCGGTCGCACTGACCGAGGTTGGGGCGCTGACGGTGGTGTTGGGTCCCGTTCAGGCGGGGCGGTTGCTCGGCCTGGGCCGCAGCACCGTCTACCGGCTGCTCCGCGAGGAGGCCTTCCCGGTCCCGGTCCGGAGGGTGGGAAGGGCGTGGGTGGTGCCGACTGTCGGGCTGCTGGTCTACCTCGGCCTGAACACCCCCACCACCTCTGCTGGCGGGTGCGGGTGCGGTGCGCGTATGAACACCACGGAAGAAGGGTGGGGGCATCGATGACCGCGTATGAGGGGTCGGTGTTCAAACGGTGCGGGTGCCGGAGCGAGAACAGCGGCCGGGCGCTGGGGGTGAAGTGCCCGCGGTTGCGGCGGGAGGACGGGGCGTGGAACCCCCGGCACGGGAACTGGTGGTTCCAGCTCGAACTGCCCCGCACGGTTGAGGGCAAGCGTCGCCAGGCGCGCAGGGGCGGTCTGGCCTCGCAGGAGGAGGCCCGGTGCCAGCTCGACCACGTGAAGGCGCTGCTGGTCCTGGGAGAAGGTGAGCAGGAGCTTGAAGTCCAGGTCGCGGACCTGATCCAGATCGCGCTCAAGGGCCGCCGGCCTCTGCCGGAGGTGGAGGAGGTCCGTAAACGCATCGGCGCTGGTGTGGATGCACGTCGGGAGCCTCCACTGGTGGGGCTGTGGTTGAGGGAATGGTTGGACGGGAAACCCGATCTCGCGGAGGGGACCCGGGCTTCCTATGACGGGCACATCCGCAAATACCTCACGCCTCATTTGGGGAAGGTTCGTGTGGATCGGTTGCAGGCCCGGCATGTGGAGGCGATGTTCGCGGCGGTGGAGGAGGCCAATGTGCACGTCCTGGAGTGCCGCGACTCCGAGGATCCGGAGGTGAGGAGGTCGGTGCGGGGGCGGCGGGTGATCTCGTTGTCGACCAAGCACCGGATCCGGGCCACGCTGCACAGCGCGTTGTCGGACGCGGTCCGCTCACCGGACCTGTCCATCACGGTGAACATCGCCTCGCACGTGCGCCTGCCGTCCTGCCCGAGGAAGCGGCCCCTGGTGTGGACCTCCGACCGGGTGCGCCAGTGGGAGAAGGACGGCACGGTGCCGGGTGAGGTGATGGTCTGGACCCCCGAGCAGACCCGCACCTTCCTGACCCATGCGAAGAGGTACACGTGGCTGTTCCCGATGTTCCACCTCATCGCCGTCAAGGGCCTGCGCCGGGGCGAGGCGGTCGGGCTCCCGTGGGCGAACACCCGGCTGGTGGACGGCCAGATCGACATCCGCGTCCAGATCGTCCAACTCGCGTGGGAGACCATCACCTCCACCCCCAAGAGCGCCGCGGGCCAGCGCACCATCACCCTGGACACCGACACCGTCAAAATCCTGCGGGGGTGGAAAAGGCTCCAGAACGAACAACGGCTTGTGGCCGGTGCCTCCTGGGTGAACAGCGGGTTGGTGTTCACCCGTCAGGACGGGTCGGGGTGGCATCCGGGGCAGGTCAGTGACTGGTTCTGCCGCATCGCCAAAGCCGCAGGGCTCCCGCCCATCACCTTGCACGGGCTCCGCCACGGGGCGGCCTCGCTCGCGCTGGCGGCGGGCACGGACGTGAGGGTGGTCTCGGCCGAGTTGGGCCACGCGACCACGCACTTCACCCAGGACACGTACCAGTCGGTGTATCCCGACGTGGCCAAGGCGGCGGCCGAGGCGACCGCCGCGCTGTTGCGCGGGGAGCCGGTGTCGGTCGGGTAGCGGGACGGGGGAGCACACCAGGAGCGATTCAGCGCCCCGAGCCCCGGGCCGTGTGGCGGGTTCACCCCGCTCGGCCTGGGGCTTCGCCGTTGGCGGTGCCGGTGGGCCATCGGATCAAAGGTCCCCTGGGCGGATTATCCCTAGGGCAATTTGCCCGATCAGCGGCGCAGGACCTGTTTGTTGGTTTGGGTGTCGGGGATCGGGTGGCGGTGTATTTCTTGAGGGTATTTTTCTTCTGGTGCTGGCGGTGTCTGCCCAGGTGCATGTGGACATTCGGCCTTATTCGTGTTCCGGGTTGGGGATAGCTGTCAGCAGCTTCACGAGCTGCGGGGCTTTGGCGGGGTGCACGGTAATGGCCTCGGTGACCAGGGCGATGGCGTGCTCACGGGTGCTTTTATCAGCCTCATGGGCGAAAGTACGGAGCTTTTCGCGAACTTGCTCGTTCTCCTCGGTGGTGTCGGCGAGGGACTGTGACAGCGCCAGGTAGAGGAACATGGCCATCGAATCGTGATGGATAGCACCTGCAAGGACAGCGGCTGCGTGCAGATAGATGGGGTCTCCTGCACGTACTGCCGCTTCTGCTTGTTCCCTGGTGAAGTCTGCGTCATGGATGATCCTGAAAGCCTCGTTGATCGATTGCGAACGGGAGATTGTGAGAATCGCAATGTGCACGGAGATCTCGCCCGATTCTGCTGGAGAGCTCTTGCTCTGTGAGTGGAGGCCAACCAGGGACTCCGGACGCAGGAGGAGATCAGCGTGGGTAGTCAGGTACTGCTCGGATGCTTCCCAGTCAGGAGTGCTTCGCCACTTTGTCAGGTGTTCGTGGAGAGAGAGTGTGAGGTAGGCATTCTCGATCCCCAACTTTCGTGACATGTCCAGGATTGTGATGTACAGATTTGCCTGGGCGAAATCTGTGGCCATTTCCCGTAGGTACTCTCGGACGGGCGGTTCGAATAGGCCTTGTTTGTTATTTTCCAAGTGAAGTTGCGAGTCGCTCCATGTAGGGGCGCCAACCCAGTTGAGGACCGTTGCTTTTACCTGGGCGGTGATCTGCATCCAGAGGGGTTCTTGATCACCGAGCGCATTTTGGATAGCGGGACGGGCTGGACCTCGTAGGAACTGGCGAGATTGCACAGAAGCCGAAGTCAGCGTCTCCTCGGCAGCGAGGGACAGAAGTTCCCCCAACCCTGTGTCATCATCGCCATAGGAAAAACAGAAACTAGCTTTGTCGAAGCGGAGCAGGTGACCCCATTGAGGAGTAACGGAGAACTGCTGGATCACTGAATCGTAGGAGGTGAGAGCTTCTTCGTGTTGTCCCAATTTCGCCAGGAGAACGGCGAGGGTCTTCAGTGATCCGGCGAGGTTGGGCAGATATGTGGTGGGGTCTTGTTCGGCGAGGGTGCGGCGGATGGTGACGGATTCGTGGATGTGGGTGAGTGCTTCCTCGTGCCGCCCCACCTCGGCCAGATGGTTGGCGAGATTGTTCAGCCCCATGGCGAGTTCGGGCAGGTGTGCGGCTGGGGTCTGTTCGGTGAGGGTGCGGCGGATGGTGACGGATTCGTGGGCGTGGGTGAGTGCTTCCTCGTGCCGCCCCACCTCGGCCAGTCGGTTGGCGAGATTGTTTAGTGATCCGGCGAGGCTGGGCAGGTGTGCGGCTGGGGTCTGTTCGGCGAGGGTGCGGCGGATGGTGACGGATAGGCGGGCGTGGGTGAGCGCTTCCTTGTGCTGTCCCACTGCTGCCAGTTGACTGGCGAGGGTGTCCAGCGCGATGGCGAGTTCGGGCAGGTGTGCGGCTGGGGTCTGTTCGGTGAGAGTGCGGTAGAGGTCGGCTGCTTCGCGGGCGTGGGTGAGCGCTTCCTTGTGCTGTCCCACTGCTGCCAGTTGGCTGGCGAGGTTGTTTAGTGATTCGGCGAGTTCGGGCAGGTGTGCGGCTGGGGTCTGTTCGGCGAGGGTGCGGTAGAGATTGGCTGCTTCGTGGGCGTGGGTGAGTGCTTCCTCGTGCCGCCCCACCCGCACCAAGAAAACGGCGAGATTGTTCAGCACCATGGCCAGGTCGAGAAGGAAAGTCTGTGGGTAATGTTCCGCGAGCTCATGCAGCACGGAAACACCTCGATAACCGGCTTCCTGTGTGTGTTCGACCAGGTGTGCCCACAAGTACTGGGGAAGCGCATCGGGAGAATCCTCTCCGGCCGCATCCAGGATCTCCCGGGCGAGGTCGGCCAGTTTTGCGGCGATGGCCTCTTCCGGAGGCCGCCCGTTAGTGGAAGGGGTCATCCGGCGCAGGTGCTGGACGAACTCCAGGTGGAAGAGACGGTAGATGGGCTGTTCCCCATCGCCGTCCTCGATTATGTAGCGGCGGAACAGGACCAGGCAGCGCTCTATGTCTGCACGCCCATACGCCTGGCCGGGATGGAGCGTGGAGGTGATCGCGCACCAGATGTCCACGGGTACACCCCGCCCCTGGCCCCAGGCGAGAGCTTCTAGCAGCTCCCGCGGCACTGGATCACTCGCCAGCGTGGAGATATCGGCGTCGAACGCCTCCGTGACCGTAGCGGGCAGGCGGTCCGCCCACTGGGAGGGAGTTCTGCGGGAGAGCCAGTCGACCGTGATACGGGCGAACAGAAACCCGCCGTCGTCCTCGTTGGCGGGAGCGACCAGCGTGTCGGCTACAGCGTGGACCTGTTCTGCGGTGGCCGTGTCGATGCGGCTCAGTCGGCGGATGAGGTACTGGCGGATGTCTGCACCGGTCGACTGCTGCTCGGCCAGGTCCACGCAGAGCAGCGGACGCTCGGACACTCCCTGCTGGGCGAGCAGGCCCCGCAGGCGCCGGTAGGTGTGCTGTGTCTGCCCGTCTTCGCCGGTGTTCTGCACGGGGATGTTCATCGGACGCGAGGTGAGCAGCACCCGTAGCGCTCCGGATAGCGGCTGGATGAGCCCGCTGACCAGGTCCTTACCGGGGTCGTTGGAGAGCGCTTCGTCCAGACCGTCGAGGATAACGAGGGGGGCGCTTTCGCGCGGTGTCTTCTCGATCTCCTCGACGAGGCCGCCGGAGGTTTTCGGAGCTGGTACTCCGAGGGCCTTCGCCAGCTTTTGTGCGATCCCGTTTGCGTCCAGTCCGCGTAGGTGCAACGTCGTGTACACCGATCCCTCGCCGGGGTCGGGGGACTCGGTGTCCCAGCCGGGGGTGGCCCTCACCTGTGCGCGGGTGTCGGGGTTGGACAACGCCGCGAGGTGTCCGGCCACGGCGGATTTACCGCTCCCCGCTGGTCCAGTGACCAGGCACAATCCGGGCGTGGGGTCGGCCATCCAGTCGGTGATCTGCTCCAGCACAGCCCGGCGACCAGTGAAGAACCACTCGTCGGTAGCGATGCTCCCGCCCGAGCGGGCGGCCTCGGCCAGGTGGTCGTCGATCAGGCGGGGGCGCGGGGGTTCCCAGCGGGGGTTGTGGAACATGGGGCCGGCGGTTCCGGCCGTGACGGGCACCGGTGTGTTGTCGGCTGGTCCGCGCCAGGCGCGGCCGACCGCGTCCAGCAGGTCGTTGCCGGTGAGGACCGGGTTGTTGGTGGACCAGGCGATGCTGTAGTGCTCCGAATCAGGTTCCAGACCGTGTTCGAGCAGGTGGTTGATGGTGTTGATCAGTGCGCCCTCGCCCTCGGCGCGCTCTTGGGGCCAGCAGCTGGCGACGTAGCCCAGCCAGGAGTGGGGGGCGCCCTCCGGCTGGGAGGTCTCCTTCAGGCGCTCCATCTCCTGGTGGATCTGGGCGGTGACACCGTCACCGGAGTAGCAGGTGTCGATGATCACGAGCCGCTGGTAGGGGACAGGGACGGTGTCTTCGGCCGCGTCGGTGCGGGCGGTGAGGTATTCGGTCAAGGCTGAGAGGTGGACCTGGCGCGGTGTGCCCGCTGTGGTGGTGCCGGTCAGGATGAGCCGTGGCCCGCGGGCCGCGTGCCCCGACCACACGAGTACGGCGGGCCCGCGGTCGCGCTCGCTGCGCCACCGGGCCGCCCACCGTGTACAGGCGTCCTCCACATCGTCGGCACTGGCGGGATCGGTGACCACGGCTTCGGCGTAGCCCGAGCCGTTGAGCAGCTCGGCGAGTTTCTCCACCTGGGGGATCGCCGTGGGCAGCGTGTCGTAGGCGGCGGATGCGTAGGTTCCCACGCCGAAGGCCAGCAGGGACTTGGCCTCGGGCAGTGCCTGGTCAGGCATGGGCAGCCTCCGGGTCGGTGACCAGCAGCAGGTGGGTGACGGCTGAGTCGCGGTCGAAGCGCACTCCGACCCGTAGCCGGTAGGCGCCGGGGGCCAGGTCGTGGAAGGTGGCGCTGTAGCGGCCGTCTCCCAGGTTGCGTAGCGGGCGCGGTGCGCTGTCGTCTGCGTTCTCGCCTGCCGGGGTGAGGGTGGCGTCCACACGCAGGTCCTCGTGCTGGCCGCGGGCCTGCACAGCCAAGGGTGTGCCAGGTGTGAGCAGCTCCGGGGCGTCCACCCCCAGGTCGTTGCGGCTTTCACCTCGATAGCTTTTGTCCCTGGCGGTCAGGCACGTCCAGATCTGGTCGCGCACCGATCTGCGGTTCTGCAGCGACCCGTGCTTTTCCACATGGCCGATCTCCGTGGCAGTGGAGCCGTCGGGGCGGGCCGCGAAGCGGGCCACCGTTCCGTCCCCGGCCGGAACGTCCCCATCGATGGTCCGGGAGGCTGTCAGCTTCTGCCCCTCCACGTGTCCGGTGACCGCCGTGGGTTGTTTCTGGCCGACGATCGCGTGGTGGGTGTAGGAGACGTTGCCGGCCCGGAGCTCCTGGTGCAGGCGGGCGGCGTCCCGCATCAGGTTCGGGTCGAGGCCGGGCAGGTCGACGGTGCGCGCGTCCACGCGCTCCCCGCCTCGGAGGAGGCACCGGTAGGCGGGGGTGAGCTGGTGTAGCGAGGGGAGCGAGCGCGCCACGGTGGTCAGGCCGGGCAGCAGCTTGCCGTTCACCAGGTTGGTGAGTGCGTTGAACGAGCCCTGGAAGGGGGTGCCCAGGGTGATGACCGAGCGGATGGGGATCGGGTCGGGCAGGTTGTTGAGGCTGTAGTGGGCGATCAGTCCGCCCATCGAGTGGCACAGGAACACCACCTGGGCGTCGCGGTTGCCGGGGTGGTGGCCGCGCCAGCGTTCCAGCGCCAGCTGCGCTGTGCGTTTGAGCGCGCGGGCGTTGTAGCGGATGGACAGCCGCCAATCGTAGGGAAAGGCCACCAGGTTGCCGGGAGTCTCGTCGGTGGCGGGCTGGAGGGTGAAGTCCCGCTGCAGCCATTGGAAGAGGTTTTGGTAGCCGTCCACACCGGGTCCCACATGGGGCAGCAGGTGCAGGTCCTGCATCAGGCCGGTCGCGACCACTCCGTCGCCGGGGTGGTCGTCGCCGATGTCTGTCGGCAGGGTCAGCTGCGGCACCGATCGTAGGAACGTCGTGATCCCCCGGGCCAGTGCCGGTCCTGAGAGTGCCCAGACGTCCTTGCCGTTGAGGGCCAGGCGGCTGCCGAGGATTCCCGGGACCACGATCACGACGTCATTGACTGGTGAACGCTGCACGCGTGAGTTCCTTCTGGTGTCGTGGGGCGGTGGTGAGCGCCGGTCTGGGTGTGGCCGTGCGGGATGCCGGTGCTCAGTGCTCTCGTCCTGTGCGGTGTGTCGGGTTCATTCGCCTTGGTGGCATAGGGTGCGGCCCGCTGGTGCGGTGTTGTGCCTGCCTGTCGCGCAGGAGTTGGTAGGCAGTGGCCGAGCGAGCGTGTGGCTGTGGTGCGCATCGGAGTGTTCATGCCTGATTGTGGCGCGTGAAGCCCGGTAGGGTAAGGGGTTTCGGCTGAAACGGCCGTATGCGGCCTGTGGGGTCATGCGGCGTACAGGGGGCCCGCGCGGGCGTCGGGGCGGGTGGGGGCGCTGGGGGCGGACAACGCGGTACAGGGCCGCGTTCGCCCTCTAGTGACGGCGCACTGGTGGGGGACATGGGGCGTCCAGGGACGGGGCCGCCCAGGGTCACGGGATGGCAAAATGCTCCGGGAGGCGGGGTCCATCTTGTACGGGACCTTGCACTGGGGAGCACACACGGAGCATTTTCCGGCCCCAGGCGGGCCGCGCGCCTCGTCTGTTCGACTTGCGCACCCCGTTTGACCTGGGGTTTTGTGGTGCACCCGGCAGGATTCGAACCTGCGGCCATCGGATTAGAAGTCCGGTGCTCTATCCACTGAGCTACGGGTGCTCGGTTCAATTGTGGCCCGCGGTCGCGGGTCGTGACCACGTCGTGACCCGGGGGGTCGGGGTGGCTCTCGGGTGGCCTGCGGTCGGGCGGTTGGCCCGTGCCGTGGTGTCCCGGGCAGACATTCTAGGGTATTTGGAAGATCTCGCCCACGGGCGGGCAAAGCTTCTCCAACTATGGCGATCTGTGGTTGACGCTCGTTACCACGCGTGTTCCGTCAAATCGGTCGCTATGGGCCTCGTGCACCACGTTACCGGTGATTAACTCCGGGTGTGCCGCAGCCCCGCGGGTGTTTCGTGAACTCCTGGTCGCTCGGGGTCAGAAGTACCACCATTGGCCGATGAGGACGGCCATCCAGGTCAGGACGTACATGGGGCGCCTTCTGTGGTTAGTTACTCTGTGTATATGTAATATCACTCTCTGTAGTTAAGTGGAGCGTGTCAGGCCGGGGAGTCGCTACCGTGGTGCGGTGCGATCACGAGGAATGGCGGCGGGCTACCTGCTGGACATGCTGGTGCGGGATCCCCGGCGGGGGCACCCCGTGGCGGTGTTCGGCCGGGCCGCGGGGTGGTGGGAGCGGCGTGTGTACCGGGACTCGGCGGTCGCCGGGGCGGTGTTCGCCGCCGGGGCCGTCCTGCCCGTGGTCGGGCTGGGGCGGCTCGCCGAGCGGGGCGGGGAGGCCGCGACCGCCGCGGTCACCTGGGCGGTGCTGGGCGGGGACATGCTGTGCCGGGAGGCGGAGGGCATCGCCCGTGCCCTGGAGAGCGGGGACGTGGAGCGGGCCCGCGAACTGCTGCCGCGGCTGTGCGGCCGCGACCCCGGTGGGCTGGGGGAGCGGGAGATCGCGCGGGCCGTCGTGGAGTCGGTCGCCGAGAACACCTCCGACGCCGTGGTCGGCCCCCTGGTCTGGGGCGCTCTGGGCGGGGTCGCCGGGCTGGCCGGCTTCCGGGCCGTGAACACGCTGGACGCCATGGTCGGCCACCGGAACGCGCGGTACCGCAGGTTCGGTGCGCCCGCCGCGAGGTTGGACGACCTGGCCGGATGGGCGCCCGCGCGGCTCACCGCGCTCCTGGCGGTCGCCGCCGCACCGCTGGTGGGCGGTGACGCGGGCGAGGCGTGGCGGGTGTGGCGCCGTTACGGGGACCGGCACCCGAGCCCGAACGCGGGGCAGTGCGAGGCCGCCTTCGCCGGAGCCCTCGGGGTGTCCCTGGGTGGGACGAACGTCTACGGGGACAGTGCGGAACGGCGGCCGCGCATGGGCGAGGGGCCGCCGCCCGGCGTCGCGGACATCCGCCGCGCGGTCCGGCTGTCCCGGGCCGTCGGTGCGGGCGCTCTCGCGGTGGCCGCACTGTGAACGCGGCGCCGCCCGGGTGCGGCGGCGGGGTGGAGGGGCGCCCCGCCGCCGGCCGGGATCAGGCGGCGAGGCTGCGGGCGTAGTTGACCTGCTGGTTGATCTGCGCCGACAGGCCGCGGTGCGAGGAGGGGATGGAGGCCGCGTGGTAGTGGCCGTGCCCCTGCACGGTGACCTGGACGTGCCCGCTGGTCTTCTCCTCCTTGACCAGCAGGAAGAGCAGGCCGAGCAGGCAGGTCCACCAGAACACCAGGATCGCCACGATGATGGCCCACACCGGGGTGGTGCGCTCGGTGCGGGTCATGTCGGTGACGGTCCACACCGTCCCCCGGATCGGGAAGCGCCCGCTGGGGGTGATGACGGTGTTCTGGGTGATGGCGATGTCCCCGATGGTGCTGAGCACGGGCTCGTTCGCCGAGCCGGGCGCCGGCCCGGCGGGGACGGGGGCGTAACCGCCGGTGGGGGCCCCGTAGGGCTCGATCGCCCCGTACCCGTCGGCGGGGTTCCAGGCGGACGGGTCGGGCTGCTGGTGCTGCTGCTGCCAGGGGTCGCCGTCGGGGGAAGGGTAAGGGTTCATGGGCCGATTGTGTCAAAGCGAGGCGGTCGGCGGAACGCGATCCCGGGCGCGACCTCGGCCGGGAGGTCTTCGGGGGCATGGCCGGATGTGGCCATTTCCGCGAAGGCGGGAACCGTTCGTGACGACCCCTGTTCGCTGTGTCGCGAAGCGTTTGCACTGGATGTGGCCTGGGTCACGTTAAACATGCCATTGTCGGCGGGTGCGCCGCGGGGCGCCCCCGGGTCCGGCCGTCAAACGTGAAACTCTTTCGCAATTTACTTACCCGTACGTAACATGCCGCTGAACCATCGCCCGCACCCCCCAGGTGGTGACAGCACATGCCCCCTTCTCCCCCTTCGCTCGCAAGGCGGCTGCGCGCCGGTGCCTCCGGTGTCGCTCTCGCGGTCGCGGCCGCCACGGTCGCGACGCTCCCGGCGACACCCGTCCTCGCCGAACCCCTCCCCGACTACTGCGCACCCGACGGGTGCCACGACATCCTCCCGCCGGGCCAGAACGGCAACGCGACCCTCGTCGAGATCCTCGGACACCAGGCCTTCGGGACCCGGCCCCGGTTCTCCTCCAGCCAGCTGGACATGTACGACGACCTCGTCCACTACTACGACGGGCTCACCGAGGAGAGTCTGGACGACTTCTTCCTCGACGCCACCTTCGGCGTGGCCGAGGGCGACGTGGGCCGCAGCTACCAGCCGCGGTCCGACGTCACGATCACCCGCGACCGGCACCACGGCATCCCCCACATCGAGGGGACCACCCGCGAGGGCACGATGTTCGGCGCCGGGTACGCGGCCGCCGAGGACCGGCTCTTCCTCATGGACGTGCTGCGCCGCGTCGGCCGCGGTGAACTCACCTCCTTCGCCGGCGGGGCCGAGGGCAACCGCGGCCTGGAACAGGACCTGTGGCGCAACGCGCCCTACACCGAGGAGGACAAGCAGGCCCAGATCGACCGGGTCGCCGCCGACGGTGAGCGCGGGGCACAGGCCCTGGCCGACGTCGGGGACTACCTCGAAGGCGTCAACACCTACATCGAGCAGGCCGACGAGGGCCGCTACTTCCCCGGTGAATACGTCCTGACCGGGCACAAGAACGCCATCACCAACTCCGGCGAGATCGAGCCCTTCACCGTCACCGACGTCGTCGGCATCGCCTCGATGGTCGGCGGCATCTTCGGCGGCGGCGGTGGCGGCGAGGTCCAGGCCGCCATCGTCCTGGCCAACTTCCAGGACCGCTACGGCGCCGACGAGGGCCTGGCCCTTTGGCAGGACTGGCGCATGGAGAACGACCCCGAGGCCGTCGTCAGCGTCCCGGGCGAGTTCCCCTACAGCGGCACCCCGGAGGACCCCGTCGGCGAGGCCCTCCCCGACCCGGGCTCGGTGGAGTACTACGACATCGTCCACGACGAGCACGGTTCCGCGGCCTCCGGGCAGGCGGCCGAGTCCACCGAACCCCTCGCCGCCGCCGCGGACGCGACCGACGAGGACGGGGAGGCCACCGTCGAGGACCTCACCGAGGAGCAGCAGGCCGAACTCGACACCATGGTGGAGGAGGGCGACCTCTCCGCCGCCGAGGGCGTGTTCGACGAGGGTGTGCTGCCCGAGGGCCTGCTCGAACCGCACGGCATGTCCAACGCCCTGCTGGTCTCCGGCGAGCACACCGAGAGCGGCAACCCGGTGGCCGTCATGGGGCCGCAGACCGCCTACTTCTCGCCCCAGCTGCTCCTGCTCCAGGAACTCCAGGGTCCGGGGATCAGCGCCCGCGGCGCCTCCTTCGCCGGGGTGAGCTTCTACGTCCAGATGGGCCGCGGCGTCGACTACGCCTGGAGCGCCACCTCGGCGGGCCAGGACCTCACCGACACGTTCGCCGTCCACCTGTGCGAGACCGACGGCTCCGAGCCCACCAAGGACTCGCGCGCCTACATCGACTCCTCCGGGGACTGCACCCCCTTCGAGGAGCTGAGCGTCACCAACGAGTGGGAGCCCACCGTCGCCGACGGGACCCCGGCGGGCGGCTACACGCTCACCTCGCTGCGGTCCGAGTACGGGCTGGTGCAGTCGTTCGCGACGGTGGACGGCACCCCGGTCGCGTTCACCTCGCTGCGCTCCACCTACATGCACGAGGTGGACTCCATCATCGGGTTCCAGCGCTTCAACGACCCCGACGAGGTCACCTCGGCGGAGACGTTCATCGACGCCGCCGGGGACATCGGGTACGCCTTCAACTGGCACTACGTGGACGACGAGGAGATCGCGTTCATCAACTCCGGCGCCAACCCGGAGCGGAACCAGGGCACCAACCCCAACCTGCCCATCGACGCCTACTCCGACGCCGGCTGGTCCGGCTGGGACCCGGACGGCAACACCGTCACCCACATCCCCAAGAGCGACCACCCCCAGGCGGTCGACCCCGACTACATCGTCAACTGGAACAACAAGCCCGCGCACGGGTACACCTCGGGCTGGTCCACCGGTTCGGTGCACCGCGGCGACCTGTTGGACACCCGCGTGTCCTCGCTGGTCGACGGCGGGCACAGGTTCACCACCGCGAGCCTGACGCAGGTGATGATGGAGGCCGGCACCACCGACCTGCGCGCCCAGGAGGTGCTGCCGCTGCTGCTGGAGGTCATCGACTCCGAGGAGGTCACCGACCCCGGGCTGGCATCGGCGGTCCAGGGCCTGCGGCAGTGGAACGAGGCGGGGTCCCAGCGCCGCGAGCCCTTCCGGGACGCGGGCTACTACTCCTACGCCGACTCCATCCGGATCCTGGACGCCTGGTGGCCGCTGCTGGTCCGGGCCCAGTTCGAACCCGAGCTGGGCGGGGACCTGTACACCGAGCTGACCAGGGCCGCGCAGATCGACGAGTCGCCCTCGGGCAACATCGGAGGCGGCACGCCCGGCAGCGTCAACCAGGGCCAGCCCCACCGCGGCTCCGCCTTCCAGTACGGGTGGTGGTCGTACGTGGACAAGGACCTGCGCACCGTGCTGGGCCACGACGTCGAGGGACCGCTCGGCGACGGCGCCTACTGCGGCGGCGGGGACCTGTCCGAGTGCCGCACGGTCCTGCTCGACACCCTCACCGAGGCCGTGGCCACTTCGGCGGGCGAGGTCTACCCGGGTGACGGCCACTGCGCGGTCGGCGCGCAGGTGTGCGCGGACACCGTGATCCACCAGGCGGTGGGCGGCATCGGCATGTGGCCGATCGCGTGGCAGAACCGGCCCACCTACCAGGTCGTCTACCAGTTCTCCGGCGGACGGTAGCGACCAGCGGTACGGCCCCCGGCGGCCCTGAGCGGGTGCCTCCGGGGGCCGTGCCGTGCCCGGGGGGGCGGGCCGGTGCGCGCCGGGCCCGTCCGCCGGAACCCGGTCGCCGAGAACGGGACGGCGGGACACCCCACCATGGGAAACACCGTCACGGAATACCTCGCGATAGAACATTCCTTCGCGGAGCCCGGGATGACGGAGGCACCCGCGGGGCCGACGGCGCCCCGGCCCCGTGCGGACCCCTGCCGGGAACTGCCCGGATCGAGGGGCGAAATCCCCGTACTCGTAAGCGAATCGTGTGGTTCGTCGGGCTTGTGTGGGTAGCAAAGGAGTACCCGGAACAGAACGGGAGGGTGGTACATGGACGCCTGGTTGGTCTGGCTGATCCTCGCCGTCGTCCTGGGGGTCGTCGAGATCTTCACCCTCACCTTCGTGCTGGGCCTCCTCGGCGCGGCGGCCCTGGTCGCCGCCCTGCTCGGCGCCGTCGGGCTCCCGGTCGCGGTGCAGGTCATCGGGTTCGTCGGTGCCTCGGCCGCCGGGATATACCTGGTGCGGCCGATCATGCGCCGCCAGCTCATCCGCGGGCCCGTGGTGCGCTCGGGGGTCGAGGGGCTGGTGGGGCGCAGCGCCGTGGTGCTCCAGCCGGTGGACCGGGACAAAGGACTGATCAAACTCTCCGGAGAAGAGTGGTCGGCGCGCAGCATCGACGAGGACCTGGTGATCCCCGTGGGAGCGCACGTCGACGTCATGGAGATCGACGGCGCCACCGCCGTGGTCTACCCGCGCGAGGCCCTTCCCTGAGCCGGCCGCCCGGCCGCCGGGGAGGGCGGGGCGGGTCGGGGCCGCGCGCACCGCCGCAGACACGAACCGAAGTCAGGTGCCGAACATGTTGGATGCCCTACCGCTCATCATCCTCGCCGTCCTTTGCGTCGCCATCGCCATGTCGGCGATCCGTATCGTCCCCCAGGCCCGGGCGTACAACATCGAACGCTTCGGCCGCTACATCAGGACGCTCGGGCCCGGCCTGAACTTCCTCATCCCGGGCGTCGACCGCGTCAACACCAAGTTCGACCTGCGCGAGCACGTGTTCACCTCGCGCCCCCAGCCGGTCATCACCGAGGACAACCTGGTCGTCAACATCGACACCGTCCTCTACTACCAGATCACCGAGCCCAAGGCCGCCGCCTACGAGGTCGCCAACTACATCCAGGCCATCGACCAGCTCACCGTCACCACCCTGCGCAACGTGATCGGCTCGATGGACCTGGAGCGCACGCTCACCTCCCGCGAGGAGATCAACACCCGCCTGCGCGGCGTCCTGGACGACACCACCGGCAAGTGGGGTATCCGCGTCAACCGGGTGGAGATCAAGGCCATCGACCCGCCGCCCACCATCAAGGAGGCGATGGAGAAGCAGATGCGGGCCGACCGCGACAAGCGCGCGGCCATCCTGCACGCCGAGGGCGAGCGCCAGGCCCGCATCCTCAAGGCGGAGGGCGCCCGCCAGCAGGCGATCCTGGAGGCCCAGGGCGACCAGCAGGCCGCGATCCTGCGGGCCGACGGTGAGGCGCAGGCGGTGGAGCGGGTCTTCCAGGCGGTGCACGCCAACAACGCCGACGCCAAGCTGCTCGCCTACAAGTACCTGGAGACCCTGCCGCAGCTGGCCAACGGCGAGGGGAACACGTTCTGGGTCATCCCGGGCGAGTTCACCGAGGCGGTCAAGAACGTCAGCCACGCCTTCTCCGGGGAGGCGGTGCGCTCGCGCCCCTCCACGGAGAAGGACGAGGACACCGGGGCGGACGGCCCGGCCCAGATCGCCGGTCCGGAGCCGGCCGAGCTGTCCGCGTCGGCGCAGGCCGCCATGGACGCCGCCGAGGCGGCCCGGCAGGCGGTGGAGGACGCCCGCGACGACGTCCGCCGCGCCGGGGTGGCCGGAGTGCGCGGCCCGGAGGCGGCACCGCGCCCGCGCGAGGAGGAGTAGCCCGAACGGCCGACGCGGCGGTCGCCCGCGGTTCGGCCACCGTCCTCCCGGGGCGGCGGCCGCATCGCCCGGTCCGTGCGGGGTCAGACCAGGACGAGCTTGCCCGTGGTCCGGCGCGAGGCCAGGTCGGCCTGGGCGGCGCCCGCATCGGCCAGCGGGTACCGGCCGCCGATCCGCACGTCCAACCGGCCCGCGCCCACCAGGGAGAACAGGTCGTCGGCCCGCCACAGCAGCTCCGCGCGATCGGCCACGAAGTGCGCCAGCGAGGGCCGGGTCAGGTACACCGACCCGGCGGCGTTGAGCCGCTGCGGGTCCACCGGGGCCACCGGTCCGGAGGACTGCCCGAACAGCGCCAGCACACCGCGCGGGCGCAGCGACGCCAGGCTCGCGTCGAAGGTGTCGCGGCCCACGCCGTCGTAGACGGCCGCCGCGCCCGCCCCGCCGGTGAGGTCGCGCACCGCCTCGGCCACCGGGACCTCGGTGTAGCGGACGATCTCGTCGGCACCGGCCGCGCGGGCGATGCGCTCCTTCTCCTCGGAGGAGACGGTGCCGATCACGCGGGCACCCCGCGCCTTGGCCAGTTGGGTGAGGAGCAGGCCGGTGCCGCCCGCCGCGGCGTGCACCAGGACGGTCTCGCCACCGCTCACCGGGTGCACCGAGTTCACCAGGTAGTGGGCGGTCATGCCCTGGAGCAGCAGGGCCGCCGCCTGCTCCGGCGACACCCCCTCGGGCACCGGGACCACCAGGGCCGCCCTGACCACGGCGCGGTCGGCGTAGGCGCCCGGCGCCATCGCCCACCCCACCCGCTGCCCGACCGACAGGTCCTCGACACCCGCGCCGACGGCGGCCACCGTCCCGGCGGCCTCCATGCCCGGGACGAAGGGCAGCGGGACGTCGTACTGGCCGCTGCGCTGGTAGATGTCGATGAAGTTGACCCCGCGGGCCTCCACGTCGATGAGGACCTCACCGGGACCGGGCACGGGGTCGGCGACCTCGGAGAGGTGCAGGACCTCGGGTCCGCCGGTCTGCTCCAGGACGATGGCGCGCATGCTTCCACTCCTTGTCGAATGCGGATGCCCGGCATCATGCCAGGACGGGGCGGAGCGCCGCCACGGCGGCACCCGCCGGCGGACGGGCGCCGCCCCTAACGCGCGTTCTCGTCGGTGATCTCGCCGACGTAGATGTCGGTGAAGAGCACACCCAGTGGCTCCAGCCCCGGGCCCGGGCGGACCACCATCCCCACCTGGCGGCGCTCGTCGACCTCCTCGGCGTTGTCGGGGAGCGGTTCGTCATCGGTGTAGGACAGCACGTGCTCGTCGTTGACCCACATCGACAGCTCCATCCGCTCCCCGCCCTCGGCCTCGGTGT
The DNA here is from genome assembly GCF_030766825.1 of Nocardiopsis sp. CC223A. Lineage (GTDB taxonomy): Bacteria > Actinomycetota > Actinomycetes > Streptosporangiales > Streptosporangiaceae > Nocardiopsis. The sequence goes on from NZ_JASFDV010000006.1 coordinate 36,789, forward strand.
CGAAGTAGCGGCAGGACAGGGTGACGGTGTTGGCCGGGACCGCCTCGGCATCGAAGTCGTACGGGTCGGACGCGTTGTAGTCCTCGTTCCGGGCCTCTTCGTCGACCACGGGGTAAGGCCTGAAGGAGCTCACGGTGCCGGTCTCGGCCACGACCTGGTTCCCCCCGACCTCGTCCATGCGCCGCAGCTCGACGCCCCCGTCGAAGCGCAGCAGCGCCTCGTACTGGCTCCGGTTGTCGTCCTCGTCGAAGTTGTTCCAGCAGCGCACACCGAACAGGCCCGCCTCCGGGCCCTGGATCGCATAGGCCGTGGCGCTCACCAGGAGGGAGGCGGGGAGCGGTTCGTCCTCCGGGGTCGAGAGGAGGACGAGCTCCCCACGGGCGTCGGAGATGTCGTCCGGCTCCAGGGTGAGCAGGTAACCGCGCTGGTCGGCCCAGTAACCGTCGCTCTCGCCGTCCTCCTGGATCTCGGTGTTCCAGTTGGGGTTGGTGCTGAAGTCGTCCTTGTACAGGGAAGTGCTCGGTGGGATCTCCTCACCGCGATCGAGCAGGACCGCCGTGCCGATGGCGGCGACCAGCACGAGCGCGCCCGCACCCGCCCCGAGGGCGAGCAGCCGGCGGCGGCCTCCCCCGGCGCCGCCCGACCCGCTCCCGTTCGCGCCGCCGTGCGGTGGCACCGGGGTGCCGGGTCCGCCCGGGCCCGACGGGAAACCGGGGGCGGGCCGCCCGTGCGGTGGTGCGGGGTATCCGGCGGGCACCTGGTGGGTGGGCGGAACCGGAGTCCCGCCGGGCCCGTGGTGCGCCTGGCCGTGCAGGGCGGGCGGTACCCGCCCGCCGCGGGGTTCCTGGCGAGCGGGGGAGTGGGGCTGTTCGCGGCCCTGGTGGTAGGGCGGGGTCGGGTCCGCACCGGTGCCGCCCCCGTGCCGGACCCGTCCCTGCGGGAAGGGCGCGGCGGCCCCCTCGGGCGGGGTCCGCCCGTGCGGCGGCGCGCCCGGGACCGGGACGCCGGTCGGCACCTCCCAGGAGTCGCTGATGGTGCGCCGCACCTCGGACTCGGCCGGGGCCTCCTGGCCGGTCAGCAGGCCCAGGATCCGCTGTGAGGTGGGCCGCCGGGTCGGGTCCTTGTCCAGGGCCGCGGCCACCAGGTCGTACAGGCTCGGGTCCAGCCCCTCCAGCCGGGGCGGCGCCGTGGTGATGTTGTGCAGCACCGCGGGCACCGTGGGGGCGTCGAACGGAGCCTCGCCGATACCCGCGAAGGCCACCAGGCAGCCCCAGGCGAAGATGTCGGCCGCGGCCGTGGGCCGCTCGCCCATCAGCAGTTCCGGCGCCATGTAGGAAGGGGTGCCCATCAGCTGGCTGGACCGGGTGACCCCGCCGCCGGAGTCCTCCAGGGCGCGGGCGATCCCGAAGTCGATCACCTTGGGGCCCACCGGGGACAGCAGCACGTTGCCGGGCTTGAGGTCGCGGTGGACCACCCCCGACCCGTGGATGGCGGTGAGCGCGGCGGCCACCCCCATGGCCAGGCCGTCCAGGGTGCCCCCGGTCATCGGGCCGCCTTGGCGGACCGCCTCGTCCAGGTTCGGCCCCGGGACGTACTCGGAGACGATGAACAGCGTGTCGCCCTCCAGGCAGGCGTCGATGACCCCCGCGGTGGAGAACCGGGCGACCCGGCGGGCCGACTCCACCTCACGGGCGAACCGCAGCCTGAACGACTCGTCGTCGGCGAGGTCGGGGTGGATGAGCTTGACGGCGACGGGCCGACCGGAGGGGTCCTCCGCCAGGTAGACGGTGCCCATGCCGCCCCGGCCCAGGCGCGCGATGATCCGGTGGCCACCGAGTTCACGGGGGTCGCCCGCGCGCAGGGGTTTGCCGCTCTGGTGGCCGTTCGACGTCACGGTGGAGGGTCCTCGCATGGATCGGGGATGGGGCGGTGCAAGCGTACCGATGGCGACACGCCGTACATTCCGGGCCCGGGCCCGCATCGGACGCGTACGCCGGGCAGCGATGCCGTGCACCGGTCACCTGAGGTGATGCCGACCTTCGCGAAACAGTTCCACGGGTCGGCCGATTTCGCTACTGTGGGAACACTTGTTCGAACATCTGTCCGTATCTTCCCCACGGGCGGGCGCATTCGGGGCCGGAGGGGTCGATGCCGAGGGGAAGTGTCGTGGGAAGGTACTACGGGACAGAGGTGACGGTCGTGGAGGACGCGGGCCGACCGGCCCGGTTCACCTGGAACGGCAGGGTCTACGGCGTGCGCCGGATCATGGACCACTGGGTGACGCCGCAGGACGGGTGGCGGGCTTCGCGCGGCCCCCTGGCGCCCCGCAGCGAGCACTGGCGGCTGGAGGCGGGCGCCGCCGGTTCCGAGGGGGTGTACGAACTGCGCCACGACACCGCCACCGGGACCTGGTCGCTGTCCCGGGTGTGGGGGTGAGACGGCCGGTGCGCCGTGGTTCAGCCCCGGAGGTCGTCGGGGAGCAGCCCGTACACGGCCAGGTCGGCGCGTCGGCCTCCGTGCAGCGGCATGGCGCTGCGCTCCACGCCCTCCAGGGTGAACCCGGACTTCTCGGCCACCCGGCGTGAGGCCGTGTTCCGGGTGGCCGCCTTGATCTCCAGCCGCCGGAACCCCTGGTCCAGGGCCCAGCGGGACACCGCGACCACCGCCTCGGTGAGGTGGCCCCGACCGCGTTCGGCGGGGACCGCCCAGTAGCCGAGCTCGCTGTTCATCGCCTGCCACATCACGCGGATCAGCCCCACCGCGCCGACCAGCCGACCGCCGTCCTTGAGCGTGACCGCCCACTGCTGGCCCTCGCCGCCGGTGCGCATACCCGGGGCGATCTCCCGGCACCACTGCTCGGCGTCGGCGCGTGTATAGGGGGCGTCGGGGCGGGGGAGCGGGAGCCAGGCCTGTAGACCCGGGTCGCTACAGGAGGCGTACACGTCGTCGATGTCGTCCTCGATGAAGGCCCGCAGGCGCAGGCGCTCGGTCTCCAGGACGACGGAGGGCAGGACGGGGCGCGGCGGTCGCGGGGCGGTCATGGGGAACTCCCGGGTTCGCAGGACTCGGTTCCACAAGCCTAGACACGGCTCGCGACCGCCCCCGCCGGGCTTGCGTGGTCGGCGCCGGAGCGCCGACCACGGGGTCAGACCAGGCCGCGGGCGACGCGGTCGCGGATCGCGGTGTCGAACACCTCGGCGAAGGTGTTGCCCGGGCACTCGGTGGCCAGCCAGTCGCGGTGCCGGCCCAGCGCCGGTCCGGGGGTGACGTCCCCGGTGGCGGGGTTGGTGTAGTCGATCTCGGCGCGGGGGTCCACCCCGGTCACCGCGCACAGCAGGCGCAGTACACGGACCAGCGAGTCCTGGGCGGCCCGGGTGGGCAGGGCGTCGGTGAAGTCCCCGAGCAGGCACACGCCGATGTTGCCGTGGTTGACCCCGAAGGCGTGCCCGGCGGTGACGGAACGGGCCCGGCCGGGCAGCGGGAGGCCGGAGAAGACGGGGACGCCGTCCCCACCGGAGTGGCGGCCCTCGTACACCCCGCCCTCGGGGTCGATGAGCAGGTGGTAGCCGATGTCGCCCCAGGCCTGCTCCACCGCGTGCAGGTAGTACACGGCGCGCACGTCGGCGGAGTGGTCGCCGGTGGTCGCCATGGCGGTGTGGTGCACGGTGATCGCCTGCACCGGGTGGAACACCGCGGGCCACAGGTCGTTCCCCTCGTCGTCGAACCGCCAGGACTCGTCGGCGCCCCACCCGGCGCGCGTGCGCAGGCGCAGGACGGGCGGGCCCGCGGCGCGGGTGCCCTCGGCCGACAGGGAGGTCCGTTCGGGGCCGCCGACGCGCAGGCCCTCGCCGTCGAACAGGTTCACGGCGGCGGTGTCCCCCTCGATGTCGGCCTCGTAACCGGTGGCGCCCTCGGGGGCGCGGACCAGGGCGGAGCCCACGGGGGCGTCGTCCTCGCGGCCTTCGGCGTGCAGGTGGAGGGGCTCCCAGGCGCCGGCGCCGGAGGGGGTCCGGAAGCGGATGGCGCCGCGGGCGCCGGGGCGGCCGGTCACCGTGACCACGTCGAACGGCCGCTCGGTGAGAACAGGAGGGCCGGCGGGGGCGGTCTCGGCCAGGACGCGGGGAACGGTGCCGTCCCCGGCGGCCAGGGCGGTGCGGGGTGCCGCGACACCGCCCAGCGCGGCCAGTCCGGCCGTGGCGGCGGCACCGGTGAGGAACGTGCGTCGTCGCATACGGGTCTCTCCTTCGGATGGGCGTTGGGGGCCCGGGGGTCGGGAACCCGGCCACTCTCGCACATGTCCGACGACGCTGGGTGACCATTCGGACGTGTGAACGGCCGAAGTGGTGTCCGGAATCGGCCGTTCCATCCCTGTAATAAGTGGGAGCCGAGCGGAACCGGGGTCGACCGGGGCTCGCGGTCACCCGCCGAAACCGGCCTCCACCTGGGAGAACGAGGGAGATAACGGACGTCGCCCGCACGCGTTCAGGGTGACTCTGGCACAGTTGACGGTGATGTGCGGGGCTTGGGGAGGGGGCCGAGAGGCGGTCCGCCCAAGGCCCGGGGGACCCGTGCGAGCGGTACGCCGCAGCAGACTACGCTTACCGGTCGAACACCGGAACGAGCAGTGGGAACGGGCAGTCGACACACCTTCACGGGGGGCGATCATGACCGAGGACGACCGAGAGGACTCCCGCTACGGCGGCTCCGGCGGCGAGGAATCCCGCGGCCGGACCACCGGCGCGCCCGGACCCGGGCCGCTCGGCGGCCTGCTCGACGGCCTGCCCGAGAGCGGCCGCGGCACCCGGCCCCGGCGGCCGGCGGGGACCAACCCGTTCCGGCGGCCCGACCCGGCCCCCGGTATCCGACCCGCCCAGCCTCCGGCGCCGCCCGCGCCCCCTGTCGCTCCGCCGCCCCCGGCCCCCGCCGCGCCACGATCGGAACCGGCCGACCGGGCCGGGACCGCCGCCCCGGAGCCCGAACCCGAACCGCACGCCGAGCCCGCCCTGACCCCGCCCGCCCGGCCCAACGTGATCCCCTTCCGGAACACCCCCGACTCCGACCCCCGGGCCGAGGACCGGCCCGCGGCCACCACGCCGCCGGAACGCACCGACCACCCGGCGGCCACCGCCGACGGGCCCCCCGCGGACACCACCCCCGTGACCACCGAAGCAGAACAGAGCATGCACGCACACGAAGCGGCCGTCCCCCACCCCGAGCCGCACCCGGCACAGCCGCCCCGCCCCGCCGCGGTCCGCCCCGCCCCGGAACCGGTCCCCCCGGGGCCGGCCCCCGCGGAGCCGACCGCACCGGCGGGACGACCCGACCACGCCTACGACGAGGCCGCACGCGACGCCGTCTACCGGGCCATCCACGACCGGCGCGACGTGCGCACCGGCTTCCTCCCCGACCCCGTCGACCACGAGGTGCTCACCCGCGTCCTGGAGGCCGCCCACCGGGCGCCCAGCATCGGCCACTCCCAGCCCTGGGACTTCGTGGTCATCGAGGACCCCGACCTGCGCGGCCGCGTCCTGGACCTGGCCCGGCGCGAACGCGACGAGTACGCCCACGCCCTGCCCAGCACCCGCGCCCGCGTCTTCTCCGGGCTCAAGGTCGAGGCCGTGGCCGAGGCCCCGCTCAACATCGCGGTCACCGTTGACCCCACCCGCGGGCTGCGGCACACCCCCGGCCGCCACGCCCGGCCCATGAGCGCCTCCTACGCCGCCGCCCTGGCCGTGGAGAACCTGTGGCTGGCCGCTCGCGCCGAAGGCCTCGGCGTGGGCTGGGTCGGCTTCGCCGACGAACGCGATGTCGCCGAGGCCCTCGACCTCCCCTCCCACCTCGAAGTCGTCGCCTACCTCTGCCTGGGCCACGTCGAGGAGTTCCCCACCGAACCCGAACTCAGCCTCTCCGGCTGGGCGAAGGGACGCCCCCTGTCCTGGGCGGTGCACCGCGACCGCTACGGCCGACGCGGTCTGCCCGGCCAGGAACCCACGACCCTGCTGGAGGAGACCATCGCCGCCATCGGAGCCCTGAACACCCGTGCGGTGGAGGAGGCCCGGGACCGGCAGGACAGGATGACCAAGCCGCCGGGCTCCCTCGGGATCCTGGAAGAGGTGTCCGTCCGCCTGGCCGGGCTCGCCGGGGAGTGCCCCCCGCCCATCCCCGAGCCGGCGGCCGTCGCCGTGTTCGCCGGGGACCACGGCGTCCACGCCCAGGGGGTGACCGCCTGGCCGCAGGAGGTCACCGAGCAGATGGTGCACAACTTCCTCAACGGCGGGGCCGTCGTCAACGCGTTCGCCGCCCAGGTCGGGGCCGAGGTCACCGTGGTCGACGTCGGCGTGGTCGGCGACCTGCCCCACGCCGCCGGGCTGCTGTCGCGCAAGGTCGCCCGGGGCACCGCCGACATCACCCAGGGCCCCGCCATGACCCGCGACCAGGCCATGCAGGCCCTGGAGAGCGGCATCGAGGTGGCCCGGGACCTGGTCACCGCGGGTAACCGCTGCCTGATCACCGGCGACATGGGCATCGCCAACACCACCCCCTCGGCCGCCCTCATCTGCGCCTTCACCGGTGCCGCCGCGGAGGAGGCCACCGGCCGCGGCACCGGGGTGGACGACGCGATGTTCGAGAACAAGGTCGACGTGGTCCGCCGCGCCCTGGCGGCCAACCCCGTGGACCCGGCCGACCCCATCGGCACCCTGGCCGCACTGGGCGGACTGGAGCACGCGGCACTGGCCGGGTTCATCCTCGGCGGCGCGGCCCTGCGCGTCCCGGTGCTGCTCGACGGCGTCATCGCCGGATCGGCCGCCCTGGCCGCCGCGGCGATCTCCGGCGACTCCACCGGCGCCTACTTCGCCGGCCACCGCTCCAGCGAGCCCGGCCACGCCCTGGTGCTGGAGCACCTGGGGCTGCGCCCGCTGGTGGACCTGGAGATGCGCCTGGGCGAGGGGTCGGGGGCGCTGCTGGCCCTGCCGTTGCTCCAGGGCGCGGCCCGGGTACTGCGCGACGTCGCCACCTTCGACGACGCCGGGGTCTCCTCCGTGCACTGACCCGCGGGTCCGCCGAACACCGCGGCCGCCCGTGCCCTGAAGGGTGCGGGCGGTCTCACATTCTCCACAGGGCCTGCTTCATCTCCCCGTAATACCGTTTTGACAAGGTAATTTGGAGCAATCGCCGACCATCCCGGCGGGAGCCCGGGCGGTGTGCCCGGTGACGCCCCCGCCGGTGCCCCGCCGCCGTCGCCGGGGTCCGCCGGAACCGACGACCGAAGGGGTGCGCCCGTGACCTATCTCCTCGGCCTGCGCCTGCACGACCGTGACGTCCTCGTCATCGGCGGCGGCCGCGTCGCCCAACGCCGTGTCCCCGTCCTGCTCCAGGCGGGTGCCCGGGTCACCGTGGTGGCCCCGGCCGTCTCCGCCGCGCTGGAGGACCTCGCCGCCGCCGGGCGCATCACCTGGACCGCCCGCGCCTACGAGCCCGGCGACGTCGCCGGACCCGACGCACCCGCCTACTGGCTGGTCCACGCCGCCACCGACGACCCCGGGGTCAACGCCGCCGTCGCCGCCGAAGCCGAGGCCGCGCGCATCTGGTGCGTGCGCGCCGACGACCGGCACGCCTCCGCGGCCTGGACCCCGGCCAGCGGCCAGGAGGGCGGCATCACCGTCGGCGTCGTCGCCTCCGGCGACCCGCGGCGCTCCGCCGGACTGCGCGACGCCATCGTCGACGGCCTGGCCGACGGCACCCTGGACGCCCGCCGCGGGCGCGAGCGCCTCACCGGCGTCGCCCTGGTCGGCGGCGGTCCCGGTGATCCCGGTCTGATCACGGTTCGGGGCCGGCAGCTGCTCTCCCAGGCCGACGTCGTGGTGGTGGACCGGCTCGCCCCCACCTCCCTGCTGGACCGGCTCCCCGTCGACGTGGAGATCGTCGACGCCGCCAAGATCCCCTACGGCCGCTCCATGCTGCAGGAGGAGATCAACCGGATCCTCGTCGACCGCGCGCGGCAGGGGAAGTTCGTGGTCCGCCTCAAGGGCGGCGACTCCTTCCTCTTCGGCCGCGGGGGAGAGGAGGCCGCGGCCTGCGCCGCCGCCGGGATCCCCGTGATCGCCGTGCCCGGCGTCACCAGCGCGCTCGCCGCCCCCGCCGCCGCCGGGATCCCCGCCACCCACCGCGGTGTCTCCCAGGACCTCCACATCGTCTCCGCCCACGTCGCCCCCGGCGACCCCCGGTCCACCGTGGACTGGGCCGGGCTGGCCCGCGCGGGTGGTACCGTCGTCGCCCTCATGGGGGTCGAGCGCCTGGCCGCGATCGCCGACGCGCTCGTCTCCCACGGGCGCTCCGCGGACACCCCGGTCGCCGTCGTCCAGGAGGCGACCCTGCCCGGGCAGAGGACGGTCACGGGTACGCTGGCCACCATCGCCGATTCGGCCGCGAAGGCCGGTGTGCGGCCCCCCGCGGTGGTGATCATCGGGGAAGTGGTCCAAACAGCGCGGGAACTTGACATACTGCACACGGGGAACCAGTTCGAGACCCACCGACTGGCGACCGGGCGCGATCTGCCATAACCCCCCCGATGGCGCCGCCCGCCCGGAGGGACGCCAGCACCGTTGAGGAGGGCATACCGATCATGACCCGGCCGTCGGCCGCGCCGGACACCACCGGTTCCGGTCCCGCGGACCGGTTCGGTACCGGACCGGCCGCCACCTCCGAACAGCCCGCCCAGGGCTCCGGACCACTGCCCGGGGGGGACCCCCGGGCCATCAACGAGGCCCGGCGGGGGCCCACCGTCCCCGTTCCGGCCGGACCCGCCAAACACCGAGCCCCCGCTCCGGAGAGCGACCGCTTCGAGCAGGTCCTGGAATCCCTGCGCAAGCAGATCCGCGACCTGAGATTCGCCGACGACCTCCCCGGGGCCGAGGAGGGGCGCGTCCTACAGGCCGACGTGCTCGCCCAGCTCTCCGACTATGTGCTGCCCCGGGTGCGCCGCCCCGACATCCCGCTGCTCATCGCGGTCGCGGGATCCACCGGTGCGGGCAAGTCCACCCTGGTCAACAGCCTGGTCGGCGAACAGGTCACCACCACCGGCGTGCGCAGGCCCACCACCAACAGCCCCGTCCTGGCGTGCAACCCGGCCGACGTGGACTGGTTCGGTGAGGCCTCCTTCATCCCGTCCCTGCCGCGTGTGCGCCAGCAGGGCCTGGCGATGCCGGGCAAGGACGGCATGCTGGTCCTGGCCGCCACCGAGGCCATGCCCCCCGGCGTGGCCCTGCTCGACACCCCCGACGTCGACTCCGCGGTGGCCGCCCACCACGAGTTCGCGGCCAAGTTCCTCGACGCCGCCGACCTGTGGGTGTTCGTCACCACCAGCAGCCGCTACGCCGACGCCCGCGTGTGGGAGTTCCTCCAGGTCGCCCGCGATCGTGACACCTCCATGGCGGTCGTGCTGTCCCGGGTGCCGCGCCGGGGCCGCCGCCGGCTCCTGGACCACTTCGGCGCCATGCTGGAGGCCAACGGACTGGGCGCGGCGGCCCGGTTCGCCATCCCCGAGACCGACCAGATCCAGGGCGAACGCTTCACCGCCAACGTCGCCGACCACATCCGCGGCTTCCTCGCGGACGTGGCGGGCGAGGCCGAGCAGCGCGACCGCGTGTCCCGGCGCACCTTCATCGGGGTCATCGACAGCTTCCGTACCCGGGTGCCGGAGCTGGCCCGCCAGGTGGAGACCCAGATCGAGGCCGGCCGCGTCATGGCCACCGCCGTGGACACCGCCTACGCCGACTCCCGGGCACGCATCGGCAGCGGGCTCGGCGACGGCTCCCTGCTGCGCGGCTCACTGATCGCCCGCTGGCAGGAGGTCGCCGCCAGCGGCGAACTCGCCCGCAGCCTGCGCCCACGCGGCCGGCGCTCCCGCCGGGCGGGCCGGGCCGAGCAGGCCGAGCGCGGACAGCGGGTGGCCGCTCTGGAACGTGCCGTCCGCGACGCCGTCGAGGCCCTCGTGGTGTCCTCCTGCGAACGCGCCGCCGAAGAGGTCGACAGCGTCTGGCGGGAGGTCCCCGGCGGCGGCGACCTGGCCGCCAAGGCCCTCGACCAGCCCGGCACCGGCCTCCTGGTCCAGCAGATCCGCCAGGAGATCGGCGAGTGGCAGCGCGACATCGCCGAGATGACCGGGGAGGCCGGGGCCACCAAGCGCTCCGTCGCCCGCCTGGTCACCTTCGACAGGGACATCGTCACCCTGATCCTCATCATCGACCTGCTCGGCTACGAGCGGTCCAGCTCCGGGGGCGGCGCGCACGCCGCGGAGCCCCCCGGTCCGTCCCCGCAACGCCTGCTCAAGGGGTTGTTCGGCGCGCAGTCGCTGCGCAGCATCGGCGCGAAGGCGAGGGAGAACCTCATCGCCCGTATCAACGGCCTGCTCGACCGCGAGCGGGCCCCGTTCGACACCGCACTGGCGTCGGCGGGGATCCCCTCCGAGGACGCCGCCGTCCAGCTCTACCAGGCCACGTACAACCTTGAGATAGCACGATGACGACTCAGTGGAACCCCGCGCAGGCGCACGGGGACACCGACGCCGCCCCGGACGGGGACGCACCGGCACCCGCGGACAACGGGCCCTGGCGCGGTTACACCGTGCCGGTCCCCGAACACCCGGACCACGCCCGCCCCGGAGGGGACGCGGAGGAACCCGCGCACGACGGGATCTCCGCCTACCCCGACAAGGCGCCGGCCGCCCCGGACGAGCCCGCCGAGGAGGCGCCGCAGGCCCCCGAGGGGGCCGGTGGCACCGCGCCCGAGGACACCGGTGCCCGGGCCGCACGCCGCAGCGGCCGCCATGCGCGCCATGCGGCGGCCCCGCGCTCCGCGGCGGACGGGCCGGAGAGGGCCGACGACGCGGGCGGACCGGCGGCGGAGGCCGTCGACGAGGACCCCGACGGCCTGGCCGGATGGGTGGGCAGTCTCGCCGAGGCCGCCGACGACACGCGCATCGCCGGGCGCAGCACCAACACCGGGTCCTTCGCCGCCGTTCCCGCCACGGGCCGGCGCGCCCGGGTGGAACGTACCGCCCGGACCTCCGCGGAGGAGGAGTCGGACGGTGCCGGGGGCGAGGGGCGGGCGCCCGCGGCGGCCCCGGAACAGACCGCTCCGCAGGCCGTCCCCGCCGGACCGGTCGCCGACGAGGACCCCTGGGTGCCCGAACCCGGCGGCCACCCGGGCCGGGCGGAGCGATCCGCCGCGGCCGACGCCGGTGACGACGGGCCGGAGCCGCTGCCCCGCCGTGTTCCCGGACCCTCCGCGGTCTCCGGTTCCTTCCGGGCCGTGGACCCCGACGCGGCGGAGTCCACGGGCCCCGACTCCGACGAGGAGTACCGGCCCACCACCCACGACTCCTGGCAGCACACCAGGAACACCACCCGCGCCGAGCTGATCGAGCGGCTCGACGCCCTGGCCACCCTCGCCGAGCTCGGCCAGGGCGACCTGCCGCAGGAGATCACCGCCCGTTCCGGGCAACTGCTCGACCACGCCGGGGCCCGCCTGCGGCTGTCCGCCGAGCACACCGTCGTCGCCCTCGCGGGCGGCACCGGCAGCGGTAAGTCGTCCCTGTTCAACGCCCTGTGCGGGCTGGAACTGTCGCAGACCGGCATCACCCGGCCCACCACCTCCCAGGCGCACGCCTGCGTGTGGGGCCACGAGGGCGCCGACGCCCTGCTGGGCTGGCTCGGCGTGCCCACGCGCCTGCGCCACTCGCGCAGCAGTGTTCTGGACTCGGGCAGCTCCGAGCTGACCGGGCTGGTCCTGCTCGACCTGCCCGACCACGACTCGGTGCGCAGCATGCACACCGCCGAGGCCGACCGGCTCATCGGCTCCGTCGACCTGCTCGTGTGGGTGCTCGACCCGCAGAAGTACGCCGACGCCGCCGTCCACCACCGCTACCTGGCCAAGATGGCCGGGCACGGCGCGGTCACCGTGGCGGTGCTCAACCAGGTGGACAAGGTCGAACCCGACGAGCTCAAGGAGCTGCTCACCGACCTGCGCCGCCTGCTGGAGTCGGAGTCCGGTGTGCACCCCCGGGTGCTGACCACCTCCACCCTCACCGGGCAGGGGATCCGGGACCTGCACGAGTTCCTCGCCGAGACGGTGCGCGACCGGCGTGCCCTCGTCGACCGGCTCGTCGCCGACCTCGACCAGGTCGTCGTCCCCTACGCCGAGTACACGGGCGAGGCGGAGATCCCCGAGAGCGTCCCCGCCGAGGTGCGCTCGCGCGTTCAGGAGGGGCTGGCCCGGGCGGCCGCCGTCACGGCCGTCGCCGACGCGGTCGAGGCCAACGACGTCCGCCGGGGGCGGCGCCGGGTCGGCTGGCCGGTCGCCCGCAGGGCGGCCCGCCTGCGCAAGGACCCGCTGGCCGCGGTACAGCTCGACTTCCTGCGCAAGGACGGCGACCAGGTGCTGGGCGGGCCGGTGGACGCCCACGAGGCCGAGCTGGAGACGGTCCTGTCCGACGCGGCCGACGCCGTCTCCGAGGACATGCCCGCGCCGTGGCGGCGCCGGATGCGCGCCGCCGCCCGGTCGTCGGTGGCCGAGCTGCCGGCCGAGCTGGGCGGGGCGGTGTCGTCCGCCGTCGGCGACCCCGACCAGAGCCCGTCGTGGTGGCGGATGGCGCGGTCGGTGCAGTTCGCACTGCTGGCCGTGGCCGGGGCCGGGCTGGCCTGGGCGCTCGTGGCGCTGGTGAGCCGGCTGGGCGGGGGGATCACCGGGTTCGCGATGTTCGACGACGTGGTGTTCGTGGCCTACGCGTCCGCCCTGGTCGTCGCCGCCCTCGCGGTGGGGTGGCTGACCGGCGTCGGTTGCGGGAACCTCGTGGAGGTGGCCGCGGTGCAGCGCCGGGAGGACGTGGAGCGGTCGGCCCAGGCCAAGGTGCGGGAGATCGCCGCGGCGCGCGTGGTGGAGCCGATGGAGGCCGAACTCGCGCGCTACCGGGCGTTCCGCGCCGCGTACGAGGTGGCGGCACCGGCGGAAGAACGATGAGAGAACGGTGGCGGCCTCCCCGGGAGGCCGCCACCGCGGGCGGTGAGGCCCGGGTGCGGATGGTGTCGAATCATCCGCACCCGGGCTTCTTCGTGGGGATCAGACCCAAACTATGCCGCTGCCGATCATCTGAACTCCTTCTGGGCGGGTCCGCGTCACGCGGCCCTGAGACGGTGGAGCATCGAGTGGGGCGGTGCTCCAGGATCCGGGAGGCGGCTCCGGATCCTAGAGCAGAATGCCCTAGTTCTCGTGTTCTATCCACCCCCGTTGTGGTACTCGATGTCAGTGGTTTTCTCATGCCCGATCTCATACACTGAGCAATTAAGCTATTACCCAAAGTAATGTAAAGTGATGGGGTGCCGCCTTGCCCGGGAACCGAGGGTCACCACTTGGGAACACATCTATCCAGGAGCGGTGACCGGGTGGCACGGTAGGGGAACGCCGAGCGAGAAGCCTCCGTCCTAGGGGGGTCCCCGGAGGAGGTGGGTCACGATCGGTGCCGAGAGGGAAGGGGTGGCCGTGGTGGAGGGCGAAGGGAGGGCGGGGGAGTGAGGGATTCGGAGAGGCGCAGGCCGTCGCTCGGCACCTTGGACCGGGCACGCTGGCCGTTCCTTCAGGAGCCGCCCGGACTGATCGTCTACATGTCCCTGATGGTGCTCGCCGCGCTCTTCCTGTGCGGGCTGGCGTTCGCGGTGACCGTCTTCTCCGTCACCGACCTCGTCGTCCTCGTCGTGTTCACGATCGGTGCCGCCGTCTGTGTCGAGGGCAGCCGACGGCTGGAGACGCAGCGGCACGCGGGGAGCAGCCGCGACCTGCTGGGCGCCTGGTGGTTCCCCGTCGTCCTGCTGCTGCCCCCCGTCTACGCGTTCCTCATCCCCATCCCGATCTACCTCCTCAACCAGCGGCGGATCCGGCAGACCCTGATGTACCGGCGGGTCTTCAACATGGTCTCCGTCGGCCTGTTCGGGTTCCTCATCTCCGTCGTCTGGCACTGGCTGATCAGCGGCGACCTGATGGAAGGGCTGCGCGGGTCCGGCGAGGTGTCCCAGTGGCTGGCCACCCTTCCCGGACTCCTGGTGGCCTTCGCCGGCTGTGCCGTGTTCACACTCCTCAACACGCTGGCCGTCGCCCTGGCGATCCGGATCAGCATGCGGGGCAAGCGGAAGCTGCCGCCGCTGTGGGACCGTGAGTCGCTCATGGTCGACGCCGTCGAGATCAGCATGGGCATCGTCGTCGCGATCCTGTGCAACATCTCCCTGTTCCTGGTGCCCATCGCACTGCCGCCGATCCTGCTGCTCCAGCGCAGCCTGCTCTACCAGCAGTTGCAGAACGCGGCGCGGACCGACCCCAAGACCGGGCTGCTCAACGCGCCCACCTGGGAGCAGGAGGCGTCGATCGAGATCGCCCGGGCCCGTGCCGCGCGCAACCGGTCGGCGGTCCTGATCATCGACATCGACCACTTCAAGCGCGTCAACGACACCCACGGGCACCTCTTCGGGGACCAGGTGCTCATGGGGGTCGCGACCACGATCTCCCACCACCTGCGCCAGTCCGACCTGCTCGGGCGGTTCGGCGGCGAGGAGTTCGTGGTGCTGCTGCCGGGCTCCGACGTCAACGAGGCCTGGCACGCCGCCGAACGGCTGCGCGTGGAGGTGGGGTGCATGGAGATCGCGGTGGAGAAGGTGAAGGTCACCGTCACCGTGTCGGTCGGCCTGGCCGTGGTCGGGGAGCACGGGAACGACCTGGTGGAACTGCTCACCGCCGCCGACCTGGCGCTCTACCGGGCCAAGGAGACCGGGCGCAACCGGGTGTGCCTGCCGGACGGCCGGGATGACGGCGAGGCCCCGGAGCCGCGCGAGGGCCGTGGGACGCCGGCCGTCCCGGAACGGCCGCAGGGCATCGCGGACGCCTGACGGGCGACTGGACCGCTCCCGGGGTTTTCCACAGGAGACCGAAGCCCGTTGCGCGCCGCCGGTCCGTCACGCACCGTGAATATATGCACTTCGACCAGGATCGTTCCGCCCAGTCCGCCGCCCCCGACGACCCCCGGCCCCCGCTCCCGCGCCGCCGGATCCCCGTGCCGCGTCCGCCCGCCGACGCCCTCCCGCCCTCACCCGTCCCGGCCCCGCGGCCCGAAGGCCTCCTCCCGCCCCCGTTGCAGCCGCCCCGCCCCACCGTGCCCGTCGAGCGTCCGCCCGCCGGTGGCGCCGCAGCCCGTCGGGTCGATCGCTCCGTCGATGCCGTGGGCGGTGCCGATCTGCCGTCCGATTCTCCGGAGGGGGTCGATGCCGCCTCGTCGGGTGGACCGGGCGGGGCCCATGATGCCCGTTCGCCCGCCGGTGGCGCCTCCGGCCCGCATTCCGGGAGCGTCTCCGGGCCGCCCGCCGATGCCGTGGGTGGTGCCGATCTGCCGTCCGATTCTCCGGAGGGGGTCGATGCCGCCTCGTCGGGTGGGCCGAGCGGGGCCCATGATGCCCGTTCGCCCGCCGGTGGCGTTTCCGGTCCGCATGCCGGGAGGATCCCCGGGCCGCCCGCCGACGCCGCGGGCGGGCGGGGCGAGGGCTCAGGTGCCGATGCGGGGGGAGAACGGAGGCCGACCGGCGGCCCGGGGCCGGTCGGGGCCGGTGCCGGACGGAGGGGGACCACCGCGGACGGGGTCCCGGTGGGCGGGCGCCTGGCGCTGCGCAACCCGCTGGACATCATCGCCGGGATGCCCTACCTGGTGGGGGAGCCGCCCGACCCCGGGATCGTGGTACTGGCGGCCAAGGGGGTCGGCGTGCACGCGGCGTTCTGCGGGGCGCTGGACGAGGCGCACCGGCACCTGTCGCCGATGGAGCGGGCGAGGCCGCCGGTCGACCTGGCCGTCGCCGAAGGCTGTAGCGGACTGCTCATCGTCGCCTACGGGCCGGCCGAGCGGGTCACGCCCTACGTGGACGCCCTGATGCTCGCCGCGCGTGAACGCGGAGTGAACATCATCGACGCCCTGCGCGTCACCGGCGGGCGCTACTGGTCCTACACCTGCGCGTCCCCCACCTGCTGTCCGCCCGAGGGCACCGTCATCGACGTCGACGGCTCACCGGTGCCCGCCGGGGCCGTCCTGCGCGGCATCACCCCCGCCCGGCCGCCCCGGGTCCCGCCCGTCGAACTCCGGCGCGTCCGTGCCCTGCTGGCGCCCGTGGACGCGCCCGAACGGGCGGCGGTGGGCGCGGTCGCCGAGGCGTTCGCGGCCCGGGTGCGGGCGCTGCCGGAGAGCACCCGGATCACCCGGGGCACGGCGGCGGTCCGGGCGGCCACCTGCGGCGACGGGCTCCCCGGGCGCGAGGACACCGCCCGGTTGGGCGTCCACCTCGGGCACGTCCGGGTCCGGGACCGGGCCTGGTCCGCCATCACCGCGAGCACCGCCCCGCGCCACCGCGACCTGTGGGCCCACCTGGTCCGCCACCTGCCCGACCGGTGGCGGGCCGCCCCCGCCGCGCTCACCGCGGTCGCCGCCTGGCAGCAGGGGGACGACGTGCTCGCCATGGCCGCCGTGGAGACCGCCCTGGCCGCCGACCCCGGGTACTCCATGGCGGTGCTCATGGGCCGGGCGCTGGCCTGGGGGCTCCCGGTGGAGCGGTGGCGCGATTCCACGGGGGAGGGATGACCGCTCGGGAGGCGGCCCCCGCGATGGCGGGGGCACGACCCCCGACGCCCTAGGCTGGAGGCATGCCGGAGTACATCTACACCATGAACAACGTGCGCAAGGCGCACGGCGACAAGGTCGTCCTGGACAACGTTTCGGGGTCGTTCCTGCCCGGAGCCAAGATCGGTGTCGTGGGCCCCAACGGTGCGGGTAAGTCGACGCTTCTGAAGATCATGGCCGGCATCGAGCAGCCGTCCAACGGCGAGGCGCGCCTCATGCCCGGGTTCACGGTCGGCCTGCTCGCCCAGGAACCCCACCTCGACGAGAGCAAGACCGTCCTGGAGAACGTCGAGGACGGTGTCGCCGAGACCAAGGCGATGCTGACCCGCTTCAACGAGATCGCCGAGCAGATGGCGACGGACTACTCCGACGACCTGCTCGAAGAAATGGGCAAGCTACAGGAGCAGCTCGACCACCGCAACGCCTGGGACCTGGACAGCCAGCTCGCCCAGGCGATGGACGCGCTGCGCTGCCCGCCCGGGGACGCCGACGTCACCAGGCTCTCCGGTGGCGAGAAGCGCCGCGTCGCCCTGTGCAAGCTGCTGCTGGAGCAGCCCGACCTGCTGCTCCTCGACGAGCCCACCAACCACCTCGACGCCGAGAGCGTGAACTGGCTGGAGCAGCACCTGGCCAAGTACCCGGGCACGATCATCGCGATCACCCACGACCGGTACTTCCTCGACCACGTGGCCACCTGGATCCTGGAGCTGGACCGCGGGCAGTTCTACCCCTACGAGGGCAACTACTCCACCTACCTGGAGACCAAGCAGGGCCGCCTGAAGGTCGAGGGGCAGAAGGACGCCAAGCGCGCCAAGCGCCTCAAGGACGAGCTGGAGTGGGTCCGCTCCAACGCCAAGGCCCGCCAGACCAAGAGCAAGGCCCGTCTCCAGCGCTACGAGGAGATGGCCGCCGAGGCGGACAAGACCCGCAAGCTGGACTTCGAGGAGATCCAGATCCCGCCGGGCCCGCGTCTGGGCACCACCGTGGTCGAGGTCAAGAACCTCACCAAGGGCTTCGACGACCGCGTCCTCATCGAGAACCTCAGCTTCTCGCTGCCGCCCAACGGCATCGTCGGCGTCATCGGCCCCAACGGTGTCGGCAAGACCACCCTGTTCAAGATGATCGTCGGCGAGGAGACCCCGGACCAGGGCTCCATCAACATCGGCGACACCGTGGACATCTCCTACGTCGACCAGTACCGGGGCCGCATCGACGACTCCAAGAACGTCTGGGAGACCATCTCCGACGGCGAGACCTTCATCCAGGTCGGCAAGGTCGAGATCCCCAGCCGCGCCTACGTCGCCGCGTTCGGTTTCAAGGGCTCCGACCAGCAGAAGAAGTCCGGCGTCCTGTCGGGCGGTGAGCGCAACCGTGTCAACCTGGCGCTCACCCTCAAGCAGGGCGGCAACCTGCTGCTCCTGGACGAGCCCACCAACGACCTCGACGTCGAGACCCTCGGCTCGCTGGAGAACGCGCTCCTGGACTTCCCGGGCTGCGCCGTGATCACCTCCCACGACCGCTGGTTCCTGGACCGCGTCGCCACGCACATCCTGGCCTGGGAGGGCGACGCCGACTGGTTCTGGTTCGAGGGCAACTTCGAGTCCTACGAGAAGAACAAGATCGAGCGCCTGGGCCCGGAGGCCGCGCGTCCGCACGCGGTCACCCACCGCAAGCTCACCCGCGACTAGCGTCCGCTCGCAGCCGTCGTACGGGGCCGCGGGACCGGTGACGGTCCCGCGGCCCCTTCGGCTCTGTTCCCGGGTCCTGCGGCCCTCGGAACGGGGACGGAACGTCGCATACCCTAGGGGCGATGACTTCCGCGCGCGATGACCAGCAGAGCCCGGGCGAGGAGCCCGTGCACATGACGTTCTACGAGGCCGTGGGCGGTGAGGAGACCTTCACCCGCCTGGTCCGCCGCTTCTACGAGGGCGTGGCCGACGACCCCGTCCTGCGGCCCATGTACCCCGAGGAGGACCTGGGGCCGGCCGAGGAGCGGCTGCGGCTGTTCCTCATCCAGTACTGGGGCGGCCCGCGCACCTACAACGAGCTGCGCGGCCACCCGCGGCTGCGCATGCGCCACTTCCCGTTCCGGATCGGGATCGCCGAACGCGACCTGTGGCTCCGGCACATGCGTGCCGCCGTCGACTCCCTGGGCCTGCACGAGGTGCTGGAGCGGCAGCTGTGGGAGTACATGGTCATGGCGGCGCACAGCATGGTGAACGTCCCGGAGGAGGCGGCCCGCCCGGCGGTCGCCGACCCCACCCGGGTCGCCGTGTCCTCCGAGTCCGCCGACGACGACGAGGGCGACGACGGCGAGGTCGTCACCATCTCCCTCAGGTAGCCCGCATCCCCGGAGCACGCCGTCCGCGGGGGCGTCCGAACGCCCCCTCCCGGGCGGCGCCACCGTTCGTGGAATGCACGGAGACCTCTCACGTCCCCCGGGCGGCCCCGCGCCGCCCGACCGGGCCCGGCCGCGGTACGGTCACCGGTCCCCGGGCGCGGGGTCCGCACCCCCGGCACCTTCGGTGTCCCGCAGGCCGGGCAGGCCCGCTGCGGCCTCCGGCGCTTTCCGCCCGCCCCCTCCGTCTCAGCGGAGCGGGACGTGCACGGGCCCGGTCCTCGCAGCGGCCGGTGCCGTGCTGCTGCTCATGTCGGCGGCGGTGTCGGCGCGGTCTTCGCGCTGGGCTGGACGACCACGAGGGGCCCTACGCGTCCATACCGGACACCCGCGCCCCGGTGGACCCCGAGGTGGTCGGGGCCGAGAGCCGGTCAGATGTACTGCCCCAGGAAGGCGCGCTCGACGCCGTTGAGCCGCCGGGCGCGCTGCGTGGCCACGTCGAAGCCCACGATCACCGTCCGGGCGCGCAGGTACACGCGGTCGTCGTCGAGGATCTCGTAGGCCAGGGAGAAGCTGGCGTTGCGCACCTCGGTCACCCACAGTTCCACCCGCACCGGCTCCGAACGCGGCAGCAGCGGCGCCACGTAGTCGGCCTCCTGACGGGCCACCACCATGGCGCCGAACACCTCCTCGCCCTCGACCGCTCCGCTGAACCGCAGGAACGAGATGCGGGCGTCCTCCAGGTAGGTCAGCATCCGGACGTTGTTGACGTGGTGCTGCGGGTCGAGGTCGGCGTAGCGGACCTGCGCCAGGTGTACGTGTCGGCGCGGCCCGGTCTCCGTTCCGGTGCCCGCGGCCTCCTCGGTCTGTGTCACGTCCGTGTCCTCTCCTGGCTCTGCGGGGGTGGGCCCGGCTCCGATTCTCCCAGGACGGGGCACGCGGGCACACGGTCGGGTGCCCGCGGGGCCTGTGTCCTTGCTCTCCCGGGGGCGAGAGCGGCCCCACCCCGGTATGCCACCGGGCGGCGCGCCCCGCGGCCGGACCGCGGAGCGCGCCCGTCCGGGATCAGAGGGCGTTCAGGCCCAGGTGGTGGGCGAGGAACCCCAGCTGGTCGGCGTTCAGCTCCACGCTGCGGCTCACCGAGCGGGTGCTGTGCCCCACCTCCGCCTCCCGGCGCAGCAGCACCGGCCGCTCCCCGACCGGTGCCGAGGTCGCCCACTGCAACTGCGCGCACAGCTTGCGGGCGTGCAGCGGGTCCACCCGGGTGTCGTTGTCGAACACCGTGAAGAGCACCGCCGGGTACCGGGTGCCCTCCCGCACGTTGTGGTACGGCGAGTAGCCCAGCAGCCACCCCAGCTGTTCGGGGTCCTCGGCGCTGCCGTACTCCACGCTCCACAGCCGGCCCAGCCCGAACCGCTCGTAGCGGACCATGTCCAGCAGCGGGGCCGAGCACACCGCGGCCGCGAACAGGTCCGGCCGCTGGGTGACCATCGCCCCGACCAGCAGGCCGCCGTTGCTGCCGCCCATGATCGCCAGGCGGTCGGTGTCGGTGACCCCGGTGGCGATGAGGTGCTCGGCCGCGGCGGCGCAGTCGTCGAACACGTTCTGCTTGTCGGCGAGCATGCCGCCGCGGTGCCACTCCTCTCCCTCCTCCAGGCCGCCGCGCAGCCCGGCGACGGCGTACACCCCGCCGGCCCGCACCCAGGACAGGGCGGTGGCCGAGTAGCCGGGGGTGAGGGAGATCCGGAAGCCGCCGTACCCGTACAGGATGGTCGGCCGCGGGCCCTCGGCCGGGGCCGCGGGCGCCATCACCAGCATCCGGACGGTGGTGCCGTCCTTCGAGGTGTAGGCGACCTGCTCCACCCGCACGTCGGGCACGGTGACGGTGCCGGGGGCGCTCTCCCACAGGTCCACCGCACCGGTGCCGGCGTCGTAGCGGTACACCGCCGACGGGGTGGTGCTGTCGGTGTAGCCGAACCATGCCTCGTGGCCGCCCTCGGGGCGTTCCAGCAGACCGCTGACACTGCCCAGACCGGGCAGCGGTAGCGTGCCCAGCAGCTCGCCGGTGGCCAGGTCGTGCCGGGTCACCTCGCCGACGGCGTGCCGGGACCAGGAGACCAGAAGCTCGGGGCGCTCCGATCCGGGGCCGTCCAGGATCGCGTAGTCCTCCAGCACGGCGTCGTCGGCCTCGGCGACGAGCGTGCGCCAGTTCTCGTAGCCGGGCGCCTCGGGGTCGGCGACGCACAGGCGCCCGCGCGGAGAGTCCCGGTCGGTGAACAGGTACAGCCGGCCGTCCCGGCCCACGTGCGCGGACAGCGCCGCGGCGACGCCCTCCTGGACGCTCACCCAGGCGGGCGCCTCGTACGGGCTCCGGGACAGGTCGGCCAGCCACAGGTCGGTGTCCGCGGAGGTGCCCTTGGAGGCGTCGAGCACCAGCCAGCGGCCGTCCCGGCTCACCCACACCCCGAAGTACTCGGTCTTGTCGCGGCCCTCGCCGAAGATCAGCACGTCCTCGTCGGCGGGGGTGCCCAGCCGGTGCAGGTAGACGCGCCGGTGGTAGTCGTGCTCGCCCTCGGGGACCTGCTCGGGGGGCAGCTTGCGCACGTAGTAGAACGCCGACGAGTCCGGCAGCCACGCGACGGGCGTGTACCGGGCCCGGTCGATGGGGCCGTCGACGATCTCCCCGGTGTCCACGTCCATGACGCGCAGGACGGACTCCTCGTTCCCGCCCTCGGACAGCTGGTAGGCGAGCAGCCGCCCGGACGGGTCCGCCTTCCAGGCGTCCAGCGTGGTCAGCCCGGAGGGGTCCAGCGCACCGGGATCCAGCAGGACCCGCTCGGGGCCGTCGCCGTCCCGCACGTACAGGACGGGGTGTTCCTGGTCGGCGGTCCGGCGCCCGGAGAAGCGCCGCTCTCCGCGCCATACGGGGGCGCCCACACTGCCGGCGCCCATCAGTTCGCGGACGTGCTCGGCGAACCGCTCCCGGTCGGGCAGGTGCGCGCCGAGTTCGGAGAACAGGGCGTCCTGGGCGGTCGCCCACTCTTTGGCCGGAGCGGATTCGGGGTCTTCCAACCACCGGTAGGGGTCGGCGACGGGGCGGCCGTGCAGGGTTTCGACGAGGTCGAGGCGCTCGGCCGTGGGATAGCGGAGTTCAGGCATGCTTCGCACTCTATCCACCGCTATCTCACGTGCGATCGGTATGGGAAGGGAACATGGAACGTGGTTTCGGCGGCACGCATTATGACCAGGAATAGCGATAACAGCGGGTTCACGACGCGCGCGGCGGAAATTGGGGTGGCGCCGGAGCCTCCCCACCACGCACACTGAATGCGGGACGCAACTCGGCGGGACCACCGGGAGGTCCGTGTGGCAAGGCGTACAGAGCCACCGATCATGGGATCGGTGCACAGGGAGGTCTCCTGGCTGGCCGAACGGCTGGCCGGGGAAGAGACACGGTCGTCGCACCCGACGGCCGAGGTGTCGCGATGAGCGGCGCGCGCAGCAGGGAGGGTGGTCCAACCGCCCGTCGGCACGTGCTGCTGCTCAACGCGAGTTTCGAACCACTCACGACATTGCCGCTGCGCAGAGCGATTCTGCTCGTGCTGCGGGAGAAGGCGGAGGTCGTCCACCGCGACGGGGCCGGGGCGGTGCTCCACTCGGCGACGCACTCGTACGAGGTGCCGTCGGTGATCCGGCTCAGACGCTACATCAGCGTCCCCTACAGCCGCAGGGTGCCCCTCACCCGCGTGGCGCTGATGCGCCGCGACCGGCACACCTGCGGTTACTGCGGGAAGAAGGCGGAGACCATCGACCACGTCATCCCGCGCAGCCGCGGCGGCGCGCACGTGTGGGAGAACGTGGTGGCGGCCTGCAAGCCGTGCAACCACCGCAAGGCCGACAAGTTCCTGGACGAACTCGGCTGGGAACTGCACGTCACCCCCAAGGTGCCCAAGGGTCCGCACTGGCGGCTGATCAACGGGGACCTGCACGGCGACCCGCAGTGGGAGCCCTACATGGCGCACCTGGCCGCCTGACGGCCCTGAACGCCCCGGCGGCGGGGACGACGCGTCCCGCCCCGCTCCGCCCTCGCCGCCCCCGGCACGCCTTTCACGGGCCGCAGGGGGCGGCTCTTCGCGCCCCGACCCCTCCACCGCCCCGCGGGCCCCGGGCCATGGCGGGGTGCGACCACCGAGCCGCCCGAACACACGAAAGGCGTTTCCGAACGGGGACGATCAAGGCTGCCGGGGCCTTTGCCCCGGCAGTGGCAGCGGCGGCGTCGTCCGAGTGAGGCATCCCCACCCCGGTCGCGCGCACGCGGGCCGCGGTGAACGCCCCGGATCGGCTTCCCGCGATGGACGGCCGTCCGGGCACCTCATCCTTATCGAAGGATGGGGCGGCCGTATTCTGGAGGCATGCCCAGATACGACTTCCGGTGCCGCGAGTGCGGCGACACCTTCGAGCTCTCCCGTCCGATGGCCGAGTCCGGGGACCCGGCCCCCTGCCCGCAGGGGCACGGGGACACGGTGCGGCTGCTGTCCACGGTGGCCGTCGGCGGCCTGGCCCCGGCGCCCGCCTCCGGCGGCGGTGGCTGCTGCGGGGGCGGCTGCTGCGGCTGACCGCGCGTCGTCCACGGCCGAAGGGCCGGACCCGCAGCGGGCCCGGCCCTTCGCGCGGTGATCAGCGTTCGATCTGGGACACGTCGCGGGCCGCGCCGGTGGAGGCCGAGGTGGCCATCGCGGCGTAGGCGCGCAGCGCCGCGGTCACCGGCCGCTGCCGGTCGCGCGGCTGGAACCGGCCCAGCTCCTTGAGCAGGCGCTCGCGGCGGGTGTTCAGCTCGTCCTCGGACACCTCCAGCACGATGCCCCGGTTGGGGATGTCGATGCTGATGATGTCGCCGTCCTCGACCAGGGCGATGTCACCGCCCGCGGCCGCCTCCGGGGAGGCGTGGCCGATGGACAGCCCCGAGGTGCCGCCGGAGAAGCGTCCGTCGGTGATGAGCGCGCAGGCCTTGCCCAGGCCGCGCCCCTTGAGGAAGCTCGTCGGGTACAGCATCTCCTGCATGCCGGGGCCGCCCTTGGGGCCCTCGTAGCGGATGACCACCACGTCGCCGGGCTCGATCCGCTTGTTGAGGATGCCGTCCACGGCGTCCTCCTGCGACTCGAACACCTTGGCCGGTCCGGAGAAGGTCCACAGCTCCTCCTCCACGCCCGCGGTCTTGACGATCGCGCCGTCCGGGGCGAGGTTGCCGAACAGCACCGCCAGGCCGCCGTCCTTGGTGTAGGCGTGCTCCACGGAGCGGATGCAGCCCTTCTCCCGGTCGGTGTCCAGGCTGTCCCAGCGGGTGCTCTGCGAGTACGCCCGGGTGGTGCGCACCCCGCCGGGGGCGGCGTGGAACAGCTCCACGGCCTCGGGCAGGACGTCGTCGGAGGCGATGTCCCACTCGGCGAGATAGGTGCCGACGGTCTTGCCGTGCACGGTGGGCAGGGAGGTGTCCAGCAGCCCGCCGCGGGCCAGTTCGCCCAGGATGGCGGGGATGCCGCCCGCCCGGTGGACGTCCTCGATGTGGTACTTCTCGGTGTTCGGCGCCACCTTGCACAGGCACGGCACCCGGCGGGAGACCGCGTCGATGTCGGTCAGCCCGAAGTCCACGCCGGCCTCGGTGGCGGCGGCCAGCAGGTGCAGGATCGTGTTGGTGGACCCGCCCATGGCCACGTCCAGGGCCATGGCGTTGCCGAACGCGGCCGGGGTGGCGATGGACAGCGGCAGCACCGAGTCGTCGTCCTGCCCGTAGTACCTCTCGGCGGCCTCCACGACCAGGCGGCCCGCGTCCTCGTACAGTGCCCGGCGCGCGGTGTGGGTGGCCAGGACGGTGCCGTTGCCGGGCAGCGCCAGGCCGATGGCCTCGGTGAGGCAGTTCATCGAGTTGGCGGTGAACATGCCCGAGCACGAACCGCAGGTCGGGCAGGCGTTCTCCTCCATCTCGTCCAGCTCGGCCTGCGACACGCTCTCGTCGGCCGCGGCGATCATGGGGTTGATCAGGTCGAGCTTCTTGACGGTGGTGGCGGTGCCGTTCACCACGGTCACCTTGCCCGCCTCCATCGGCCCGCCGGAGACGAACACGGTGGGGATGTTGAGGCGCAGCGCGGCCAGCAGCATGCCCGGGGTGATCTTGTCGCAGTTGGACACGCACACCAATGCGTCGGCGCAGTGCGCGTTGACCATGTACTCCACGGCGTCGGCGATCAGCTCGCGGCTGGGCAGCGAGTACAGCATGCCGCCGTGGCCCATGGCGATGCCGTCGTCGACGGCGATGGTGTTGAACTCGCGGGGGACGCCGCCGGCGGCGCGCACGGAGTCGGCGACGACGTCGGCGACCTCGCGCAGGTGCACGTGCCCGGGGACGAACTGGGTGAAGCTGTTGGCCACGGCCACGATGGGCTTGCCGAAGTCCTCGCTCTGTACGCCGGTGGCGCGCATGAGGGCGCGCGCTCCCGCCATGTTCCGGCCGTGGGTGACGGTGCGTGAGCGTAGGGGTGGCATGGCGCGGACTCCCATCGATACGGGTGTTTCCCCTTGATGGTAGTCCCCTTTCGATGCGCCTGCGGTCTCAGGGGGAAAGACGGCGGGTCCGTATGACGAGACGGAGGGTGGGTTCGCCCTGTTCCGGTCGGGGCCGCCGGCCGGCCCCGGACATACGTGAGGCCCGGCTGCCACCACGTTGTGGTCCGGCCGGGCCCGATGGGTCGTGCGTCAGTGGCGCGGTGGCAGAGCCCGCTCGGCGGCCGCGTAGATCTCCTCGATCTCCTGCTCGGTCAGGCGGTCCCGGCCGGTGCGCAGCCACTTGCGGACCTTGGTGCCGGAGATGATGTCCACGCCCCGCAGCCGGTGGCTGTCCCAGGGCATGCCGGGTCCGTAGATGGCCAGGGAGGCGCGCACCTTGATCTCGCGGCCGAGCTCCTTGCTGATGAGCTCCTCTGCGCGTTTGGCCTCCTCCAGAGCCTCGTCGATGCGCTGGTTCTTGTTGAAGCGCCCGTGGTAGAGCTGTTCGAGCTTGTTGCGCAGCGGCAGCCGCTTGTCCCAGGACTCGGAGTCGATGGCGAACGCGCCGCGCCGCCCCACGATGAAGTGGTCGATCTGGCCGTTGCCGCCGGGCACCGCGCGGGCGTGCAGGACCTTGTAGCCGAGCTGCTTCATCACCTTGAGCTGGACCTCGGTCTTGCGCTGTGCGGCCGAGGGCTTGCGCCAGCGGGGGATCTCGGATTCGCGCCGGGACTGGTACACCGAGATGCCGACCATGGTGGCGATGCCCAGGGTCGCGCCGATGCGCCAGTCGGATGCGATGAATCCGCAGACGATCGCGACGACGAGGGCCACGGCCCCGCGTACGGCCCATTTGCGGACCGCGCCCTTCTCGCGGAGGGCGCCGTAAAGCATTCTTGCGCCCGAAATGTCCCTTTGATTCTTTTGGTTGGGGAAGAAGAGGCTTTCGGGCCTGTCCGGCTCCGGCCTCTGGGGCGACGGGTTCACTCTGGTTGCCGATTCCACGTCGGACAGGTTAGTTCCACTCATATTCGAGTCCTAGTGCATTACTTCTCACACTTTCCCCCCTTGTTCCGTGGCCCACAGGAGGATTCGGTGTGCAGGGGGCGGGGAAGGATGGATGGTTCGTCGATCTCTCCAGAGAACTTCGGTTCCACCTCTCGTGGTGCCCGTTGGCGTGCCCGCTAATCTGGGTCGGTATGACCCAGATGCATGACCTTCCGGCCCACCGGCTCGCCGCGATGGTCCGCAGTCGTGAACTGTCCCCTCGTGAGATCACAGAGCACGTCCTGTCCCGGACCGAGCGCCATGGGCCCGACTGCGGCGCCTACATTACGGTCATAGCGGAAAAGGCTTTGGATCAAGCCCGATACGCGGAGAAGCGTGTGATGAGCGACACGCCGGAGAGCCTGCCCCCGCTGCTCGGGATCCCCGTCCCCATCAAGGACCTCGACCTCCTCGCCGGTGTCCGGGCCACCTACGGCTCCCGCGTCCTGGCCGACAACATCGCCCCCATCGACTCCGACACCGTCGCCCGGCTGCGTGCCGCGGGGGCCGTCTTCACCGGCAAGACCAACACCCCCGAGTTCGGGTCCAGCTGCTACACCGAGAACGCCGTCGCCCCGCCCGCCCGCAACCCCTGGAACCCGGAGCTGTCCCCGGGCGGCTCCAGCGGCGGCGCCGCGGTGGCCGTGGCCGCCGGACTGGCCCCCGTCGCGCACGCGAGCGACGGCGGCGGGTCCATCCGCATCCCGGCCTCGGTCTGCGGGCTCTTCGGCCTCAAGCCCACGCGCGGCCGCATCTCCGGCGCCCCGGTCAAGCCCGACCTCGTCGGCCTGTCCACCAGCGGGCCCCTCACCCGCCACGTCGCCGACGCCGCGCTGATGCTCGACGTGATGTCCGGGAACCGCCCCGGCGACTACTACACCGCTCCGCCGCTGCCGCCCGGCGAGACCTTCGCCGACCACGTTCTGCGCGAACCGGGGCGGCTGCGCATCGGTCACTACGCCCACACGGGCTCGGCCGGGCTGCCCGTCCACCCCGACGTCCTGGCCGCCCACGAGTCCACCCTGCGCCTGTTCGCCGACCTGGGCCACGAGATCGAGGAGATCCCCGAACCCGGCGACGCCCACTTCGGCGGCACCTTCGTTGACGACTTCGCCGTCATCTGGGCGGCCATGGCCTCGGTCATGCCGGTCCCGGCCGAGCGCGAGCCCGAGCTCGGGGATCTCAACCGCTGGCTGCGCGAACGCGCCCGTGCCCTCCCGGCCCCCGAGTACATCGCCGCCGGCGCCCGCCTCCAGCGCGGCATCCGCTCGTGGCTGACCGCCACCGAGCCCTACGACGCGGTGGTCACCCCGGTGCTGGCGCAGCCCCCGGTGCCCGTCGGGTACTTCGTCGGGGACGGGCCGGAGGAGGAGTTCCGGCGGATGACCGCGTTCACCCCGTTCACGTCGGTCTTCAACGTCACCGGCCAGCCGTCCATGAGCGTGCCCCTGCACCACGCGCCCGACGGCGCACCGCTGGGCTCCATGGTCACCGGCCGGATGGGCGGCGAGCCGCTGCTGCTGTCCCTGGCGGCGCAGCTGGAACGGGCGCGGCCCTGGGCCGACCGGGTCCCCCCGGTCTGGAACCGCTGAGCGGGCGGCCGGGCGGCGGCCGCGGGTCAGTCCGCGGGCCGCCCGGCCGGAGGCCGGGGGACCCCGTCCGGGCCGGGCTCCGCCACCGGCGCGACCATCCCGGCCGCACCCGCCGGGGGCACGGCCTCGGCGACCCCGGCGACCTCCACCGGGACCGCGTCCGCCGCCTCCTGCGCGGGCGCCTCGGCCGGGGCCTGGGGAACGAACGCGCTCAGCAGCGCCGCCACCGCCACCAGCACGGTCGCACCCAGCACCCCGCCCGTGATCCCCATGAGGTCGATCAGCCCGCCCGCCAGCGGGCCGGCGACCGCGCCGCCCGTGCCCAGCGCCGTGGTCATCCACCCGAACGCCTCGGCCCGCCGGTCGGCGGGGGCCAGGTCGCCCAGCCGCGCCATCGTGGCGGCCAGGGTCGGGGCGATCGCCAGGCCGGACAGGAACAGCAGCGGTGCGACCCACAGGGGAGTGGACAGCTCCACCAGCGGCGGCGTGAACGGAATCAGCACCGCGACGCCCGCCGCGGAGGCGAACGAGCGCCGTACCAGCCGGGGCCTGCCCCGCAGGCCGCCCGCGATCGCGCCGCCCACCAGCGAGCCCAGCGCCCACACCGACGCCAGCACCATCACCAGGTGCGGAGCGTTCAGTTCGTTGGCCCAGGCCACGATGACCAGGTCCACGCCCATGATCCCGCTGACCATCAGCAGGCACATCGCGAACAGCACCACCAGGGCGGGCTCGCGCAGCAGACTGCGCCGCGGCCCGCTGGCCGCCGGCGCCGCCCCGGCCTCCACCGGGGCCGGCCCGGTCGCCCCGGCCCGGCGCAGCGCCAGGGCGAAGCCCAGCGCGCCCAGCAGTCCCAGCACCGCGAGCATCACCAGTGCCCAGCGCGGCCCGGCGAACGCCACCGCACCGGCGGTCAGGATGGGGCAGAAGACGAACAGCAGCTCCTGTGCGGTGGCCTCGGCCGCGTAGATGGCCTGCCGTTCCGGGCCGCGGGTGAGCCGCGGCCACAGGGCCCGCACGATCTGGTTCGCGGGGGTGCCGAACAGACCGGTCCCCAGCGCCAGTGGGATGGACACCCACCACAGCGATGCAGGCAGCCACGTCAGCCCCAGCAGACCCACCGTGAACACCACACCGCACACCAGCACCAGCCGGTCGGTGCCGCCCCTGTCCGCCATCCGGCCGCGCAGCGGCCCCACCAACGCGATCCCCAGCGTGAACGCGCCCGCCACCAGGCCCGCCAGCGAGTAGGAACCGGTCCAGTCGACCACCAGGAAGGTGACCGCGATCATCAACCCCGGCGTGTAGAACCGCGCGGTCAGGGACCAGGCCAGCAGGGACAGCACATGGGGGACGGCGAAGAGCCGGCGGTAGTTGGCGAGCACACCCCCAGATTATGCAGAGAGTGCAGTCAGGGGGCCATCCGATTATCGATACGACCGGTGTCATGGCCGTGTGCCCGACGGTGTGTCACCCTCCGGTCAGCCCGGCCCGGCCCGGCCCGGCCCGGCCCGTCGCGACGCGCCCGACCGGGCCCGGAACGACCACCGCTTTTCCCCGCAGGACGGCCGTGACCGGACGGCCATCGGCCGGTACCGGCCCGTCCTTCCGGTGTACGGAGTCACAGGTAGGGCATGATCGGTTTCTGTGAGGGACGTTCAGCTGGCCCGTGTGGCCGAGCAGTACGGTGTCGCGACGAGCTACGAGGACTGGCGGGGCCGCAGGGTCCCGGTCGACCTCGACGTCATCCGCCATGTCCTGGCCGCCCTGGGCGCGGACCCGGACCGGGAACCGCCGGACCGGGAGCCGAGCCTGCTCCCGCCCGCGGTCGTCCTGCGCGAGGGCAAGGCGCCCGACCCGGTGCTCCCCGAGGGGGTGCACAGCACCGTCGAGACCGCCGACGGCTCCCTGCTGCCCTTCGACCAGGGCCTGCCCCTGGGCGTCCACACACTGCGCGTCACCCACCGCGGCGCCGAACACGACGCGCCCCTGCTGGTGGTCCCCGACCGGATCGACCCCACCGCCCTGCGCGAGAACCCGCGCCTGTGGGGGGTCATGACCCAGCTCTACAGCGTGCGCTCCCGGGCCTCCTGGGGCATCGGCGACCTGCGCGACCTCGCCGAGATCTCGGACTGGAGCGCCCGCGACCTGGGCGCCGACTTCGTCCTCATCAACCCGGTGCACGCCACCGAGCCCGTCGTCCCGGTGGAGCCCTCCCCGTACCTGCCGGTCAGCCGCCGCTACGCGAGCCCGCTGTACATCCGCATCGAGGACGTCCCCGAGTACTCCCGGCTGGACCCCGCCCAACGCGAGGGCGTCCAGCGCCTCGCCCGGCCGCTGCGCGAACGCGGCCGCACCGCGGACCTGCTCGACCGCAACGCCGTCTGGGAGGCCAAGCGGACCGCTCTGGAGATCCTCTTCCAGGTGCCCCGCGCCCCGGGCCGCGAGGCCGCCCTGCGCGCCTATCTCGAACGCGAGGGCCGGCCGCTGGTGGAGTTCGCCACCTGGTCGGCGCTGGCCGAGGAGTACGGGCCCGACCACCGGACCTGGCCCGCGCACCTGCGCGACGTCACCGACGACTCCGTGGGCCGGGCCGCCCTGGACCGCTGGCCCCTGGTGGAGTTCCACCGCTGGCTCCAGTGGCTCCTGGACGAGCAGCTCGCCCAGGCCCAGACCACCGCCCGTACGGGCGGCATGGATGTGGGCGTGGTGCACGACCTCGCCATCGGCGTGCAGGCGGGCGGCGCCGACGCCTGGATGTTCGGCGACGCCCTGGTCCAGGGGCTGCACGTGGGCGCCCCTCCCGACGAGTTCAACAGCCTGGGCCAGGACTGGGGACAGCCGCCGTGGCATCCGCGCCGCCTGGCCGAACGCGGCTACGGGCCGCTGCGGCAGATCCTCGGCCAGGCCCTGCGCCACGCCGGCGGGGTGCGCATCGACCACGTCATGGGCCTGTTCCGCCTGTGGTGCGTGCCCGAGGGCGCCTCCGCCGACCAGGGCACCTACGTCACCTTCGACCACGAGGGCACCGTCGGCGCCCTGTTGCTGGCCGCGCGGCGGGCCGACGCCGTCGTCATCGGCGAGGACCTGGGCACCGTCGAGCCGTGGGTGCGCGACCACCTGGCCGACCGCGGCATCCTGGGCACCTCGGTGCTGTGGTTCGAGCAGGAGCCCGACGGTTCCCCGCGCACGCCCGGCGACTGGCGCGCCGACTGCCTGGCCACGGTCGCCACCCACGACCTGCCCCCGGTGGCGTCGTTCCTGTCCGCCGAGCACGTCGAGCTGCGGGACCGGTTGGGACTGCTGCCCCGGCCGCTGGAGGAGGAGCGGGCCGACGCCGAGGCCAGGGTGGAGCGCTGGCGGGCACTGCTCGTGGAGCTGGGGCTGCTGGACGAGGACGCCGACCCGCTGGCCGACCCGGCCGCCGTGGTCACCGCCATGCACGCCTACCTCATGGCGACCCCGGCCCGGATGGTCGGGGTGGCGCTCACCGACGTGGTGGGGGAGCGGCGCATGCAGAACCAGCCGGGCACCGGCACCGAGTACCCGAACTGGCGGATCCCGCTCACCAACGGCGAGGGAGAGCCCGTCCTGGTGGACGAGCTGCTCGCCGACCCGCGCATGGTGTCGCGCATCCGCCGCACCCTGGGCCCGTTCGGCGACGGGCGCGGCCGCACCCTGTAGCGCCGGACACGGTACGGGCCCGGGGTGGATCCGAGGGTCCACTCCCGGGCCCGTCCGTGGCTTCGCGGGTACGGCTAGCGCGCCTCGCCCGCGGCGATGTCCACGGCGCGGGCCTTCAGCGCCCGCTCCACGCCGGCGCGCCCCTCCACCAGCAGGCGCCGCAGCGCGGGGGCGGGGGAGTTCTCGGCGATGTAGGCGTCGGTGCGCTCGATCGTCGCCTCCTCCACCAGGCCGCCCGGGTACATGAACTCGGCGAAGGTCTGCGCGAACTCGCCCGTCCACTTCTCCCAGGCCGGGGCCAGCTGCGCGAAGTACTTCTCCACGTAGGGCCGGTACAGGTCGGCCTGGCCCGGCTCCACGAAGCCCAGCAGCACCGACCGGAACTCGGCGTTGGCCAGCTCCTCGCCCACGATCCGGTCCCAGGCCGCGGCCTTGGCCGCCGCGGTCGGGATCGCCGCCCGCGCACCGGCGGCGTGCCGCTGCCCGGCGGCCGTCGCGTCGTTCTTCAGCTCGGCGTCGATCTCCGCCTCGCCCGCCTTGCCGGTGGCCACCAGGCGGCGCAGCAGCGTCCACCGCAGCTCGGTGTCCACCACCAGGCCGTCCACGGTGATCGCGCCGTCCAGCAGCCCCTGGAGCAGGGACAGGTGGGCGTCGCCGACCGCGCTGGAGGCCAGCGCGTTGACGTAGGCCAGTTGCAGGTCGCCGCCGGGCTCGGCGGCCGTCAGCAGCTCGCGCAGGCGCTCCGACAGCTTCTCGAAGCCGAACGGGCGCCATGCCGGGTCGGCGTAGTTGTGCAGGGCCGAGACGGCCTGGCGCAGCAGCGTCTGGGCGACCATGACGTCGTCCACGCCGTCGATGCCGGAGATGACCAGGTCCACGTAGTCGCGGGCGGGCATCTCTCCGTCGCGGGTCATGTCCCAGGCGGCGCCGAAGGCCAGCGCCCGGGGCAGGGACTCACGGATGCCCCCGATGCCGTCCACGACCGTGCCCAGGGACCGCTCGTCCAGCCGGATCTTGGTGAAGGTCAGGTCGTCGTCGTTGATGAGGACCAGGTCCGGACGGGCCTTGCCGACCAGCTCCGGCACCTCGGTGCGGGCGCCGCTGACGTCCAGCTCCACCCGGTCACGGCGCACGATGCCGGAGTCGGTGCGGTCGTACAGGCCGATCGCCAGCCGGTGCGAGCGCAGCGTCGGGTGCTCGGGGGCCGCCTCCTGGAGCACCGCGAACGAGGTGAAGTCCCCGTTCGCATCCACCTCGAAGTCCGGGCGCATCGTGTTGACGCCGGTGGTCTCCAGCCACTCGCGCGACCAGCCCGACAGGTCCCGGCCCGAGGCCGCCTCCAGGTGCTTGAGCAGGTCCTTCAGCTCGGTGTTGCCGAAGGCGAACTCCTGGAAGTAGGCGCGCACGCCCGCGAAGAACGCGTCCACACCCACGTACGCCGCCAGCTGCTTGAGTACCGAGGCGCCCTTGGCGTAGGTGATGCCGTCGAAGTTCACCTCGACCGCCTGGATGTCGACCATGTCGGCGGCGATCGGGTGGGTGGAGGGCAGCTGGTCCTGGCGCAGCGCCCACGACTTCTCCACGTTCGCGAACGTGGTCCAGGCGTCCGTCCACTTGGTGGCGTTGGCCTGGCAGTACACACTGGCGTAGGTGGCGAAGGACTCGTTCAGCCACAGGTCGTCCCACCAGCGCATGGTGACCAGGTCGCCGAACCACATGTGCGCCATCTCGTGCAGGATCGTCTCGGCGCGCCGCTCGTAGCGGGCGTCGGTCACCCGGGAGCGGAAGACGTAGTCCTCCAGGAACGTGACGGCGCCCGCGTTCTCCATGGCCCCCGCGTTGAACTCCGGCACGAACAGCTGGTCGTACTTGCCGAAGGCGTAGCGGACCCCGAACAGGTCGTGGAAGAAGTCGAAGCCCTGCTTGGTGACCTCGAACAGGGCGTCGGAGTCCAGGTGCTCGGCCAGCGACGCCCGGCAGAAGAGGCCCAGGTCGATGCCGTCGTGGGTGTCGCGCACCTCGTGGTACGGGCCCGCGATCAGCGCCGTGATGTAGGTGGACATGCGCTCGGTGGCGGGGAAGTGCCAGCGCACCCGCTCCTCGCCCGCCGCCTCGCGCGTCACGTCGGGCGCGCTGTTGGAGACCACGGTCCACGACGGCGGCGCGAACACGGTCAGTTCGAACGTCGCCTTCAGGTCCGGCTGGTCGAAGGACGCGAACATGCGGTGCGCGTCGGCGGTCTCGAACTGTGTGTACAGGTACACCGAGTCGTCCACCGGGTCCACGAAACGGTGGAGGCCCTCACCGGTGCGCATGTAGGCGGCGTCGGCCACCACGGTCAGCTCGTTGTCGGCGGCCACCTCCGGCAGCGCCAGGCGCTCGCCGTCGAACAGTTCGGCCGGGTCGAGTTCCGCCCCGTTCAGCGTCGCCGACAGCACCCGGGGTGCCGCCAGCTCCACGAACGTCCGCGCTCCGGGCTCCGAAGAGGAGAAGCGGACCACGGTGGTGGACCGGAAGGTCTCGTCACCGGTGGTGAGGTCGAGTGTCACCTCGTAGGAGTCGACGCTCAGAATCCGCGCCCGCTCCCGAGCCTCGTCCCGGGTCAGGTTCCCTGCCACGCCACGCTCCCTCCACGGCCGCCGTCGTCGCCGGCCGGATCACTGCACCGGGCGCGACGACCCGGACCGGGGGGAACACCTCGGGGCGGAGCGTCGTCGGGGCCGGTGGATCGGTTGTCGATTCGGCTTCGATCCTGCCACGCACGGGGGCGGAATGCGCAACCGAGATCGAAGGTTGTAGCGCTACGTCGACCCCCAGGGGTACCGCCCCCACTCTCTTGCGAGGAGCACTCCATGACGCAGACCACCGCGGACATGGGCGAGCAGGACATCGCCCACGCGGACATGTGGTTCGATCCGGCCTGTCCCTGGGCCTGGATCACCTCCCGCTGGCTGCTGGAGGTCGAGAAGGTCCGCCCGGTGCGGGTGCGCTGGCACGTGATGAGCCTGAGCGTCCTCAACGAGGGCCGCGACCTTCCCGAGGACTACCGCCGGATGCTGGACGGGTCCTGGGCCGCGGTGCGCGTGTGCATCGCCGCCGAGCGGCGTTTCGGGGCCGAGGTCCTGGGCGCCCTCTACACCGCCCTGGGCACCCGCTTCCACAACAACGCCGAGCCCCGCACCGAGGAGACGATCCGGGCCGCCCTGGCCGACGCGGGCCTGCCCGGGGACCTGGCCGCCGCCGGTGACTCCACCGAGTACGACGAGGCCCTGCGCGCCTCCCACGCCGAGGCCATGAAGCTGGTCGGGGAGGACGTGGGCACCCCCGTCGTCCAGGTCGAGGACACCGCTTTCTTCGGCCCGGTCATCACCCCCACCCCGCGCGGCGAGGAGGCCGGGAAGCTCTGGGACGGCGTCCGCCTGGTCGCCGGGACCGAGGGCTTCTTCGAGCTCAAGCGCACCCGCACCCGCGGCCCCGTCTTCGACTGACCGCGGGGATGCGCAGTGGCTTCTCGGCCAGGTCCGACCGACCGGCACCGACAGGCCGTCCGTTGGACGATTCGTCGGCCCGCTCGGATGAGGAGTTCGGCCGAGAAGCCCCGCCGCGGTCTTGTCCGTCCGCCCGCCCGGCCGGCCGGGCGGACGGACGGACGGCGAACCGGGGACGGCCCCGGGCGCGGCGCGTGATCCGGGGCGCGCCCGGGTGCACACTGGAGGGGGCCGCGGTGGCGGCCGCCCACGACGACGGAAGGACCGGCCGTGCCCGAACCCGACGACGACCGCAGGGTCGAGTTCCTCGACGACCTCGACGTCCTGCCCGACACCACCTCCGACGAGGGCGCGCTGGGCTGGGGCGACGACGTCTCCGACGACTCCACCGACCGCCTGATCGCCGAGCGCCCCCCGCACTGGGACTGAACCCCGCACCGGTTCTGAAAGGACCCCGGCCGCCATCGGTGGGTCCACCGGTCGGGCGTCCCGCACTGGCCGACCGAATCCGGTTCTGCGACAGTGGGGGCATGCGATCCCTCTACATCGACGGCGCCTGGCGCGACTCCGCCTCCGACGAGGCCCTGGACGTGATCGACCCGGCGACCGAGCAGGTCATCGACACCGTTCCGGCCGGGGACCCCAAGGACGTCGACGCCGCGGTGGCGGCCGCCGCGGCGGCCCTCCCGGCCTGGTCGGCCCTGGCCCCCGGCCGCCGCGTCACCCACCTGGCCCACGCGCTGGACCTCTTCAACGAGCGCATCGACGACATCGCCGCCCTGCTCACCCGGGACGTGGGCGCCCCGGTGAAGTTCTCCCGCACCGTGCAGGCGGGTCTGCCCGCGCTCATGTTCCGGACCTACATCGACCTGGTCGAGGAGAGCGGCGAGCGCTACTTCGAGGGCGAGGAGCTGGGCAACTCGCTCATCATCCGCGAGCCGGTCGGCGTGGTCGGCGCCATCACCCCGTGGAACTACCCGCTGCACCAGATCGTGCTCAAGGTCGTGCCCGCCCTGCTGGCGGGCAACACGGTCGTCCTCAAGCCCAGCGAGGTCGCCCCGCTGAGCGCCTACGCCCTGGCCGAGGTGTTCCACGACGCGGGCCTGCCCGCGGGCGTGTTCAACCTGGTCTCGGGCACCGGCCCGGTCGTCGGCGAGGCCATCGCCGCCCATCCGGGGGTCGACATGGTCTCGTTCACCGGATCCACCCGCGCCGGCGTGCGCGTCTCCCAGGTCGCCGCCGAGACCGTCAAGCGGGTCGCCCTGGAACTGGGCGGCAAGTCGCC
Source organism: Nocardiopsis sp. CC223A (assembly GCF_030766825.1). Classification (GTDB taxonomy): domain Bacteria; phylum Actinomycetota; class Actinomycetes; order Streptosporangiales; family Streptosporangiaceae; genus Nocardiopsis. Next base: position 73,462 of record NZ_JASFDV010000006.1, read on the forward strand.
CAACGTGATCCTGCCCGACGCCGACCTCACCGCCGCCGTCAAGCGCGGCGTCGCCGACGTCATGCGCAACACCGGCCAGAGCTGCAACGCCCTCACCCGCATGCTCGTCCACCGGGACTCCTACGATGAGGCCGTCGCCCTGGCCGCGCAGGCCGCCGCCAAGTACGTCCCCGGCGACCCCAAGGACGAGTCCACCCGGCTGGGCCCGCTGGTCTCCGCGACCCAGCTGGACAAGGTCCGCTCCTACATCGAACTCGGCGTCCGAGAGGGCGCCCGCCTGGTCACCGGCGGCCCCGAACCCGTCGAGGGCCCCGGCTACCACGTCCGCCCCACGGTCTTCGCCGACGTGCGCAACGACATGCGCATCGCCCGGGAGGAGATCTTCGGCCCGGTCCTGGCCCTCATCCCCTACGACACCGAGGAGGAGGCCGTGGCCATCGCCAACGACACCGACTACGGCCTCAACGCCGCGGTGTGGTCGGGCGACCCCGAGCGCGGCCTGGCGGTCGCCCGCCGCCTGCGCGCCGGACAGGTGGAGCTCAACGGCGGTGCGCTCAACCCGCGCGCGCCCTTCGGCGGCTACAAGCGCTCCGGCAACGGGCGCGAGTGGGGGCTCTCCGGCCTGGAGGAGTTCTGCGAGGTCAAGGCCGTGCAGATGTGACCGGCCGGTGTGTCCGGACTCACGGCCCGGAACGGTTCATACCAGGAATCGGCCCCGGTGAGAATCGCGTTGTGGGGTGTGGAAAAATTCCGACTGGTCATCCCTGGTCGAACCCAATCGAGGTGTGAGTTGAGCAACAAGCCCGCGGTCTCCAAGGCAGGACCCCTCGGCAAGGACATCAAGATGATCGTGATCAGCAACGTGATCGCGATCGCCTCCATGGCCCTCTTCGCCGTGCTGGGTCTGAGCGTCGCGGCCGCCGCAGGCGCCGCCTGACCCTCGGTCACAGACGCGTCCGACGCCCCGCCCGTCCCCTCGACGGGCGGGGCGTCGTGCATCGCGCCCCCGGCGACCTGCGACACTGTGTCCGTGCGTGTTTACCTTGGATCAGATCATGCGGGCTACGAGCTCAAAGAACACCTCGTCTCCTGGCTGAAGGAGCGCGGCCACGAGGTCGTCGACGCCGGGCCGTTCGTCTACGACGCGGTGGACGACTACCCGCCCTTCGTCCTGCGCGCCGCCGAGGGCGTCGCGGCCGACCCCGGTGCGCTGGGCGTCGTCATCGGCGGCTCCGGCAACGGCGAGCAGATCGCCGCGAACAAGGTCGCGGGCGTCCGCGCCGCGCTGGCCTGGAGCGAGGACACCGCCCGGCTGGCACGTGAGCACAACGACGCCAACGTGCTCGGCATCGGCGGCCGGATGCACACCCTGGACGAGGCCACGCGCTTCGTCGAGGTCTTCCTGGCCACGCCCTACAGCGACGAGGAGCGGCACACCCGCCGCATCGCGATGCTGAGCGCCTACGAGGAGACCGGCGAGCTCCCGCCCCTGCCCTGACCGGATGTCCCCGGCCGGCCCGGGAACCGAGCGCCCCCGTCCGCGAACCCGGGCGGGGGCGCACACGCGCGGGCCCGGGAACGGGTTTGGGCTGATCCCAAACCCGCGATTATGGGGGAGAACACCGACGGATGCACGTGCCAGTCGGACACCCCCCGCGCTACAGTTCGTGCACAGCGGCTCGGTTCCGCCCCGGCCGCCGCCCGGCGGTGCCCACCGTCCGCCGCCACGACCGCGGGCGGGTCCCCACACCGCCCTCCGCCCGTCGCACGTCCCGAGCCGGGGACGACGTCGGGGCCCCGCCGGACCGTCACGGCCGCGGCGCGGGCCACCGAGCCGACCGACACCGAACCCCCGCGGGCGGGCGCGCCCGCACAGAGGATTGATGAAGCCCACACCGAACGCCAAGGCCACCCGACTGCTGCGCACCACCGTGCAGCGGATCGTTGCGGTCCTGCGGCGCAAGGTGCTCTTCCGCTACCGGCTCGTCCTCATCACCCTGGTCACCCTGGCCGTCGGCATCGGCGTCGGCGCCGTCTGGGGTCCGGCCGGGTGGTTCCCGCCCAGCTCCACCATCCTCACCGTCCTGGCCGGCGGCCTGCTGCTCAAGCGCAAGAGCCTGGCGGCCCTGCTCGGCGTGGTCGCGGCCGTCCTGGTCTTCGTCGCCTACATGCTCGACTTCGGGCAGGTCGGTCCCGGGCTGCTGGTCACCATCGGCGTCACCGCCGTGCTGTCCTACCTGCTGTCGGGCGTGCGCGAGCGCCTGGGCGTGCAGGGCCTGAGCGGCGAGATGATGCTCCTGGACCTGCGCGACCGGCTGCGTCAGCAGGGCCGCCTGCCCGGCCTGCCGACCGGCTGGGGCCGCACCGCCGTCCTGCGCCAGGCCGGGGGCTCCTCCTTCGGCGGCGACTTCGTCGTCTCCCACCGCGACGGCGACCGGTTGGACATCGCCGTGGTCGACGTCTCCGGCAAGGGCGTCGACGCCGGGACCCGCGCCCTGATGCTCTCGGGCGCCTTCAGCGGCCTCATCGGCGCGGTGCCCACCAAGGACTTCCTCGCCCACTGCAACGACTACCTCATGCGCACCGGCGGCGGTGAGGGATTCGTCACGGCCGTCCACCTCAACGTGGACCTGTCCACCGGCGAGTACAGCATCGCCTCCGCCGGCCACCCGCCCGCGGTGCACTACGACGCGGGCACCGGTTCCTGGGCCACCACCGAGGCCAAGGGCGTGGTCCTGGGCGTCATCCCGGAGATGACCTACGCCTCGGTCCGCGGCCGCCTGCGGCCCGGTGACGCCCTCATGCTCTACACGGACGGCCTCATCGAGACCCCCGGCGAGGACCTCGACGCCGGCATCGACCGGCTGCTCGGCGCCGCCGAGACCCTGGTGACCAGGGGATTCTCGACCGGCGCCGGGAAGATGGTCGACGTCCTCAGCAAGGACAAGAACGACGACTGCGCCCTGGTCGTCCTCTGGCGCGCCTGACCCGCCGGCGACACCCCCGGGGGCGGGTGCGGACCCCTCCCCGACCCCCGGACGGGTAAGGTTCGGGTTGCTCCCCGTCCCGCGTACGGCGGCCGTCCCCGTACACGTCCCCGGATACCCGTGCGCGCCCTCCCCGTTCCCGGCGCCGACTCCGCGCGGTCCACCACACCAGTGACGACGGGACCCGGAGCCGTCATCCGCAACCGGTGTCGCCCGCGGCCGTGCCCTGCGGGCGCAGGAGAACGCGAGGGGGTGCTTCGCATGTCAGAAGGCGAGCGCGCTGAAGAACTCACCGAACTGGTCGAGAACAACGACCTGACGGGAATCCGGCTCTGGTTGGCCGAACATAGGCCCTACGAGATCGCCGACGAACTCGCCCGCATGGCGGGCGGGCAGGCGATCATCCCCTTCCGGCTCCTGGACAAGGACCGCGAACTGGAGGTCTTCGAGGAACTCGACCCGGGCCAGCAGCAGGCCATCCTCCTGAGCCTGCGCGACGGCGCCTTCCACGAGCTCCTGGAGGAGATGGACCCCGACGACCGGGCCCGCCTCATCGGGGAGGCCCCGGCCAAGATCGCCACCCGCGCACTGGCCGGGCTCAGCCCCGCCGAACGCCGGATGACGGCGGCGCTGCTGGGCTATCCCGAGGACTCCGTCGGCCGGTTCATGACGCCCGAGACCGTCGTCCTGCACCGCGACCTCGCCGTCGGCCGAGCCCTGGAGATCGTCCGCGCCAAAGGAGCCGACGCCGAGACCATCTACACCCTTCCGGTGGTCACGGACGGCCGCCGCCTGGTCGGCACCGTCACCCTGGGAGACCTGGTCGTCAACGACGACGCACGGCTGATCAAGGACATCGTGGACGTACTGGCTCCGCGGGTGCGGGCCACCCACCCGGCCGAGGACGCCGCCCGCCTGATGCAGGAGGCCAACCTGGTCTCCCTGCCGGTGGTCGACTCCGAGGACCGGTTCGTGGGCCTGCTGACCTTCGACGACGCCCTGGAGCTCATCGAGGCGGCGGACTCCGAGGACATGGCCCGCCAGTCCGGTGCCAGCCCCGTCGGCGACCACTACGTCAGCGTCGGGGTGCTGCGCCTGGTCGGCGCCCGCTCGGTGTGGCTCATGCTGCTCATCGTGGCCGCCACCCTCACCGTCAACGTGATGCAGGTCTTCGAGGCCACCCTGGAGGAGGTCACGGCGCTGGCGGTGTTCGTGCCGATGCTCATCGGCACCGGCGGCAACGTCGGCGCCCAGTCCGCCACCGCGATCGTGCGCGCCCTGGCCGTCGGCGAGGTGCGGGTCCGCGACCTGCCCCAGGTCATCTGGAAGGAGGCCCGGGTCGGACTGCTGCTCGGCGTGATGCTCGCCGGCCTGGCGCTGGCCATCGGCGCCCTGCTGGTCGGACTCCAGGTCGCCGTGGTGGTGGCCTGCTCGGTCGTCGCCATCTGCACCTGGGCGGCGATCATCGGCTCGTCGATGCCGCTGCTGGCCCGCAAGGTGGGCGTGGACCCGGCGGTGGTCTCCTCCCCGATGGTGGCGACCCTGGTGGACGCCACCGGCCTCATCATCTACTTCTCGGTCGCGCGCCTCGTCCTGCACGTCTGACACAGTGGCATAACCCGCGTGACACCGGGTATCGCCTTGGATGCAGGACGGACCTGAGGGGGGAATACATGTCCGGTGCCGGAGATGCGTTCGACAAGCTGAAGAAGGCCGTCGACGACAACGCCGACAAGGTCGAGGGGCTGGTCGACAAGGCCGCGGACGCCGCCAAGAAGGCGACCGGCGGCGCCCATGACGACAAGATCGACAAGGGCGCCGACGCGGCGACCGACTACCTGCGCAAACAGGCCGAGAAGAACAAGGAGCAGTAGGTCGGTCCACGGGGGTGGGAGCGGGCGTCCAGAATATGGAGATGCCCGATCCCACCCCGTCCCGCGTCCAGGTCGCCCTGGCCCGCGTCCGCGTCCCCCTCATGTGGGTCGCGGGCGCCGCTCTGCTCGCCGGGTACGCCGGCCTGTCCTGGTGGGCGGGCTGGTCCCTGTTCGCCGTCGCGCTGGCCGTGTACCTGCGCCTGGGCACCGTCCGCTGCGCCCCGCGGGTCCTGCGGCCCCCGGTGCGGGGGCGGTGGATGGCGCTGACGAGTCCGGTGGACGCGGTCCCCAGCCAGGGCACCCACGCCTACGGGCAGACCCACGCCCTGGGGCTGGTCGCCGAGGACGGGACCCGGCCCGACATCGGGTGGCGGCCGCTGAGCCGTCCGCCGCGGGACTTCCCCGCGTTCGGGCGGCCCGTGTACGCGCCCGCCGACGGGGTCGTCGTCGCCGTGCACGACCGGCGCCGCGACCACCGCAGCCGCAACTCCTGGCCGTGGCTGCTGGGTTCGGTCGTGGAGAACACCCTGCGCGAGCTGCGCGGACCGGCGGGCCTGCTGGGCAACCACGTGATCATCGACACCGGCGGCGCGTACGTGCTGCTGGGCCACCTGGAAAGGGGGTCCATCGGGGTCCGCCCGGGGAGCCGGGTGGCGGCGGGCGATCCGATCGCCCGCTGCGGCAACTCGGGGGCGTGCACCGAGCCGCAGGTGCGGATGCAGCTCATGGACCACCGGTGGCCGCTGGTGGCGGCGGGGCTGCCCTTCCTGTGGGAGGCCGGGTGGGACGGGAGGCCCGGTACCGCGGGGCTTCCCGAGACCTGGCGGCCGTTCGACGTCCCCGCTGGTCAGAGCGGCTCCGAGGGAGGCTACCCTGAGGCTGATCAGGTAAGGCGTGCCTAATGTTCCAGTGAGGGGGGCGGTGTGGGCGAGATCGACGGGCGACCCTGTCGGCTCACGGTCTGCCGCGGCTGCTGCTGCGGGACCAGGAAGAAGGTCCCGGGCGTCGACCACAAGGCCCAGCTCGCCCGTCTCTCCGCCATCGACGACCACGCCGGCCGCACCGTGCCGGTCCGCACCAGCAAGTGCCTGGGCATCTGCTTCCAGGCCAACGTCGTGGTCGTGCAGCCCTCCCAGAAGGGCCACGCCGCCGGGGGCAGGCCCGTGTGGCTCGGTGAGATGACCGAGGACGGGCTGCTCGACGCCCTCGACGACTGGATCTTCGACGGCGGCCCGGGCCTGGCCCCGCTGCCCGACGCCCTGGCCGACCACGTCACCTCCAAGGACGCCAAGAAACCCAAGAAGCGCAAGCGCCCCAAGAAGGCCAAGGCCGCCGAGAAGGAGCGCAAGGCCGAGAAGGCCGCCCGCCCCGCGAAGAAGGGCGACGAGAAGAAGCGCCGCAAGAAGGACAAGGGCAAGAAGGGCAAGCGCCGCAAGAAGAAGTAGCGCCGGCCCGACCCCGCCTCCCCCTCAGTGGTCCTGCGGCGCGAACTGGGTCCGGTACAGCGCCGTGTACAGGCCGCCCCGGCCCAGCAGCTCCTCGTGCGTGCCCCGCTCCAGGATCCGCCCGTCCTCCAGGACCAGGATCTGGTCGGCCTCGCGCACCGTCGCCAGCCGGTGTGCGATGACCAGGGAGGTGCGCCCGGACAGGGCCTCGGCCAGCGCCTCCTGGACCGCGGCCTCCGACTCCGAGTCCAGGTGCGCGGTGGCCTCGTCCAGCACCACCACCGACGGGGAGCGCAGCAGCAGCCGGGCGATCGCCAGGCGCTGCTTCTCGCCGCCCGACAGCCGGTAGCCGCGGTCGCCCACCATCGTGTCCAGCCCGTCGGGCAGCTGCTCCAGCAGCGGGCCCAGCCGCGCCATCCGCAGCGCCGCCTCCATCTCCTCGTCGGTGGCGTCGGGCCTGGCGTAGCGCAGGTTCGCGCCCACCGTGTCGTGGAACAGCTGGGCGTCCTGGGTGACCACGCCCACCGCCTCGCGCAGCGAGTCCGCGGTGGCCTCGCGCAGGTCCAGCCCGCCGATGCGCACCGCGCCCTCGGTCGGGTCGTACAGCCGCGACACCAGGTGCGTCAGCGTCGTCTTGCCCGCGCCGGAGGGGCCCACCAGGGCCACCATCGTCCCGGGCTCGGCCCGCAGCGACACCCCGCTCAGCACCTGGGTGTCGTCGGAGCCGCGCCCCTGCGGGTTCAGCTCCAGCGACGCCACCGAGGCCTCCTCGGCACCCGGGTAGCGGAACGACACGTTGTCGAACTCCACGCCCACCGGACCGCGCGGGATCGGCCGGGCGTCCGGCGACTCCTTGATCGCGGGCTCCAGGTCCAGGATCTCGAAGACCCGGTCGAAGGACACCAGCGCGGTCATGATCTCCACGTGCACGTTGGACAGACTCGTCACCGGCCCGTACAGGCGCACCATCAGCGTGGTCAGCGCCACCAGCGTGCCGACCTCGAACGCGCCGTTCACGGCCAGCACCCCGCCGACGCCGTAGACCATCGCGGTGGCCAGCGCGGTGACGGTGCCCAGCATGGTGAACAGCAGGCCGCCGAACACCGCCTGGCGCACGCCCAGGTCGCGCACCCGGTCGGCCCGGCGGGCGAACCCGTCGGCCTCGTCCCGCGGGCGGCCGTACAGCTTGACCAGCATGGCCCCGCCGACGTTGAACCGTTCCGTCATCAGGGAGCTCATGTCGGCGTTGGTGTCCATCGCGTCCCGCGAGATGTGTGCCAGCCTGCGGCCGATCAGCTTGGCCGGGATCAGGAACAGCGGCACCAGTGCCAGCGCCAGCAGGGTCACCTGCCAGGACAGCGCCAACATGGTGATGATCACAGCGGTGGCGCTCACCAGGTTGGACACCACCGATTGCAGGACCGATGTGATCGCCCGCTGGGCGCCGACCACGTCGGTGTTCAGCCGGCTGATCAGCGAGCCGGTCTGGGTGCGGGTGAAGAACGCCAGCGGCATCTTCTGCACATGGGTGAAGACCTGCGTGCGCAGCAGGTAGATGATGCCCTCGCCGATACGGGCGGACAGCCATCGGCCGGTGAGCGCGAGCACGCCCTCCAGCAGGGCCAGGCCGCCCGCGGCGGCGGCCAGGCCGATCACCAGGGAGCCGTCCCCGGCGACGATGCCCCGGTCGATGATCGTCTTGAGCAGCAGCGGGTTGGCCACCACGATGGCGGCGCTCACCGACGTCACGAGCAGGAACAGAAGTATCGCCCGCCAGTGGGGGCGGGCGTAGGAGGTGATGCGACGGGTGATGCCGGGGGGCAGTTCCTGCCCGCGGGCGCTTCCGTCGTTGACCAGGGCCCTGTAAGAGGGCCGACCGGACATCATGGTCATATGGGCCTCGATTCGCGTTACGCGTGGGTCAACAACCGCTCGCGTGTCCCGCTTCCCGAGGTGTCCCCGACGCTCAGAGGGCGTGGGCGAGCCTGCCCAGCGCGGCGGTGGTGGAGCGGCCGGGCGTGAAGGGCAGCTCCCAGGCGAGGGCGCCCAGCGCCTCGGCGCCCAGGATCTTGGCCCGGGTGTAGCGGTCCCCGGCGGTGAAGGCCAGGGCGGCCGGGGCCAGCGGTCGCAGGACCTCGGCGTAGGCCGACCAGTCGGCGACCCCGGGGGGTCCGTCGATGATGAAGGACCCGGTCACACAGCCCAGTGCGGCGATGGTCTCGGCACGCTCCTCGGCGGGGTTGACCGGGCGTCCGGGCCCCTTCCAGGCGCGGACGCGCTCGTCGCACTCGATGCCGACGACCAGGGGCAGGCCGCGGTCGGCGATGGCCTGGAGGAAACGGATGTGGCCGACGTGCAGGACGTCGAAGACCCCGGTGACGACGGCGGGACGCTCCAGCCCCTCCGGTCGTGCGAACCAGCGCGTGCTCAGTGCCGTACCCGTGCCCGTGTCCGTCATCCAGTCACCCGATTCTCACAGGGGTGCCCGTGTCCGGTTTCGTCGGCGACCCCGCCCGAAAGGTCAACGTACCCGGTCGGGCCGGGTATTCCGCGGCCGGGTCCGAACGACGTTCGGACCTGTGGGGGAGTTCACCCCGACGCAGGTCCGCGGGACGCGGTGCACGCGAGCGGGGGCCGGTGCTGGTGCACCGGCCCCCGCCGTGTGAGGAGCGGGCGACGAGAATCGAACTCGCATGACCAGCTTGGAAGGCTGGGGTTCTACCATTGAACTACGCCCGCGTGGCGCCGGAGCCTTCGAGTTTCCTCTAGACTCGTTGAGCCGACGGGGACAAGAGTACAGTCTCCGCAGCGTTGGTCGCACACTCCTTTCGTGGAACGTGCGGACGGCGTGTTCGGTCCGTGCCGGGAACCCGGAACCGAACACGGTGTTCGGGGAGCAGGTGCACGGGGTGTGGCGCAGCTTGGTTAGCGCGCATGCTTTGGGAGCATGAGGCCGCGGGTTCGAATCCCGCCACCCCGACGAAACCGGCCACTGCGGCGGCTCCGGCCGTGCGCGGTGGCCCCCTGCGCATCTGCCCTAGACTTGGTGCGATCAGCAGGAAACTGTAAGTCCCAGCCCGTCGCAGGGCACCCCGACGCCGGAGATCGTCAGATCGGGCGGGGGTGCGCGCGTGCATTCGCCGTTGTGTGGTGCGCCTGCGGGCCGACGCGGACACCAGCCGGCAAACCTAGGAGTACCGCCCCGTGAAGACCGTTGTCGAGGAGCTGAGCCCGACCCGGGTCAAGCTGACCATCGAGGTGCCCTTCGAGGAGCTCGATCACGCTTTCGACGTGACCTACAAGTCGCTCGCGAAGCAGGTTCGGATCAAGGGCTTCCGCCCGGGCAAGGCGCCGGCGCGACTGATCGACCGTTACGTCGGTCGCGGCGCTGTGATCAGCGAAGCGGTCAACCACGCCGTTCCCGAGCTCTACAACGAGGCCATCCAGAAGGAGGAGATCTTCGCGCTCGGCCAGCCCGACGTGGAGGTCACCAAGCTGGAGGACAACGACGAGCTCGCCTTCACGGCCGAGGTCGACATCCGCCCCAAGTTCGAGGTCTCCGACTACAAGGGGATCGAGGTGACCGTCGACAACGCCGAGGTCACCGAGGAGCAGATCGACGAGCAGCTCGGCTTCCTGCGTGAGCGCTTCTCGACCCTGGTCGGCGCCGAGCGCCCGATCGAGGACGGGGACCACGTCTCCATCGACCTGTCCGCCGCCGTCGACGGTGAGAAGCTTGAGGACGTCGCCGTCAGCGGCTACTCCTACGAGGTCGGTACCAACACCATGCTGGAGGGCCTCGACGAGACCCTGCGCGGCCTGGAGGCCGGTGCCGAGGCCACCTTCACCACCACCCTGGTGGGCGGCGAGCACGAGGGCCGGGAGGCGGACGTCACCGTCACCGTGCACAGCGTCAAGGTGAAGGAGCTGCCCGAGCTGGACGACGAGTTCGCCCAGCTGGCCAGCGAGTTCGACACCATCGCCGAGCTGCGCGAGGACGTGCGCACGCGGATGACCGAGGTGCGCCGCATCCAGCAGCTGTCCTCCGCCCGTGACAAGGCCCTGGAGAAGCTGATCGAGTCGATCGAGCTGCCGCTGCCCGACGCGGTCGTCGACGAGGAGATCCAGCGCCGCCGGGAGAGCCTGGAGCAGCAGCTCGCGCAGAGCGGCCTCACCAAGGAGGCCTACCTGGAGTCGCAGGAGAAGACCGAGGAGGAGTTCGAGGAGGAGCTCACCACCGGTGCGCGCTCCGCGGTCAAGGCCGGGTTCATCCTCGACCAGCTGGCCATCCAGGAGGACCTGAGCGCCGACCAGGGCGAGCTCAGCCAGTACGTGTTCGAGCAGGCCCAGCGCATGGGCGTCAGCCCGGACCAGCTGGCCCAGCACCTGGTGCAGTCCAACCAGATCCGCGTCGCCTTCACCGAGGTCGTCCGCGGCAAGGCCATGGACCTGGTGCTGTCCGCCGCGAAGGTCACCGACGAGGACGGCAACGTCATCGAGCAGGAGACCGCCGAGGAGAAGGCGGCCAAGGCCGCCGCCGAGGCCGCGGTCGAGGGCCTGGAGGTCCTGGAGGACGTCGAGGAGGCCCCCGCGGCCGAGGCGACCGAGGCCGAGGACGCCGAGGACAAGGACGCCGAGGACACGGCCAAGGCCGACGAGGCCAAGTAGTCCCGGCGGTCCCGCCGAGCACTCACGGGCCCCGCACGACCCCTCCCGGGTCGGGCGGGGCCCGCCGCTTCCCCGGGGCCGCCCTCGGACCCCGGGGCGCGGGCTCCCCGGGAGTCCCGTGCGGCGCCGGAGCGCCCCTTATTCCCGCTCCCGACCGCCTTCTTGTTCGCCGTCGGGAGAACAGGGCCTGCCGGGCTTGTGTCACCCTGCGCTCAAAGCGAACAGGCACGGTATCCGTGCAACCCCGGTGTCGGTCGGCGTTAGTGTCGCTGTATCGCAACCGTTTCGATTCCGGAGCAGGTGACGAGAGTGCCGCCGATCTTTGATGAGTCCCCGCGATTCGACGCTCGTACGTCGGAGACGCAGTTTTCCCCTTTTCTTGAGCAGACGCCTCAGCGCCTGTTGCGCCAGCGAATCGTTTTCCTCGGCCAGCAGGTCGATGACGAGATCGCCAACCGCCTGGTGGGCGAGCTCCTGCTGCTGTCCGCAGAGGACCGCCAGCGGGACATCACGCTGTACATCAACTCGCCCGGCGGTTCCGTGACCGCGGGCATGGCGATCTACGACGTGATGCAGTACATCCCCAACGACGTCCGCACCGTGGGCATCGGCATGGCCGCCTCGATGGGCCAGATGCTCCTGTGCGCCGGTGCCCCCGGCAAGCGCTACGCGCTGCCGCACACCCGAGTCATGATGCACCAGCCGTCCGGCGGCATCGGGGGCACCGCCTCCGACATCCGCATCCTCGCGGACCAGCTGATGTACGTGAAGAAGATGTTCATCGAGAAGATCTCCGAGCACACCGGTCAGACGGTCGAGCAGATCGAGAAGGACGCCGACCGCGACCGCTGGTTCACCGCGCAGGAGGCCAAGGACTACGGCTTCATCGACGAGGTCCTGGAGGGCACGCTCGACGTGACCCGGGACCGCGGGTAGCGAGTGGTCGGTGATCGGAACCGTCGGGGCCCGGAGCACCCGGGGCCGGCACGGTGACCTCGCCCGACCCGGCGGTGCCGGGATCGGCGTAGTGCGTGGAAGCGTGGAAGGCGTGAAATGACCGAGTTCAACCCCTTTATCGGCGGCACGGCCCCGATGTCTCCCCAGGGCCGCTACGTCCTGCCGTCCTACGTGGAGCGGACGTCCTACGGCGTCAAGGAGATGAATCCGTACAACAAGCTCTTCGAGGAGCGGATCATCTTCGTCGGCGTGCAGATCGACGACACGTCGGCCAACGACCTGATGGCGCAGCTCATCACGCTGGAGCAGCTCGACTCCGAGCGCGACATCCAGATGTACATCAACTCGCCCGGCGGTTCGTTCACGTCGCTCATGGCGATCTACGACACCATGCAGTTCGTCCGTCCGGACATCCAGACGGTGTGCATCGGCCAGGCCGCCTCCGCCGCGGCGATCCTGCTGGCCGGCGGGACCAAGGGCAAGCGGGGCGCGCTGCCCAACGCCCGTATCCTGATCCACCAGCCCGCCACCGAGGGCATGCACGGTCAGGCCAGCGACATCGAGATCCAGGCCAACGAGATCACCCGGATCCGCACCCAGCTGGAGACCACCCTGGCGCGGCACACGGGCCGCACGCCCGAGCAGGTGTCCAAGGACATCGAGCGCGACAAGATCCTCACGGCTGAGGAGGCCAAGGAGTACGGCATCATCGACTTCGTGCTCCCGTACCGCAAGGCGTCCCTGAACAAGTAGACCCTGCGGGCACAGGTCGAGAAAGCGTCGACCGGACCGGCCGCCAACCCGCCCGGAAGGGCCCGGTGGTGAAGCCGGTCCGGTTTTTCGCTTAGTCTGGCGAAAGAGCGACACACGGATCGCCCGTCCGCGAGCGGACGGGTGCGGGGTATTCGGACCCCGCACCGCCGCGGCACGCGGCATCGGCGGCCTTAAGTTTCGAGGAGTGGCTGGGTGGCACGCATCGGCGACGGCGGGGACCTGCTGAAGTGCTCGTTCTGCGGCAAGAGCCAGAAGCAGGTGAAGAAGCTCATCGCCGGCCCCGGCGTCTACATCTGCGATGAGTGCATCGACCTCTGCAACGAGATCATCGAGGAGGAGCTCGCCGACTCCACCGAGCTCTCCTGGGATGCGTTGCCCAAGCCGCGGGAGATCTACGAGTTCCTGGATTCGTATGTGATCGGGCAGGAGCAGGCGAAGAAGGCGTTGTCGGTGGCGGTCTACAACCACTACAAGCGGGTGCGCTCGGAGGGGGAGCGTCCGGGTGGTGAGGATGTGGAGATCGCGAAGTCGAACATCCTGTTGTTGGGGCCGACGGGGTCGGGCAAGACGTTGTTGGCGCAGACGTTGGCGCGGATCTTGAACGTGCCGTTCGCGATCGCGGATGCGACGGCGCTGACCGAGGCGGGGTATGTCGGTGAGGATGTGGAGAACATCCTGTTGAAGTTGATCCAGGCGGCCGATTACGACGTGAAGAAGGCCGAGACGGGGATCATCTACATCGATGAGGTGGACAAGGTCGCGCGCAAGAGCGAGAATCCGTCGATCACGCGGGATGTGTCGGGTGAGGGGGTGCAGCAGGCGTTGTTGAAGATCTTGGAGGGGACGACGGCGAGTGTGCCTCCGCAGGGTGGGCGGAAGCATCCGCATCAGGAGTTCATTCAGATCGATACGACGAATGTGTTGTTCATCTGTGGTGGGGCTTTTGCCGGGTTGGACAAGATCATCGAGTCGCGTACGGGGCGGCAGGGGATGGGGTTCAATGCGGTGTTGCGGTCGAAGGAGGAGCTCGCCGGGGGTGGTTTCGGTGAGGTGATGCCGGAGGATCTGTTGAAGTTCGGGATGATTCCGGAGTTCATCGGTCGGTTGCCGGTGATCACGAGTGTGCATGATCTGGATCGGGAGGCGTTGATCCGGATTTTGACGGAGCCGCGTAATGCGTTGGTGAAGCAGTATCAGCGGTTGTTCGAGTTGGACGGTGTGGGGTTGGAGTTCACGCCGGATGCGTTGGAGGCGATCGCTGAGCAGGGGATCATTCGGGGGACGGGTGCGCGTGGGTTGCGGGCGATCATCGAGGAGGTGTTGTTGTCGGTGATGTACGAGGTGCCTTCGCGTGAGGATGTGGGTCGGGTGATCATCACGCGGGAGACGGTGATCGACAACGTCAATCCCACGATCGTGCCGCGGGCGCAGGCCAAGCCCGAGCGCCGCGAGAAGTCCGCCTGAGCCCGCGGCCGCAGCGCGTGAAAGGACGGCGCCCTCCTCCGGGAGGGCGCCGTCCTTCGCGTCGGGCTACTCCTCGTTTTCGAGGACGGCCTCCATGCGGTCGATCTCGGTGTTCTGCTCGGCGATGAGGTCGTTGGCCATCTTCATCACCGTCTGGTCCTTGCCGTTCTCCAGGACCTCCTCGGCCATGGTCACCGCGCCCCGGTGGTGCTCGGTCATCAGCTCCACGAACAGCCGGTCGAACTCGTCGCCGTCGGCGGCCTCCAGCCGGTCCATGTCCTCCTCGGCGACCATGCCCGGCATGTCCTCGTGGTCCACCTGGAGATCGCAGGTCGGGACCTCGCCCTCCTCGTGGTGGTCGCCGTCCCCCTCCAGCCCGCAGAAGTTCTGGTGGGCGGGGTTCTCCCGGGCCGGGCCGAAGACGTTCGTCTCCAGCCAGCTCTCCATGGCGGTGATCTCCGGCCCCTGGGCGGCGCTGATCCGCTCGGCGATGCCGCCGATGCCTTCGCGCCGGTGACGCTCGGGGGCCAGCTCGGTCATGTCCAGGGCCTGGGCGTGGTGCTCGATCATCTTCACCAGGTAGACGACGTCGGCCTCGTTGTGGCCCTGCTCCTCGGCCAGGGCGGCGATCTGCTCGGCGGTGGCCGGGGAGGACGACTCCCCGGGCGCGCCGGGGGCGATGACGTTCGCCGACTCCTGCGGCTCGTCCTCCCCGGTGCAGGCCGAGGCTCCCAGGAGCGCGAGAGCGGTTCCTGCCGCGAGTACCAGGCGACGCACGGGGTGTCCTCCAAGAACGGGGGTGTGGGACGGGCCCGGGGCTGTGCGCCGCCTCCGGCGCGGTGGACCCGGTCGGAGGAGAACGCTCTGCTGGGCTTTCTACTCACTCCCCGGGTGCTTTGTCCACCCTTGCGGGTGTGTCTCCACCGTTTTGTTCACTCCGTGTGTCCCGGGCACCCCGTCTGTCGGATCTGGTCCTTGTGTGCTCATTGCGGTGTCTCTCCTGGTCCGCGGCCTGCCGGGGGGTGCGACACAAAGTAGGCGATCTGTTGCCCTGTGTGTCGGGGGTGGGTCGTGGGCGGGCAGACCGGGTGTTGGGGGAGTCCGTGCCGCGCACTCCTGCGCCGGGTCGGTGCCGGTACGGCCGCGGTCCCGCCGGCCGCCGCGACCGCGCTCCCCGGAGCGGCGGCGGTCACGGAACAGGACGTCTTCGCCGAAGGGGTGGTCCGGGTGCGGGCTGCCCGAGCCCGCGCCGCTGGACCGGGAGGACGCCTTCGACTCCGACCCGGCGTTCACCGGCGACCACGCCATCGGCGGCGACTACGACGGGTTCGCCGTCCACGACATCTCCGACCCGAGCCGGCCCCGGGTGGTGTCCACGGTCCTGTGCCCGGACGGCCGGGGCGACGTGTCGGTCGGCGGCGACCTGCTGTACCTCTCCGTCGGCTACCCGTGTGAGAGCGACGGGTGCGGTGCTCCGGCGGCACCGGTCACCGATGTCGGTGGACGTCCCCCGGGGCGGGCGCCTGAACATCGCCCGGGTGCACCGCCGGTGGGGCATGGTGGACATCCCCGAGCCCGGCCGGGTCCGCTTCCGGTGGACCAAAGACCTGCCCGTCGGCAAGCGTGCCGACGCCGACGACCGGCTCACCGATCCGCGCCTGGAACGGGCGCAGGGCGTGGTTATGGACGAGTTCAACTCCCAATTGCAACCGTCCTTTTTCGGGTATGGGCAGCAGCCGTAATGGTGATCGCGACCGGGGGAAACGCGGGGGCCGGAGGACCGCCGACCGGAGCGGGCACATCATCGGCCTCCGCAAGAACCTAGGCACCCCGCGTGGCCGGATCGGGTCGTGTGGACAGTGTGTTAACCGGCGTGTTTCTTTTGTTCCCCCCTATACAGATAGATGTTGAAGTGTGTACTTTCTTCCTGTTCAGCGTCGGACCCGAACAGGAGCCCCCATGGCGTCCTCCCCCATGCCAACCTCTCCGCCGCGGTCGTTGAGATCCACGCTGAAGAGGGGAGTGGTCGCCCTCGCCGGGGCCACCGCCCTCGTCGCGTCCCTCCTCTCACCCTCCGCCGCGTCCGCCGACCAGGCGTTCTCCAGTGACGCGGACACCAGCGCCAACGTCACGCACGTCGCCAACGTCCCCAAGACCGAGGTGATGAGCGCCTTCAACTCCGACCTGGCGTTCACCGGCGACTACGCCATCGGCGGCAACTACAACGGGTTCGTCATCTACGACATCTCCGCTCCCGAGGACCCGACGGTCGTCTCCGAGGTCCTGTGCCCGGGCGGCCAGGGCGACGTGTCGGTCAGCGGTGACCTGCTGTACTTCTCCGTCGACTACGCCCGGGCCAGCGACGAGTGCGGTGCTCCGGCCGTGCCCACCAGCGACCCGAACGGGTTCGAGGGCATCCGGATCTTCGACATCTCGGACAAGGAGAACCCGCAGTACGTGGCGGCGGTGCGCACCGACTGCGGTTCGCACACCAACACCCTCGTCCCGGGCAAGGACGGCGAGCACGAGTACATCTACGTCTCCTCGTACTCCCCGTCGGAGAGCTTCCCGAACTGCCAGCCGCCGCACGACAAGATCTCCGTCATCGAGGTCCCCCTCGACGACCCGGCCTCCGCCCAGGTCGTCGACACCCCCGTCCTCTTCCCGGACGGCGGCTACCGCAACACCAGCGGCTGCCACGACATCACCGTCTACCCCGAGAACGACATCGCCGCGGGCGCCTGCATGGGCGACGGCGTCCTGATGGACATCTCCGACCCGGCCGCCCCGGTCGTCACCGACCTCGTCCAGGACACCAACTTCGCGTTCTGGCACTCGGCGACGTTCACCAACGACGGCGCCACCGTGATGTTCACCGACGAGCTCGGCGGCGGTGGCGGCGCGACCTGCCTGGAGAGCATCGCCTCCGAGCGCGGGGCCAACGCCATCTACACGATCGGCGGCCTCAAGAAGGGCGACCCGGAGCTGTCCTTCGAGGGCTACTACAAGATCCCGCGTGTGCAGAGCGCCACCGAGAACTGCGTGGCGCACAACGGTTCGCTCATCCCGGTCCCGGGCCGCGACTTCTTCGTCCAGTCCTGGTACCAGGGCGGGGTCTCCGTCATCGACTTCAACGACCCGTCCGACCCGGAGGAGATCGGCTACTTCGACCGGGCCCCGATCGACGACGACCGCCTCGTGCTCGGCGGCTCCTGGTCGGCCTACTACTACAACGGCTACGTCTACTCCTCGGACATCACCCGGGGCCTGGACGTCATCAAGCTGGAGGACCCCCGCTTCCGTGTGGCCGAGCGGGTCCACATGGACGAGTTCAACCCGCAGTCGCAGCCGGAGTACCGCCCGGGAAGGGGCAACGGCCGCTGACCGCCCCGTAGACGCCCCCGGCCCTCCGGGGCAGGGGCGGGTGACGTGAGAGGGGCCGCGGCCGTGCACGCCGCGGCCCCTTCACGTACCCCCTGACCACCCCCTAGTGCACAGGAGTCCCGATGCCCGCACCACGCAACAGGAGAGGCCCGCGTCGCTCCGTCGCCCTGGCGGCGACCGCCGCGGCCTCCCTGCTCGTGGGTCTGCTCGGCCCGGCGACCGCATACGCGGACACGCCCCCGGCCGACTCGATCCACAGCTCCAACATCGAGCACGTGGCCTACGTGCCCAAGCCCTCCACCGTCCGCAACGTCAACTCCGACCTGGCGTTCACCGGCGACTACGCCATCGGCGGCAACTACGACGGCTTCGTCATCTACGACATCTCCGACCCGGAGAACACCACGGTCCTGACCGAGGTCCTGTGCCCGGGCGGCCAGGGCGACGTGTCGGTCAGCGGCGACCTGCTGTACCTCTCCGTCGACTACGCCCGGGCCAGTGACGAGTGCGGTGCTCCGGCCGTGCCCACCAGTGACCCGAACGGGTTCGAGGGCATCCGGATCTTCGACATCTCGGACAAGGAGAACCCGCAGTACGTGGCGGCGGTGCGCACCGACTGCGGTTCGCACACCAACACCCTCGTCCCGGGCAAGGACGGCGAGAGCGACCTCATCTACGTGTCGTCGTACTCGCCCTCGTCCAACTTCCCGAACTGTCAGCCGCCGCACGACAAGATCTCCATCATCGAGGTGCCGCACGACGACCCGGCCTCGGCCGCGATCGTCAACGAGCCGGTGCTGTTCCCGGACGGCGGCAACCACGACCAGGACAACCTGCTGCTGCCCACCCAGGGCTGCCACGACATCACCGTCTACGCGGAGAAGGACATCGCGGCGGGCGCCTGCATGGGCGACGGCGTCCTGATGGACATCTCCGACCCCGTGAACCCGGTGGTCACCGAGGTCGTCCAGGACCCGAACTTCGCGTTCTGGCACTCGGCGACGTTCACCAACGACGCCCGGAACGTGCTGTTCACCGACGAGCTGGGCGGCGGCGGTGCCCCGACCTGCACCGAGGAGATCGGCGGCGACCGCGGCGCCAACGCCATCTACACCATCGGCGGCACCGACGCGGAGCCGGAGCTGGACTTCGCCAGCTACTACAAGATCGACCGGCACCAGGGCGACCAGATCTGCGTGGCGCACAACGGTTCGCTCATCCCGGTCCCGGGCCAGGACTTCTTCGTCCAGTCCTGGTACCAGGGCGGTGTGTCCGTCATGGACTTCAACAACCCGAGGAAGCCGAAGGAGATCGCCTTCTTCGACATGGACTCCCGGGTCGAGGAGGGTGTCCTGGACAACGACACCTGGTCCACGTACTACTACAACGGCTACATCTACTCCAACGACATCACCCGGGGGCTCGACGTCCTGAAGGTGACCGACCCGCGCCTGCGGTCGGCCGAGCGCATCACGTTCGACGAGCTCAACCCGCAGAACCAGGAGGGCTACCGCCCCGGCCGCTAGACGCCGTCCGGGAACAGCGGTGGCACGGCGGGGCCTGTTCCGGCAGGGCGGGTGAACACACCCGGCCGCCACCGGTCCACCGATACCGGACGGGCCCCGACCGCCTCGGCCCAGGGCAGGGCCGAGGCGGTCCGGCCGCCGCCCCCGACGGGTTCGCACGGACGCCGTATGCGAACCCCGCCACGGGGTAGCCCTCGCGGAGAAGGTTTTCCACGAGCCGGGTAGGGGGCGTCCGTTGCTCTGGGAGGTGGCGGCGATCACGGCCGCGGCGCTGGTCCTCGTCATGGTCGGGGGCCCGTTCACCCGGCTGGTCGACCGTCTCGCCGACCGCACCGGCATGGGCGAGACCCTGGCCGGGATCGTCCTGATCGGCATGGTCACCTCCCTGCCCGGTCTGATCACCAGCATCATCGGGGCGGCCCACGGCGACGCCTCCTTCGCCATGAACAACGCCCTCGGGGGAATCGCGGCCCAGACGGTGTTCATCGCCCTGGCGGACATGTTCTACCGGCGCGCGAACCTGGAGCACGCCGCCGCCTCACTGCCCAACCTCCTCGCCCCGACCGGGCTGTGCATCATGCTCGGTGTGGTGCTGGTGGCCGGCGCGGGGCCGCCGCTCGACATCCTGGGCGTCCACCCGGCCTCACTGCTGCTCGTGGCCTGCTACCTGTACTGGCTGAGGTTGTCGCGCAAAGTCCGCGCCGAACCCATGTGGCGCGTCGAGCACACCCGCCACACCCGGCCGGACGTGCCGACCCCGGCCCCCGAGGACGGTGAATCGCTCGGCGGCATGTGGACGCGGTTCGCGGTGCTCGCCGCGGTGGTGGCCGCGACCGGCTACGTCGTGGGCGAGGCCGGGCTCTCCCTGGCCGAACAGACGGGGGTGTCGAGCGGACTGGTCGGCGCGCTGGTCACGAGTGTGGTCACCTCCCTGCCCGAACTGGTGACGGTCCTCTACGCGGTCCGCATCCGGGCACTGCACCTGGCGCTCGGCGACATCATCGGGGGCAACGGCTTCGACGTGCTCTTCCTGTCCGCTTCCGACGTCGCCTACCGGGAGGGTCCCCTCTACGCCGCGATGGACGAGCGGGTGGTACTGCTCACCGGCCTGGGCATCGTGCTCAACCTGCTGGTCTCGGCGGGGCTGATCCGCCGTCAGGAATCCGGGATCGGCTTCGAGGGCATCGCCATGTTCGCCGCCTACGCGCTCGGCGTGGCCATGCTGGTCTCCCTCGGCTAGGGCCTGTTCGGCGGATGCCTTCGTGCGGCTCGGCGCTTGCGCCGGATGCGGGGGCTGCCCGGCGGCTCCGCGGAGGTATAGCGCCGAAGGTGTCCGTAAGCGGGAGGTACCGGGCCGAAGGCGTCCTTTGAGGGTGGCGGTGGGCTACGGGTGGGCGGCGGCGGGCGGCGGACGGGTGGAATGATCCGCCGGACACGTCCCGGGTCCGTTCCCGATCTCCGGCGTCGCGGTGGTCGGTCACGGGTGTCAGCCGAAGAGGCGGTCGGTGGGCGCGTTCAGAACCTCGGTCATCCGGCCGGTGAGGGGGCGGCGGACGGGTGGGTGGAATGATCCGCCGGACACGTCCCGGGTCCGTTTCCGATCTCCGGCGTCGCGGTGGTCGGTCACGGGTGTCAGTCGAAGAGGCGGTCGGTGGGCGCGTCCAGGACCTCGGTCATCCGGCCGGTGAAGTAGACCGTGCCCAGGGCCAGCACCCGGTCGCCCAGGGCGGCCACCCGGGCGGGTGAGAGGTCGGCGGCGTCCACCCGGCCCCAGTGCGCGGGCGGGGCGTACTCGAACCGCAGGTGCGCCTCGGGCAGGCGCACCATGGTGACCGGCAGGTCGCCCAGCACGGCCACGGCCCCGGAGACGTCCTTGTGGTCGGGCAGGCACAGCAGCACGTGGTCCACCCGGCCCCAGGCGGCGCGCGCGTGGGCCAGCGCCGTGGCCACCCCCACCCGGTCGATCGCCGAGTCCACGATGACCTCGGCGCCGTCCGCGCCCGGAACCGGGTGCCGCGACAGCCGGGCGGGGAGCCGCAGGGTGCGCAGCACCGCGTGCAGCCGGTCCGGTTCCAGCGGTCCCCGGCCCAGGTACTCCAGCATCCGGGCGGCCGCGGCCGTGCCCAGCACGCCCGAGGCGGCCGACAATCCCGGCGGGCGCAGGCGGGCGGGCGGTTCCGTCCCGGGCGCCTGCGGATCGGCGATCTCGGCCCGCACCCGGCCCCCGGTCGCCTCCGCCAGTGCGGCGTCCACGGCGGCGGCGACCTCCGGGGTCTGCGGCAACCGGACCAGGCTCCGGGTGCGCTCACCGGCCACCCGGGTCTTCTCCCGGGCGATCTCGGCCACGGTGTCCCCGAGAATTCCCATGTGTTCGGCGAAGACCGCACCGAGGGCGACCACCTCCGGGCCGATCAGCCGCAGTTCGTCGCGGTACCCGCCCATCCCGGCCTCCAGCACGCACACGTCGGCGCCGGCGTCGCGGGCGTGCAGCAGGGCGGCGACGAGGAACAGGCCGCTCGGCGCCAGGTACCCGCCGGACTCCGCCGGGGCGGGCAGCGAGCGCCGGGCCCGGTCGATCCGCGCGCCCAGGGCGTCCAGCACCTCCCCGGTGACCGAGGTCCCGTCCAGCCGCACCCGCTCCCGGTAGGAGCGGAAGCTCGGCCCGGTGGCCAGCACGGTCCGCAGTCCCGCCGAGGACAGCGCGGCCGCCGCCGTGGTGGCCGTGGTCCCCTTGCCCTTGGAACCCACCACCCCCAGCACCGGCGGCCGGTCCCCGTCCAGGTCCAGGGCGCGCATCAGCTCCCGGGCACGCTCCAGGCTGCGGGTCGAGCCGGCGGTGCGGCCGGACCACTCGGAGAAGAAAGGGTCAAGGTCGGGCATGCCCCCAGTATGCTCCCGGTCATATCACGGTCCGGACTTCGTACCCGGAGGTCACACTCCCGCTGGGACGCGTACACTGACGCGGTGTGTACACCCCGACCCCGATCTCTCAGCAGCCGTGAGTGAGGACCGCGCCGACGCGCGCTACGCCGAAGTGACGGCGCAGATCCTCGCCCGGGCGCCCGAGACCGACATCGACCCCCGCTTGGACCGCGTCCGCACCCTGCTGGACCTCTTGGGCGATCCACAGCGGAACTTCCGGGTCATCCATGTCACGGGCACCAACGGCAAGACCTCCACCGCCCGCATGATCGACGCGCTCATGCGCGCCCGGGGCCTGCGCACGGGCCGCTACACCAGCCCGCACCTGCGCACCGTCCGGGAACGCATCGTCGTCGACGGGGAGCCCGTCTCGCAGGAGCGGTTCGTCGAGACCTTCGACGACATCCGCCCCTACATCGAGATGGCCGACGCGATGAACGACGCTCCCTTGTCGTTCTTCGAGATCCTGACGGTGATGGCCTACGCGGTCTTCGCCGACACCCCGGTCGACGTGGCCGTCGTCGAGGTGGGCATGGGAGGGCGCTGGGACGCCACCAACGTGGTGGACGGCGACGTCGCGGTGATCACACCCATCGGTATCGACCACACCGAATACCTGCCCGACACCGTCGAGGGCATCGCCGAGGAGAAGGCGGGCATCATCAAGCCCGACTCCATCGCGGTCGTCGCCCAACAGCCGGTGGCCGCGGCCGAGGTCCTGTTGCGCAACGCGTCCGAGGTCGGCGCCCGAGTGGCCCGCGAGGGCCTGGAGTTCGGGGTGCTGGGCCGCGAGGTCGCGGTGGGCGGT
Organism: Nocardiopsis sp. CC223A; assembly: GCF_030766825.1. Classification (GTDB taxonomy): domain Bacteria; phylum Actinomycetota; class Actinomycetes; order Streptosporangiales; family Streptosporangiaceae; genus Nocardiopsis. The sequence goes on from NZ_JASFDV010000006.1 coordinate 96,271, forward strand.
CAGCAGATCGCCGTCAAGGGCCTCACCGGAAGCTACGACGACCTCTTCCTGCCGATGTTCGGCGCCCACCAGGCATCGAACGCCGCCGTGGCCGTGGCCGCGGTCGAGGCGTTCGCCGCCGCGGGCGAGGACGCGGCCGGCCTGGACCCCGCCATCGTCGCCGAGGCCCTCGCCGGGGTCGATTCCCCCGGGCGTCTGGAGGTGGTGCGCACCAGCCCCACCGTCATCGCGGACGCCGCCCACAACCCGGCCGGAATGATCGCGACGGCCGCCGCCGTGGAAGAGGCCTTCGGCTTCTCCCGCCTGGTGGGCGTGGTCGCGATCATGGCCGACAAGGACGTCGAAGGGATCCTGGATCCCTTGGAACCGTTGCTCGACGAGATCGTCGTCACCCGCAACTCCTCACCCCGTTCCCTCGACCCGGAGTCCCTGGCCGCCATCGCGGTGGGGATCTTCGGCGAGGACCGCGTCCACCTGGCGCCCCGACTCGACGACGCGATCGACCTGGCCGTGGGCCGGGCCGAGGCCGAGGGCGAGTTCGGCGGCTCCGGGGTGCTCGTCACCGGTTCGGTGGTCACCGCGGGAGACGCGGTCCACCTGCTGCGCGGCGCGGGGGAGTAGCGGACCGACGCTCTCACTACGAAGGGAATTCCCACCGTGCGTGTCGTCTGCGCCGTCGTGCTGGCCTTCGAGGTCATCGTCATCGGCCTCTTCATCCCCGTGGCCGTGACCCTGGCGGGTATGGACCCCGTCTTCGCCGGAAGCCTGTGGGGCACCATGGCCGTCGCGGCCCTGGTGCTCGCCGGGCTCCAGAAGTACCGCTGGGCCCACTACGCGTCCTGGGCGCTCCAGGCCGCGTTCCTGTTCACCTCGTTCATGCTCCCGGGGGGCATGCTGGTCGCCGTGGTCTTCGTGTCCCTGTGGGTGACCGGTGTCATCCTGGGCCGGCGGACCGACGAGATGAAGGCCGCCCACAGGGCGCGGGCCGAGGCCGAGGCCGCCCGGGAGGCCGAGACCGCCGTCGGGGCCTCGTCGGAGTCCTGAACGCGATAGTGTGACGCACGTTTCCGCGTGCACAGACGCCGTGGGCGTCGTGCCCTCGCGCCACGCGGAGTCCAGTGAGGAGTTGAATCGCACGTGGAACGCAGCCTCGTACTCATCAAGCCGGACGGCGTCCGCCGCAACATCGTCGGCGAGGTCATCTCGCGCATCGAGCGCAAGGGCCTGAAGATCGTCGCGATGGAACTGCGCACGCTCGACGCCGACACCGCCAAGACCCACTACGAGGAGCACTCCGAGCGGCCGTTCTTCGGCTCCCTGGTGGAGTTCATCACCGGTGGCCCGCTGGTGGCGCTGGTGGTCGAGGGCGAGCGCGCCATCGAGGCGTTCCGCGCCCTCGCCGGTGCGACGGACCCGGTCACCGCCTCCCCGGGCACCATCCGCGGCGATTTCGCCCTGGAGGTGCAGCAGAACATCGTGCACGGCTCGGACTCCACCTACTCCGCCGAGCGCGAGATCAAGCTGTTCTTCCCCGACCTGGGTTGATCCCGGTCGCCGGAACCCGTGGCAGAAGGGCCGCCCCCACCGGGGGCGGCCCTTCGCGCCGTCCGGGGGCGATTGCGCCGAACCCCCCGCACGGCAGGGGCTTCGCGGCTACGCTGTACCTTTCCGGAACCTCCGCCGTGTCCGGGCCCCTCCGTCGGGGGCGGGAGTCCTCGGCGGACCGCTCGACGGGCGGCCGTTCCCCGTCCTCCCCAGGCGTCCCCCGGAGCGTCCAGGGCCCCGCCCGAGCCCCGCCGCCCTCCGGCGGCCGGGCCGTGCCGTCCCCCCGCCCTTCCGTCTGCGCGCCGTGGACCCGGGGAAGACAACGATTCGGTGTGTTTGCGTAACCAGGTAAGTGCCGACCGTTACGATACGGGGGACTGAATACCTATCGTGCCGGAACGACTACGTATGGTCGCCCCGTGCAACCACGTCCGACACGGCGCCTCTGAGGACGTTACATGCCGAACAACCTTGCTTTTCTCGGCCGGGACATGGCCGTCGACCTGGGGACCGCCAACACGCTCGTGTACGTGCGTGGCCGCGGCATCGTCCTGAACGAACCCTCGGTCGTCGCCCTCAACACCTCGACCGGCAAGATCGTCGCCGTGGGCATCGAGGCCAAACAGATGATCGGCCGCACCCCGACCAACATCACCGCCATCCGCCCCCTCAAGGACGGCGTCATCGCCGACTTCGAGATCACCGAGCGGATGCTGCGCTACTTCATCCAGAAGATCCACCGCCGCCGCCACTTCGCCAAACCCCGCATCATCGTCGCCGTCCCCAGCGGTATCACCTCCGTGGAGCACCGCGCGGTCAAGGAGGCCGGATACCAGGCGGGCGCCCGCCGGGTCTACATCATCGAGGAGCCCATGGCCGCCGCCATCGGCGCCGGGCTCCCCGTCCACGAGCCCACCGGCAACATGGTCGTCGACATCGGCGGCGGCACCACCGAGGTCGCCGTCATCTCCATGGGCGGCATCGTCACCTCCCAGTCCATCCGGGTCGGCGGCGACGAGCTGGACCAGGCGATCATGACCTTCGTCAAGAAGGAGTACTCCCTGATGATCGGGGAGCGCACCGCCGAGGAGCTCAAGCTCGCCATCGGCTCGGCCTACCCGACCGGGGCCGAGGAACTGCACGCCGAGGTGCGCGGCCGCGACCTGATCAGCGGCCTGCCCAAGACCATCGTCATGGCCGAGTCCGACGTCCGCCAGGCCGTCGAGGAACCCGTCACCGCCATCATCGACGCGGTCCGCACCAGCCTCGACAAGTGCCCGCCCGAGCTGTCCGGCGACATCATGGACCGCGGCATCGCCGTCACCGGCGGCGGCGCCCTGCTGCGCGGCCTGGACGAGCGCCTCCTGCACGAGACCGGGATGCCCATCCACGTCGCGGACAACGCCCTGGACTCGGTCGCCATCGGCTCCGGCACCTGCGTGGAGAACTACGAACGCCTCCACCAGGTCCTCGTCCCCGAGCGGCGGCGCTGATGCTGCGCGACAGCCCGAGGTCCCGGCTCACCCTGACGGTGCTCGTCGTCCTGTCGGTGGTCCTGCTGGTCCTGGACGGGCGTCCCGGCCGGGACCCGGTCACCGCGGCGGCCCGCGCGGGCGGCGAACTGGTCTTCGCCCCCGCCGCCGCGGGCGTGGGGTACGTGGCCGCGCCGGTCGGCGACCTCTACGACACCGTGCGGCGCGCGCCCGGGGCCGCCGACCGCATCGCCGAACTCGAAGAGGCCAACGCCGAACTGGAGGAGGAGCTGCACGCCGCCCGCCTCGACGAGGGCCGCGCCGAGCACCTCGACGAACTTCTGCACCTGTCCGGGCTGGGCGGCTATGAGATCGTCCCCGCCCAGGCGGTCACCCGAACCACCCCGCGCGGCTACGCCGACGTCGCCACCATCGACGCCGGGACCGAGTCCGGGATCGACACCGACATGACCGTGGTCAACGGCCGGGGGCTGGTCGGCCGGGTCATCGAGGCCGGTCCGCGCACCGCCACCGTGCTGCTCGCCACGGACGTCACCTCGGCGGTCGGCGCCCGCCTGGAGTCGACCCGCAAGATCGGCGTCGTCACCGGCGGCACCGTGCCCGGCGGGCCCGCGGCCGACCTCACCCTGGAGCTGTTCGACATGGAGGCCCCGGTGGAGGCCGGGGACCGGCTGGTCACCCTCGGCTCGCACGAGGGGGCGCCGTTCGTCCCGGGTGTGCCCATCGGCACCGTCGAGGACGTGCAGGTCTCCCCGGGGGCGCTCAGCCGTATCGCGGTGCTGACACCCGCGGTCGACTTCGCCTCGCTGGACCTGGTCGGCGTCGTCGTCGCCGGTCCCGCCGAGGACCCCAGGGACTCCGTGCTCCCGCCCAAGCCCGACGCACCCGAGAGGGAGAAGTAGCCATGAGGTCCGCCGTGACCCTGCTCGCGGTGGCCGCGGTCGTGCTCGTCCAGGCGGTGGTCGTCAACCGGCTGCCGTTCGGCGCGCTCTCCGACGGCGGCCCCGGTCCCGACCTGGCGGTCGCCGCCGTCGTCGCCCTGGCCCTGACCACCGGACCCGCGGCCGCCGCGGGCTGGGGGTTCGGTATCGGCCTGGCCCTGGACGTGCTGCCCCCGGCCGACCACGCGATCGGCCGCTACGCCCTGATCCTGTGCCTGGCCGGGTACCTGGTGTCGCTGATCCACCGCAACACCGGGGCGCCCGGCGGGGTGGGCGCCCGCACCTCGCGCCTGTTCGCCCTGGGCACCGTCCTGGTCACCGCGCTCGGCGTCGGCCTGGCCTACGCCGGGCTGGGCGTGCTCATGGGCGACCCGCGCACCGGCCTGTCCGACATCGCGGTCGCCGTCGGTGTCGGCGCCGGGCTCACCCTGGCGGCGGCCCCGCTGGTGACCCTGCCCCTGCTGTGGCTGCGCGAGGCCCTGTCGGACCACGAGTTCGCCACCGTCCAGGGGCCCATGTCCCCCCGGGGGTGGTGACCGTGCGCCGACCTCCGGTGGACCCGACCCTGCCCGGACCGCGCCTGGGGCGTGTCGGCCTCGTCCTCGCACAGATCCTCGTCGTGGCCCTGTTCGCCACCCTGGGCGCGCGCCTGTGGTACCTCCAGATCCCGATGGCCGACCACTACCGGGACCTGGCCGTCGCCAACCACCACCAGCGGCTCGTCGTGCCCGCTACCCGCGGCCAGATCCTCGACGCCACCGGCCGCCCCATGGTCGCCAACCGCACCGAACTCGTCGTCTCCGCCGACTACCACGAGCTCATGGGCATGGACGACGGCGGCGAACAGGTCCTGTCCGACCTCTCCGGGGTCCTCGACGTCCCGGTGGAGGAGCTCCGGCAGCGCATGCGCCTGTGCGGACCCGAGGTGGAGCGGCCCTGCTGGCCCGGCTCCCCCTACCAGCCGGTCACCCTGGCCGAGGACATCGAGCCGGCCATCGCGCTACAGATCATGGAGAGCTCCGACGACTTCCCCGGCATCACCGCACAGGCCCACGCCGTGCGCGAGTACCCCAACGGCGCCCGGGCCGGGCAGATCCTCGGCTACCTCCAGCCCGTCACCCAGGAGGAGCTGGAGGCGCGCGAGGAACTGCGCACCCAGTTCACCGGCATCGACCAGGTCGGCCGCGACGGCCTGGAAGCGGTCTACGACTCGCAGCTGCGCGGCACCGCGGGCGTGCGCACCCTGGGCGTGAACAACCACGGCGAGGTCATGGACGTCATCTCCGACCGGCCGCCCGAGGCGGGGATGCACATCATCACCCACCTGGACATGGGCGTGCAGGAGATCGTCGAGGACGCGCTCGCCGAGGGGATGCGGGCCGCCCGCCCCCGGTACAGGGCCGACTCCGGGGCCGCCATCGTCATGGACGTGCGCAACGGCGGCATCATCGCGATGGCCAGCCTGCCCACCTACGACCCCGCCATCTGGCAGGGCGGCATCGACCAGGAGACCTTCGACGAGCTGCTCAGCGCCGAGGCCGGGGAGCCGCTGCTGTCGCGCGCGGTCCAGGGCCAGTACCCGCCCGGCTCCACGTTCAAGGTGTCGTCGCTGTCGGCCGCGGTCGAGAACGGCTACTCGCTGCGCAGCACCTACGCCTGCCCCGGATCGGTCAACATCGCCGGGCAGAACTACGAGAACTACGCGGGCGGCGGGCACGGCACCATCGACCTGCACCGGGCCATCGTGGTCTCCTGCAACACGATCTTCTACAACTTCGGCTACCAGCTCTGGCTCAAGGACGGCGGCCTCGAACCCGAGGGCGAGCCCAAGGAGGCCATGGCCGAGATGGCCCGCGGGTACGGGTTCGGCGCCCCCACCGGCATCGACCTGCCCTATGAGACGAGCGGGCGCATCCCCGACCGCGAGTGGAAGCGCACCTTCTGGGAGGAGACCCGGGAGAACAACTGCCGCCGCGGCGAGGAGGGCTACCCCGAGATCGCCAAGACCAACCCGTCCCACGCCGCCTACCTCAAGCTCCTGGCCTACGAGCAGTGCGTGGAGGGGTTCCAGTGGCGGGCCGGGGAGGCCGTCAACTTCTCGATCGGCCAGGGCGACGTGCTGGTCAGCCCGCTCCAACTGGTCCGCGCCTACGCCGCCATCGCCAACGGCGGCACCGTGTACGAGCCCCGGGTGGCCCGGGCGCTGGTCTCGGCCGACGGCCGTGTCGTGGAGGAGATCGAGCCGGTCGTCGCCGGTAAGGTGCCGGTGAAGGACGAGACCCTCCGCTACCTCCAGGACGCACTGGAGGAGGTCACCAAGACGGGCACCGGCGGCGGCGCCTTCGGGGACTTCCCGCAGGACCGGGTGTCCGTCGCCGGCAAGACCGGTAGCGCCGACGCCCAGAACCGGCAGGTGTCGTCCTGGTTCGTGTCCTACGCGCCCGCCGACGACCCGCGGTTCGCCGTCGTCGTGTTCGTCTCCCAGGGTGGCACCGGAGGTGCCACCTCCGCGCCCATCGCCCGGAAGATCTACGAGGGCATCTACGGGTTCGGCGACTTCGAGGAGCCCGCCCTGCCCGGCGGTGAGCCCCGCGCCGACCTGCCCGTGGTGCGCCCCGACGGTTCCATCGACCCTCTGGACCGGTGACCCATGACCGTACACGCCCCGCGCGGGATCGACCTGGGCCGCACCGCGGTGACCGCCGCCGGCGCAGCCCGCAGGCTGGACTGGGTCCTGGTGCTGGCGGTGGCCGCGCTGTGCGCGATCGGCTCCCTGCTGGTGTGGTCGGCCACCCAGCCCGGTGACGGCGGGAACCCGCTGGACGCCACCGAGCACCTGCGCAAGCACCTGGCCCACCTGGCCGTGGGCTGGGCGGTGTGCCTGGCCGTGGCCGCCGTCGACTTCCGGACGGTCCGCGCGTACGCGCCCGTCGTCTTCATCGTCACCGTCGTCGCGCTGGCCCTGGTGCTGACACCGCTGGGCGCCGTCATCAACGGCTCGCGCGGGTGGATCGTGGTGGGCGGCTTCCAGTTCCAGCCCAGCGAGCTGTCCAAGGTGGGTCTCATCCTGGTGCTGGCCACCCTGCTGGGGGAACCCCGCGACGGCGAGACCCGGCCGATGACCCGGGACGTGCTGTTCTGCCTGCTGGCGCTCGCGGTACCGCTCTCCCTGGTCATGCTCCAGCCCGACCTGGGCACCACACTGGTGCTGGGGGCCATCTTCCTGGGGATGCTGACGCTGTCCGGGGCGCCGGTCTTCTGGGTGGCCGGCATGCTGCTGTCCGGGGTGGCGGCCGGGTTCTGCGTCTGGTGGTTCGACATGCTGGAGCCCTACCAGCTGGACCGCATCGCCACGCTGGTGGACCCGTCGGCGGACCCGCAGGGCGCCGGGTACAACTCCAACCAGGCGCTCATCGCCGTCGGGTCGGGCGGGTTCGACGGGACCGGGCTGTTCCGGGGGGAGCAGACGCACGGCCGGTTCGTGCCCGAACAGCACACGGACTTCATCTTCACGGTCGCCGGGGAGGAGTTGGGGTTCGTCGGGGCCGGGCTGGTCATCGGACTGTTCGCGGTGATCCTGTGGCGGATCCTGCGCATCGCCCTGGGCTGCGACCAGCCCTACCCGCGCCTGCTGTGCGTGGGGGTGGCGTCCTGGTTCGGATTCCAGACCTTCATCAACATCGGCATGGGGCTGGGGATCGTCCCGGTGACCGGTCTGCCGCTGCCGTTCGTCTCCTACGGCGGCACGGCGCTGCTGGCCAACCTGCTGGCGTTGGGACTGGTGCTCGGGGTGAACTCCCGGGACCGGGGGTTCGAATAGGGGGCACGCCCCCTGGAGCGTCGTGACTTTCGCGCGGGTGCGTCCTTACAGGTCATCGCGATGGCCGACCGGCGCTGGCGGGCCATCACGCGTCGGCGGTCCGCTGACCGGGGTGGAGGCCCCGCCGAAGGCGGCGGCACACCGGCCCGGCGGACACCGCCGACGCGTGTCTGCGAGAACCGGGCCGGAAAAGCCACACCAAAAGCCACACCACTCGGTGGGACACCATCCGAACAGGTCCTGTGGAGAACCCGGAACGGGGACGGCCGCGCCGGTAGCCTGAAAGGGCAGCTTGGTCCACGTCCGCCGATCGAAAGTCTCCAGACCCATGACCGTCGAAAGCCTCTTTCCGCGACTGGAGCCCCTGCTGGCCCGGGTGGGCAAGCCCATCCAGTACGTGGGCGGTGAGCTCAACTCCGTCGTCAAGGAGTGGGACGACACCCGGGTGCGCTGGGCACTGATGTACCCCGACGCCTACGAGGTGGGGGTGCCCAACCAGGGCGTGCAGATCCTGTACGAGGTCCTCAACGAGCGCGAGGGGGTGCTGGCCGAGCGCGCGTACGCGGTCTGGCCGGACATGGAGGCCCTGCTGCGCGAGCACGGGGTCGAGCACTTCACCGTCGACTCCCACCGTCCACTGGGCGCCTTCGACCTCATCGGGGTCAGCTTCGCCAGCGAGATGGGCTACACCAACCTGCTCACCGCGCTGGACCTGGCCCGGATCCCGCTGCGCACGGCGGACCGGCGCGAGGGGCACCCGATCGTGCTGGCCGGCGGGCACTCGGCGTTCAACCCCGAGCCCATGGCCGACTTCCTGGACGCGGTGGTGCTCGGCGACGGCGAGGAGATCAGCCTGGCGATCACCGAGATCGTCCGCGAGTTCAAGGACGAGGGGGAGCCAGGAGGGCGCGACGGGCTGCTGCTGCGGCTGGCCGCCACCGGCGGGGTGTACGTGCCGCGCTTCTACGACGTGGACTACCACGAGGACGGGCGCATCGCCGCGTACTCGCCCAACCGGCCGGGGGTGCCCGAGACGGTCCTCAAGCACACCGTCATGGACCTGGACCGGTGGCCCTACCCGAAGAAGCCGATCGTGCCCACCGCGGAGTCGGTGCACGAGCGCTACAGCGTGGAGATCTTCCGCGGCTGCACCCGCGGCTGCCGGTTCTGCCAGGCGGGGATGATCACCCGGCCGGTGCGCGAGCGCAACAAGGAGACCATCACCTCCATGGTCCGCGAGGGGGTGAAGAACTCCGGCTTCCAGGAGGTGGGCCTGCTGTCGCTGTCCAGCGCCGACCACAGCCAGATCAAGGACATCGCCAAGGAGCTGGCCGACGGCTACGAGGGCACCAACACCGGGCTGTCGCTGCCCTCCACCCGGGTGGACGCCTTCAACATCGACCTGGCCAACGAGCTCACCCGCAACGGCCGCCGCTCGGGGCTGACCTTCGCCCCGGAGGGCGGCAGCGAGCGGATGCGCCGGGTCATCAACAAGATGGTCACCGAGGAGGACCTGATCCGCACGGTCACCGCCGCCTACGCGGCGGGCTGGCGGCAGGTCAAGCTGTACTTCATGTGCGGGCTGCCCACCGAGGAGGACGAGGACGTGCTGGCCATCGCGGACCTGGCCACCGAGGTCATCCGCACCGGCCGCGAGGTGACCGGGCGCCGGGACATCCGCTGCACGGTGTCGATCGGCGGGTTCGTGCCCAAGCCGCAGACCCCGTTCCAGTGGGCGGCCCAGACCTCGCACGAGGTGGTGGACGCCCGGCTGCGCAAGCTGCGCGACCGGCTGCGCTCGGACCGCGCCTACGGCAAGGCCATCGGGCTGCGCTACCACGAGGGGCGGCCGTCGATCATCGAGGGCCTGCTCTCCCGGGGCGACCGCCGGGTGGGCCGGGTCATCGAGGAGGTGTGGCGTTCGGGCGGCCGGTTCGACGGCTGGAGCGAGCACTTCTCCTACGAGCGCTGGAGCAGGGCGGCCGAGGCCGGCCTGGCCGAATACCCGGTGGACGTCGACTGGTACACCACGCGTGAGCGGGACGAGGACGAGGTGCTGCCCTGGGACCACCTGGACGCGGGACTGGACCGCTCCTGGCTGTGGCAGGACTGGCAGGACTCCCTGCACGGCGAGGAGTCGCTGGAGGTCGACGACTGCCGCTGGAACCCCTGCTATGACTGCGGCGTGTGCCCCAGCATGGGAACCGAGATCCAGATCAACGCCCCGGCGGAGGGCCGCCCCACCCTCCCCCTCACCGTCGTCTGACGGCAAGTGCGGTCCATGAGCGCCCTCCGGCAGGTCCCGGCCCGCCTTCCGACCTTCCGGTCGGCCCTGGGTCCTCAGCGGGATTCGTCGTTCCTGTCCGGAAGGCGTCCGCGGGCATTCGCCCGCGGGCCCACGTGACCGCACAAGAGCCCGGCCGCGGGCCCCACCCACGGTGACCGGGGACCGGGCACCGTCCGGTATCCCGGCGCCCCGTCTCCGCCCGCCGGGACCCGGTGCGGTGACACGGGCCGCCGCCTGCTCCTCGTCCAGGAGGGCGAAGAGGAGGCCCACGGTCGTCACCCCGGTCTCCGGAGCCTCCCCGGCGTCGCGCCGACGCCGACCCCGGTACGGGCGGGGGCGCCCCGGCGCGGCTTCGGGACGGAGCAGCGGACCGGCGCGGGCCGAGCGGTGCGCGGGGCGGCCCTCACCTCCGGGCCGCGACCGGATCCGGCCGCTCAGGGCCGCAGTGCGCCCTGGACGGTGAACAGGTGGTTGCGGGTCCGGGGGTCGGCCCTCGACGCCGGGACCCACCGGCCCGATCGCCAAGTGCGCATCTCATAGCCCCGCGACCGTAGGGCGCCGACGACCTCGGCACCGGACAGCCCGTACTTGTCCAGGTGCCGGTCCTCCACCTCCAGCAGTAGGGCGGGCCGGTCCCGGGCCAACACCTCAAAGGCTCCCTCCAGCACCGACATCTCGAAGCCCTCCGTGTCGATCTTCATGAACGCCACCCGGTCCACCCCCGCCGCTGCGCACACCGCGTCGACGGTGTCCGCCCGGACGCGCAGGGTCCGCTCCGAGGAGAAGGAGATCCGCCGTCCCGGCCGCCGCAGCCCCGACCGCGGGTACGCCCACCCGTGGACCGGCAGCCCGAACCGGTAGGGGAGCGCGAGGTCCAGCTCCCCCGCCCGTGGGCCCAGCGCGGTGTTGTGCGTGATCACGTGGCGGGCGCCCGAGGCCCGCCGGCCCGCGTCGAGGATCCGGTAGGGGACCGGCAGCGGCTCGAAGGCGTGCACCGCCCCCCGGGACCCGACCAGCGCGGCCAGCGGGTGTGTGTACATGCCGTACCCTGCCCCGATGTCCAGGCACACGTCCCCGGGGCGCACGAACCGTGACAACCCCAGGATCTCGGGTTCGCTCAGCGACACCACTGCGCACCCCCGCAGCAGCCCGGCTGCGGCGCGCGATCGGAGGGGCACCGCCTCCCCTGTTCGGTCGACGACCATACGTCCGTCCTTTCGTCCGCTCGATGCGCACGAAGTTAGGGCGGCCGGGGGCGTGTGCGGATCCCCCCGCAGAGCCCAATCGACCGGGCCCGCCTGGCTCGGCGGAGCCAGGCGCTCAGCGCCCTCCGGCCGTGACCAGTCCGCTCTCGTAGGCGAACACCACGGCCTGGGCCCGGTCGCGCAGGCCGAGTTTGGCGAACACGCGACCCAGGTGGGACTTCACGGTCTCCTCGGCGATGCCCAGTGCGGCGGCCGCCTCGCGGTTGTCCGACCCGGCCGCGACCGCCCGCAGCACGTCGGTCTCCCGGGCGGTCAGTGCCGCCAACCGGGCCGCCTCGGCGGGAGGCCTCCCGGGGGAGCGGGCCGCGAACGCCTCGATCAACCGCCGGGTCACCGCAGGGGCCAGCAGGGCATCGCCCTCCGCGACCACGCGCACCGCTGTGACCAGGTCCTCCGGCGGGGAGTCCTTGAGCAGGAACCCCGAGGCTCCCGCGCGCAACGCCGCGTACACGTACTCGTCCGCGTCGAAGGTCGTCAGGATGACCACGCGCGGCCGGTACCCGTCGGAGGACAGCAGCTCCCGCGCGGCCTCCAACCCGTCCATGACGGGCATCCGCACGTCCAGGAGCACGACGTCCGGGTGCAGTTCGCGAGCCATGGCGAGGGCGGCCCGACCGTCCCCCGCCTCGCCCAGCACGAGGATGTCGCGTTGCGCCGCCAGCAGGGCGGAGAACCCGGCCCGCACCATGGCCTGGTCGTCCGCGATCAGGACCGAGATCACCGCATCCGCCTTCGCTCACGTCGTGTCCGGAACCCGATGAGTCTCCACCGGGGATCGGTCCGCCGTCGCTCCCGGTGACCGGTTCCGGCCACCGGGACCGGCAGCCGGACCAGCAGTTCGAACCCGCCGTCCCAGCACGGACCGGCGCTCAGCGTGCCGCCCAGAGCGGTCACGCGTTCGCGCAGCCCGGCCAGGCCGTGCCCGGACCCCGGGAGGGGGTGGACCGGACCGGTGGCGGGCGGAGGGGCGTTGACCACCGACACGGTGACGGCGTCGTCGGACGCCTCCACGCGCACCCGCGTGGGAGCCCCGGGCGCGTGCCGCAGCACGTTGCCGGTCCCCTCCCGCACGGTTCTGTGGACGAGGAGCGCGATGTCCTCCCCGGGCAGGGGATCCCCCGGCATCTCCAGTTCGACGGGGGTGCCCGCGCGGCGTACCGCCTCGACCACGGCGACCGTGTCCTCGGGGCCGGGGGCCGGGCGGCCCTCCGCCCCGCGCAGGACACCCACCAGGTCGCGCATCTCCGCCAGAGCCGCGCGCGAGGCCGCGCCGATCTCTTCCAGTTCCGCGCGGGCCGCCCCGCCCAGGTCACCGGACAGCCGGTAGGGGGCGGTCCCGGTGCGCACGGCGATCGCCGACATGTGGTGGGCGACCACGTCGTGCAGTTCCCGCGCTATCCGCAGCCGCTCCTCCGTCAACCGGCGCCGGCCGCGTTCCTCCGCCACCGCCAGCGAGTCCAGGCGGTGGACCGCCCGGGCCCGGCCGAGCAGTGCCGCCGTGCACACCAGCAGCGACCACAGCAGCAGGCCCGTCATCGCGCCGTAGGGGTCGGTCAGGGCCAGGGCCGTGGCGAGTCCGGCGGCCAGGGTCAGCGCCAGCGCGGGGACCCACACCCGGCGCGGCACGGACAGCGCGAGCACGTACACCACGGGCAGCAGCAGGGCCAGTTCGTCCAGGGACCACGGGACGGGGGGCGGCGCCGGGAGCAGGGGGCGCAGCGGGACGGCCGCGACCAGCAGCGCCCAGGCCGACGGCCAGGCGGCCGCGGGCCGCCACCGGCACAGCGCCAGGGGGGCGGCCGTGACCAGGGAGATCACGGGGCCCGCCGGGCCGAGGCCGTGGCCGATGCCCAGGACCGCGGACCGGAACACGAAAAGTGCGCAGGCCGCCGCCGCGAAGGGCCACACGGGCAGCAGGGGGAGTTCGCCCCCGTCCGGGCCGGGGTGCGGTGACGGGGGGACCCGGGCCGTTCGCGCGAGGCGGATCCAGGCCCGAACCGCGGACACGGCGCTGTCGATCACACCGCACAGCTTAGGGAGGCCCGGAGAAGGAGGGGGCGCGCAGAGGGAGCACAGGGGCGGTGGAGTAGGATTCCCGCTCCGGGCGCCGCCTGTGCGGCGGTCCTCGACCCTGTGAAGGGGAGCGCCCGGGGGAGAGAAGGTGTACGGCCCGGCGCCCCGCTCGCGCCGGGCCGTACGTGTAATAGGACTCGCGGCTCCGTGGGGGGGTTGCCATGGGTTCGGGATTTTCTTTGGATTTTTTTTCCGGACCCCCGCGTTCTGGTGGTGAACACCGGTTCACTCGGCGCGCAACCTTCGCGGCGGCCCGCTCGAAGTCCCATCGGGACTTTTCGAGCGCAGGTCAGTGGGGCAGATACCGGATGCGTGGTCCTGTCGGACGCACGTGCAACGGGGCACCCGCCGGTTCGCCGGTCCAGGTGCACCATCGCGCACCGTACGCTGAACAGGACGAGGAACAGTCCATCGCCGGTCGCCCCGCGGCCGCTCCGAGGGACATGAGGAAAGGAGTTGAGCTGCCCCCCGCACCCGAGGGCACCACTTCACCCTCCACCGCCGCACCCGGACAACGGCTTCGCGTCCGCTACGCCAAACGCGGGCGCATGAGGTTCGCCAGCCACCGGGACATCGCCCGGGCACTGGAGCGAGCCCTGCGCCGGGCGGACGTACCGGTGGCCTTCTCCGCCGGCTTCTCGCCCCACCCGAAGGTCTCCTACACCGGCGCGGCCCCCACCGGGGTCGCCAGTGAGGCGGAGTATCTCGAACTCACCCTCGCGCAGGAGCGGGAACCCGTCCGGGTCGGGACCGACATCGACGCGGCCATGCCGGACGGCATCGACATCATCGAGGTCGTCGAGGCCCGGGTTCCGGGACTGGCCGAGCGGCTCCAGGCCTCCGTATGGCGGGTGGAACTGGACGGGGTCGGAGTCGACGAGGCGGAGAGCGCCGTCGGGGCCTACCTGGCGGCCGAGACCGTCGAGGTGGAGCGGATGACCAAGAAGGGCCGCCGCCGATTCGACACCCGACCGGCGGTGGTCGGCATCGATGTGTGTCGTGGACCCGGGCGTGCCCCGAGGGAGCAGGACACCACATATGCCATACTTCGGATGGTCGTACGGCACACCACACCGGCCGTTCGACCGGACGACGTGCTGACCGGCCTCCGCCACGTGGCCGACCTCGCGCCGCAGTCATCAGTGACGATGACCCGGCTGGCGCAGGGGCCACTGAACGAGGCGACAGGTGCGATCGCTGACCCGCTCGCCGTGGACCGAAACGAATCCGGACCGGCGGACGACGCCGAAGAGCGGGGCGACAGCGCACCACAGCCGTCGGCGCCCATGACGGGACCGCGCTGATGAGCGGCCCCGAAGCGGGGAACGTGGGCGCCACCACAGGACTTTGCCCCGACGGCACCCCGGTGCCGTCGGCGCTGACACTGCGACGACAGTTCTCGTGAGCCGCGCCGCCGACCGAGAGGTCGCGGCGCGCCCGGGGACTTTGACGGGAGACCGCCCGGATGCTCGACAACGAGCCCAGCAACGGTGCAGACGACACCGTGGGTACAACTGAAACAACCGAAACGAGGGCGGCGACGTCCCCCGTGGGGGGAGGCGAGGTGCGCGTGACCACGCCCGCACCGGCCAAGGGCGTGCGCCGCGCGGCAGGACCGCCCCCCGAGCCCGACGACGTCTTCGTCCCCCCGGCCAAGCCCGTGACCACGCTCGCGGGCTCCGGCGAGGGCGGCACGGTCAAGGTCACCTCCGCGACCCCGGTGCGGCGACGCACGGTGCGCGTCGAGGACCGGCCGCTGGACGTCCCCGCGACCCCTCCGGCCGCCCAGAGGGCTCCGGAGAAGGAGAAGGCCCCGGAGAAGGAGAAGAAGGACGGGCCCGAGGCCGCCGAGCCCGCCAAGAAGACCCGTACGCGCCGCACCCGCGCGGCCGCCGTCGAGCCCCCCGCGGCGGCCGAGCCCGAACCCCGGACCCGTGCGCGCCGTTCGCGCACCCGGGCCGCCGCCGAGCCCGAGGCCGCACCCGAGACCACCGCCGTCTCCGAGACCGAGGAGGAGCAGGAGGAGGCCGCCCGGACCGGCGCCGTCTTCCAGGCCCCCTCCATGCTCTTCCAGCCTCCCGTGGTGGCCGCCGCGCCGCCCGCCGCCCCCGCGCCGCTCAAGGGTGACACCGAGGACGAGGACGACACGGAGGACGAGGCGGACGAGGAGACCGCCGAGGACGAGTCCGCCGAGGAGACCGCTGAGGAGACCGGCGCGGAGGAGTCCGCCGAGGAGCGGCCCGGACGCCGCCGTCGCCGCCGCGGCGGCCGGGGCCGCGGCCGCTCGCGTTCCGGTGACGACGCCGAGGACACCGAGGACGAGGCCGAGGCCGCCGTCGAGGAGGCCGGCTCCGAGGACTCCGCCGACGCCGCCGAGGAGGACGAGCGCGGCGGTAGCCGCCGTCGCCGCCGTCGCCGCCGCCGTTCCGCCGGCGGGGGGAGCGAGGCCACCCCCGACGACCCGCCCAACACCGTGGTCCGGGTCCGCGAGCCGCGCGCGGAGCGGCCCATCTCGGACGAGGTCCAGGCCGTGCGCGGGTCCACCCGCCTGGAGGCCAAGAAGCAGCGCCGCCGCGAGGGCCGCGAGCAGGGCCGCCGCCGCGCCCCGATCGTCACCGAGTCGGAGTTCCTGGCCCGTCGCGAGGCGGTCAAGCGCGACCTGGTCATCCGCCGCACCGGCGACCGCACCCAGATCGCCGTCCTTGAGGACGACATCCTCGTCGAGCACTACGTCGACCGTGCCACCCACCGCTCCTACGTGGGCAACGTGTACCTGGGCCGGGTGCAGAACGTGCTGCCGTCGATGGAGGCCGCGTTCGTCGACATCGGCAAGGGCCGCAACGCCGTCCTGTACGCGGGCGAGGTCAACTGGGACTCGTTCGGCCTGGACGGCCAGCCCAAGCGCATCGAGTCGGTGCTCAAGTCCGGCCAGTCGGTCCTGGTGCAGGTCACCAAGGACCCGATCGGTCACAAGGGCGCGCGCCTGACCAGCCAGATCAGCCTGCCCGGCCGTTACCTCGTGTACGTGCCCGGCGGTTCGATGACCGGTATCAGCCGCAAGCTCCCCGACAAGGAGCGCGCCCGCCTCAAGCAGATCCTCAAGAAGGTCATGCCCTCCGGCGCGGGCGTCATCGTCCGCACCGCCGCCGAGGGCGCCAGCGAGGAGGAGCTGGAGCGCGACATCTCCCGCCTGGCCAACCAGTGGGAGTCCATCAAGCGCAAGTCCAAGTCGGCCAACGCCCCGGCCCTGCTCAACAGCGAGCCCGACCTGACCATCCGGGTCGTACGGGACGTGTTCAACGAGGACTTCTCCAGCCTGGTGGTCTCCGGTGACGAGGCCTGGGACACCGTGCACGACTACGTCGAGCACGTGGCGCCCAACCTCGCCGAGCGGGCCTCCCACTGGACCGAGGACCGCGACGTCTTCGCCGCCTACCGGATCGACGAGCAGATCAACAAGGCGCTGGACCGCAAGGTCTGGCTGCCCAGCGGCGGTTCGCTCATCATCGACCGCACCGAGGCGATGACGGTCGTCGACGTCAACACCGGCAAGTTCACCGGTCAGGGCGGCAACCTTGAGGAGACCGTCACCAAGAACAACCTGGAGGCGGCGGAGGAGATCGTCCGCCAGCTCCGGTTGCGCGACATCGGCGGCATCATCGTCATCGACTTCATCGACATGGTCCTGGAGTCCAACCGCGACCTGGTGCTGCGGCGGATGCTCGAATGCCTGTCCCGGGACCGCACCAAGCACCAGGTGGCCGAGGTCACCTCGCTGGGCCTGGTGCAGATGACCCGCAAGCGGGTGGGGCAGGGGCTGCTGGAGGCCTTCTCCCACACCTGCGAGCACTGCAGCGGCCGCGGCCTGATCCTGGCCACCGAACCGGTGGAGGGCAAGGGGGCCGCCACCGGCGGCAACGGCGGCGGACGCAAGAAGAAGGGCAAGGGCAAGGGGGAGGCCGAACCGGCCGAGACCCCCGCGGCGCAGGAGAGCGCCGTCGAGGAGCCCGAGCCCGCGGCCCCGGTCGCGGAGGAGGCCCCCGAGCCCGCCGACAAGCCGGCCAAGAAGTCGGAGAAGAAGGCCGCCAGGGGCAAGAAGGCCGACGACACCGACGCGGAGGAGAAGGCCGAACCCAAGCGGACCCGCAAGCGCACCACGCGCTCGCGTAAGACCGCGGAGGGCAAGGCCGCCGACCAGGCCGCCGAGCCGGCACCGGTCGCCGAGGAGCCGCAGGAGGCCGCAGAGGCGGCCGCGGACGGGGCACCGCCCGAGGAGGCCCCGGCCGCGCGCCGGACCCGGCGCACCGCGACCCGCCGGACCGCCCGCGTGGCCGCCGAGGCCGTGGGCGAGCCGGAGACCGTGACCGATACCACCGCGTCGGCCGAGGGCGACGAGGAGGCCGGGGAGCGGCCCAAGCGCCGCCGCACCCGGCGGACCAGGGCGGCGGCCTCGTCCACCGCCGTGGACGCCGGCTGAGCCGAGCGGGACGTGGGCCCGGTCCGGGCCGGGGGCACCCCCCGGCCCGGACCGCGGCACGTGTGCAGGCCCGTGGCGGGGCGATGGTAATCTGATGGACGGTGCGTCGGCGCGCTCCTCGTGATCGCGCGCCCCGACACCAAGTGCTCTCCACGCAGGGTTTGTTTCCCTCAGATCCCCGCGCCCCGCTACAGGCAACAGTGGATCGTGGAACGAGGACTCCCCGTAGTTCCCACACGGGGCGGTCCTCCCGGCCCGCCCGTCAGGGCATCCGGCCGGACCCGGACCCCGAACACATGTCTCGGGGATTGGTCCCGAGCATTATTCGTTGAGCGAGCAGGAAGAGAGTTACGCGGTGTACGCGATCGTGCGAGCGGGCGGCCGTCAGGAGAAGGTGTCCGTCGATGACGTCCTGAACATCGACAAGGTCTCTGCCGAGGCCGGCGCCACCATCACGTGGCAGCCCATCCTCGTCGTGGAGGACGGCAACGTCGTCAGCGACACGGACAAGCTGAGCGGCTACACGGTCACCGCCGAGGTTCTCGGCGAGACCAAGGGCCCCAAGATCAACATCCTGAAGTACAAGAACAAGACCGGTTACAAGAAGCGCCAGGGTCACCGCCAGAAGCACACCCAGGTCCGCGTCACCGGCATCTCGGCGAAGTAGGAGGATCTGAGAGATGGCACATAAGAAGGGCGCATCGTCCAGCCGTAACGGCCGCGACTCGAACGCCAAGCGCCTGGGTGTCAAGCGCTTCGGCGGCCAGGCCGTCCAGGCCGGCGAGATCCTCATCCGCCAGCGCGGCACCAAGTTCCACCCTGGCGCCAACGTGGGCCGTGGCGGCGACGACACGCTGTTCGCGCTGGTCGCCGGCGAGGTCAAGTTCGCCAACTTCCGTGGCCGCAAGGCCGTGAACATCGTTCCCGCCGCCGCCGAGTAGGGCACGCGCGAACGTTCGTTGTTCACAGAGGCGGGCCAGGGAACACTGGCCCGCCTCTGGTGTTGTCACCAGGTGACGCACACATTTCCCACCGGGCCGCCCCGCGGCCGGAGCAGTGAACCGAGGAGAACCATGCCCGACTTCGTCGACGAGGCGGTCTTGCACGTCAAGGCCGGGAACGGCGGGCACGGTTGCGCCTCCGTCCACCGCGAGAAGTTCAAGCCGCTGGGCGGGCCCGACGGCGGCAACGGCGGCCGGGGCGGCGACGTCGTCCTGGAGGTCGACGCCCAGACCGCCACCCTGCTGGACTACCAGCGCCGCCCGCACCGCAACGCCCAGAACGGCACCCCGGGCATGGGCGGCCACCGCAGTGGGGCCAACGGCGACGACCTGGTCCTGTACGTGCCCGACGGCACCGTGGTCACCCGCATGGACGGCGAGGTCATCGCCGACCTGGTCGGCCACGGCACCCGCCTGGTGCTCGCCCAGGGCGGCAGCGGCGGCCTGGGCAACGCCGCACTGGCCTCCAAGAAGCGCAAGGCCCCCGGCTTCGCCCTCAAGGGCGAGGAGGGCGAGGCGTTCGACGTGCGCCTGGAGATGAAGACCATCGCCGACGTCGGCCTGGTGGGCTTCCCCAGCGCCGGGAAGTCCTCGCTCATCGCCGCGATGTCGGCCGCCCGGCCCAAGATCGCCGACTACCCGTTCACCACCCTGATCCCCAACCTCGGTGTGGTCGAGGCGGGCACCACCCAGTACGTGATCGCCGACGTGCCCGGCCTGATCCCCGGCGCCAGCGACGGCAAGGGCCTGGGCCTGGAGTTCCTGCGCCACATCGAGCGCTGCTCCACCCTGCTGCACGTCCTGGACTGCGCCACCTACGAGCCGGGCCGCGACCCGGTCAGCGACCTGGAGGCCCTGGAGGCGGAGCTGACCGCCTACGGAGAGGCCACCGGCGTCGACCTGTCCGACCGCCCGCGCATCGTCGTCCTGAACAAGGTCGACGTGCCCGAGGCCCGCGAACTCGCCGAACTCGTCGGACCCATGCTCACCGAACGCGGCTACCGGGTGCTGGAGGTCTCCGCCGCCTCCCGCGAGGGGCTGCGCGAGCTGTCCTTCGCCCTGGCCGAGCAGGTCTCCGCGGCCCGCGAGGCCGCTCCGGCCGCCGAGCCCACCCGCATCGTCATCCGGCCCAAGATGATCGGCGACGTGCCCTTCGAGGTCGTCCCGCTGGGGAACAACGCCTTCCAGGTCCGCGGTGAGAAGCCCGCCCGCTGGGTGAGCCAGACCGACTTCTCCAACGACGAGGCCGTCGGCTACCTCGCCGAGCGCCTCAACCGCCTGGGCATCGAGGAGCAGCTGGCCAAGGCCGGGGCCACCGAGGGCGCCGAGGTCCACATCGGTACCGAGGAGGACTCCGTGGTCTTCGACTGGGACCCGTCCCTGGACGCCGAGGCCGTCCCGTCCGGCCCGCGCGGGACCGACGCCCGGCTGGGCTGAACCGCGCGGGGAAGCATCGGCCCGGCCGCACAGGCAAGACGGGCGCGGCTCCGCCGCCCGGACCGCGCCCTCGGATGGAAAGCCCCCTTACGGTGCACAGCGCAGAACAACTCGAACAGACCGGCTCCGTTCAGGAGGCCCGCGGGCGTGCGGCCGTCGCCGCCGCCCGCCGGGTCGTCGTCAAGGTGGGGTCGTCGTCGCTGACGACCCCCGACGGCCGGATCGACTCCGGCCGCATCCGGGACCTGGTCGAGGTGCTGGCGTCCCGCCGCGCCCTGGGCCAGGAGGTCATCCTGGTCTCCTCCGGTGCGGTGGCCGCCGGCATGACCCCGCTGGGGATGCGCACGCGCCCCCGTGACCTGGCCTCCCAGCAGGCCGCCGCCAGCGTCGGCCAGGGCCTGCTGCTGGCCGCCTACACCGCCGAGCTGGCGGGGCACGGCATCAACACCGCCCAGATCCTGCTCACCGTCGAGGACCTGATGCGGCGGGTGCAGCACCGCAACGCCCAGCGCACGCTGCGCCGCCTGCTGGACATCGGCGCCCTGCCGATCGTCAACGAGAACGACACCGTCGCCACCCACGAGCTGCGGTTCGGCGACAACGACCGGCTGGCCGCCCTGGTGGCCCACCTGATGAAGGCCGACGCCCTGGTCCTGCTGTCGGACGTGGACGCCCTCTACGACGGGAACCCGGCCGAGCCGGGCTCCCGGGTGGTGGGCCTGATCTCCGGTCCGGACGACCTGGAGGGCATCGACATCGGCTCCTCGGGCAAGCGCGGAGTGGGCACCGGCGGCATGGTCACCAAGGTGGCCTCGGCGCGCATCGCCACCGAGGCGGGGGTGAACACCCTGCTCACCTCCGCCGCCAACGCCCGCGCGGCGCTGGCGGGGGAGGGGGTCGGCACGCTCTTCGCCGCCGCCTCGGGGCGGCGCCCCTCGGCCCGCCAGCTGTGGCTGGCCCACGCCACCGCCGGGCGCGGCAGCCTGGTCCTGGACCCGGGCGCGGTGGCCGCGGTGGCCCGCGACAAGGCGTCGCTGCTGCCCGCCGGGGTGGTGGACGTGCTCGGGGAGTTCAGCGCCGGGGACCCGGTGGACCTGCGCGACGAGCAGGGCACCGTGGTGGCCCGCGGCCTGGTCAACTACGACTCCGCCGAGGTGCCCGACCTGATGGGCCGCTCCACCCGGTGGCTGGCCCGGGAACTGGGCCCCTCCTACGAGCGCGAGCTGGTCCACCGCGACGACCTCGTCGTCCTGTGACCCCGGTCCGCGACACAGATCAGCCGGGTTGCCTGGTTCCGAGGCGTTCTTCCACGGCTCGGAACCAGGCGTCGGCGTGCGGGCACTGGCGTCGGATCTCCTCCACACCGGCCAAACAGACGGTGTCGGGGCCGTCCCTGGTCTTGCGGTAGGTCGGGTACAACCCCTCGATCCGTTTCGAGGGCGCGGTGTTCGGACCGTCGTTGACCAGCTCAGGACCTCCCGCGCTCTCGACGATTGCGCGGAGTGAGTCGGCAAGCCTCGGTTCTTCCACGAGTTCGCCCAGGGTCTCCGCACAGGCGAGTACCCAGGCCTCGGTCTCGTGCAGGATCAGGTAGGGAAGGAAACGGGGGTCGCCCACGGCCTCGGCGATGGCGGATTCCACATGGGCGACCCGGTCGTACGGCGTCCCTTGCGGCCTGTTCTTCATCCCCGGTGCGTCCGACGGGGCGCCGTAGTAGTCCACCAGGGTGGTGAGCACCTGGATCGAGGTGTCGCGCAGGAGCAGTCGGACATCCCGGTCCAGTGCGTTCCAACGGCCGACGCCTCCCTTGCTGTCGGGACCCGCGACGGTACGCCTCGTGGTGAGGACGGACACCGTCACGTAGGTGTCGTGTGAGGTGAAGTAAGGCCGCAGCGTCTCGGTGGCGAGGTTCTCCTCGGTCTGGCCCTCGCAGAGGATGTGCAGCCTGCGCACGTTCACCTTCGCTCGGAGCGGGGGCGTCCCCCCAGGAGGTTCTTCTGCCACAGTTCGCCCAGGGAGTACTCCTCCAGCCACATCTGGAGCTCTTCCGGCCTGGGCCGGTGGAAGACGGAGGCTCCCGCCTCCCGTTCGACCACGATCAGATCCTCCAACGCCACCTGGTCGATCAGGGTGACGGATTGGGTGGCGATGACGATCTGGCTGTCGACGCTCGCCGCATGGATCATCTCGCCGAGTTGCACGATGGCGTAGGGGTGCAGGCCGAGTTCGGGTTCGTCCAGAACGATGATCCCCGGTCTGCCCGGCATGTTGAGCAGGGTGGCCAGGCAGACGAAACGCAGGGTGCCGTCGGACATCGCGCTGGCAGGGAAGACGTTCTCGCTGTCCTGTTGGGTCCAGCGCAGCCGTACACGCTCGTTCTGTTCGACCAGCACGAAGTCGCGGAAGAACGGCGCGATGCCCCGCACATCGCGGAGGATGCGGTTGTAGACTTCGGGCTCCCCATCCCGCAGACGCAGCAGCACGGCAGCCAGGTTGGCGGCGTCGGGGTGCAGGGCGAGGTCGTCGGCCGTATAGCCGTTGCCCTTGACGGGGGCGTTGGCACTGGTGTCGTGGAAGTGGAAGACACGGCAGCCGCCGAGCCGCTCCAACACTGGCTCGGAGACCGACCGGAGTTCCGCGGAGGCCCCGACTTCGCCACTCGACACCTCGGGGAGCAGGCTTTCCTTCGATCCCCTTGTGACCGAGATGGCCGTAGGGGCGAGCCCTTCTTCAGCGGGCGCGGAGATCATCTCCCTGCTGAAGACCAGTGAGTCATCCGTTGTGGGAACCATTGCCGCTTCGTAGGTGACGAGGCCGAATCGTGCTCTGAGGATGATCTCGCCGCTCGGCTCCGGTCCCTTGTGGAGCAGGTTGGATGCCCCGCCGCTTTGAAGGGTGTGCATCCCCAGGCGTCCATCGGCGATCTTGCCGATCATCTCCAGCGCCGCGATGAAATTGCTCTTGCCCGACCCGTTCGCTCCGACCAGGACGTTGACATGCCCCAACTCGACCGTGGCCGAGCGAATCGAGGTCAGGCCTTCGATGGTCAGGGAGCTGAGTCTGCGGCGTTCCATACGACAACCCTAGCCAGAGCCGGGCCGCTACGAGCGCGTGCCGGTCCACCGCGGCGACCTCGTCACCCGGTGACGCCGCTCCCGGGACGGCCGCCCGCGAGAGCCCCGTGGACGGCCGCCCACGGGGCCGGATCTCGGCGACACGGCCCCGGTGCCCGCAGATGTCCCCGGCCCGGGAGAGAATCCGGTCACAGGGACATGGAAGGGGCGGGTCCCCCGCCCCCAGGGGAAGGAGTGCCCCATGCCGAGCTTGACGGCGCGGCTGCTGTCATTGGCGCTGCGTGTGGTGCGCAAGCGCCCGATGGGCTCGGTGGAGAGCGCCCGGGAGTGGCTGTACGAGCCCAAGGACGACCCCGCGCCCCCGCACTGGGTCGCCCAACGGCACTGGATCGGCCTGCGGACGGTCGCCGGCTTCCCCGTCTACACCGTTCTCCCCCGCGACACGGAGAACCCGGTGAAGGCGGTGCTGTACGTGCACGGCGGGACCTACGTCAGCGAGATCTCCGCGTGGCACTGGGTGCTCGTCTCCCGGATGGCCGACACGGGCTGCCGGGTGGAGGTGCCGCTCTACGGGCTGGCGCCCGAGCACACCTACCGGGAGGCCTTCCCGTTCCTGACACAGGTCTACCGGGAGCTGTCGGCGGACGTGGCGCCGGAGCGGACCGCGTTCGCGGGCGACTCCGCGGGCGGCGGCCTCGCGCTGGCCCTGGCCCAGACCCTGACCGGCGCGGGGCTGCCGGAACCGGCGCGGCTGATCCTGATCTCCCCGTGGGCCGACCTGACGATGTCCAACCCCGAGATCGCCGAGGTGGACGAACGCGACCCCTGGCTGAGCCCGGTGGGGATGCTGGAGGCGGCGAAGTCCTGGTCGGGCGGGGACGACCTGGCCCTGCCCCGGCTGAGCCCGGTGTACGGGGAGCTGGCGACCCTGCCGCCCATGGACCTCTACATCGGCACGCGCGACGTGCTGCTGCCGGACACCCGCCGCCTGCGGGACCTGGTGGCCGAGGTCGGGGGCACGGTCCGGCTCAGCGAGGAGGAGGGCGCCTTCCACGTGTACCCGCTGGTCCCGGTGCCCGAGGGCGGCCCGGCGCGGGCCGAGATCCTGCGGACCGTCCGGGACCTGTGACCGCCCGCGGCGCCCGGAACCGGGCACCGCGGGCGCGAGGTCAGGTCATCCGGCGTACCACCGACAGCGGCAGCCGCTTCAACAGGAACCCGATCGGCACCCACGGCCAGGCGGGGACGTACGCCTTGACCCTGCGCTTCTCGATGGCCGCGACCATGGCGCGCACACCCGTTTCGGTGTCGACCATGAACCGGGTCCGCTGCTCGACCTTCTCGTTCATCTCGGAGCGGATGTAGCCGGGGTGGACGACCGACACGTCCACACCGGGGATGTTCTCGGCCCGCACCCCCTCGGCGAGGGCGGACACGCCCGCCTTGGTGGCGGCGTAGACGGTCATGGAGCGGCGCATGCCGCGCAGCGCCGACATGGACGAGATCACCACCAGGTGGCCGCGGCCCTGCTCCCGGAAGATCTCCAGGGCCGCCTCCACCTGGGCCAGTGCGCCCACGAAGTTGGTCATGGCGGTCTGCCGGTTGGCGTCGAACCGGCCGGTGCCCAGCGCCGCGCCCTTGCCCAGCCCGGCGTTGACCACCACCCGGTCCACCGTCCCCAGTTCCCCGGCGAACTCGCCGAAGACCCGGAAGACGGCGTCGTCGTCGGTGACGTCCAGGGCCTTGAGCACCACGCGCCGACCGGGGTGGGCGGCGGCGATCTCCGCGCGCAGCCCCTCCATCCGGTCCGTGCGCCGGGCGCACAGGCCCAGGTCGTAGCCGAGCGCAGCGAACCGGCGGGCCATCTCGGCCCCCAGCCCGGCGCTGGCCCCGGTGATGACGACGGTGCCCTTGCTCACACCTTCTCCTTCGCCGCGGACCCGCCGACATGCCTGAGCATCTGCCCGGCCACGGCCCGCATGGTCCGGTCGTACAGGGGGCGGGCCAGCCGCTTGGCCCAGAACGCGCTCTTGGCCTGTGCGTCGGGGAGGATCAGGTGGGTGCCCCGGTCCACGGCGCGCACCACGCGGGCGGCGATGTCCTCGGCGCCCAGGCGCGACCCGTTGATGAGCTTGACCGCGCTCTTCTCCACCTCGGGGTCGCTGCCGCGCAGGGACGAGGCCAGGTTGGTGCGGAAGAACGAGGGGCACACCACCGACACCCGTACCCCGAACGGGTGGAGTTCGTGGAGCAGGGTCTCGCTGAGCGCGACCACGGCCGCCTTGGTGGCGTTGTAGGAGCCCATCGCGGGCGGGTGGATGAGCCCGGCGGCCGAGGCGGTGTTGACGATGTGGCCCGAGCCCCGGCGCTTGAACAGCGGGGTGAAGGTGCGGCAGCCCCGCACCACGCCGAACAGGTTGATCTCGGTGATCCAGCGCCAGTCGTCCATGCCCAGGACGTCGATGCGGCCGCCCGCGGCGACCCCGGCGTTGTTCACCAGGACGTCCAGGCCGCCCCAGTGCTCTTCGACCCAGGCCAGGGCGCCGGCCCAGTCGTCGTCGGAGGTGACGTCCAGGCGCAGGTAGTCGGCACCCGCGGGCAGGTTCGCGGGCGCCTCCTCGGCCAGGTCGGTGGCCAGCACGCGGTCGCCCCGCGCACTGAACTCGGCGACCAGGGCCGCGCCCAGTCCGGAGGCGCCGCCGGTCACCAGGACGGTGCGGGGGGTGGAGGAGGTGGTCATGTCCGGCTCCGTGTTCCATCGGTTCGCTGTCGAACGACGGGAACCCGGTGCGCCAGGTCGGGTCCGTCGGCGGATGCGCCGCCCTGCGGCGCCGCGTCGCGCCCTTGATCCTAGTGAACGCCGTTCGGGTATCCCCGCGGCGGTCCTGCCCACCGTCCCCGGGGTGCGTCCGGACCCCTATCATGCCCAGATGAGCGAACGTACGGCACAGCACAGAGACGACCACCCCCACCGCGGTGAACTGCGGGAGATCCCCACCTCCGAGAACGCCACCAAGCTCGTCTACGCCCCCGAACGGGACGGCCTGGCCGACGCGGGCGAGATCGTGTGGACCTGGGTCCCCTTCGAGGAGGACCCCTCCCAGGGCAAGGACCGGCCGCTGTTGGTGGTCGGCCGCAAGGGCCGCCGCCTGCACGGGCTGATGCTGTCCTCCCAGCGCCCCGAGCAGTGGGAGCTCCAGGACTGGCTGCCCATCGGCTCGGGCCCCTGGGACCGCGAGGGCCGCGACTCCTTCCTGCGGGTGGACCGCCTCTTCGAGTTCGACGAGGACGACATCCGCCGCGAGGCCGCCATCCTGGACGAGGAGATCTTCTGGCTGGTCGCCGACGTCCTGCGCAGCCGCTACGGCTGGAGCTGAACCCGGACGCGCCCGGGCCGGCCGGCCCGGGCGCCGGTCCGACCCGTGGACGCGAGCAGGCGGAGGAAAGGGCCGGGCGGGGCGGGGCCCGGGCGGATAGGCTGGACCGATCACCCCGGCCCGGTCCTTCGACGCGGCAGGACCCGGGCGTGCGGGGTCCCTCCCGAATCCCGAGAGAGTAACGCCATGAGTGACATCGAGCGCGAGGTCCGCGCGGTAGCCGAACGTGCAGGGGACGCGGCGGCCGACCTCGCCCCGCTCAGCCGGGCGGTCAAGGACGCCGCCCTGGAGGCGATCGCCGACGCCCTGGTCAAGCGGGCCGACGAGATCACGGCCGCCAACGCCCGGGACGTGGCGCGGGCCCGCGAGGACGGCACCTCCGAGGCCATGATCGACCGCCTCACACTGACCCCGCAGCGCATCGAGGCCATCGCCGACGCCGTCCGCGAGATCGTCGAGCTGCCCGACCCGGTGGGCGAGTCGGTACGCGGCGGGGTGCTCCCCAACGGCCTGGACCTGCGCCAGATCCGTGTTCCGCTGGGCGTGGTCGGCATCATCTACGAGGGCCGCCCCAACGTCACCGTGGACGCCGCCGCGCTGTGCCTCAAGAGCGGCAACGCCGCCCTGCTGCGCGGCTCCTCCTCGGCCTACGACTCCAACACCGCCATCGTCGGCGTCATCCGCGACGCCCTGGCCGACACCGGGGTCCCCGTCGACGCCGTACAGCTGGTGCCCGGCCGCACCCGGGAGTCCTCCCTGGCGCTGATGCGCGCCCGCGGCCTGGTCGACGTCCTCATCCCGCGCGGCGGCGGCTCCCTCATCCAGGCCGTGGTCCGCGACTCCACCGTCCCGGTCATCGAGACCGGCGAGGGCCTGTGCCACGTGTACGTGGACGCCGGGGCCGACCTCGACAAGGCGGTGGCCATCACCGTCAACGCCAAGGCCCAACGGGTGTCGGTGTGCAACTCCGCCGAGACCCTGCTGGTGCACGAGGCCGTCGCGGAGGAGTTCCTGCCGCGGGTGCTGGCCGAGCTGGCGCAGGCCGGCGTGACCGTGCACGGCGACGCCCGGGTGCGCGAGATCGCCGCCGCGCACACCTCGCCCGCCGACGTCGTCGAGGCCACCGAGGAGGACTGGGCCACCGAGTACCTGTCCTCGGACCTGGCGGTGCGGGTCGTGCCCACCATCGACGACGCGCTGGCGCACATCCGCCGCTACTCCACCAAGCACACCGAGGCCATCGTCACCGATTCCCTGAAGACCTCCCGTTACTTCGTGTCCCGGGTGGACGCGGCCGCGGTGATGGTCAACGCCTCCACCCGGTTCACCGACGGCGGCGAATTCGGATTCGGTGCGGAAATCGGCATCTCCACTCAGAAACTGCACGCCCGTGGCCCCATGGGCCTGACCGAGATGACCTCCACAAAGTACATCGTGACCGGTGACGGCCATGTGAGGTGAGCCGTCCCCACCCGTGCGGGCCGCCTCCGGACACCGTCCGGGGCGGCCCGTGCCGTACCCGGTCCCGCCGGGCGGAACGGGTCGGCCGGTGTGTCCACCGGCTGCCATTGTCACCTGGAACGTTTTCCCAGCGGAAACCTGGACAGAAGCGAATCTTCGCTCAGCAAGTATTCCCAAAGCGACGAGAGATCGGTACTTTCACTGAGGTGTCTTCCGACGCTCTCACCCCGCTCGGGTACCCCCGGGAGCGTCGTCACCCCCACGGTCACGATGAAAGGAATCCCCCCGCATGAAGATCCGGAGCTCGGTCGCTGCCGCGGCCACGGCCGCCCTGGCCGTCGGCGGCGTCACGCTCATGGCCGCTCCCGCTCAGGCGGACCTGGTCACGCTCTGCTCTGGCCACGGCGGCGCCATCACGCTGCCCACCGACCTCGCGGTCCCCGCCGGCAAGAGCTGCTTCCTGGACGGCACCGTCATCCAGGGTGACGTCATTGTCCGCAAGGGCGCGAACCTGCACATCCTGGGCGGTGAGATCGAGGGCGACGTCAAGGTCCAGCCGGACGGCTACTTCGACGCCTCCGAGACCACCGTCGACGGCCGTGTCGTCAACCGCGGCTCGTACGGCACCTACCTGGAGGACAGCAGCGCCGGCGCGGCCCTGCGCACCGTCCCGGTCGAGGGCGCCGCCAACGACGGCTTCGCGTTCGTCGTCGACTCCTCCGTCAAGAACATCAACGCCCAGACCGGTGCCGTCTACGTCGAGGGCTCCCGGGTCGGCGGCGCCGTCAAGGGCACCGGTGTCGAGTACGTCGACATCTACGACTCCGTCGTGCGCGGCGCGCTGACCGTCAGCGGTTCCACCGGTGGCGGCATCCTCTGCGACAGCGAGGTCCTCGGCGCGGCGTCCTACACCGACGGCGCCGGCCCGGTGGCCGTCGGGGCGGGCGAGCAGGAGGGCTTCTGCGCGTCGGTCAACTACATCGACGGCACGCTGACCGTCACCGGCATCTCCGGTGGCGCCTACATCGACAACAACATCATCGGCGGCGACCTGGCCGTGTCGGGCAACACCCCGACCGCCCAGATCGGCGAGAACAACCGCGTGCGCGGCGACATCCTCACCCAGGAGGTGGCGCTGCGCTCCTTCAGCACCGCCGTGGCGGAGGAGTTCGAGGAGCACGAGGAGGACCTGGTCGAGGAGGTCGAGAGCGCCCGCGCCGAGACCGTCGACGAGGCCATGGCCGCCGGTCCGGCCTTCTAGGACCTGCGACCGCACCACCGCTCCACGCGCATCGGCGCCGCCGGCACAGTGCCGGCGGCGCCGAGCCTCGTGTGCGCGGGTCCCGGGTGCTGCTACGGTGCGGGCGACGACGAGGTCGCGAGGAGAGAGCCCATGCCCACCACCGAACGCTACGGCGACCACTCCAGCGGGATCGTCCACCGCTGGGATCCTGCGGGCGGGGGCGGCGGGGGAGCGGGCGGCCCCGCCCCGGTGGCCGTGCTGCTGCACGGCGGCTGGTGGCGCGACCTGCACGACGCCTCGCTGATGGACCCGGTCGCCCGCGACCTCACCGCGGCGGGGTGGGCGGTGTGGAACGTCGAGTACCGGCGCACGGGGGACGACGGCGGCGGCTGGCCGCAGACCCTCGACGACGTGAACGCGGCCCTGCGGCAGATCGGCCGCGCCCTGCACGCGGCACCCGAGCGGTACGACGCCGCCCGGGTGGTGAGCGTCGGCCACTCCGCGGGCGGGCACCTGGCCCTGCTCAACGCCCTGGACGCCGGCACCCCGGTCACCGAGGTGGTCGCCCTGGCCCCCGTCACCGACCTGGAGCGCTGTGCCCGGGCGGGGCTCGGTGAGGGCGCGGTCGAACCCTTCCTGGGGCCGCACCCGGCGGGACGGGCGTACGCGGAGTCCTCGCCGCTGCACCGGGTTCCGATCGGGCGGCCGCAACTGGTGGTGCACGGCGACGCGGACCAGCGGGTCCCGGTCGAGCACAGCCGCGACTACACGGCGGCGGCCCGCGCTGCGGGCGACCGGGTGGAGTACCGGGAGCCGGCGGGGGCCGACCACTTCGCCGTCATCGACCCGGGGCACGCCGCCTGGGGTGAGGTCCGCTCCCACCTGGGCATCTGACCGGGCCCGGGTACGGAAACGGCGAAGGGGCGGCCCGCCGGGCCGCCCCGTCCACCGACCGGGGGCTAGGCCGTGTTTTGAAAGTGACTGGATCCTTTCGTCCTGCGTCGTGATGATCTCGGTGTGGGGCGAGGGGATCTT
>NZ_JASFDV010000007.1 GCF_030766825.1 Nocardiopsis sp. CC223A
AGCCCCGCCCGGGGGCGATCCCCCGCGGGCCCCGCCGCGCCTGGTTCGACGTCCCCCACCCGTACCGGTTCTGAGCCCGTTCCCCGGTGCGCCCGCGCCGTCCGTTCCCGTCCGGCCCCGGCGGTCGCCCGCACCGGGCCGCGGAGGCGGGTGCCGGGGCGTCCGGGCCGCTCACGGCATGCCCTCGCCGGGTCCGGCCCCGCGCCGGGACCGGTGTCGCCGGACACGGGGCTCAGCGGAGCGGAGCGGTCCCCGGGGTGTGGCCGACCGCGTCGCGGGAGGCGCGCAGCATGACGACCAGGCTCACCAGAATTCCGGCCAGGATGCCCAGGCCGGTGAGCACACCGCTGACGAACGGGGCCCATTCCGCGGCGCCGACCGCCACCATGACCAGGCCCACCGCGCCCATCGCGGAGATGTAGAGGGCGGCGGCCAGGATCTCCCGCATCCGCCAGTACCAGGCCAGCGGCAGGAAGTGCAGCCCCACGACCAGCGCGATCCAGGCGACGTTCGCCTGCCAGGGCGCCTCCGACAGGCGCAGTACCTGTACACCGCCGAAGATCAGCACGACCTCCACCAGTACGACGACCCCGTAGAACGGGCCGAACCGGAACGCGGGTGCGGGTCCGGCCTCCGCCGCCGGCGGGGCCGGGCGGCGGGAGAGGGCTCCCGAGAGCACGACGGTCGCCACCAGCGCCGCCACGGCGAGGACGCGCAGCACCATCCCCACGGCGGACGGCAGTGGCGGCCCGGCGTTCGCGAGCACGAACGCCAGGCCGAAGCCGGCGCCGATGAGGATTCCCATGAATTGACGCATGGTGCGAACCTAGTGTCCGTACGTTCGTCGATGTTCCCGTTTGTCCGGATCGGGCCAGGGTTTCGGGGTTCAGCCGACCTGGACGACCACCGAGCGCGTGAACCTGTCGTGCAGGCAGCGCCTGCGCTCCTTGTCGCGCAGCGACCAGAGCACGTTCGTCAGCGACCAGGGCAGCAGCCAGTTGACGATGTTGGTGAACCCGGGCGCGAAGCACAGCGCGCGCAGCAGGGCGCGCCCTGCGGGCGGCTTTCCGCCGCCCTCGGCGCGGACCACCCACAGGCCCAGGAGCATCTTGCCCACCGAGCGGCCCCACACGCAGACCTGGAACCACTCCCACAGGATCGGGAACACCGCGAACGAGAAGACCGCCCCGATCTGGAAGGCCGGCTCGGCGGACTCCCCCACGATGTCCCCGCCACCGATGATCACGGCGGTGAAGGTCGTGGCCAGCATCAACAGGAACCACAGGACCCCGACCAGGACGGTGTCGACGAACCGGGCGAAGAAGCGCTGCCACGGCTCGGCCAGGCCGACGGTGGGATCGTCCGGGTTCCAGTGGGTGTGGTGGCGGAGCCGGACGGCCTGCGCCGGGGGGACGTGGCCGGGAGCGGGGTGCCCCGGGTACCCGCCGTGCGCGTAGGGCCCGGGCTGCGGGTAGGCCCCGGACGGATGCCCGGGGGCGGGCGGCAGCATGGTCGGTGCACCCGGGACCCCCGGCGTCACCGGCGCTTCAGGAGGACCCGGGGCCGCGGCCCGCGCAGCCTGGGCGGCCGCAGCCGCGGGAGCGGGCGGTGCCTCCCGGACGGGGGCCGCGGCCGTCTCGGGAACGGACACCGCGTAGGCGGCCGACGGGTATGCGGGGGGCGCGGCCACCTCCTCCGGTGCGGCGGCCCGCGGGGCGATGCCGTCGAGGGCGTCGAGTTCGGCGTCGGTCCCGGGAGCCCGGGGCTCGTCCCCGAGGTGGTCGAGCAGGGTGCCGCGGTACAGGCCCGCGGCGTCGATGTCGATCGTGCCCGCCCCCGAGAGCGAGAAGCCGCCGCCGCGCTCGTACATCCGGATCAGCGGCTCGAAGAGGTCCGGCAGGTCCGGCAGCGACACCCCGGCGTCACGGGCCGCGGCCAGGTGCAGCGCCCAGGCACAGGACCTGCCCACCGCCGGATCCTGCTCGACGATCGCCGGACTCCCCAGGACCCCGCGCACGACCCCGTCGTCGGCGCGCACACCCGGCGCGGCGAACGCCGCGACGTCGTAGAACGGCCATCCCCTGCCCTGCACGGCCCGCGTCCACAGCGCCGCCCGCCGCAGGTACTCGCGCATCAGCGCCACCCGCGACCGGGTGCGGTCCGGGCCCCCGCTCCAGTCGATCGCGCGGATGCGCCCGGCCAGGGCGTCGACCGCGGTGGTATCGCTCATCGGACTTCCTCCGCTCACTGCCCGCTAGGGCGTGTTCCGTGGATGCCGCTCGTCGCGAACGGGGTCCTGGTGCATGCATCGTGAAGCCGGAGAAGGAGTCGGGGCGGGTCCTCCTGCCGACCGGTGAGAACGCGGCGGGGGAGGTGCCGGGGCACCGCGCGGCAGGGTGGGTATCCGCGGAACACGCCCTAGTCCCTCAGTGCCGTCTGGATCAGCTGCGTCGCCCCGCCGCGGGTCACCCACTTGCCCCGGCCGGGCGGCTGCGCCGCCGCGTACACCCGCGGCAGGATCTGTCCCTCGGACCGGTCGCCGGTCATGACCAGCGCACTCGTGCCGATCTCCCGGATCGCCTGCACCAGCGGCTCGTACATCCCGCGCCCGGCGCCGGCGACCCGGCGGGCCACCACGAAGTGCAGGCCGATGTCCCGGCCGTTGGGCACGAAGGGCACGAACGGCGCCAGCGGCTTCTGCCCGGCGGTGGTGAGCACGTCGTAGTCGTCGGCCAGCACCACGATCCGCGGGCCCTTGAACGACCCCGGCTCCAGCGAGTCCAGGTCGCCGTCCTCGGGGATGCGCGACTCCACCTCCTTGGCCACGCCCCCGGCCAGGCCGGCGCACACCTTGGGGGTGCTCGCGTACCCGCCCATGTACTCCTCGGGCACCACGTTGCGCAGCGTCCGGCGCGGGTCCATCACCGCGAACACCACCTCGTCGGACGAGTACCGGGACACCAGGCCCTCGGCCACCAGCCGCAGCAGGTTGGTCTTGCCGCACTCGCCGTCGCCCAGCACCAGCAGGTTCTGGTCGCGGTCGAACAGGTCCAGCAGCACCGGGTCCAGCGCCCGCTCGTCCACCCCGATCGGCACCAGCCGGGGCTCCGACTCGGGGGTGGGCAGGGTCCGCGCCGACAGCCGGTGCGGCAGCACCCGGACGCTCGGCGCCCGGCGGCCGCCCCAGGCGCCGTCGACGGTCCGCACCGCCTTCTCCACGGCCTCGCCCAGGTCCTCGTCGGAGTCCACCCCGTCGATGCGCGGCAGCGCCACCTGGCCGAACAGCTCGTCGTCGGTGAGCGCCCGCCCGGGGGCCTTGGCGCTGATGGTCTCGGCGAGCTTGCGGTCGATCGTGGACTCGGACGGGTCGTTGAGGTGCAGTTCCACCTTCTGCCCGAAGTTCGACTGCACGGCGATGCGCACGTCGTTCCAGCGCAGCATGCCCGCCACCACGTGCACGCCGAACCCGCCGCCGCGCTGGAGCAGCTCGTTGACCATGCCGTCGATGTCCTCGAAGTCCTTGCGCAGCGCCCCGAACCCGTCGATGACCAGCAGCACGTCTGCGCTGGCCAGCTCGGGCACCTCGCCGCGGGCGTGCATGCGCCGCAGCTGGGCCACCGAATCGATGCCCCGCTCCCGGAACACCTCCTGGCGGTGCTCCAGCATGCCCCGGATCTCCTCGACGGTCCGCCGCACCCGTTCGATGTCGGTGCGCGCCGCCACCCCGCCCACGTGCGGGAGCGCCGACAGCGATTGCAGGCCGCCGCCCATCAGGTCCAGGCAGTACACCGCCGCCTGCTGCGGGGTGTGGGTCAGCGCCAGCGACAGCACCAGGGTGCGCAGCATCGTGGTCTTGCCGCTCTGCGGGCCGCCGATGACGGCGACGTGCCCGCCCGAGGCGGTCAGGTCCAGTTTCCACACGCCCTGCCACTGCTTGGTGGCGTCGTCCAACAGGCCGACGGGGACGCTCATGGGCGCGTGCCCGCCGGGCAGCCGCAGACCGTGGTCGGTCCTCTCGGGAGCGCCCGCCATGGTGCCCAGGGAGGCGGCGGTGGGCAGCGGCGGCAGCCAGATGGACCGGGTCCGCTCGCCGTGCCGGTCGAACTGGGACACCATCACGTCGAGCAGGGTCGGGCCGACCGTCCGCGACGGCATCGGGCTCTCCTCGCCCGCCGACCGGACGGCCCCGGGCTCCTCGGGGGCCGTGTTGTACGCGGTGTAGGGGCGCACCGTCACGACCCCGTCGGACTCGGACTCCTCCGCCACCGGGCCCCGGTAGGGCCCGGACACGTACCCGGCCTTGAAACGCTGGTACACGCTGGTGTCCACTTTGAGGTACCCGAACCCGGGCAGCGACGGCAGGTGGAACGCGTCGGGTGTGTTGAGGACGGTGCGGCTCTCCTCCTCGGAGAACGTGCGCAGGCCCAACCGGTACGACAGGTACGTCTCCAGGCCGCGCAGCTTGCCGCCCTCGATGCGCTGGCTGGACAGCAGCAGGTGCACACCGATGCTGCGGCCGATGCGGCCGATCGACAGGAACAGCTCGATGAAGTCGGGGCGGGCGGTCAGCAGCTCGCCGAACTCGTCGATGATCACCAGCAGGTGCGGCAGCGGCGGCAGGCTCGGGTCGTGCTGCCGCTTGTAGGTGTAGTCGCCGATGTTGGGGACGTTCCCGGCGTCGCGCAGCACCTGCTGGCGGCGCTGCACCTCGCCGGACAGGCTCGCGTGCACGCGCTCGATGAGCGCGGCGTCGTCCTCCAGGTTGGTGATCACCCCGGCGACGTGCGGCATGTCCTCGAACGGCGCGAACGTCGCACCGCCCTTGTAGTCGACCAGGACCATGCTGACCCGCTCCGGCGAGTGCCCGGCCGCCAGCGCCAGCACCAGGGTGCGCAGCATCTCGCTCTTGCCCGAACCGGTCGCGCCCACGCACAGCCCGTGCGGGCCCATGCCCAGCTGCGCGGACTCCTTGAGGTCCAGGACCACCGGCTGGCCCATGTCGTCCATGCCGATGGGCACCCGCAGGAACGCCCGTTCGCTGCGCGGCGCCCACAGCCGCTGCACGTCCATGGCGCCCGGGTCCTGGACGCCCATCATCGCGGTGAAGTCGACGGCGCCGCCCTCTTGGGCGGTCTCCTCCACCGACTCCGGGGACAGCCGCAGCGGGGCCAGCATGCGGGCCAGGCCGGAGAGGGTGGCGGCGGGGACGTCGTCGACGGTGCCGACGGTGACCACGGGGTCGGAGCCGCGCAGCTCCTCCACCTGCACCCGGTCGCCCTCGACGGTGATGCGCACGCTCACGTCGCCCGGCTCGTCCACCTGCCGGGACACCAGGTGCAGCACGGTGACGGCCAGCGCCCCGGGGTCCACCGCGTCGTCGGGGCGGACCAGCTCGGCGGCGACCTCCCCGTGGGTGTCGTGGACGACGAGCAGGCGGCGCATCATCTGGTACGCCTCCCGCTTGCCCATGCCCCGGCGCACCTCCGACGCGAAGTCGGTGCGCGCCCGCAGCTCGTCGGCGAGCAGGCCGCCCAGTTCGGCGGGGGTGGGGGCGATGAGCCGCACCGCGGCCCCGCCCTCGCGCCGCTGCGGGTCCAGTACCTGCGGCAGCCACGGCAGCCACTCCCAGTCCGCCGCGTTCTCGGCGGGGTAGGCCACCGCGAGACCGGCGTCCTCGGGGGCGTGGAACGCGCCGAACTGGGCGATGAGCGCCCGCATCAGCCGCATGACGTCCTCGCGCTCGCCCACGACGCTGACGTTCCCGGCCATGTCCAGCGGCAGGGAGAGGGGCATCTCCGGGATGGTCGCGAACCGGCGGATCGCCGCCTGGGCCTCCGACAGCATGAACGGGTCGGTGGGGGTGAGCGCGGTGCCCTGCTCGGCCAGCCGCAGCAGGCGGCCCTCGGTGAGGCCGGTGCCCACCCGCACCCGCAGGAAGTCACGGTGCCTGCGGCGGCGCTCCCACAGCCGGGTGGGATCGCGGACGACGTCGTACAGGGCCTCCGGCGGCGGGTCCAGCAGACGGGCGTGCGAGCGGGTGGAGTCCTCCCATTCGGTCAGCTCCTCGCGCAGCTCCTCCAGGTACTGGAGGTACAGCTCGCGCTGGTTGCGGCGCTGGCGGCCCACCTGGCCGCGCCGGGAGAACAGCATGCCCAGCGCCGCCAGCAGGGCGATCACCAGAACGACGCCGCCCAGCGCGATGAACGCCGGGTTGCGCATGACCATCATGATGGTCATCGACCCCATCATGCCGACCATGGGCAGGATCGTCATGAGCGGGTTGCCCTGCGCCTTGCCGTCGGGAAGGGTCGGCGGGGCCTCCACCTCATGGGGCTCCTGCGCCGGTGCGGGGTGCACGGTCCTGGTCGGGCGGTGCACGACGCGAAGACTCATCGGCGTTCCTCTCGGCGGTGCAGGGGAGTGGAGGTGCGGGGGGAGACGGGGTGCCAGGGGCCCGGGAGAACCCTACCGAACCGGACGCCTCTGACCATTCGGTGCGTGCGGGCGTGATGACTCACGGAGAGGGTGCCGCCCCGTCCGCGGAGGCCCGCTCGGAGGACTGTCCGGGGTCCTGATCCCCGGCCCCGCCGTCGGCCTCTCCGTCCGGGTGCAGGTGCGCCATCAGCTCCCGGAACCGCACCCAGGAGTCCTCCTCGACCCCGGTGCCCACCTGGTACCAGAACGCGGGGGTCAGCGGCGGACCGAACGGCAGCGGCCGCACGGGCGCGCCCAGCGCCCGCCCGGTGCCGATGACCGACACCGCCTCCTGCCCCAGCGCCACGCCCACCGGAAGCGGCAGACCCGCCCAGTGCGGCGCGTAGGTGAGGTCGGCGCGGCCGCCCG
This sequence comes from Nocardiopsis sp. CC223A, assembly GCF_030766825.1. GTDB lineage: Bacteria > Actinomycetota > Actinomycetes > Streptosporangiales > Streptosporangiaceae > Nocardiopsis. The sequence continues at coordinate 6,844 of NZ_JASFDV010000007.1, forward strand.
CCCGCCGCACCGTCATGGTCCGCAGCACGTCCCGCGCGGTGAGCTCCCTGACCAGGGGGTGCAGCGCCGACAGGTCGGGCTCCCCGCCCTCGGGATACCCGACGGCGAGCGTGATCGCCTCGCGCACCCCCGACGCGGTGCGGCTCACCCGCACCGTGCCCGCGAACGGGCGCACACCGTCCTCGCGCATCCCCTCGGGCGGACCGGAGAACGCCGCCCAGGTCTGCCCGGGGGCGCGGTTGCGGGCGGTCCGGGTGAACACGGCCCGCCGCCACTCCTGGGCGAAGGGCTCGGCGGTGCCCCAGACCGCGGGGAGGGCGCCGCCCAGGTGTTCGGCGAGCAGTTCCACACAGGAGCCCAGGACCAGGCCGTTGTCGGCGGGGTGCTCCACGGTCAGGTCCACGTGCAACTGGCAGCCGCGGTCGGCGTCGTCGGCGCGGAACTCCTCCGGCGGCCCGTCGGGCCGCGCGTCCTCGTCGACGGTGAACGCCGTCCGCTCGTCCCAGCGCAGCGGGACGCCGGAGAAGCCGTCGTAGTAGGCGCCCGCGGGGGTCTGGACCACCCAGCGGGCCGCGGGGGACCGCAGGATCGACCGGAGCGCGTGGGTGAGGCGCGAGGTCGAGGGGGTGACCACCTGGAGGCGCAGGCCCCGGCGGCCGTGCCGGGCCATGGCGTCCACGATCCAGGGGGACAGCGGAACCAGGGGGCGGTCCTGCACCACGACCGCCGCCTGCTCGGTGAGCGCGGTGACGGCGGGGTGCTCGGTGGCGCCCTCCAGGAAGGGGTGGCCGCGGAGCAGTGCGGAGTCCGGCTCCCACACCGCTCCGCCCAGGCGTTCGGCGAGGTCGCGGACGAACCGGCCGACCACTCCGGCGGTGTCCGTGTCGGCGAGTTCCGCGCCGCGGGCCTCCACCCAGTACGGCTGGGCGGGCAGGTCGTCGGCGATGCCGTCGGCGAGCAGGCGCTCGGCCTCGGCGGACAGCGCCAGCCGCTGGGCGGCCTGGAGGGAGGCGACCACGCGGCCGTCGGCGTCGCGGAGTTCCACCACGGCTCCGTCGGCGACCAGCCGCACCTTCAGGTCCGGGCCGGCGGCGGCGAGCGCGGCGATGAGGGCGCGCCGGTCGGGTGCGCCGGACAGCAGGGCGACCGCGTCGTGGCTCAAGGGGTCTCCTCAACACTCGTGAACACTCGTGGGGGGCCGGGGGAAGGGGGTATCGGGTGGGATACGTGGAGTGTCCGGAAGGTTCACGTTCCCGTGCCCCGGGGCGGCCCGGTCCCCCGCGGCGCACGGTTCCGAGAGGGACGCACATCACCTTTCTCCGTGTCGCCGCAGGTCACCGACCCCCCGGAAAGCCGCGGCGCGGAAACGGTTTCCTTCTGTCCACAGGCGGTGAAACCATCAACGCCGAACGAACATCCCATACCTGTGTCCGCCCCTCAACAGTGGACGAAAGACCATGAAAGGCCCTGAACCGCCGTAGGAGGAAGCACTGTGAAGTTCGAGCTGGTCGAACCCGCCGACTGGGAGGACCCGCAGGCCGCTCACGACGAGCCCGAGCCGCTCCCGGCCGTCGGGCCGATCCGTGCGGCCGCCGGGCACGCCCGCGAGCGCTTTCGCGAGCAGGCGGACGCCCTCCAGGCCACCCTGGGCCGCATGTGGGAGGTCATCACCTCCGCCCAGGCCGCGCAGCCGGTGGCCCTGCCGGCCGACGCCGTGACCCCCGCCAACTTCCGACCCGGTGCCTTCTCCTCCCGCGACGCCTGACCCGAGCGCCGCCCCGTCCACCCCCTCCGACCCGTACCCGCACCCCGCCGGCCGCGCCCGCCGACCGGCGCACACGTGAAAGGAGCAGTCCGTGTCGCAGTGGAACATCCAACCCGCAGCCGTGGGCGGTGTCCTCCAGTCCGTCGCCGGTCACCTCGGTGAAGAGGGCAGCGGCGAAGGCCTGGTCGGCGTCATGGAGAGCGTCGAGGACCACCTGATGGACTGCGGCGAATACGCCAAGAGCGGCATCATCGGCATGGCCCTGGGAGAGTTCGCCGAGCACTACTTCGGCATCATGGGCGACATGGCGGGCCTGACCATGGCGGCCGTCACCGGCGCCAGCGAGGCCACCACCCACTACATGAACGGCAACCTGGAGATGGCCGAGGAGGCCCAGGCCAACGCGGGTGTGATCCCGGAGCCGGAGCCGCAGCCCCAGTACGGTCCCTACCAGGCCGTCTAGCGCCCGACCCGCCCCCACCAGCTCCTCCCCACCCCGGTGCCGGCCCCCACCGGCCTCCGGAGCCGCAGCGCCCGATTCCCACGGTCCGCCCAGGGCCGTACCGGACGCACCGCGGATCCACTCCTCAGACACCAACCCCCGGGAAGCGCCACGGCCCCCGCCCCGACCGGCGGCCTTCCCCCCGGCACAGGCAACGGTGGTCACCTTGTCCGACCTGATCGATCCGAGCAGCTTCCCCGTCCCCGAGACCCTCACGTACGCCCTTGACGCGGTCGCGGCCAAGCTGAAGACCGACGGCACCGACCTCACCGACACCGCTGCCGACATCACCGGCGCGTGGGCCGGGCTGGAGGGCATCTACTCCGCGCCCGAGGACCAGGACCTCTTCACCGTCCTCAACCCGCTCACCGGCAACGGCGACGATGTCTCCACCGCACTGTCCAGCACCTCCGACGCGCTCAGCGACTTCGCCGAGACGGTCCGCGACATCAAGGCGCGCTGGGCCACCCTCAAGGCCGACTCCTACGCGTTCCTCAACAAGATCGAGGGCGACGACGACTGGCGCGACGGCGGCGGCTTCCTGTGGTGGAAGACCGAGAGCGAGGAGGTCGGCGAGCACAACGCCCTGCACGACCGGGCCGCGGGCCTGCTGTTCGAGTTCGAGGAGGCGGAGCGGACCTGCGCCAACGCCATCACCGGGCTGTTCGGCGGTACCAGGTTCGTCGCCCAGAAGGCCGACGGGTCGGTCACCGCGGGCGACGGCGAGTTCGTGTACGGGTTCGACGCGCCCCTGGAGGGCGTCGCCATGGAGTGGGGCGCGCCGCAGACCACCGACCACGCCTGGTACAACGACCTCGGCGACGCCGTCGGCGACTTCTTCGTGGGCATCGCCGAGGACGCCGGCGGCATGGTCGGCGCGCACGGTCCGGACGGGTGGTTCGCCGGGAACTGGGGCGACAACCTCTGGGAGTACTGGGGCGGCACCGTCGAGGGCCTGGGCGCGCTGGTGGGCGTCGGCAAGGACGAGAACGGCGACTGGGGCTGGTCCCTGGACACCGCGGGCAACGCCTGGAAGGAGGCGGCCCACGCGGTCGTGCCGTGGGAGGAGTGGGGCGAGCGGCCCTGGTACGTGATCGGCACGGCGGCCCTCAACATCGGCGCCATGGTGGGCGGCGCGCTGCTGACCGCCACCGGGGTGGGCGCGGTCGTGGGCGTGCCGCTGATGGCCTGGCGCGGCGCCAAGATCGCCAACGCGGTCGGCGGCAGCCGCACCCCGGACGTGCCCGACCTCGCGGACTTCCCCGGCGGCATCGACCCGTCGCTGCTGTCGCGGATCCCCCGGTTCGGCGACGGGTCCTTCAAGCCGCTGGACCTGAGCGACGTCGAGGGCCTCGACATCAGCGCCGCCGACCTGGGCCGGATGAACGAGGCGCTGGAACGGCTCAACACCTCCACCACGGACCTCCCCGACGGGAGCGACGGCCGCCGCACCACGGACACCGGGTCCGGCGGCGAGAGCGGCTCCATCCCGCGCGGCACGACCGCCAACGGGTCGGACACGCAGACGGAGAACAACAACCGGCGCAACGGCGACTCCGACGAGACCGTCGACCCGACCGCCGACCAGCTCGACGCCGGCCAGGAGTTCCTGGACGGCATCGACCCGGAGTCCCGCCGGGCGCTGGACGAGGGCCTGGACGGTGAGCTGGACGACTGGGTCGCCTCCCAGGAGGTGCCCGACGACATCTCCTCGGTCAACGACACCCCGGTGCAGCACTACGAGACCGAGCCGTCCCAGGTCGAGGCCGACACCGAGCAGCGGGTCGAGGTCGACAGCGCGGGCAACGAGATCAACGGCCGCCATGACACGACCGTCAACAACAGTGCCGGGGGAACCGGCACCCTGGACACCCCGCGCGGCGGCACGACCGTGGTGGACGTGGATTCCGGCTCCGGCCGCGGCGGCAGCACCGGCGGCGGTGGCGGAGGCGGTGGGAACGGCGGCGGAGGCGGAGGCGGTCTGCCGGACGGTCCCGACGACCTCCCCCCGGACATCGACACCGACCCGGACGCCACCGACACGTCGGGCACCGATTCCGGCTGGGTCGGCGACAGGCCGAAGAACGGCTCCGGGCTGACCAACGAGCAGCGTATCCGGCTCGCGGGTTCGCACCTGGACGGCCTCGACATGAGTTCCCCGGAGGCGTTCCAGAACGACTTCGTCGAGCGTCTGAACAACAGTTCCGAGTTGCGCGGCACCTTCTATCGGTCGGACGGGCACAGGTGGAGTGCGGACGACACCATCGGCACACAGGGCTACGAGCTCCCGAAGATCACCTGGAACTCGGAGACCGGCCGTTGGGATGTGACTCCGGAGGCGGAGAAGCCGACCTACCTCGGTGACGCCACCGACGTCCGGCTGAACTCGCCCGACGCCGACCTCCCCGAGGGTTTGCGGGAGGCCTTGGGCGACCTCGACTGGCTCGCCGAGCAGCGTCGGCTGTCGATCGACTCTGCCGCGGCCGCCCATGAGCGCCTGAAGGCGATGGAACAGAAGCACGGCGAGTACAACGACAACGGGCCCAACCATCCGGAACTCGAAGAGGCCAAGCGGAATTATCGGGCTGCGCAGGACTACAGCACGAAAATCTGCGAGGCTTTCGGTGAGGAGACCGCCAAGGTCGGGGCGCGCTTCGAGTTCAATGGTGACGTCATTCGTGATGCCAACGGAGACCCGCTCATGCGCGAGGTGACCGATGCGGATGGCAACACGACGCTCGAAGAGTTCCGTCCGAACCTGGAAGGCGCGGAACTGCTGCCCACGGCGGACAAGGCCCCGTTAAACGGCAACAACCAGTTCGACCAGATCTACCGCACCGCCGATGGTGACATCGTCATCATCGAGGCCAAGAGCAGCACCAACACCGAGCTCGGGTCCCGTAGGCTTCCGGGGAACCCGCCGCGCAGGGTCAGCCAGGGTCACCTCGATTACTTCGAAGATATTCTTCGGGAAATGAGGAAGCGCGGCGAGAGTGGAAACCTCAACGAGGCGGCTCTCGCCGACGAGATCGAGCGGAAGTTGGAGCAAGGAAGGGTGGCCTACGCGGTCTTCAAGGGGAACCCGAGTGATACCTATATCAACGACTCTGATGTGTCCGGGTACGATCCCACGGAAGGTAATGGCCAGGGGTGGAACGGTTCTACCGCTGACGGATATAGGTATCGACTCTTCGATCTCAGGGGGCAGGGATAACCATGGTATTTCGGGTGGAGCGGCATGAAATCGACTTCGTGGTCGATGACTACCGGAGAGAGACCAACGCACGAGGCAAGCAGATGGCTCTCCAGACTCTGACTGGGAAGCCGTGGTTCCTGAGGAGGAGGGTGGACGCCGCTCTCGATACGGCTCGTCAGGAGCTGCTGGTGGATCCCTCGGCTTCGCGGTTGGAGACGTGGGAGGCGTGGGTGTTCGCGATGCAGATCGCCAACGCGGCCTTCCAGCTCTCCGAGGTGGAGCCCGGTGAGGAGGCGGTGCTGCGCGTCGATCACGAGGAGCGGCGGATCCAGGTCGCCCAGCGGGTGCCGGTGGCTCGGCCTGTGAACTGGGAGACGGCGTTCCATCTGGCGGTGACCTGTCGGGACCATGAGCGTGTGCGGATGCTGTGCCGGATCCCGGTGGAGAGTCTGCGCGAGTCGGCCGCCCGGGGCGGGTCGGAGTATCTGGAGTACACCTACGCGTGGATCGATACGCTCCAGACGTTCGTGGCCGGTGGTCCGGACCTGGTGGACAAGTTGCGCCGGTCGATGGAGTTGTGCGATCCGAAGGCGGTGCCGTTCGGGTCGGAAAGTGTGGCGTTGCTGTCCTTCCCGACGATAGAGGTGTTCCGTCGGCTGTTGATGGGCGATCCGGAGGAGTTCGTCAAGGCACTCGTGCAGGCCCTGGAGGACTTCAAGCGCTACTACGACTCGTTCGAAGAGGCCACCGATCGCTTTGACGGCGTCGTGCCATTGAGCCTGCTGTCTTTGGCGTGCCTGGGCTATGACAAGTTCCGGCAGCAGGACCCGGAGTTCACGCTGGGCATCGACTCGGAGTACCTGCCGAAGCACATCGTCGAGGCCAGCTGGTACGGGGAGTTCCCCATCTGATCGGGGCGGAGGACGACGGAAAAGTGTTTCGGGTGAAGCGGCATGAGATCGGCTTCGTGGTCGATGACTACCGCCGAGAGGCGAGTGCGAGGGGTAAGCGGTTGGCCCTGCGGACTTTGGAGCGGGAGCCGTCGTTCCTGATGATGAAGGTGGACGCCGCTCTGGACACGGCTCGTCAAGGGCTGTTGTTGGACCCCTCGGCTTCGCGGTTGGAGACGTGGGAGGCGTGGGTGTTCGCGATGCAGATCGCCAACGCGCTCTTCCAGCTCTCCGCGGTGGAGCCGGGGGAGGAGGCGGTGCTGCGTGTCGATCACGAGGAGCGGCGGATCAAGGTCCGCAAGCGGGTGCCGGTGGCACGGCCCGCGGACTGGGAGACGGCGTTCCATCTGGCGGTGACCTGTCGGGACCATGAGCGTGTGCGGGCGCTGTGCCGGATTCCGGTGGAGAGCCTGCGCAAGTCTGCGTCCAGGGGTGGGTCGGAGTACCTGGAGTACACCTATGCGTGGATCGACACGCTCCAGGAGTTCGTGGCCGGTGGTCCGGATCTGGTGGACAAGTTGCGTCGGTCGATGGAGTGGTGCGATCCGAGGGCGGTGCCGTTCGGGTCGGAAAGTGTGGCGTTGCTGGCCTTCCCGGTGCTGGAGGTGTTCCGTCGGCTGTTGATGGGCGATCCGGAGGAGTTCGTCAAGGCCCTGATCCAGGCCTTGGAGGACTTCAAGCGCTTCTACGGATCGCCAGAACGGGACTCCAAGGAATTGGGGGGTGTCGTGCCGTTGAGCCTGCTGTCTTTGGCGTGCCTGGGGCATGACAAGTTCCGGCAGCAGGACCCGGAGTTCACGCTGGGCATCGACTCGGAGTACCTGCCGAAGCACATCGTCGAGGCCAGCTGGTACGGGGAGTTTCCCATCTGACGGGAGACGAAGGAGGTTCAGGTTCCGGTGCTGGCGGACATCCCCAAGCATGATGTGAGCATGCCGCATTTCCGGAGGTTGATGGAGAAATATCCGGAGAAGCAGGTCTCGTGGCTGGTCGATGCTCCGTCGATGGCGGGCATGGTCCTGGACATCATCGCTTCGGAAACTCGCGTCTGCCTGGCGATGGATCCCCGGGCCGCCGAGTTGTTGACCTGGGAGGCGTGGACCACGTGGATGCAGGTGGCCGAGGCTCCGTTCGCGATGTGCGTGCTGGAGCCGGGGGAGACCACCGAGCGAATCATCAACCAGAAGACCCGCACCCTGCACCACCTGCCTCCGGGGCCGGAGTGCGATGCGGGGACCTGGCTGACGGCGTTCTTCCTGGCGGTGACCTGCCGTGACGAGAAACGGGTCGCGTCCCTGTGCCAGGTCACCCCGGAGTTCTTGCGGCAGGCGAGCGAGGCCCGGGGCGGGGCGTACGACGAGTACATCTATCCCTGGATCGCGGCGATCCAGGACTTCATCCTCAGCCGCCCCCCGCTGGGGGACAACCTGTACCGGGCGATGGAGATGTCCACTCCGGCGAACGCCACGATCAGCACACCCGAGAACCTGGACAAGCTCGTCTTCCCGCAGGTGAACACCTTCTACCGACTCGTCCAGCAGGACACCGAGAAGTTCGATGAGGCCGTGGAACAGGGCATCCGTCTGTTCCACGATTTCTACACCGCGAACGAGGAACGGTCGCAGAACAGCGACGGCACTGTTCCGCTTCGTCTTCTCGGCCTGGCGTGCATGGCGTACGACCTCGCTCAGGTCGTTCCGGGGTTCGACCCCGACCTGGACACCCCCTACTTTCCCAAGCACATCCTGGAGCGTACCCGGCACGACGATTTCCCCATTTGATCCCGATCCAGTGGACGGCCGTCCCCTGGATCGGCGCGGGCCCGACCGGCTCTCAGCCGGCGGATGGCGCCGGGCGCTCCACCGGCGAGACACCCGCGGGTGCGCGCACCAGGACATCGGGCAGGTAGTCCGAGGACAGGTCCACCCGCCAGCCGTGCACCTGGACCGCCAACGCGACCAGCGCGATCACACCCATCGGCAGCAGGGTCCGTGGCGCCGGGTCCTGGGCAGCGCCCATGTCCCGCCGGTACCGGTCCAGGTGCTCGGTCAGCGCCTGTTCGAACGACTCCCGGTCGTCCTGGAGCAGAACGCGCAGCAGGGCCTGTTCCCCGCTCAGCTCCCCGACGGAGTCCAGGGCTCGTGCCGCCGTCGCCCGCTCCGCCTCCGAGGGCATGCGCAGCGCGACCTTCGGCCAATCCCGGGGCAGGGGGAATCCCGCCGGATTCAGGTACGCGCCCAGGGCGTTCATCTGCGCCACGTCGGCCGCCGGGAACGCCTCCTTCTCCGAGATGTCGTGGAGGATGGACGCGTACATCCGGTACCCGGCTCCGGACGCCCGGCCCTGGTCCCGTACCCGGTGGCTGACCACCGCCAGCTCGACCGCTTCCACCCACACCCGCGGGGTGAGGTCCAGGTCGATCGTGGGCCGAAAGCGTGGGTTGAGGTCGTCGTGGTCCTCGTCCATGTTGGTCAGTTCTCTGCGCAGCCAGGAGAGCGGGATCCGCTGGTCGCCCTCGGGGGCCATCAGGCATTCCAGCACGCCGTCGGCGGCCTCCGCCGCGGTGCGCAGCACGAGGCCGAAGTGCTCGCGGTCCTGGGACAGGCCCGGGTCGTCCACCGAGTGTGCCCCCAGGTGGTCCAGCAGGGTACGGCTCATCCGCTGGAGGGTGCTCACCCGGGAGGTGTAGTGCTGGACCTCGTGGAATTGCAGGTGGACGCGCTCCCGTAGTTCCTCGCGATCTGCGATGCGCGTGCAGTAATCGTCGTCGACGCCGTGTCGGGTGCTCTTCTGCATGGGGCCGGACGCTACCAGGCACCGCGGACGTCCGGGTCGCTGCTCCATTGGTGACAGCTGGAGGCGGGTTCGCCGGAGCCGCCCCCACCGGCCTCGTGGGCATGCGCTTCCACGGACGCCGTAGTGGGAGCCGGTGGTCACCCCGTGTGAGGGTTTCGCTAGATTTCGGTCCATGCCCGGCCCCTCGCCTTTCCCCCGTGTCCGATTCGCCGCTGCTGCCGCGACGGCCGCCGCCTTGGCCGCGAGCGCCTGCGCGGTCACCCCCGGCCCGGGCGAACCCGCGCCCGACCCGGTGGCGGAGTACCTGGCCGAGACCGGATACGAGCCGACCGTCTCCGATATCAGCCCACGTGAGCACCTGCTGTGCACTGCCGACGGGGAGCGGGCACCCGACTGTGACGGCAGGGGCCAGGTGCGCTGGTCCCTGCCGTTGGAAGGCGAGTACCGCCTCATCGAGTGGCTGACCTTCTACCATCCGGACACCGGTGCGGCCCACTATGACAACGCCTCCACGTTCCAGGCCGTGGAGGCCGGAGACGGTGGAGTTTTCTACGCCGAGAACGCCCTGCTGCGCATGGTGGACGCCGACACCGGCGAACTGCGGTGGACCACCGACCTGCGCCGGAACCCGGAGGCGGACTTCCTGCACTCGGGTCTGCGGTCGCTGCACGCCGATACCGACCGCATCGTGCTGCGGTTCGCCGACGGGCTGGTGGAGGTCGATGCCGCCGAGGGAGCCGTGTCGGGTGTCGTCGCCCTCCCGGAGTGCGCCGGTGACCTGACGGCCGTCGATGGCAGCCGTGTCGTCCTGGAGCACTGCCATGACCGCGAAGGCTCCTACATGGCCCTGGACCTGGCCACCGGCCGGACGTTGTGGGAGTTCCGACAGGGTGACGAGGCGGACCTGTCCGGCGGCCGGCTGAACACTCCCTCCCGGGTGTTCACCACCGAGGTGGACGAGGGACCGGCCAGCGCGGTGGAGGTGAACCCCGGCTGGTACGGGCCCGCCGGGCTGGGCACGGTCGCCCTGACCCGGATCGGTGACACCCCACAGGAGCGCGGGCACACGACGGTGGCCCTGGCATGCGCCCCCGACGGGCTCGGAACCCTGGAACCCGAACCCCATGCGCCCGGAGTGCGGTGTGCGGAACCCCGTCTGTACGCGGTCAACACCGGCTGACCCTCACCGGCGGCAATGGCTCCTGGCGCACCGCACCAACTCGTAGGCGTGCTCCTCACCCGCGCGTTCGTCGGCGACACGGTGCCACACCAGGTGCGGCCGGTCGGCGCCGTCCAGTTCCAGGTCGATCCACCCCGGGGTGCGGTCGTAGACGCCCACCACAGTGCGGTCGTAGTCCTGGCAGCGCTCGTCCGCGCAGGCCAGGTAGAGGACCTCCCGGGTGGTCGTATCGTAGGTCGCGATCTGCGGCAGCCCGGCCGAGTCCAGGGCCAGCGCGGGCGGGGTGCGCTGCCAGCCCGGGCCCAGCACGCGGACGGTGTCGCGTTCGGCGCATACGACGTCTGCGCAGTCGATGAGCTGCACGGACCCGTCACGGGTGTCGAGGTGGACCAGGACCGGGGTCCCGTCGGGGCGGATCCGCACGGGCGCGCCGGTGTAGCGGGTGTGTTCCGGCACCGCAAACCGGGACACACCGGTGGGCGGGACCAGCTCGGTGGCGGTGACGTCGCCGCACTCCACGTCGTGGCAGGCGTAGAGGGTGAGCGCACCGGTGTCCGGATGGTGGACGCTCACCCGACCCGCTCCCTCCTCGTCGGCGGTGACGCTGATCAGGGAGGGATGAGCCGAACGGGGGGAACGGTTTCTGCTGGTGAAGGCGTCGCCGGGTGCGCGGACCAGCAGAGTGGAGGCCTGGTCCCGGCAGCCATCGGTGCTGCAACCGGACAGGGTCAGCAGGGTCTCGGAGCGGCCGACTGACGGGACCGCGGTCACGACCAGGTGGCGGCCGCCACCGGCCCCGCCCCAGGCCGCCATGAGGCTGTCGATGTCCCGGGTGCTGGTCTGCTCGACCGGGTCGTCCACCTCGGCGCCCCACCGCCCGTCCGGTTCCACCGGCGGCTCGATCGTCCACGTCCCCGACTCGCAGTCGGCGGCGCGCAGGCATCGGTCGTGCAGCACGATGCTGCCCTGAGGCAGCCACACCTGCCGTGTGGGGTGCACGGTGCGCACCGCGCCGCCCGCGGTACCGATGACCGCCAGTGTCGGGCCCATGTCCTCGACCGGTGTGTCCAGGTCCATGCACTCGGCGTCCTCACCGCACAGCACCTCCCGTGTGCCGACCAACACCGATGCCCCGTCCTCGGGCAACAGCAGCGGCCGGGGGGCGGTCTCGTGGCGGCCCCACGGGGTCAGGGACAGGGTGTCGTAGCGCAGCGTCGGCCACGGCCCGTCGGTGAGCAGGTTCTGGTAGAGCTGGGTCGGCGCGGTGAGCCCCGCGGCGATCGCCACCGCCAGCCCCGCCGCCAGGTAGGGATGTCCGGGCTGCGTCTGTGGTGCGGGGCCCTCACCCACGGCGGCCAGGGTCAACGCCAAAGCCGCCACCGTCAGCCCCACCAGCGCGGCGATCAGAGTGGGGATCAGGGCGTTCTCGGTGGTGATCCCCGCTCCCAGGTAGGCGACCACGGCCGCGCATCCGACCACCGCGGACACCGCTCCCCACTGGCCGGCACCGCCGGAACCGGTGAGCAGGCCACGGCCGCGCAGCCCGGCCAGGAAGGCCAAGGGCCGATCCCGGGTGTGGACCGCGGCGATCGGGAGCCACAGCGGAGTCAAGGACGCGAACAGGGCGGCGCCCGACCCGAACCGCAGCGCCGGGTGGGCCTGGTCATCGACCGCCAGCAAGGCCGAGTCCACCGCGAACAGGGCGCCCGCGGTCACCGCACCGGCGGCCAGGGTCAACGGCGACCGCACCAGGGAGCGGACCAGGGCCTGCCCAGGACGGGACCGCCGTCCGCGCAACGCCTGCGCGAACAGGTGCACGGCTGTTCCCCACAGGAGGGCCACGACGAACACGAGAACACCGCCGGCACCCCAGAACACCCAAGCGGGCAGCAAATCCGACAGCGGCGCGTCCAACCAGAGTGCGCCGTCGACGATCCGGCCGCGATCGGCGACGAACCAGGGCACCAGCACCGAAGCCACCACCGCCACGGGCACCCACGGGAGAAAGAACACGCCCGCCACCAAGACGTACATGCTCCAGTGGAGCCGCTCGTTGAAGGGGATCGACGGCTGATGCGCAGCTCTGGGCGGGGTCTCGGTCTGCATGGGGGTGCCCTATTCGGTCGCTACGTGGTGTATGCCAGCGATGACGATAGCGGGACACCCTCCACCGGAAACGACCAGCCCGGGGTCGGCACCGGGCCGTAATGCCCGGCTGGACGACCGGCATTGGAAACGGCCTACCGGCATACCCGGGACGTGTTGTTGTTCGTCGGATCCAAGCGGGTACCGGATCCGCCGCGGGGAGGCTCGATCAGACGGACCGGTGTCCGCGTGGATTCTCCAGGAACGAATCCACACAACCGGGAAGGCCGACCGGGGTTCACCGGGGGGAGTGGGCGCGCAGGCGTTCCTCCAACTGCTCGGGGGTGGGCTCGACCTCCGTCCGCCAGGGGGCATCGGGATCCCGGTGGGTCGCCATCCACAGCGATCCCGTCCAGGCGATGCGGTGGGTGGAGCCCCAGACGCCGCGCAGGCGTTCGAGGGTCACCTCCGGGGGCTCCCAGGTCCAGCCCTTGGCGTCCTCGTGCGGGCCGCTGTGGCCGGTCTCCAGCAGACAGGTCCGGCGTGCGCAGGCGTGGTCGAGGTGGGCTTCCCCGCACAGCGGTGCGACGTACGGGATGGCAGAGGGAAAGGGAGGGGTCGCGGTCACGGAGAGGCCTCCTTACATGCGCAGATCCTCCGGTCCAGAAGCATGACGGCGGCATGGGCGTCGTCGGTCTCCCGCGCGTGGCGCAGGGCGTCACGCACGGCCCGGACACACTGCTCGTCGCCGGTCCCCGGGCCGACGCGGGTACCGACACGATCGAGTACGTCCGCGGCGGTGGCCAGCAGGTCGTCGAGGTAGATGCCGTTCATCGTGGTAGCCCTTCCCTCTCAGGCGGTTGAAAACCGGATGTGGCGTGGGTGAACCGGTGAGCTTTCCCACGCGTCCACTCTGACCTGCGGCATTACCGGATGGCCAGCATCTTCGGGCTTTCCGGGAATGAAAGACGATGCGCCGGGGGCTCGTGTAGATTGAGCCTTTTTCATCCTGAGCACGTAGGTCACAGCCTCGTACCAGCTCGCCGTGAGCACCTCTGACGGTAAGAAGCCCCTGGTAGATGGATTAACGACCAAGAAAACCCGCCCGACCAAGGGCTTCGCATGCTGTTCTATCGTGCCGTGCTGCCCCTGTCGCGCCGGACCGTTGGACCTGGCCGTCCGCACCATGTGCATACGCCGCAAGGGCTGGCGGACGTGGTGTTCTGCCCGTTCAAGGGGCGCGGCAGGCCGCAATGGAAGAAGGACACCAGCTCCTCTCACGCCAAGCTCCGCTCACCGGGCGAGCACGGGATCGCCCAGCTCAAACAATGGGACATCCTGCGCCGCCTACGCCGCTGCCCACAACGGGCCGGGGAGATCATCCGCGCGGTGCTGGTGCTTCAGCTTCGAAAAGCAGGATGAAAAAGGCTTAATCTATATGTGAGGCTGAGAAAACAAAACACCCTGCGATCCGTTGTGGCCCGCGGGGCGTTTTCGCGTTGTCATGCTGGCTTTGGTCGGCTACGACAAGAGCAAGATGAGCGTCTGCCAATCGTCGTCTCCAGTGGCATTGTATTGCGTTTGGCAGGGGCCATAGATCGGGATGGGAGCCACTCCCCAGTTGCTGCCCTGTCCAGGTGGAACCGCATTAACTATGTGAGTGGACTCGCAAACAAACACCCCTGGAGCGACGACTCTTCGAACCGTTCCACCGCATTGCGGACAGTAAGAGGTCATTCAATTTTCCGCTTCAGTATGTATGAAATAGATGTAGGCGATCCTGAGTTAGGGAAGCCTTGTGCAGTCATGGCGGCCCGAGACAGGACTGTTTCACTGCAAAGCTCCCACCCAGTAGAGCCCAACTCGCTTAGTATGTCGACACCTTTAGGGACAAGGCTATGATCGTTGAATTTCCATTCCTCTATCTCGCTCTCGGGTCGAACGATTGTCCATGTCCACTGGTATTTCCACTTACCGTCCGAGCCGACTTGTTCTCGGGTGGCCTCCACGGACCACACGACGCGTGCATATTCCCACTTGGTCATCAAGTCATGGTGGCATGCAGTTGCGTACAGCGCAGCATCTCCGGTCTCATCTGGGTAACATTTGGCGAGGCGCTCCACCTCCCACAGGTGAAAGAAGAATCGGGAAAGTAAGAGCTCATCTCATTTGGTGAGTCTGCGGTAGCAGATCAGCGTGCAGGCGATGCTGCTGAGGTTGAACGGTTGGAGTTATCGTGATGGGAGATCGAGTCCGGTCTCTGCGATGAACCCCTCCAGCAGACCGGGACGGTGCTGCATCTTCTTCAGCCGGGACCTGACCACCACCGCGAGCTGGTCGATCCCGCGCGGCGTGAGGTTGCCCAGCCCCCGCCGCAGATGCGACCACACTCCCTCCACCGGGTTCAGCTCCGGCGCGTAGGTCGGGAACCGGAACACCGTCAACCACTCCCGCTCCTCCACCGCTTGGCGCACCAGGGCTCCCACATGGCGGCGCTCGTTGTCCCACACCAGCACGATCGGCCCGCCCAGCCGCCGGTGCACCTCGTCCAGCAGGTCCACATAGGAGCGGGCGGTGAACCCCTTGGGCTCGTGGCGCCGGCCGCTGTGCCGCACCCGGGTCCGGAACAGGAACCGGGTGCGCTGCCCGGGCCGGGTGCAGACCAGGCCCGCCAACGACACCCGCCCGTAGCCCATGCCGGTCACCCGCACCACCGGGGTGTGCCCGCGCGGCGCCCAGGTGCGTGCCTTGGGCGGTCTCAGGTGCTGTCCGGACTCGTCCTCGAAGCACAGCCAGGCCCCCGCCTGTCGGGCGGTGGTTTTATGCGCGGCCACGTGCGGGCCTTCCATTGCGCGATCACCTCCTCGTCGCGCTCGACGGCGCGGTGCGCGGGGATCTGGGGGCTCCGGCCCAGGCGGTGCATGAGGTAGGAGACCCCGCGGGGGGTGTAGTCCACCCCGAACAGGGTGTGGATCAGGTCGGTGATGCGGGCCAGGGTCCAGCGTTGGTCCTCGTCCCAGCCGTGCGCGGCCGGCCCTTGGAGGAGCGCGGCCTGGAGGCGGTCGATCTGGTCGCCGGTGAGGCGGCAGGGGGTGCCGCCGGGGCCGCGGGAGGCCAGGGCGGCGGTGCCGCCGCTCTTCCAGGCCCGGTACCAGCGGTTGGTGGACATGCGGCTCACGCGCAGGCGGTGTGCCACGACGGTGGGCGGGATCTGGCGGGCGAACAGGTCCGCGGCCTTCAGGCGCACGAGTTCGCGTTGATGGCGTTGGGCGGCGGTGAGGCCGCCGCCATGTGCGTACCTCATGTGTCCCGCGATACCGCCGGGAAGGTCAAAGCGGCCAGGAACGAAAGGTCGGGATTTCGTAACTTCACCACTTCAGCGTCAGCAGCGCAGCTTTGGGCACCGCCCGAACAATAAAAACCTGTCCGCGCGCACCGCAAGACCCCGATCCGCTCGGGTCAGCGCCGGAACCCACACCTCCCGGACCCGCCTCCTCTCCTTGCCGCAGATACCGATCACCGCACCTCAGGGCACCCCGGAAAGCCCGCGGAGCCGGACGATACCCGCGACCAGCACCCCGCTCCAGGGCCAGGAGGCATCGAACCGCACCCAGCACCGCCGCCCGGTCCGCACCACCCTGGCCCCGGCCCAGAACAAGCGCACCCGCAACCGTTTGGGCTCCCACCGGCGCGCCTGGTGCCCGCCCAGGGCGAGCATCTGCGCCCAGGCGATCACCTCCAACGCCAACGACACCACCTCGATCCAGATACGGTTCGCGGCGAAGGCGTGCAAGGGCAGCTTGGCCAACCCGGTGTCCTTGGCATGGCGGATCCGGTCCTCGGCCCGGGCCCTGCGCCGGTGGCGCAGCTCCAGGTCCGCGAGCTGCCCGGTAAGGGTGTTGGTGGCGAAACACGTCAACCGGTTGCCGTCGGCGTCGGTGGCGCGTACCGTCGCTCCGGGATGGGGGGCTCCTTGCGGACGATCAACCGCATCCCGGCGGGCCAGCCGGAGCGATCGGCCAGATCGGTGACCTCTGCCAGGAACGCCCCCGGGCGGACCTGGCCGTCGGCGTCGTAGGCGGGGGTCCACGCGGTGGCGGGCACCAGGTCGATCGCGGCCTGGACGGGTTCGGTGATGGTCATCCCGACCGAATAGGACAACCACCGGCCCCGCTTGGTGAGCCAGGCCAAGAACGCACGGGTACCGCCGCCGCTATCGGTGCGCACCAGGGTTTTACGGCCCCGCCGATGGGCCGCGGGGAGCTGGCGCAGCGCTGCCGCGGTGACGGTGATGTGGTCGGCGGCGGTGTTGGCCGCGGCGTTTCCGGGCCGCAGCAGCACGGCCAGCGGTTCACCGGTGCCCGCCCGCCCGTGGTCGACGAACGCGCACAGGGGGTGGAACCCGGAGGTGTGCTTCCAGGTGGGGGCGGCGCCTTCTTTGTCGGAGTGGGCGGTGAGCAGCGTGGCGTCGATATCGATGATCAGCCGCCCTTGCCCGTCGGGGGGTGCGGTGGTCCCGGCCAGGGCCCAGGCTCGTCGGCGGGCGTGGGCCCGGGCGGTGCGGATCGCGTCGATGGCGGCCTCGGGGCGGGCGGCCAGCGCGGCGATGGTGCGCGAGACGGTGGGGTCGGAGGCCACCGTCCCGTAGAGGTCCCGGTCATGGCGCAGCAGGGCGGTATCGGATAGGTGGTCCCCGCCCAAGGCCACGGCCAGGGCCAGGTCGGTGCAGGTTTTGGCGGGGTGGTGGCGGGCGCGGGGTTTGTGCCATCTGGTCTGGGCTCGGGTCAGGTGGGTGTCCAGGCCGGTGGCACGGATCGTTTCGGTGAGCAGGATCCCGCCGGCGTGGGAGGCGATGCCGGTGCCGTCGCGGGCGGGGAGCGGTCGGGGGTAGGGGTGGGTAGGCTTCACTCGGAAGGTGTTTCTGTTCTGCTGGGGACATGGATCTCGACAGTCCTTATGGTCCCAGCTCAGGAGCGCCTTCCGTGTGTTCAAGGGGGTTTGTCCTACGCCCCAGATGAAAGCCCGAGGCTAGTGCCGCGCTTTTGAGCCGTGCCCTGCGCATGCTCGAAGCGCTCTTCTCCCCTCCTCGCGGACGTCACTCCCGAACCCGCATCCTCGTCCTCCGCCGCAGGTCAACGCGCGTTCGCCGCTACGCCGCGAACCCCGGACCCGCCCGCCGTTCCATCCTGCGCCTCCCCGCCGACCTCGCCCCGGCGCACCCCTCGCCCCGCCCGCCGAGGTGTTCCCGGCCGAGGACGTCGCCCTGGTCCGGCCCTACTATGCCGCCCACGAACGGTCCGCCGCGCGCCACGCCGCCCCTGCCGCCGAAGAGCACGAACTCGCCCGCATTCAAGACCAGGCACTCGCCCGCCTCCGCGGCTGGACCACTCCGAACACCTCGTATCCCCAGATGCCCACCGCCCCGCCCGCCCGAGCGCTCATCCCGGCCATCCCACGGCCTCGGTCTGCTCCCCTGGGAGACATTCTCGCTGCGCCGCTCGAACCTCTTGCCCGACCGGCGGTCAGGCATCGGCACACCACGGGTCCCGCCACCCCCACCGGTCACGCGAAGCCCCTGATAGGGGAGGGCTACGAGGAACTGGCCGCCGTCACCCGTCAGTGGCTGGCGCAGCAGGGGCGACGGGAGGTACGGGTGTGAAGCATGCACCGAACTGGACGATCCGGCGGCACCGCATCTACAAGGGGCACCTGGCCCGGCTCACCGCCGTACGCCGTGACCTGGTCAGGGATCTGGCCGGGTTCGATTCCGACCTGACCGAAACCCTCGTGCTCTGCGGCAGCGAACTGTTCGCCAACGCGGTCAGGTACACGGCCTCGGGGGAGCGCGGCGGCCGCATCGTCCGCACCCTGTGGACGGACGGGAACGGCGGGGCCCGCCTCGGATTCATCGACGAGGGCTGCGGCGGCACGCTCCCGGAGGTCCCGAAAGCCCGCAGTGCCAAAGAATGGGACTGGGCGGAGGGGCAGCGCGGTCTGCTGCTCGTCGAAAAGTTGTCCACAGGCTGGGGATATCTTCCGCTGTGCCCGTGGGGTGACCTCGGGCACCACATCTGGGCCTCCTTCGGTCCCACCCGCCCCGCCTGAACCCGGCCGATGATGGGGGACGCCGCCCGCCCGGGCCGCGTCCCCTATCCACCGGGGCCCGGTCCTGGCATCGCCCCTGTCTCCGAACGCCCCTACGAGGGCGCATGGCCACCGGCCCCTGCGCCTAGGGGAGCCGGTCCGTCCGCCGCGCGTCCATCAACAGCAGAACACCGAAGGCCAACAGGAGCACATGGACCACCGCGTACCAGGAGTCCGGGGCCTCCTGTCCGGCCATGATCCGAGTGAAGTCGTGCGCGGTATGGCACAGAATGAGCGGCCACAGCCAGGAGAAGCGCAGCTGGAAGGCGGCATAGGCGAACCCCGCCACCGCCGACAGCAGAACGTTCCACAGGATCTCCTCGGCGGGGCGATCCGTGACCGCGAACTGCGACAGGTGCTGAAGCCCGAACAGGACGGCGGTGAAGACCACCGCCCACGCCGACGAGAACGGCCCCGCCAGCGTACGCAGGATCACGACCCGGCTCACCAACTCCTCGTTGACGCCTACCAACAGGAGGGTGAGCGCCCACAGGCCGAACCCGGGCGCGCTCCACCAGGCCGCCCGGCGCCAGCAGCCACAGCAGTGCCTCGGCCGCGAACGGCAGCACGAGGAGCGCCACCCTGGGCGAACGCCACAGCGTGAGGAGCCCGCTGCCCCGCTACAGACCGAGCCGGGTCACGAGCGCCACCGCGAACACCACGCACACAGCGTTCGCGAACAGGCCCATGTACCAGCCGGTGATGCCGATCAGTGGCGCGGCCGCCAACGCGAGGGAGATGACGAGAAAACGGGCGACCGTGACGGTGACGGCGAACGCCGGTGCGGACGGGCGCCGGGTGAACGACGGCAAGGGGGCCTCCAGGGATGCGGTCCTCCCACAGGCTCACATCGCGGCCACCCCGGGCCGCAATCCGGAGGCCTCCGGAGATCCACCGGATGGACCGCCACCACCATCCCGGTGGTGCTCCCACTCCCGACCCGGCGGTACTTCCCTGAAATTCTTCTCCTCCGAACCTGCTACAAGCTCGGCCCCGCCCGGAGCCCCCGGCCCCTGCCGGAGGGCGTCGCGCCGCCCCCGCCCCGGGGGGTTGTTCACCCGCCCGGGAACCCCGGCCATAGCCGGGAGGAGAACCGGAGTCCTTCGCGCCAGGGGGTTGTTCACCCGATCGGAGTGCCCGGCCGTAGCCGTGTCACGCCAGTGGGGTGCCCGGCCATAGGGGGGGTTCGCGACAGAGGTGAAGGTTTCCAAAAGCTCAGCCGCTTGGAAACGGACGGGGCGCTACGCGTGGGCCCGGCCCCGGCCGCAGTCGGCGCCCGGCAGAGTGTGGAGAGCATCGTTGGGCGCCCGTCCCGGGTGGTGGGGGTGTGATTGCCGGAGCCGGGTGCACGTGGAGCGTGCACACCCGCACCGCTCGGGGCGGGAGGCAATGGTCCGCCTGCAAACGGCGGGATGCTCCACGCTCGTTTGAAAGCCCGACCACAGACGGGGTGACCCCGGCGGTGCCCACCCTCCGTCACCGAAGGGGGGTGGACCCGGCCGTGCCCGCCACCTTCACCCCAAGGGGTGTGGCGGCACGTTTCCACTGACCTCAAGCCCAGTGGCGAAGGTCGCGCGCACGCCTTCCGACACCCCGGGCGGCCAGGGACCGGCGCAGGCGGCCGACGGGCGGACGGGCGGAGCGTGTCGGCGGTGGACGTCCCCCCGTGACTGCGCCCCGACGCGCCCACCAGCCCCGACCGGCTGTTCTGCCGCGTCCACGGCCGCTCCGAGAACGCCTCGCAGTTCATCCCGGGCCGGCCCTACTCCTTCGTGGTGGCCGCCCTGGAGACCGGGCGCAGCAGCTGGACGGCGGTGACGGACGCCGTCCGCCTGGGCCCGACCGACGACACCACCGCCGTCACCGCGACCCAGCTGCGCGGGGGCGGCGGGACCGCTCCCGCGGTCGTTCACGGGTGCTGCTCGCTCTCGTCGTCGGTGGGGGTCCGGGGCCCGGGCGAGAAAGCGGAGGGGCGGAAATCCGGCGGGGGCTCGGCGTCACCCAAAGGCTCCATGTGACGAGAATCACTATTGGCTGAACCCGTCTCGGAGATCGTCGACCACAGTTTTCCCAAAGCCGCCCGAGCTGTCGCGATATCCGCTTTGACCTGCGAATTCGTTCGCTCGGCAATGCGCCCGATCCGATTGCGCCCCGGATCGCCCGGTGCCGGGTCCCCGTCCCCCGGATCCCCCGAGGCGAGCGGCCCCGCAGCCGCTCCCTCGGTCGTTCCCGCGTCCTCGCCCTCCGGGACCCCGTCCCCGTCCTCGGGCTCCATTACCTCGAACTTCACCCCGCGCCCACCCCTTTGTCCACAGGTTGTCCACAGGTCGCCGACATGCCTATTTCTCCGACCGTGACCGCTTGTAGTATGCAGATCCTCCCTATAGGGGCTATCGGGTTCCTTGTGCGACTCTGCGGTCGTTCTTCTGAACTGTCGGCACGCTGTGTGCATCCTCCTTCTACGAGAGGCGACAGCTTCGCGAGGACCCCCGAGAAAGAACAGGTGAACGGATGTCACGTTGGGAAGTCGGCGACACCACGCTGGCCACTCTGGGGCAGAACACGTCGGGCTCGGGCGATGAGCTCAGCTCGCTGATCCAGCAACTCGTCCAGGCGGCCGAGCCGCTCGTCGGCAAGTTCGACGGTGCGGGCAAGGGCGCGTTCGACTCCTTCAAGGCCCGCGCCGACGAGATCACCGCGGACCTGCGGGCCGGACTCGGCTCCATCCAGGTCGGCCAGGAGGGCATGAACACCGCGTTCGTCAGCGGTTCGGACACCATGGCCGACGACGCGAACGCCAACATGGGCGCGGCCAACTTCGACGCCGCCAAGTTCCGCTGACCCCCCCGGCCCCCGAACCCCCGAGGAGCTTCCAGATGAAGAATGCTTACGACGTCGGGGCCTCGCAGGAGGCCCAGGGCAACATCAACACCATCATGAACCGGCTCGAAGCCATCATCGGCGAGCGCGACACCGACGTCAGCTCCGCCATGGCCGAGTTCGAGGCCACCGGTGTCTCCGAGGAGTACAGCGCCAAGGAGCTCAAGTGGCACAACGCGGCCAACGAGGTCCGGGACATCATCCGGCTCGTCCGCGAGACCCTTGAGACCAACGACTCCACCGCACAGGAGACCCTGAGCCGCGCCAACTCCGCGGTCCAGAACATCTGACGCCGCATCCGGGCCCCTGAACCGGGCGCCGGCAGGGTAACGAGAACCGACGAGGAGTACGGGTGGCACGCGACTACGACAGCCAGCTGCTGGAGTCCGTCGCCGTACGCCGACAGCGACTGCGCGAGGCGGTGCTCTTCGGCGGGCAGCGCACTCGGCGCCGCCTCGACGAGAACATCGCCAAGGTGATGATCAGCGCCTGCCTCGCCGCCGTGGTCTGCGGCGGGACGGTCGGCTGGTCGTTCGTCAGCCATCAGCTGGGCGCCCAGCGCATCGAGCGGGAGCAGGAGGCCTCCGGCCCCGCCAACCGCGCGCTCCCGTCCACCCCGGGCGACTGGGTCGGCGCCGAGGTCGGCTTCGACCAGCTCCGCACGGAACTCGACGCGGCCGGGGTCCCCGGGAGCCTCTACGTGCTCCCCGGGGACCCGCGGCCCGAACCCGGCACCGTCGACAGCTACTACCTCGTCACCGAGGACGAGGAGGGCTACATGGCGGTGTCCGTCATCGACTACGACCAGGGCCGCCCCGGACCCGAGTTCAGCACCGAGGACGAGGCCGCGCGCTGGCTCCACCGGGAACTCGCCACCACCGAGCCCGACCCCCAGCGACTCGGCACCGCCGAGGAGGCCGAGATCGCCGAGGCCACCACCGAACTCGTCGACACGGTCCGCGAGAACCTCGAACAGCGCAGTGGCGGCTCCTACCTGCACACCCTCGAACCCGGGGACGTGGTGGACGCCTTCGGCCAGGAGAGCGGACGCCGCCTCTACCCCGACGGCACCCCCTTCGCCGAGCGCGGACTGCCCGAGTACGCGCGCAGCGGCGCCGACGACGCCCCGCTCTACCACCGCTACCGGGTGATCCACCCCTTCCAGGTGACCGCCACCACCGCACCCGCCGAAGGCGACGCGCCCGGCGGCGGCCTCCAATTCACCCTCGACACGGCCGGGTTCGGTGAGGTGCCCCCCGTGCCCACCCTCCGCTGGCTCATCGGCAACGGCTACGTCGAACGCGTCGCCGTCACCGACGTGCCAACCTGACCCCCGGACCCCCGGACCCCCGGACCCCCGAACCCCCGGACCCCCGGACCCCCGAACCCCTGGACCTCCGAACCCCTCGGACCCGGAACGGACACCGCGCACCGGCGCGACCGCACAACACCGAACACAGCAGGATGGGAAGGCCATGACCGCTTGGAGCCGCGTGACGCTCGTCGGCGAGGAGCGCAGGGTGGACGCGGTCCTGCCCGCGGGAGAACCCGTGGGCGCGCTCATGCCGGAGGTGCTCGAACTCCTCGGCGACCCCGTCGAGAACCCGGCGCGACTGCGCCACCTGGTCACCGCGTCCGGGACCGTCCTGGAGGGCGAGGCCACCCTCGCCGACCGGCAGATCACCGATGGCGCGGTGCTGCGCCTGGTCCGGGCCGAGGAACCGGTGCCCGCACCGGTCGTCCACGAGGTGCCCGAGGCCGTCTCCAAGGCCATCGACGACCACAGCGGCCGCTGGAACCCCGTCGCCGCCAGGTGGACCGCGACCGGGTCGCTCGTCGCCCTCGCCCTCACCGGCGCCTGGACCGCGCACCTGTACGCGCCCTCCACCGGCGGCATGGTCGGGCTCGCCGTGGCCGCCGCCCTGCTCATGGTGGCGGGGGCCGTCATCGGTCCCACCTGGCGCGAAGCGCTGGGCACCGCGCTGTCCATCACCGGGGCCGCCGTCGGCGGGCTCACCCTGTGGCTGGCCTGCGACCTGTTCGGGTGGCCCGAATGGGCGCGCTGGGGCGGGCTCGCCGCCCTCATCGCCGTGCTCGTCCTGCTGCTTGGCCTCACCTCCGGCCTGGGCCGGGGCGGGCTCACCGGCGGCGGCGCCGGTCTGGCCCTGGCCGTCGTGTGGTCGGCCGCCGCAGCGCTGGGACTGCCCGCCTACCAGGTCGCGGCCGTCATGACCGTGGCGTGCGTGGTGCTGCTCAGCATGCTGTTGCGGCTGGCCCTGATGTTCTCCGGTCTGGCCGTGCTCGACGACAAGCGCAGCTCCGGCGACTCGGTGACCCGCGGCGACGTGCTCGCCTCCGTGGCGGGCGCGCACCGCAGCCTCGTCATCGCCACCCTCGCGGTGGCCGTGGCCACCGCGACCGCGGGCATCGGGCTGGCCACGCACTTCGACCCGTGGACGGCCGGGCTGTCCGCGGTGCTGGCCATCGTGGTGGCCAGCCGGGCACGGCTGTTCCCACTGGTGGCACAGAAGGCGGCGCTCACCGCGGCGAGCCTGGTGGTGCTGGCGGCGTTCCTGTTCTCCTGGACACAGGCGTACTCGTGGGGGGTGTGGCCGGCACTGGGTATCGCCGTGGCGGTCGCCGCCATCCCCGTGGTGGTGCTGTCCGTGGAGCAGCCGGAGCACGTGCGGGCCCGGCTGCGCGGGGTCACCAGCAGATTCGAGGCCGTCGCCGTCGTGGTGCTGGTGCCGTTGGCCATCGGCGCGTTCGGCACCTACCAGCGCCTCCTCGGCACGTTCTGAGAGGGGCGCCGATGAACACCGAACAGGTCGGGCAGAGCGTCACGCCGGTCTCCGGCGACCGGTGGGCGCGCCGGGTGGGGCGCGCCGTGCTGCGGCCGTTCCGGCCGGTGGACGAGGTGGCCCGCACCATCGCCCTGGGGGCCGGGCTCCAGCGGTCCACGGCCACCGGTCGGCGGATCGCCGTGGACGACCTGGGGACGGGCGCCGACGCCGCGGTGGTGGCGGCGCTGATGGCCCGGGCGCTCGCGCACTTCCGCCACGACCGGGTGCTGGCGGTGGACGCCACCGGGCGGGAGCCGTCGCTGGCCACCCGGCTGGGGGCGGCGGGACCGGGGGACCTGGCGCGGACGGACGCGGCCGTGTTCGAGACGGTGTGCGAGGGGCTGGGGGAAGTCACCGACCGGCTGTGGACGGCGCGGACCGACCCGGCCGACGCCGACGCGTACGCCGCGGGGCTACTGCCGGTGTCCCGGTTCTTCGGGGTGACCCTCGTGGTGGGGGAGCACGGCGGCGGATTCCTGGAGACGGTGGCGCCGGGCGCGCACGCGCGGGTGCGGGTGGTGCGGGCGACCCGCGACGCGGTGCTGCGGGTCGGCCGGGAACTGGACGTGATGGCGGCGGAGGGACGCTCCCGGGAGGCGGAGCGGACCGTGGTGGTGGTCTTCGACCAGGAGCGCGGTGAGGACCGGGGACTGGACGTGGCGCGCACGGCGAAGATCATCGCCGAGAGCGGCGCGGAGGTGATCGCCCTGCCGCACGACCGCCACCTGGCGCAGGGGACGGCGGTGCTGCCGCGCCGGATCGCGGAGAACACGCACCGGCTGGTGCAGACGGTGGCGGTGGCGGCACTGGACCGCGCGATCGACGGCGGCCCGAGCACGGGGAGCGGACGATGAACCGGTACGAGCAGAACCCGGAACCCGCCGAGGGGGAGCCCAACCCCCAGGCGCCGGACATCCCGCCCCCGGCCTACGCCCGACCGGACCCGAACACGCCTGGTCGGCCCTATCCCCCGAGCGACCACCCGCATCCGCACACGCCGTCGGGTGGTCAGCCGGGGTGGAGCGCACCCTCGGGTGGTCAGCCGGCTCGGGGGCCCGTGCCGGACCACTCGCATCCGCACACGCCTTCAGGCGCGCAGCCGGGGTGGTTCCCTGCTCCGGACCACCCGCATCCGAACGCTCCTTCGGGTGCGCAGCCGGGGTGGGGTTCGCCTTCGGGTGGTCAGCCGGGGTGGAGCGCACCCTCGGTTGGTCAGCCGGGTCGGGGGCCCGTGCCGGACCACTCGCATCCGCACACGCCTTCAGGCGCGCAGCCGGGGTGGAGCCCACCCTCGGGTGGTCAATCGGCTCGGGGGCCCGTGCCGGAGCAGCCGCATCCGCATACGCCTTCGGGTGCGCAGCCGGGGTGGAGCGCACCCTCGGGCGGCCGTCCGAACCCCGCCGTGTCCGGCGGGCCGAGACACCCCTACCCGGCGAACACCGGTGAAAGCGGTCCGCGGAACCCGAACGCGCCCGCGGGAGGACGACCCGGATGGGGTACGCCGTCCGGCGGGCAGCAGGGCTGGAGAGATCCGTCCGGTGCACAGCGCCCCGTGGTCCCCGGCGGGCCGGGGCATCCTCGCACGCCGACGGGCCAGGGCGCCCCTTCGGGCGAGCAGCCCGGATGGGCGGATCCCTCCGGCGGGCAACAGGCTCAGGGCACCCCTTATCCCGGGGGCACCGCGCAGGGAGGCCCGGGTGCGCCCGGGCACCAGGGCTTCGTACCGGGGCGGCGTCAGTTCGAGCGGGAGCAGCCCTGGACCCCGTACTCCGCCGGGGCGTCCGGTCCACAGCCGCAGCCGCCCCCGCAGACCTTCGCACAGGATTCGGTCGCCGAGGCCTTCCTCAGCGGCACGCCCATGCCCCAGCGCGAGGCGCCGCAGCGGACCCCTGAAACGCGGTGGTCTTCCGAGACCCGGCCCCCCGAACCCCGGTACGACGTGCCGGGGCCTCAGGCCGCGGCCGCGCCGCCGGCGGCCCCCGCCCCGGAACGACTCCGTCCGGAACCGCCTCAGGCCGAGGGCTGGACCCGCGCCCCGCGCGTGGTCGGCCCACCGCGCCCCGCCGACCCGGGTGTCGTCAACCCCTGGGGGGAAGAGGAGCCCGCGGACCCGGACGCCGAGGAGACGGATGTCTTCCTGGTCATGAGCGCCGACCGGCGTGCCCGCGCGGAGAAGAAGGACGGAGAAGCGGAGACAGAGGGCTCCCGCGGCACCGCGACGGAGGAGGCGGCGGCTGAGACGCCCGAACCTGAACCCGAACCTGATCCTGATCCCGAACCCGAGCGCGAAGATTCCCTGCTGTATCGCGGGGTGTCACTGTTCGCGCCGGAGGAGGACGAGCGCCCCCGCGCCGCCGCACCCGCCGAGGTTGAGGAGCGGTCCGCGGAGTCCGCCCCCACCCGCGAGGCCGCCGGTGGGTCCGCTGCGGTGGACGAGCCTGTGGCCGAGGCGGAGCCGCTCGCTGCCGGGGCGCAGGTCCCGGGTGGGGATCCGGCTGGGGACACCGTGCGTCTGGATGCCGGGGTCATCGCTTCCCTGGAGGCGGCCCGTGCGGCCGCCGGGGAGCCGGACCCCGCCGCCACACCGTCCTCGCCCGGGACGAACGGTCCTGCGGCGCCTGCACAGCGCGGGGCGGTCGAGCCCGTCGCGGCACAGGACCCCACGGCGGTTTCCGGGGCCCGGGCGGCCGATCCCGCCGGTACGGCGGACGGGTGGCCCGGTGCTGCGGCCGCCGGCACGGAAGCGCCTGCGGAGGACCTCGGGGAACCGGCGGCGGCCGGTGGGCGGCCGCATACCGCAGCCCCCGCGGTCCCCGCAGCCCCCGCGGTCCCCGCAGCCCCCGCAGCCCCCGCAGTGTCCGCAGTCCCCGCAGCCCCCGCGGTCCCCTCAGTCCCCGCAGCACCCGCGGAGGACTTCGGCGTGCGTGCGGCGGGCGGCCAGGCCGCCGCCGGGTATCCCGGGGTCCCCGGGATGCTGTCGGAGCGGGGCGCGGCCGGCGGGGCCGGGGACGCGGCGTCCGCTTTCCTCGCCGGGCGGGGCGCGGACTCCTTCACCTCGCTGTACGCCGCCCCCGGCGGCTACGAACAGCGTCTCGCCGCCGTCAAGCCGGTGCCGACCTCGGTCTGGAAGCGCACCGTCTTCACCGTCACCGGCGGCCGGGTCAACCCCGGCTGAGGTCCCGTCATCGGTTCACAGGATGAAGGAGGCGCGCCCACCTCCCCAGCGGACGCGCCTCCCCGGGACGCCGTGACGGCGCCCCCGGTCGCCGGACGTCGCGGACCGCCCCTCGGGGCCAGAAGATCCGCGGTCGTCGTCCGGCGGGGCCGACCCGGTCCGTCCCCTCAGCGGAACCCGGTCGGCCCTGTCGCCCGGTACCGGGCCCAGCCCCCCTCAAGGCGGGCCGCGCGGTGCCGGGCCTACCGCCCCGCGCCGGGCCCAGCCCCCCTCAAGGCGGGCCGCGCGGCGCAGGGCGGCGTTCATGCGGTCACGGCGACCGACCCCCCAACCGGTCGATCAGTGACAGCGCCCCCTGATGGGTGGCGGGCAGTGATGTGGCCCACACCGCGGCCCCGTGCTCCCAGCCGGGCCCGCTGCGCAGCCGGTCCAGTTCGCCGTCCAGGTCGGGTCCGTCCGGGGCGAGGACTGCGATCCGCCCCCGCCCCAGCACGCAGACGGACTCCCCGCGGGTGAAGAACCGGGACAGCTCGTACGAGAGCACGATCATCCGCGCCACCCGCCGCCACGGGTCCAGTGCCGGGTCGAGCAGCACCACGACCAGGCGATGACCCGTCCCGTCCGTGTTCCGGTACAGCTCGCCCAGCCGGGTCCGCAGGTATTCGAGCGTGCCCAGCCCGGTGAGCGGGTCCAGACAGGTCTCCCGGTCCCGCCCTGCTTCCGCCCAGCCCTCGGCCAGCGCCCGAACCAGCTCCAGGGGAGGATCGCACCACCCGGCGACCTCGGTGAACGCCGCCAGGTCGGTCAGGCTCTCGCCGATCCCGAGTCCGGCGCGCGCCCGGGCCTGGCCCAGCCGCGCGCACGCCTGCGGTAGGTCCCCGCCGGTGAGGAACGCCGCGCACACCAGGTCCACGGTCGGCGTCCACCAGTCCTCGGGTGTCGTCCAACCGGTCTCCCGGCTCCTGCGTTCCCATGGGGTGCGCAGTCCGCGAACCGCCACGGTGTCCGTCTCGGCCATGCTCTCCTCCCCTCCCGGCACGCGGTCGGGCCCGTGCCCCCGCAACAGGCCCTCCCGCGCGCTCTCACCCTGATTACGGAGATCGGTGGCGGCGATGACGCGGATACGGGATATTTCTTTGACGTGTTTTTTCGCAGGCCGAGAACCCCTGACTGCTTCGGCCCCCAACCACACGAGAAAGGGACGTTCGGGTGTCCGACGCCGAGGCTGACCACACCGAGGTACTGACGGGTGACGCCGAGTACATTCGCCGTGTGCGGGAGGGCGAGACCTCCGCATACGCCGTCCTGTACGAACGCCATGCCGCCTGCGCCCGCGGCCTGGCCCGGCAGCTGCTGCGCGGGGACGCCGAGGTGGAGGACGCGGTCGCCGAGGCGTTCACCCGGGTGCTCAGCGTCATCCAGCGGGGCAAGGGCCCGACGGACTCGTTCCGGCCCTACCTGCTCACGGCGGTCCGCAACGCCGCCTACGACCGCGGGCGCGGGGAGAAACGCCAGGTCGTCACGGACGACATGGAGAGCCTCGACCCGGGCGTCCCCTTCGTCGACCCCGCTCTGGAAGGCCTGGAGCGCTCGCTGATCGCCCGCGCCTTCCTCTCCCTGCCCGAACGCTGGCAGGCGGTGCTGTGGCACACCGAGATCGAGGGCGCCAAACCCTCGGAGGCCGCCGCGATCCTGGGTCTGAACCCGAACGGCGTGGCGGCACTGGCCTACCGTGCCCGGGAGGGCCTGCGCCAGGCCTACCTCCAGATGCACCTGGCGGGCGGCACCGTCCCCGAGGCCTGCCGCCCCACGGTGGGTCTGCTCGGCGGGTACGTCCGGGGCGGCCTGGCCAAGCGCGACACCGCCAAGGTCGACAAGCACCTGGACGGCTGCGCGGACTGCCGTGAGGTGTACGCGGAGCTGATGGACGTCAACGTCGGTCTGCGCGGGGTGGTCCTGCCCCTGGTGGTCGGCGTCGGAGCCACCGGCTACCTGGCCCTCACCCCGGGCGGTGCGGCCACGGGTGCCTGGTGGAGCCGGATGTCCCGCCGTCAGCAGCAGGCCACGGCGGGCGGCGTCGCCGCGGCCGGGGTGGCGGTCGCGGTGGCCCTGGCCCTGGTGGGCGGCCAGACCCCGGTCCCGCCCGCGAACGAGGCGGCCCCCGCGGAGGTCCCGGCGATCCAGCCGCCCGCCGCCGCCCCCGATCCGGACACCCCGCCCGGAGAGCCCCGGCGGCCGACCGACCCGCCGGCCCGGAACCCCCAGTCCCCGCCGCGTCCGGGCGAGCCCGACCCGACCCCGGCGGTGACGCCCGCGGACGTCCCCGAGGAGGAGGTGCCGGCGGAGGAGGTGCCCCAGGCGCTGTTCGCGGTGGGGATCGACCCGGTGGGCGCCCTGGTCCCGGGCGGCTCCGGGATCATGGTCCTGGACGTGCGCAACCTGGGCGCGCCCACGCTCGACGAGGTCGTCGCCATGATCACCCTGCCCCCCGGCGTGGACATGGTCTCCTCCGGCGGTGCGGGCAACGCGGTGCGCCTGGTCGACGGTGAGGGGGACTGGAGCTGCGCGGCGGACTCCGACGGCGGCGAGTGCGTGCGCCCGGCGATGGGCGCGGGCGAGAACAGCACCTACTTCTTCGACGTGACCGTGTCCCCGGACGCCCGGCTCGACGTGCCCGCCTCGGCGACGGTGTCGTCGGGCACGGTGAGCACGGCCGCCACCGGAGAACGGGGCGTCACCGCCGAGGGTGTGCCCGCCCGGTACGCGACGGCTGGCCGGGTGACGGTGGAGACCGTCGGCAACTCCCTGATGACCTGTACCGAGCCGGAGGACGCGTGGCCCTGGCCGTGGTGGGGCCGCGGCGCCCCTGAGGCCGACCCAGACCCCGATTCCTCACCCGACCCCGAATCCTCACCCGACCCCGATTCCTCACCGGGGCCTGAATCCTCGCCGGACCCCCGGGACGACGCCGACCTGGCGCGCGCCCCCCGGGACCCGGACCCGGCCGAGTCCGGTCCGCCGGGCCTCGGACCGGACGGTGCCCTGCCCGGGACGCCGGAGACCTCCGGGGAGGAAGGGGCCGGTGAGTCCTCCGTTCCGGAGGTGACCCCATCGGAGCCGGAGGCCGGACCCGGTGACGATGCGGTCACGGAACCCGGCGGCCAGAGCCCGTTGGACCACGACCGGGAGCCGACCGCGGAGCCGACGCCGGGGTCGGAGGAACCGGAGGAGACCGTCCCGGACGGCCCGTGCGCCCAGGCGCGCGAGCGCCGGGGGGACGCCCGGGACAACGACAACTGGGTGATGGCCCCGCGCGACGACGACTGGAACCCCACCACCACCTCCTCCAGCTCCGCCGTCTGGAGCCTGCCCGAGGGCGCCCGGGTGCGCTGGGCGGGCCTGTACTTCTCGGCCGCGGGCTCCCACGACTCGCACACCGCGCGGATCAAGGGCCCGGCGGAGGACGTCTACCACACGGTCACCGCCACCGACGTGCGCTCGGCCGAGCTGCCGGGCTTCCCCGCCTACCAGGCGTTCGCCGACGTCACCGATATCGTGCGGGCCCAGGGCGGCGGCCAGTGGTGGGTCGGCGACGTCCCGGCCCTGGAGGGGCGCGCCCTGTACGCAGGGTGGAGCCTGGTGGTCGTCCTGGAGGACCCGTCGATCGGCGCCTACAACCAGGCGATGGTCCTGGACGAGACCGGGGCGGTGTTCCACGACGCCTCCGGGCTGCGCTTCCCGGTGTCGGGCCTGCTGCCCGCGTCGGTCTCCGCGCAGGTGGACGTGGTCGCCTGGGAGGGCGACGCGGACCTGGGCGGCGACCGGGTGGTGGTGGACGGGGTCGCCGCGGCGCCCGCGGACGGCCACGGGACGGCCGACAACGTGTTCGCCGGGTCGGCGCGGGGGGCGGTGGGGGACCCGTTGGCCTTCGGCACCGACATCGTCCGGTTCGCCCCCGTGCTGGGCAGGGAAACGGACATCCGAATCCAGTCGGAACAGGACGCGGTGTTGGCCGGAGTGGTCGCCCTGGTGGCCCCGATGCGGACCTGAGACCCCGCCCCGGCAAAGGAGACCCGGTACCGCTGGGAAGGCGTTCGCGGGTGCCTTCCACATGGGTCTCCTGACACCCGGTTCTCCCAACCGTGACTGTCCGTGTTCACAAGGAGCACGCAAAACCATACAGACTTGGCTAGGCTGTGCCCCGGTCATGGATATGGCCCCAGAGTCAACAGGGAAGGGGGCGATGTCGTGGACCGTTGCGCGTTGTTCGTCGACGCGGGATACCTTCTCGCGGACGGCGCGATGGCCGTGCACGGAACCCGCAACCGGGACTCCGTCTCCTGGGACTACTCCGGTCTCGTGCAGTTCCTCAACGAGGTCGCACGCGACCGCACCGGCCTGCCCTTGCTGCGCTGCTACTGGTACGAGGCGGTCTCCGACGACCGCCGCACCCAGGAGCAGGACGGCATCGCGGACATCCCCGGCGTGAAGTTCCGTGCCGCGCGGATCAGACCGGGCCGCCGCGAGGGCGTGGAGAGCTACGTCCAGCGCGACCTCGCCGCCCTGGCCCGGACCGGCGCCCTGTGCGACGTGGTCCTGGTCAGCGGGGACGAGGACATGGCACCGGTGGTCGCCGAGGTCCAGGACATGGGTGTGCGCGTCACCGTCGTGCACGTCTCGGTCGAAGGCAACTGGACGATCTCCCGCGCGCTGCGCCGGGAGTGCGACGACCTCATCGAGATCGGCGCCGGGCACCTGCGCCCGCACGTCAGCCTGCTCTCGGGCGGCTCCGCCCCCCAGGAGACCGCGGCCAAGACCACCACCCCGTTCGCCAACGGCCGGGGGCACTCCGCACCCGAGACCCCGCGCCGCCCGGTCGCCACCGCCCAGCCCGGGGGCTCCCGGGTGGAGCCGGTCGACACCTCCACCGGCGGTCTGGAGGCGATGTTCGCCGGGACCGGCGGGCAGCCGGTCGCCCAGGGCACCGCCATGGAGCAGCTGCGCGCGATGCGCCGCACCCTGGCCCAGCAGCGCGGCGGCGGAGACCACCTCGCCGGACCGGCGACCGAGGGGCGCGGCGGCGCCATCGACGCCAACGGGTTCCCCTCCGGCGGCCAGCCGTCCGCCGCGGGCGGCGGCGGTTACCCGCCGCAGACCGGCGGCTACCCGGCCACCGGGGGCCACCCGTCGCTGCGCGGCGACCAGGGCGGGTACGGCGTGCCCGGCCGGCAGTCGCAGTCGATGACCGGGCCCCAGCAGGCGTTCTCGGCGGGGACGGGGCCGCAGCAGTCCTTCGCCGCGGGCACCGGGCCCCAGCAGTCGTTCGCCAACGGTACGGGGCCCCAGCGCTCCTTCGCCGACGACGGGCGCCAGCAGCAGTCGTTCCCCAACGGGACGGGCCCCCAGCGCTCCTTCGCCGACGACGCACGCCAGGGGCACCCGCCACCCAGAGCGGGGCAGCCACAGGACCCGAGGTTCCCCGGCGGGAACGACCCCGGGTACGGGGGTGCGAACGACGCAAACCCTACCTATGGGACCAGTACGGCAACTGACGCCGCCTCCCATGGCGGGGTGGGCTCCTACGGGGGCGCACCGCCGACTGGTCCCGCCCATGAGGCCGGGTTCGGGACATCCGGATATCACGAATCCCGACCCGGTCCCGGATATCCCCAGCAGACGCCCTCCGTCGCGCATACCGTTGACGAAGCGGTGCATGTCGCGCGCAGGGAAGGGAACGACTTCGCGGAGTCGATCGCGCGCGAAGCCCCCGCCCTGTGGGTCGAGGCCGTTCTCGCCCGCAGGCCCCGGATGCCCTCCGACCTGGAGGCGCGTCTGCTCCAGGGGTCCTCACTGCCGATCGACCACCTGTTGCGCGACGAGGTCCGGGACGGGCTGCGCCAAGGGTTCTGGCAGGCGTTGGAGCGTGCCAGGCGCTAGCGCCGCGTGCGAATGCGGAAGGTGGACGGATGATGCGGGTGACCCGCGTGACGACGGCCGAGCTCGACCGTCTGGAATTCCACGCCGTCCGCTCGGGCGAACACGGCGAGGTCGCCGCGCGACTCCTCGATCTGGCCAACCGGGTCGACGCCGGGAGTGAGATCTCCCGCGCGGAGCTGTTCGTCCGGGCGGGCGAGCAGTGGGAGATCGCCCAGGAGTACGAGCGCGCCTGCGCCGCGTACCAGCGGGCGATCGACGACGGCGGCTCCACGGTCATCGACGCGCGCGCCCTGAGCGCCGGCGCCCTGCTCCAGCTCGACGAGATGGAACAGGCCAGGGCGCAGCTCAAACGGCTGGAGAGCGAGGAACCGCGCGGACTCCAGACCTACCTGCACGTCGCCGAGGCGCTGTACGCACACGACGACCTGGAGGGCGCGGAGCGGTGGGCCACCGAGGGGGCGCGCCGCTTCCTCGGCCGCGACCTCACGCCCTACGTCCACGACCTGCTGTGGGAGCTGCTGCGGATCCGCTTCCGCATCCGCGCCGACCGCGGCCTGCCCGAGGACGACCTGGACCGCCGCCTCGACGAGGAATGAGCCCGGGGGCGGGGCGGGGTGTCCGGGGATGTCCGGGTGCGTGTGCGAAACGCCCGTGACGAAGGTGACCTAGGTCGCTCCGGGCGCTCCCGGGGCCCGTGCGGGCGGTCGGCGCCGACCGGGTACGCCAGGTTCTCCGGGGCCGTCCGGCCGCGCGGTGGCGGGCTTCCCGGCCGGAGGCGCCCGCCACCGCGGCGGGGTCGGGCGCGAACCGCTCCGCGTGAGTCTTAGGCTTGCCAGGACCGCCCTCCGACGGGTCCCCGGGTGCCCCCGCCGGACCCGCTCCGGCCCCTGGGCGATGCCGTTCCACGTGCCCGGATACGTGCCCCCATACCACGGTCCGAGGGCGAGTTCGACGCTCATCGAAGAACGTGAGAAAACAACGACACGCCACTATCTTGCGATGGTTCCTAGCGGCACCCACTAGATGTAGTATCAACTCCCGCTGGTGCTTCACCCCTCGGGGTGGCAGGGAACGCCGGAGAGATCCCGGGACGACCCTGCCGGATCAGTGGTACGCGACCGCCGCGACCGGCCCGGAACCCCCGAGTTTCCGGGCGGCCGGACGACGGCCCGCGCGAACGAGAACCGAACACCGGCGCGCACGCATCGCCGTGCTGCGCTTGTAGGGAACGGGGGCTTGGGAGAGGGCGACCCGTGACACACCGCGACGACCGTACGCACCCGGTGCGCCGGTCGCCCAGTGGGCGCCGCACGACCCAGTAGCCACCGTCCCCACCCCGCCGGGACTTCTTCAATTCGAGGTTGGAGCCGCTGTATGACCCTTGACGTCGAGGCCGCGCCCGCATCCGTTCGGCCCGAGCCGATCACCGAGGGCGCGCCCCCCACCGCGCTCGACCGGATCGAGCACGTCGTGACCGAGGCCTGTGCGCGGCTGGCCGGTGTTTCGGCGGAGAAGGTCCTGGCGGAGGCCCGGCGCGGCCTGTACCCCGGCATCCCCGACTCCGAGGTCGAGCTGGCCCTCATCATGGCCGCCCGCAGCTACGTCGAGGTCGACCCGGACTACTCCTACGTCGCCGCCCGCCTGCTGCTGGACAAGCTGCGCAGCGAGGCCCTGAGCTTCATCGCCGGGGCCCCCGACGCCGCCACCCAGACCGACATGGCCGAGCGCTACGCCACCTACCTGCCCGCCTACATCGGCCGCGGCATCGACCTGGGCCAGCTCGACCCGGCCCTGGCCAAGTTCGACCTGGAGCGCCTGGGCAAGGCCCTGCACGCCGACCGCGACGAGCAGTTCACCTTCCTGGGGCTCCAGACCCTGTACGACCGGTACTTCCTGCACAGCGACGAGACCCGCTACGAGCTGCCGCAGGCGTTCTTCATGCGCGTCGCCATGGGCCTGGCCCTGAACGAGGACGACCGCGAGGCCCGCGCCATCGAGTTCTACGAGCTGCTGTCCTCGTTCGACTTCATGGCGTCCACGCCCACCCTGTTCAACTCCGGCACGGTCCGCGCCCAGCTGTCCTCCTGCTTCCTCACCACCATCGGTGACGACCTCCAGGCGATCTTCCACGGCATCAGCAACAACGCGATGCTGTCCAAGTACTCCGGCGGCCTGGGCAACGACTGGACCCCGGTGCGCGGCCTGGGCTCGCACATCAAGGGCACCAACGGCAAGAGCCAGGGCGTCGTCCCGTTCCTGAAGATCGCCAACGACACCGCGGTCGCGGTCAACCAGGGCGGCAAGCGCAAGGGCGCGGTGTGCGCCTACCTGGAGACCTGGCACATCGACATCGAGGAATTCCTCGACCTGCGCAAGAACACCGGCGACGAGCGCCGCCGCACACACGACATGAACACCGCGAACTGGGTTCCGGACCTGTTCATGCAGCGGGTGGAGCAGGACGGCCAGTGGACCCTGTTCTCCCCGAACGAGGTCCCCGACCTGCACGACCTGTACGGCACCGCCTTCGCCGAGGCCTACGCCTCCTACGAGAAGGCCGCCGACGAGGGCCGCATCAAGGTCTTCAAGCGGGTCCGCGCCGTCGACCTGTGGCGCCGCATGCTCACCATGCTGTTCGAGACGGGCCACCCCTGGATCACCTTCAAGGACCCGTCCAACCTGCGCTCGCCGCAGCAGCACGTCGGTGTGGTGCACTCCTCCAACCTGTGCACCGAGATCACGCTCAACACCGACTCCGAAGAGGTCGCGGTCTGCAACCTGGGCTCGGTCAACCTGGCCCGGCACACCGGCCCCGACGGCATCGACACCGAGCGCCTGCGCCGCACCGTCCGCACCGCCGTGCGGATGCTCGACAACGTCATCGACGTGAACTTCTACACGATCCCCGAGGCGGAGCGCGCCAACATGCGCCACCGCCCCGTGGGCCTGGGCCTGATGGGCTTCCAGGACGCGCTGTTCAAGCTGCGCCTGCCCTACGCCTCCCAGGGCGCCGTGGAGTTCGCCGACGAGAGCATGGAGCTGATCAGCTACCACGCCATCGAGGCCTCCATGGAGCTGGCCGCCGAGCGCGGCGCCTACGAGACCTTCGAGGGCTCGCTGTGGAGCCGGGGCATCCTGCCCATCGACTCCGTGAAGCTGCTCGCCAAGGAGCGCGGCGGCGACCTCGACATGGACCGCGGCCAGACCCTCGACTGGTTCTCGCTGCGCGAGAAGGTCAAGAAGACCGGCATGCGCAACTCCAACGTGATGGCGATCGCGCCCACCGCGACCATCGCCAACATCACCGGCGTCGGCCAGTCGATCGAGCCGGTCTACCGGAACCTGTTCGTCAAGTCGAACATGTCCGGCGACTTCACCGTCGTCAACGACTACCTGGTCCGCGACCTCAAGGCCCGCGGCCTGTGGGACGAGGACATGGTCTCCCAGCTCAAGCTGCACGACGGCAGCCTCGGACGGATCGACCGCGTGCCGGACGACCTGAAGGCGCTGTACGCCACGGCGTTCGAGGTCGACCCCGACTGGCTGGTCGACGCGGGTGCCCGCCGCCAGAAGTGGATCGACCAGGCCCAGTCGCTCAACCTGTACATGGCGGCCCCCAGCGGCAAGAAGCTGGACGCCCTGTACCGCCGCGCCTGGCGCTCGGGCCTCAAGACCACGTACTACCTGCGGTCGCAGAGCGCCACCCACGTCGAGAAGAGCACGATCAAGGGGACGGACGGGCGGCTGAACGCGGTTTCGGCCACTCCGGCGGCTCCGGTCGCGGCGGCTCCGGCCCCGACCCCCGCCCCGACGCCGACCCCCGCCCCTGCGGTGGCCGAGCGTCCGGCGCCCGTCGCCGAGCCGGTGCGGGAGCCGGTCCGGGACGAGGTGGACGAGTTCGAGATCGTCGAGGGGCAGGCCTGCTCCATCGACGACCCCGAGTGCGAGGCCTGCCAGTAGGACCGCCGACGTGATCCGGCCGCCCGCCCCGACCGGGGCGGGCGGCCCGCTCCAAGCCCCACGATGCGTTTCCGGGCCCTCCCGGAGAAGGAAAGACATATGACCGCGACCTCTGAGAACACCGCGAGCGCCGCCAGCGGCCTCGGCGAGATCGAGCGCGACGCCGAGCGCGTCAACGTCGACGACAAGGCGATGATCAACGCCCGCGCCGACGTCAACCAGCTCCTCCCGCTCAAGTACACGTGGGCCTGGGAGAAGTACCTCTCCGGGTGCAACAACCACTGGATGCCCACCGAGGTCGCCATGCAGGCCGACATCGCGCTGTGGAAGTCCCGTGACGGGCTCACCGAGGACGAGCGGCTCATGCTCAAGCGCAACCTGGGGTTCTTCGCGACCGCGGAGTCGCTGGTGGCGAACAACATCGTCCTGGCGGTCTACCGCCAGCTCACCAACCCCGAGTGCCGGCAGTACCTGCTGCGCCAGGCGTTCGAGGAGGCCGTGCACACGCACACCTTCCAGTACATCTGCGAGAGCCTGGGCCTGGACGAGGGCGAGCTCTTCAACATGTACCGGGAGATCCCGTCCATCACGGCGAAGGACGCCTGGGCGCTCAAGTACACGCAGAACCTGGAGGACCCGGATTTCCGCACCGGGACCCCGGAGGCCGACCAGGCGTTCCTGCGCGACCTGGTGGCGTTCTACGTGATCTTCGAGGGCATGTGGTTCTACACCGGCTTCGCGCAGATCCTGTCGCTGGGCCGCCGGAACAAGATGGTCGGCATCGCCGAGCAGTACCAGTACATCCTGCGCGACGAGTCGATCCACCTGAACTTCGGCATCGACGTGATCAACCAGATCAAGATCGAGAACCCGCACCTGTGGACCGAGGAGTTCCAGGCGGAGGTCCGGCAGATGCTGACCGACGCGTGCGAGCTGGAGGTCGCCTACGGGCGCGAGACCATGCCGCGCGGCATCCTGGGGCTCAACTCGGAGCTGTGCGAGAAGTACATGCACTTCATCACGGACCGCCGCGCCGAGCAGATCGGCCTGGCGCCCATCTTCGGTGAGACGGAGAACCCGTTCCCGTGGATGAGCGAGATGATGGACCTCCAGAAGGAGAAGAACTTCTTCGAGACCCGCGTGATCGAGTACCAGACCGGCGGCGGCCTGGACTGGGACTAGTCCCGCGCGGTCCCCATGGGCCCGGCCCTTCTCCCCTGTCGGCGGTAGGGGAGGAGGGCCGTTCACGTTCGGTCTCCGGCGCGGGGCCATGTCCCCTGACGTGGTGTGGCTTTCGCGCGGGTGCGTCCTTGCGGGCCATCGCGATGGTCGGCCGGTGTTGGACGGTCATCGCGCCCTGTCGGCACGGTGACCCGGGTGGAGGCGTCGCCGCAGGCGACGGCGCGCCGGTCCGGCCGGCGCCGCGTATCCGTGGGAACGGGGCCGGAAAAGTACACCACCCGGCGGGACACCATCCGGCGCGGCGGCCGCCGGTACGGCGGTGAACAAGGCGTGTCGGAAGGGCGCGAATCTCCCCCCTCGGACGGTTCGGGCAGTACCTTTTCTCCAAGGGGAGGCCGTCCTCCCCGCTCCGGTGGTCCGGGTCGAGGCGCGCGACCCGGGCCGCTGTCGTATCCGGGCCCGGGTCCCACCCGGAGCGGTGCATAGAAGCTAATCAGCGGATGTATAAAAAGACATCCGGACATGAAACACCCTCGTTTTTCACGCCCTCTTTCGAGGGGCGGCATACCACGCACAGCGTTACAGAAAAGCGATCTCCTCTTCTCCTGGTGTTGCTTGCGTGTCGTGTGTTTCCTATGGAACAAAGAGTTGTTCGCTGCGTCCGGCGCCGGGATCGCGCGGGCAGGCTCCGATATGAACACAAGCCACTCGGGTTCGAGTGGCTTGTATCGCTATTTGTCTGCTTTTTGCCTGCTTCGGTGTTGGGTGCATAAGTTTTCATTGGCCAGTATGGCTATATCAGTCAGAGTGGACGGATAATGGTCAGTCGTTCGGAAAACGGACCGGTGTTCTTCGGTGAATGGCGGAAGTCCCGTTATTCCTATGATGTCGGCGCGTGCTGTGAGGTGCTGAACCTGGAATCCGGGGAATCGCACTTCCGGGACTCGGTCAACCCGGACCTCGCACAGCTCGGCTTCAAGAACGACGAATGGACCACCTTCCTGGCGACCGCCAAGATCTGACGGCCCTCCCTCGTTCCCTCCTGCACCGCGACTACACCGCGACGACCGGCGGGACGTCGCAGTCCTGCCGCGTGTAGGAGGACATCGACGCTGTGGCGGGGTGGGCGGATCCGTATCGGGACAGGAACAGCCGGTACAGGTCCGTCCACTCCTCTTTGACGTCCTCGCCCAGTGCCTGGCGGCTCACCAGGCGGTTGCGGCGCGCGGTC
This sequence comes from Nocardiopsis sp. CC223A, assembly GCF_030766825.1. Classification (GTDB taxonomy): domain Bacteria; phylum Actinomycetota; class Actinomycetes; order Streptosporangiales; family Streptosporangiaceae; genus Nocardiopsis. Next base: position 46,670 of record NZ_JASFDV010000007.1, read on the forward strand.
AGCATGATCGGGTGGTCCGGGTCCAGGAGGGCCAGGCAGTCGGCCTCGGTCAGGGTGTCCAGGGCGAGTGCGTCCTCGAACCGCTCCAGGCCGTACAGGTCCGTCGCCAGGTTGAGCGCCGCGGCCAGGGTGTTGAACGACCCCGCGCCGTAGAGCGTCCGCAGCCGCTCCAGGGCCGCGCGGTCCAGGTCGGCCGCGGCGGCGAACGCCCCCTGGGAGCGCAGGGCGATGCCCGCGCCCACCCTGGCCCAGGCCGGGAACGGGTGGTCGGCGGGGAACCGCTCGTCGGTGGACGGCAGCAGCAGCCGCACCTCGGCGGCCGCCTCCCGGCCCCGGCCCGCGAGGGCCAGGGTCACCATGTGCACGACCCTGCCGTGTAGCGTCTGGCGCACCGTCGGCGGGTAGCGCCGCCGGTACAGGGCCAGCGCTCGGGTGGAGTGCTCCAGCGCGGCCCCGGTGTCGCCCAGCCCGCGGTACACGGCGGCCAGGAGCAGCAGTCCCTGGAGCGCGTGCGGGGTGTCGGAGGCCGACTGCGCCGCGAACCGCGCCATGCAGTCCTCCAGCCGGTCGCGCGCCTCCTCCCAGCGGCCCAGGAACACCAGGGTCAGCCCCAGGTTGAGGTCGGTGCGCAGGGTGGAGATGCTGTCCGGACCCAGCAGGGCGGCGCGCTCGCGCAGGTTCTGCTCGGACACCTCCAGTGCCTCGGTGAACCTCCCCTGCTCCAACAGCACCTGGGAGTAGTCGTGCGCCGCCTCCAGGGCGGCCGGTCCGGCGGGCGCCCGGTCGCGGCGGTGGTCGAGGATCCACCGGAAGAGCCGCTCGGCCTCGTCGAACCTGGCCAGTCCGCTCAGGGCGATGGCGATCGCCCGCAGCGCCTCCAGCGCCTCGTCGGAGTCGGGTCCGCCGCGGGCCACCTCGCCGGAGTGGATGTCGCGCGCCTCGGCCAGGGCGGTGGTGTACTCGCTGTGCAGGCGGCGGATCATGTTGCGCCGCAACCGCGCGTGCAGCAGCTGGACGGGGTCGTCCCCCCAGGCGTTGACGGCCTGGTCGGCGACACCGACCGCCTTGGCGTACTCGCCGATCTCGGTGAGGAAGTCGATCACGTTGAGGACCAGGGCGCGCACCCGGGGATCGCGCCCGGACCAGGCCTGGGAGGCCTTCACGTGGGCGTGCATCAGCAGGTAGTGGTCGCGGTGCGCGGGATCGGTGGGGTCTCCGGGGTCGTTGTGGGCCAGCAGCCGGCGGGCCAGGTCGCGGTAGCGCACCTTCTCCACCAGGGGCATCGAGTCGCGGATGACCTCCTGGAACAGTTCGTGCAGGTGGAAGGTGTCGGGCCGCACGGAGGCGAGTCGCCGCCGCCGCATGAACTCCAGCACCCGGTCCAGCCGGGCCTCGTCGCCGAACAGCCCCGCCTGCTCCGGGGCGGCGTCCAGGTCGCGGGCACGGGCGAAGAACGACCGGGACAGCGGCAGCGGGGCCAGGAACGCGCACAGCCGCACCAGCTCGACGACCGCCCGCCCGGTCGCGTCCCCGGCGAGCAGTTCCCCGGCCTGGATCTCCCAGGCCGCCGCCAGCGGGGCGGTGTGCTCGTCGTCGGTGCCCATCCGGGTGACCTTGTCCGTGTACCGCTCCTCGAAGCGTTCCAGGAACTCCTCGGTGCCCAGCGACGACTCCCGTAGGAACGCGCCGACCTGGGCCAGGGCCAGCGGCAGGTGCTCCAGGTGCTCGGCCAGGCGCTCCCCGGTGCCGATCGGTTCCAGCCGCTCGGGGCACAGCCTGCGCAGCAGGGACAGGCTCTCGGCGGTGTCGAGCCGGGGGACGACGCGGCCGTCGACGAGGCCCGGTGCGCTGCGGTGCGGACGGCGGTGGTCCCGGCCGGTGATGAGGATGCGGCCGCCGCCCTCGGGCATGTAGTCGGCGGCCAGGGTCTCCAGGTCGGTGGCGCCGTCGAACACCAGCAGCCAGGACCCGATCGCGGGGTCGTGGGCCAGGGCCCGGCGCACGTCCCGGACGGTGCGGGCGATGTGGTCGTAGGAGGCGTCCAGGCCGATCTGCTCGGCCAGGCGCAGGTAGGAGCCGTTGGCGTCGATGTCGGTGGTGGCGGGCACCCACCAGATCAGGTCGTAGTGGTCGGCGTACCGGTGCGCGTACTGGCCGGCGATGAGGCTCTTGCCCACACCGCTGCCGCCCTCGATGAGGTAGCGGGCGGCCCCGTTCCGGTGCAGGGCCTCGTGGATCTGTTCGAGGATCGCCTCGCGGCCGGTGAAGTCGGGATCGGCGGGGGGGACGCCGCCCATCACCGGTGGATGGTCGCCGCGGCGGCGCCCGCCGGTCTGGCCGGTTCCGCTCGTCATGGTCCTCCCGCTTTCTGTACGGCGGCTCGGGAAGGCCGTTCGTCCTCGACTCTCGGACGGGAACGGGGGTCGTCGCGGGGCGGGCGCGGGGACGGCCGGTCGATCCCGCCCTGATTCCAGGCTAGGCGGCGGTTCCGGCGATGTCGATACTCGCTCACGGCCTGTGGGCGGCGGGCGGCGCGGACCGGGGATCGAACTCCGTTCGGTTCATTTGTCCCAGCGGACGAATGCATACCCCCGCGCATGGAGCAGCGGACAATCCTGCCTGGTCAAAGACTCGATGAGGTCTCGAAGTGGTGTTTTTCCGAGCCCGAGTGTTGTGACCCGGGAAACAAAAGGTGATGATCCCGGACAGTGCATGTAAGAAGCGCGTGAGATTCACATTGCGCGCCCTATAGGAAGGAGGATGGGCATGACCGAGTCCATGCTCTGGTCGATCGGCACCTTCATCGTCTACCTCATCGCGATGGTCGCCATCGGCCTGTGGGCCTACCGGCGCACCGTCTCCCAGTCCGACTTCGTCCTGGGCGGCCGCCAGCTCAACCCCTGGGTCGCGGGCCTCAGCGCGAACGCCAGCGACTTCAGCGGCTGGCTGCTGCTGGGCCTGCCCGGCGCCATCTACGTCTCCGGCCTGGGCGAGGCCTGGATCGCCGTCGGCCTGGCCTGCGGCTTCGCCGGCAGCTGGATCCTGCTGGCCCCGCGCCTGCGCGTCTACACCGAGCGGGTGACCGATGCCCGCACGGGCGGCGACTCCGACTCGCTGACCCTGTCCTCCTTCCTGGAGAACCGGTTCAACGACCCCACCCGCCTACTGCGCGGTGTGTCGTCGCTGCTCATCATCGTCTTCTACTTCTTCTACGTGGCCTCCGGCCTGGTGGCCATGTCCGCCCTGTTCGACCAGGTCTTCGGCCTGGACCCGGCCCCGGCGATCGCCATCGGCGTGGGCATCGTCGTGCTGTACACCGTTCTGGGCGGGTTCCTCGCGGTCTCCTACACCGACGTCGTGCAGGCGGCCATGATGTGGCTGGCCCTCATCGTCGTCCCGGTGCTGGCCATCACCGCCCTGGGCGGCTTCGGCGGTCTGACCGAGGGCGTGGCCGCCAAGAGCGACGGCCTGCTCTCCGCGGTGGGCGGCACCTCCCTGGACGGCGAGATCGGGGCGTGGATGCCCACCGAGGCCCTGGGAACGGTCGTCATCATCTCCGGTCTGGCCTGGGGTCTGGGCTACTTCGGCCAGCCCCACATCCTGGCCCGCTACATGGGCATCCGCTCGGTCAAGGACATCCCGGCCGCCGCCACCATCAGCGTCACCTGGGCGGTCACCGCCATGTTCCTGGCCGTCCTGGTCGGGTTCATCGGCATCGCCTACTTCGACACCCCGCTGACCAACCCCGAGCAGGTGTTCCCGCTCCTGATCGAGTCCCTGTCCCACCCGCTGGTCGCCGGACTGCTGCTGGCCGCCATCCTGGCCGCGGTCATGAGCACCGCCGACTCCCAGCTGCTGGTGGCCTCCTCCGCGCTGACCGAGGACGGCTACAAGGCTTTCGTCGACCGCGACGCCGACCCCAAGACCCTGCTGTGGATCAGCCGGGGCGCGGTGGTCGCCGTCGCCCTGGGCGCGGCGGGTATCGCCCTGTGGGGCAACCAGTCGGTCATGGGCCTGGTGGGTTACGCCTGGGCCGGGTTCGGCGCCGGGTTCGGTCCGATCCTGCTGGTGTCGGTGTTCTGGAAGCGGATGACCTGGGCCGGTGCGCTGGCGGGCATGATCGCCGGCGCCGCCACCGCGATCCTGTGGGACATCCTGGACAAGGCCGTGTTCAACACCGGCCTGTACGCGATGGTCCCGGCCGCGATCCTGAGCTTCGTTGCGATCTTCGTGTTCAACGGCCTGGCCAAGGTCAGCGACCAGATGGCCGCCGACTTCGACCGGGTCGAAGCCGAGGTCCGCTCCGGCAAGGGCGGCGGTTCGGTCGCCACCGAGGAGGCCGCGGTCTGACGGACCCCCGGAAACAGGCACAGGGCCCGTATCACCGCGGTGATACGGGCCCTGTGCGGGCTTGGCGCCCATGGTCCCGGAACGGTAGAACGGTGACATGTCGTCACCGACGGAACACCCGGCCGCCTGGGCCCGCACCGACGTCCCGGAGGGGCTCGGGCTGGGCGCCCTCCTTCCCGCACCCGACGGCTACCGCCTGGAGGCCGGGGAGACCGTCGTGAACGACGACGGCGCCGGTTACTTCGTGCGCTTCGGCGTCCGCGCCGACCTCGCCTGGACCACCCGGGAGGTGAAGGTGGAGGTGATCTCCGCGCGCGGGCCGTCCTCGGTGCTCCTCACCGCCCAGGGCGGCCACTGGGCCGACGCCGAGGGCCGCCCCCTGCCGGAGCTGGTGGGCTGCCTGGACGCGGACGTCGCCGCCACACCGCTCACCAACACCCTGCCGATCCGCCGCCTGGGCCTGCGCCCGGGGGAGTACCGCGACATCGCGGTGGCCTGGATCGACGTTCCGTCCCTGCGGGTGCGCCGGGTGCGCCAGCGCTACACCCGCCACCCGGCCGAGGACGGCCTGGAGGTGTACACCTACCGCGACCCGCTGCACGGCGAGTACCGGCTGACGGTCGACGGGGCCGGCCTGGTCGTGGATTACGAGCGGTTCGCCCGCAGACTGCACGGCGGCCCGAAAACGGACGAACAGGTCGCCGATGTCACATCCGGTGTTGCGGACAGGTGATAATCGGCCAACAGCCGAACCGCATCCCCAGGGGGACACCACGTGACCGACACGGAGCCCGGCCGGGACCGCCGAGAGATCATCCGCGACCTGGAGGTCGCCGCGGAATTCGACGTGCACGCCGAGATCGAGCGCCGCGTCGCCTTCCTCGCCGAGCGCCTGACCACCACCGGGACCACCGCGCTGGTCCTGGGGATCAGCGGGGGCGTCGACTCCCTCACCGCGGGGCGGCTCTGCCGGCTGGCGGTCGACCGGGTCCGCGCCGCGGGCGGTGACGCCGAGTACATCGCGATGCGCCTGCCCCACGGCGAGCAGAAGGACGAGGACGACGCCGCCCGCGCCGCCGCGTTCACCGAACCCGACCGGCTCCTCACCGTCGACATCCGCCCGGCCACCGAGGCCATGGCGGCGGCACTGCGCGAGGGCGGGATGGTCTACCCCGACGAGGGCACCGAGGACTTCGTCATCGGCAACGCCAAGGCCCGCCAGCGCATGATCGCCCAGTACGCGGTCGCCGGCGGCCTGCGCGGCCTGGTGGTCGGCACCGACCACGCGGCCGAGGCCGTCACCGGGTTCTTCACCAAGTACGGCGACGGCGGCGTGGACATCGTCCCGCTGACCGGGCTCACCAAACGCCGGGTGCGGGCCGTGGCCGCCGCCCTGGGCGCCCCCGACGACCTGGTGCGCAAGGTCCCCACGGCGGACCTGGAGTCGCTCGCCCCGCAGAAGCCGGACGAGGAGGCCCTGGGCCTCACCTACGAGCAGATCGACGACTTCCTGGAGGGCCGGCCCGTCCCCGTGGAGGTGGAGACCGCCCTGGTGGACCGCTACCGTGCCACCGCGCACAAGCGGGCCCTGCCCACCGCCCCCTGATGTCACGGGGGCGGGGACCCCGGCCGTGGTGGTGCACGCACCACCATTCGGGGGCGGATGAACCGCCCCCGGTAAAGAGGCGTCAGATCCATCGCGATCACCGGTAGATCACACCTAAGGTCGTGGAATACGAAGCGCCCGGTCCGGTGGCAGACCCCCCGCTCGGGCGTGATCCCTTCGACGGGGCGCGAGTGTGCGCGTCCTCCCCCCGAAACCGGTCGGTGCGGCCCTCCCGTGGACACCCGCGTGTCCGGGCACACCGGCAGGAAGATGCAAGGAGTGATCGGATGACCGTGACCGCAGGCCCCGAGGGCCCGCCGACCCCGCCGACGGCCCGGACCCTCACGGGCGTCGAGTCGCACAGCGCCCCGGCCGCCGGCCGGGACCGCTTCCTCGACGTCCTCCGCCTGCTGGTCATGGTGCTGGTCGTGGCCCAGCACTGGTGGCTCCCCGTCCTGGCGCAGAACCAGGGCATGCTCGACGCCGGGAGCGTGCTGACCACCGAGGGCGGCTTCGCCCTCACCTGGGTCTCCCAGGTCATGCCGCTGATCTTCTTCGTCGGCGGCGCCGCGAACCTCATCAGCTGGCGGGCCGCCTCGGGCCGGGGCGTCCCCGCCGCCACCTGGTACGCCAAGCGGTTGCGCCGACTCGCCTGGCCGGTGGTGCCCCTGGCGGTGCTGTGGATCGTGGTCTCCCACGTGCTGGTGCTGGGCGGTGCCCCCGCGCAGCCGGTGCTCGTGGGCGCGGGGGCCGCGGGCATGGTGCTGTGGTTCCTGGCGGTGTACGTGCTGGTGGTGGTCTGCACCCCGGTCCTGGTCCGGGCCCAGGAGCGCTTCGGCTGGTGGACCCTGGCGGGACTGGCCGCCGGTTCGGTGACCGTGGACGTGATCCGGTTCGGCACCGGTGCCGAGTGGCCGGGCTACCTCAACGTCGCGTTCGTCTGGTTGGCCGTCCACCAGTTGGGCTTCCTCTACGTGACCGGCCGCGTCCGCCGGATCCACGCCGCGCTGCTGGCCGGCGCGGGCGCGCTGACCGCGCTCACCCTGGTGACGTTCGGCCCGTACTCGCTGAACATGACGGGTGTGTTCGCCGCCGAGACCTCCAACGTGTCCCCGCCGACGCTGGTGCTGGAGGCCCTGGGCGCGCTCCAGATCGGCGTGGCGCTGCTGGCCCGCGAGGCGATCGGCGCCTGGGCCGACAAACCCGGCCCCGCGCGCCTGCTGGACCGGATCTGCCCGCAGCTGATGACGGTCTACCTGTGGCACATGCTGCCGATGAGCGTGGTCGCCGGGGTCGTGGTGTTCGGCCTGGGGATCGACACCCCGGAGCCGATGACCTGGCTGTGGATCGTGTGGGGCGTCCTGGGCCTGGTGGTCGTGGTACCGCTGGTCCTGCCGCTGGCCCACTGGGCGGTGCGGTTCGAGAACCCGCCCAAGACGCTGTCCGGCTCGCCCGGTCTGATCCAGGTGCTGGCGGCCGCGGCCCTGACCGGCGGCGGCCTGCTCACCCTGACGGTGACCGGCCTGGGGTTGGGCCTGGGCCCGCTGCTCGGACTGCTGATGGTCGTCGCCGGTGTCGTTCTCACCCGGTCACCGGAGCGTCGCCCGGCGTAGCCGCAGGGTGAGAAGCGGGTGTGAAAACGACAGATTCCGTTCAGAATCCGTCCACGGACCCGGGGGTGTCCCGTCGCCTCGGGGTAAACAGAGCCGCATGGATCCGACACGCATCGCCTTCGAACGACGGGGGACCGGCCGCCCGCTGGTCCTCCTCCACGGCCTGGGCGACCGCCGCCAGAGCTGGAGCGCGGTCCTGCCCCGCCTGGTGGGGGACTACCGCGTCTTCTGCATTGACCTGCCGGGGTTCGGGCGCACCCCGGCGCCGCCTGCGGACGAGCCCTACGACGTCATCTCGATGACCGACGCGGTGGAGGCGTTCTGCCGGTTCCACGGACTGGAGCGCCCCCACATCGCGGGAAACTCGCTGGGCGGGTCCATCTCGCTCGAACTCGGTGTCCGGGGGGTCGCCGGCTCGGTGACGGTGTTCTCGCCCGCCGGGTTCTCCGATCTCCTGGGCCGCTGGGGGCTGCGCACGGTGGGCGCCTTCGCCCATCTGGCCACCCGCGTGCCCATGCCGGTCAAGGAGAGGCTGGCGAGCACGCGCCCGGCCCGCGCCCTGGCCCGGACCGTCCTGCGCGGCGACCCGTCCACCCCGCAGGCCAAGGCCACGCACTTCAGCGTCCGCGGGCTCCAGGAGGGTTCGCCGTTCATCCGGATGATCCCGCGCATCGCCGAGTACGACTTCGTGTCCCGGCCGATCGACTGCCCCGTCACCATCGCCTGGGGCGACCGCGACCGCACCCTGTTGCCGTCCAGCGCCGAGCACGCACACCTCCGGGTGCCCACCGCGCGCATGGTCTCCCTGGTCGGCAGCGGCCACATCCCGATGGCGGACGACCCGGTGTCGGTGGCCGAGCACATCAGGTGGACCTGCCGTTCGGCGGATCTGGGGCATCTGCGGAACGCCCACCTCGCCGCCGGTGCCGGGTAGGGGCCACTGGTCAGGGGCCGTTAAGGAGGGGGACGGGGTGACCTCCGCCCGGTGGTTGTGTCAACGTTGTCCTGAGTCCATGTCGGTCGCCCGCCCCTGGGTGCGGGCGTTGGAAGAGGCGAGGGAATGTGACTGTGATGCAGCGGCCCCCGGGCGACCCCGTTCGGTTGAGGCAGGAGGAGGCGCGCCTGCGCGGGTTCGCCGCCGTCTCGGCGGTGGCGGACGGATTCGGCGCCCTGGACGCGCGGGGCCGGGTGGAGCCGGACCGGCCGGTGGAGACCTGGATCAGCGCGCGCATGACGCACGTGTTCTCCCTGGCCCACCTGCGCGGCGACGCGGCCGCCGCCGAGTCGGCCGACCACGGGGTCCGGGCGCTGGCGCGGGGTCCGCTGCGCGACCGTGAACAGGGCGGATGGTTCGACGTGGTGCCCCGGGAGCGCTCCCATGGGCGTAAGTCCGCCTACCCGCACACCTTCGTCGCGCTGGCCGCGGCCTCGGCGACCGTCGCGGGCCGCCCCGGTGCGCGGGAGCTGCTGGACGAGGCACTGGCCGTGATCGAGGAGCGGTTCTGGGACGAGTCCGCGGGGGCCCTGCTGGAGAGCTGGGACGCGGACTGGACCGAGACCGAGGACTACCGCGGCGCCAACAGCAACATGCACGCGGTCGAGGCGTTCCTGGCCGCCGCCGACGCCACCGGCGACGCCGTGTGGACCCGCCGGGCACTGGCCATCGCCGAGCGCCTCGTCCACGGGGTGGCGGCCGACCACGACTGGCGGCTGCCCGAGCACTTCACCGCCGACTGGAAGCCCCTGCCGGACTACAACCGGGACCGGCCCGACCACCCGTTCCGGCCGTTCGGGAGCACCACCGGCCACCTGCTGGAGTGGGCGCGCCTGCTGGTGCACCTGGAGATCGCCCTGAACCGGGCGGGCGAGCCCGCCCCCGCGTGGCTGCGCACGGACGCGCGGGCCCTGTTCTCCCACGCGGTCGAACGCGGCTGGAACGTTGACGGCGCCGAGGGTTTCGTCTACACCCTGGACTGGGACGACCGGCCGGTGGTGCGCGAGCGCATGCACTGGGTGGCGGCCGAGGCGACCATGGCGGCGTGGGCGCTGGCCCTGCACACCAAGGACCCGGTCCTACTGGAGTACTACGAGCAGTGGTGGGACTACGCCCAGCGGTACCACCTGGACTTCGAGCACGGCAGCTGGCACCACGAGCTGGACCCGCAGAACCGGCCCGCGGCCACGGTGTGGGCCGGCAAACCGGACGTGTACCACGCCTACCAGGCGACCCTGCTGCCGCAGCTGCCGCTGTCGGTGTCCCTGGCGGCGGCGGTGCGCGAGCACGCGGCACCGCACCTGGTGGTGGTCGGCGAGAACGTCATGGACCTGCTGCCGGTGCCGGGCGAGCCGGGGCTGCTGCGGGCCGCCCCGGGCGGGGGCCCGGCCAACACGGCCGTCGCCGCGCGCCGGCTGGGGGTGCCGACCCGGTTCCTGTCCCGGATCGGCTCCGACGGGTTCGGACGGACGATCCGGCACCGGCTGGCGGTGGAGGGCCTGGACCCGGACGGGCTGCTGGCCGCCGAGGAGCCGTCGGCGCTGGCGCTGGCCCGGCTGGGCGTGGACGGGTCCGCGGTGTACGACTTCCGGATGGACGACGCCGCCGACTGGCGGTGGCGCTCCGGCGAGCTGCCCGGGGAACTCGAACCCGGGGTGCGCGCCCTGCACACCGCCTCCCTGGCGCTGTTCCGGGAACCGGGTGCGGGGGCGGTCGAGGCGTTGCTGCGGCGCGAGCACGGGCGGGACCGGGTGACGATCAGCATCGACCCCAACATCCGGCCGGGTGTGATCGGCGACCCGGACACCGCCCGGGCGCTGGCGCTGCGGGACGTGGCACAGGCCCACCTGGTCAAGGCGAGCGATGAGGACCTGGCGTTCCTCTACCCGGACCAGGACGTGGAGAAGGCGGCCGCCGCGCTGGCGGCGCTGGGCCCCTCGCTGGTCGTGGTCACCCGCGGCGCGCAGGGCGCCTTCGCCCTCGCCCACGGGGTGCGGGCCGAGGTGGCCGCGCCCCGGGTCGAGGTGGTGGACACGGTCGGTGCGGGCGACACGTTCATGGGCGCCCTGCTGGCCTGGCTGGACGGACGGGACCGGCTGGGCGAGGGCCCGCGCGCCCGGCTGGCCGGGCTGACCGAACAGGAGCTGGCGGAGATGCTGTCCTTCGCCGCCCGGGCCGCGGCCGTCACCGTCACCCGCGAGGGGGCGGACCCGCCCACCGCCGCGGACCTGGGCAACGGGGGGTCATAGCCCCTCCAGGGTGTGGTCGATGAGGTGGTCCACGACGTCGGTGAAGCGTCCCCGGCGGTCGTGGGCCGCCCGCTGCCGGGCCGCCCCCGAACCGCGGCGGCGCAGCCGGTCCAGCAGGTCGGACGCCAGGTCGGCGTCGCCGTTGTCGAGCAGCCCCGGCAGGGCCGCCGCCAGCAGCCGGTCCATGGCGACCGCAGCGGGCAGGGCCTCCCCGGTGAGCGGATCGGGGACGGAGCCCTCCAGCCCGTCGCGGGCCGCCCGCCACATGGCGGCCCGCAGGGGCGGGTCGGGGACCTCGGGGACGGGTGCGCCCCGGCGCACGTCGGCCAGCACCCGGGTGACCAGGCCCCGGGTGAGCGCGGCGAACAGCAGTGCCTCCTCGGCGGTGGCGGCCACGTCGCCCACCCGGATCTCCAGGGTGGGCAGGTGGTCGGAGAGCCGGACGTCCCAATAGACCATGTGCCGGTCCAGGATCGCCCCGGTGTCGGCCAGGGCGCGCACCGCCCGCTCGTGGTCGGCCAGGGAGCGCAGGTGCGGCGGCGGCCCCGCCGAGGGCAGCCGGTTCCAGGCGATGGTGCGCCAGCTGGCGTGCCCGGTGTCGCGGCCGTTCTGGAAGGGGGAGTTCGCCGACATCGCGATCAGGAACGGCAGCCAGCGGCGCAGGTGCCCGGCGGCGAGCACCGCGTTCTCCCGGTCGGGGACCCCCACGTGCACGTGGCACCCGCACACGACGTGCGACTCGCGCAGCGCCCCGAAGTGGGCGGCGATGTCGGCGTAGCGGGCGCCGTCGCTGATGTCGGCACCGGCGGGGTCGCCCAGGACGGCGGTCCCCGAGGCGACCACGGCCAGCCCGGTGACGTCGGCGGCCCGGGCCAGCTCGCGGCGGGCCGCGCGCAGGAACCGGCGGGCGTCCGCGGCGTCGTCGCACACGGGGCTGTTGGCCTCCACCTGCACCCGGCTGAACTCGCCGCACAGGCGGTCGGCCATGCGGGTGCGGGCCAGTAGTTCGGGTGCGCGGGACAGGATGCGGCGGGTGCGCGGATCGACGACGAAGAACTCCTCTTCGACGCCGAACGTGGGTGGGGCGACCCGGGGGCGCGGGTCGTGTGCGACCAGGGAGTGGTTCCGCATCGAGGTCGTTCCCTCCTGCCGTCGGGTGCGTCCCCGCACTGATATCCCGGGCGGGACGGGCCGCGACAGTGTCCAGGAGAGGACAAAAAACTATCCCGCGGCACTGGTGTCCTTTTTGTCGGAATCGCGGGATCGCGTTCCCACCGCGTTACGGCTTGATAACCACGGTGTGCGGCCGGGCGGCCCCGGAAGGCGGGCCGGGAGGTGATCAGCATCACCTTTTGCGGGCGCGGAATCCCAGGTGGAACAGGGGAGAACGGGCGTCTCCGGGGTCCCGCCGGGGTGCCCGGGCCCGCCGCGTGCCCACGCGCGTGCGACTCCGTGCGGGTATCGGTGAAACGACCAGTGTGACCCCGGACACCTGCCGCGACGGGGGGCCGCTGTGCGAATCTGGGCACGTGATCGGCGGTAACACCGACCCCGGGGCGATCCGTCTGCGGGGACGTGACACGGAGCTGCGGGTCCTCGCCAACGTACTGGACGACGCGAGGGCCCGGCGCGGTGCGTCCCTGCTCCTCACCGGCGGCCCGGGCCGCGGCAAGAGCACCCTGTTGGCCCACCTGCGCGCCGACGCCGGTGATTTCACCGTGCTCCACTGCGGGGGTGTCACCGACGAGGCCGACCTCCCCCTGGCCGGGCTCGAACGCCTGCTGCGCCCGCTGTCCCCGCACCCGGCCCCGCTGGGCGAGGCCCTGGCCCAGGGCCGGGTCGGCGACCGGCTGGCCCTGTCGACCGCCCTGCTGGACCGGCTCACCGGCGGCGGCCCCCTGCTGGTGTGCGTCGACGACGCGGAACGGCTGGACAGCCCCTCCCTGGACGCCCTCGCCTTCGCGGCCCGCCGGCTGTCCGGCACCGCGACGGCGATCGTGTTCGCGGCACGCGACGGCCGGGTCAAGCCCGGATCCACCCACGACCTGGTGCCGGGCGTGCCCGAGCAGCACCTGGCCCCGTTGACCGAACGGGCACTCCACGACATCCTGACCGACCGGTCCCCGGTCGGGCTGCCGGCCTCGGCGCGCACCGGCCTGGTGCGCGCGGCCCACGGCAACCCCGCCGTCCTCCTGGGCCACCTGGAGAACCGGACCACGGCCCCGGAGGACTCGTTCTCCGAGGAACCGCGGCTGCCCGCGCGGTTGCGCGCCGACCTGCTGTCCCCCTACCGCGGCCTGCCCGAGCGCACCCGGTCCCTGCTGCTGCTGGCGGCCCTGGACGGGGACGTTCCGCTCCACCTGCTGGCGCGGGCCGCCGGGGTGGACGGATCGGCGGCGGACGACCTGGAGCCCGCGGAGGAGGCCGGGGCGGTCCGGGTGGAGGACGACACCGTCGTCTTCGCCGACCCGCTGGTGGGACGTGCGTTCGCCCAGGACGCGCCGGCGTCCGCCCGGCGCGCCGCGCACCGGGCCCTGGCGGCCGTGTCCGACCCCGGGACCGAGCCGGTGCGGTTCGTCCGGCACACCGCGGCCGGAGCGGACGGCCCCGACGCCGCGCTCGCCGACGCGGTGGAGGCCGTCGCCCGGACGGCCAAGCGCGCCGCGGGACGTACGGCCGCGGCGCTCGCCCACGAGCGGGCCGCCCTGCTCACCCCCGACCCCGACGTCCGCGCCTGCCGCCTGAACAGCGCGGCCTACGAGTCGTACATGGCGGGCCGCTCCGAGTACGCGACACTGCTCACCGCCAAAGCCAGGCCGCTGGCCGCCACCGACCGGCGGCGCGCCCTGATCGACCTCGTCGACGCCCAGATCGCCATGCGCTCCTCCAACGCGATCGACGTCGCGGAACGGCTCTACGCGGTGGGCCGCGACCTCATCCCGCACGACCGGCTCCTGGCCCTGCGCACCCTGGTCCGCTCGTCGGACTCGGCATCGCTGGCGGGCGACCCGGTCCGCCACGCGCGTGCGGCCGAGCTGGCGCTGCCGCTGGTGCGACCGGAGGATCCCGACCGGGTGCACATGGCGGCCTCCTTCCTGGAGGGGTGCACCATCTCCTTCCGGGGCGACTACCCCGGCTCCACCCCCCTGCTGCGCGAGGCCGTCCGACTGTCGGAGGTCGTCGACCGGCCCTCGGAGCTGATCTGGGGCGGCGTGGCCGGGCTGCGCCTGTCGGACAGCCTGTTCGTGCGGCGCGCCAACACCCGGGCCGTGGAACTCTCCCGCCAGACGGGCGAGCGGGCCACCGTCCCCGCCGCACTGGGGTTCCTGGTCTTCTCCGAGTTCTGGAGCGGGCGCTTCCCGTCCGCCGCGGGGACCGCGCTCCACGGGTTGCGGGTGTCCCGGGAGAGCGGTCAGACCATCTGGGCCACCCAGCACCTGGCGTCGCTGGCGATGATCGCGGCGATCCAGGGCGACATCGACACCTGCCGGATCCGGGCGCGCGCCGTCGCCTCCCAGGCCGGCGAGAACAGCCTCGGGCTGGCCGCGGCCCTGGCCTCGTGGGCGCTGGCGGTCCTGGAACTGTCACGCGGCAACGCCGCCGAGGCGTTCTTCCGGTTGCGTTCGCTCGTCCACGCCGGCCCCGGCCAGGGACACCCGACGATGCGGCTGCTCACCGCGCCGCACTTCATCGAGGCGGCCACCCGCATCGGTGAGGTGGACTGGGCGCGCACCTCCCTGGCCGGGTACCGGCGCTGGGCCGACTCGATCGGCTCGCCCGCGGCCCTGGCCCTGGCCGAACGCTGCGCCGGTCTGCTGGCCGCACAGGACGAGGCCGCCGACCACTTCGAGAGCGCCCTGGCCTTCCACCGGTCCTGTGGCGACGACGACGTCGAACACGCCCGCACCCAGCTGCTCTTCGGCGCCTACCTGCGCCGTGCCCGGCTGCCGGGACGGGCCAGGGAACACCTGCACAACGCGCAGGAGTCCTTCGAGCGCTTCGGCGCACGGCTGTGGGTCCGACAGACCCGCGCCGAGCTGCGCGCCCTCGGAACGGGGGAGCGCGGACCGGAATCCCCGTCCACCGGCGAGCTGACCGCGCAACAGCAGCAGATCGCCCGGCTGGTCGCGGAGGGCGCGACCAACCGCGAGGTGGCCGCGCACATGTTCATCAGCCCGCGCACGGTGGAGCACCATCTCCGCGGAATCTTCCGCAAGCTCGGCATCAGGTCCCGGGTGGACCTGGCCCGCCTCTTCAACTGACGTTCCGGGGTACGGACGGTGAGTCCGTGCCCGCCTGACCATACCAACCGGTCGGTATAGACCGGGTCCGCGACACGAAAGGCGGGGTGGAACGCATCCCATGACGACGACAGCGACCGAACACCTCCTGACGGCGGAGGGGATCACCGTCCGCTTCGGGGGTCTGACCGCCCTCGACGACGTCGGGCTGCGCGTGCCCCCGGGCGGCGTCACCGGGCTCATCGGGCCCAACGGAGCGGGCAAGACCACTCTGTTCAACGTGCTCTCCGGAATCCTGCGCCCCACCGCCGGCACCCTCACCTGGAAGGGCGGGCCCCCGCCCGGGCGCAAGCCCCACCACCTGGCCCGCGCCGGGATCGCCCGCACCTTCCAGGGGCTCAACCTCTTCCCGCTGATGACGGTCCTGGAGAACGTCGTCGCCGGGGCCGACCGCCTCGCCCGCGGCGGCCCCCTCTCCCTGGTCACCGGCCTGGGCCGCCACCACCGCGACGAACACGAACTCCGCGAGCGCGCCCTGGCCGCGCTGGAGCGCTTCGGTGTGTCCGACAGCGCCCACCGCCTGCCCGGCACCCTCCCCTACGGCGTCCAGAAGCAGGTCGCCCTCGCCCGCGCCTGCGTGTGCGACCCCGAGCTGCTGCTGCTCGACGAACCCGCGGGCGGGCTGTCCGGCGGCCAGATGGACGAACTCGCCGCGCAGATCCGCGCCCTGGGCGAGGACATGGCCGTCGTCCTGGTCGAACACCACATGGACCTGGTGATGGAGGTCTGCGACCACATCGTCGTCCTCGACTTCGGCCGGGTCATCTCCACCGGCACCCCCGACGAGGTGCGCAACGACCCCCTGGTCACCCGCGCCTACCTGGGTACCGCCGACGACGAAGGGGCCGCCCGATGAGCACCGAACTGCTTGAGGTCGTGGACCTGAGCGCCTCCTACGGCGCGGTCCGCGCCCTGGACGCCGTCTCCTTCACCGTTCCGGAACGCGGGTTCCGGGCCGTCCTGGGCGCCAACGGAGCCGGCAAGACCACCCTGTTGCGCACCCTCACCGGCCTGCACCGCGCCGACGCGGGCCGGGTCCTGCTCGACGGCGAGGACATCACCCGGCTGCCCGCCGAACGTGTCATCACCCGGGGCCTGGCCCACGTCCCCGAGGGCGGCGGCGTCATCACCGAACTGACCGTCGAGGAGAACCTGCGCCTGGGCGCGCTGTGGCGCTCCTCCCGGCGCGACCGCGCCACCGAGGCCGAGGTGCTGGACCTGTTCCCGCCGCTGGTCGAACGCCTGGGCCGCTCCGCGGGCACCCTCTCCGGCGGCGAGCGCCAGATGCTCGCCATCGGCCGCGCCCTCATGGCCCGCCCCCGGGTGCTGCTGCTGGACGAACCCTCCCTGGGCCTGGCGCCCCTGGTCACCAAGCAGATCTTCACCCTCCTGCGCGACCTGCGCGAACGCACCGGGCTCACGGTCGTCCTGGTCGAGCAGAACGCCGCCGGGGCACTGGCCGCCACCGACAGCGGCGTCGTCCTCAACCAGGGACGGGTGGCCGTGGAGGGCCCCTCCACGGACCTGCTCTCCGACGACCGCACGCGCCACGCCTACCTGGGCTTTTGAGCCCGGATCCCGAGGAGCACCCCCTATGGACCACTTCGTCGACCTGACCCTGAGCGGACTGGCGTCCGGCGCGGTCTACGCCGCCCTGGCGCTGTCCCTGGTCATCATCTACCAGGCCACCCGCCTGGTGAACTTCGCGCAGCCCGCGATCGCGCTGATCGCGGTCTACACCGCCGCCACCGTCGCCCCGCTCACCGGCTCCTACTGGGTCGGCTTCGTCGCCGCCCTCACCGTGGGCGCGGCCGCGGGCGCCCTGGTGGAGCGGTTCGTCGTCCGCCCCATCGCCCGGGTCTCCCAGCTCAACGGGATCATCGTCACCCTGGGCCTGCTCCTGGTCGCGCAGGGGGGCGTGGGCATGATCTGGGGCAACGAACAGCACGGATTCTCCTACGCCTTCGACTTCGTGGGGCGGCCGTCCCCGGCGGACGTGTTCGCCCTGGTCTCGGTGGCCGTCGTCGCCGCACTGCTGTTCTGCCTGTACCGCTTCACCCCGCTGGGGCTGCGCATGCGCGCCGCCGCGTTCCGCCCCGAGGCGGCCCGGCTCAGCGGGGTCAAGGTGGGGCTGATGCTCACCACCGGGTGGGCGATCTCCGCGCTCATCGCCTCCCTGGCGGGGATGCTCGCCGGACCGCCGTTCATCTCGCCCAACGTGTTCGACATCGTCTTCGTCTACGGCATCACCGCGGCCGTGGTCGGCGGCCTGGACAACCCGTTCGGGGCGATCATCGGCGGCCTGCTGGTCGGCCTCGGCATGTCCTACGTGTCCGGCTACGCCGGCCCCGAGCTGGCCACCCTCACCGCCCTCGCCCTCGTCGTCCTCGTGCTCAGCGTGCGCCCCGACGGCATCCTGTCCCGCCCGACCGCGCGAAAGGTGTAGCCATGTCCACGTCCGCCACCGAGCGCGAACCCCGCGCCGCCGAGAGCGCCCCGGACCGCGGGCGCACCCCGCGCCGGGGCTGGTCCGACCTGCCCTCCCCGCTGCGCCACCTGCTGTTCGCCGCCCTGGCGCTGGCCGCCGTCACCGGACTGCTCCTGGTCACCGGCGACCTCACCGCGCTGCGGATGGCCGCCGTCGGGTACACGATGCTGGCCGTCGCCGGGCTCCAGCTCCTCACCGGCGGCAGCGGCCAGGTGTCCCTGGGCCACGGCGCGTTCATGATGATCGGCGCCTACACGATGGCGCTGCTGGTGCTGAACCTGCCGATGCTCCCGCTGGCCGTGAACCTCGTACTCGTGGTGGCCGTGGCGGTGGTCGCCGGCATCGCCGTCGGCGCCGCCACCGCCCGCCTGCACGGCCCCTACCTGGCCGGTGCCACCCTCATCCTCGCCGTCGGCCTGCCCGGCCTGACACACCGCTACCACGAGGTGTTCGGCGGCAGCAACGGCCTCACCGTGCACACCGCCGGGGCGCCGCCCTTCCTCCAGGGGCTGGTGAGCGACAGCGAATGGAAGGCGCTGGTGGTGTGGACGGCCGTCGTCCTGGCCCTGGCCGTGCTGGCGACGATCTCCACGGGGCGGCTCGGCCGCCGGATGCGGACGGTCCGCGACGACGAGACCGCCGCCGCCATGTCCGGGATCCCGGTCGGTGGCACCAAGGTCACCGCGTTCGTCATCGCCTCCGCGGCGGGGGGCCTGGCGGGCGGGCTCCAGGTGTACGTCCTGGGCACCGCCACCCCGAGCATGTTCACCCTCGCGCTGTCGCTGACCCTGCTCGCGGCCCTGGTCCTGGGCGGCATCGGCAGCATGTGGGGCGCCCTGTGGGCCGCCCTGGCCGTGGTCTACCTGGAGATCTGGCTCTCGGACGCCGTCCGCGCGTTCGACCTCAGCAAGGACGTGGAGAACAACCTGCCGATCGTGCTGTTCGGCGTGCTGCTCATCCTCGTCCTGCGGTTCCAGCCCCTCGGGCTGCACGGCATCCTCCAGCGGCTGCGCGCGCTCCTGCGCCGGGCCCGCTGACCCGCACCCGCTCATTCCGCACCGTACCCCCCCATCCGAAGGAGAACACCGTGCGCACCACGATGAACACGGCGAGGCGAGGCGCTCTGGCGGCCTCCCTGGCCCTGGCCCTGGCCGCCACCGCCTGCACCGGGGCCGGCGAAGTGACCGACTCGGAGGGCCCGGACCTGTCCGTGTCCACCGGCGTCACCGACGACGCCATCGTCATCGGCACCCACCAGCCCCTCACCGGCCCCGCCGCGGCGGGCTACATGTCGATCTCCCGCGGTGCCGCCGCCGTCTTCGAGCACGTCAACGAGCAGGGCGGCATCCACGGCCGACAGATCGACTACCGGGTGGAGGACGACGGGTACGACCCCGCCAGGACCATCGACGTCACCCGGCAGCTGGTCATCGAGGACGAGATCTTCGCGATGTTCGGGGGCCTGGGCACGCCCACCCACGGCGGCGTCGTCGACTACCTCAACGACGAGGGCGTCCCCGACGTGTTCCCCGCCTCCGGGGCCCTGTCCTGGAACAACGCCGAGGAACACCCCCTGACGTACGGCTGGCAGGTGGACTACACCAAGGAGGCCAAGATCCAGGGGGAGTACATCGTCGAGAACTTCCCCGGCCAGAACGTCGGCTACCTGTTCCAGAACGACGACGTCGGCGAGGACTCCCAGGAGGGGCTGGACCAGTACCTCACCGACGAGGTCGTCACCCGCCAGCACTACGAGTCCGAGGTCCCGGACCTGAGCGCCCAGGTCGCCGAGCTGAAGCGCTCCGACGCCGAGGTCGTGGTCTGCTCCTGCATCCCGGCCTTCGTCGCACTGGCCATGCTGGAGGCGGCGAGCAGCGGCTACGAGCCCCAGTGGGTCGTCTCCAGCATCGGCGGTGACACCGCGACCCTCCAGGGCCTGCTGGCGACGTTCACCGAGGGGACCGACGCCGAGGAGGTGCCGGCGGACGCCTTCCTGGACGAACTGATCATCACCAGCTACATGCCCCGCGTCGAGGACCCCGACGACGAGTGGGCGGCGTACTTCATCGACATCTACGAGGAGTACGGCGAGGGCGACCCCATCACCAACACCCACATCTACGGTATGACCCAGGCCGTGATGTTCGCCCAGGTCCTGATGTCCGCCGGGCCCGACCTGACCCGGCAGGCGCTGATCGACGCACTGGAGGAGCAGGAGTGGCAGGGCCCCGGAGCGGTGCCGTTCTCCTCCTCCGGCGGCGACCACGGCGGCCACCAGGGCGCCTACATCGTCCAGTACCAGGAGGGCGGGAACATGGAGGTGCTCCAGGAGGCCCGGGTCACCGACCGCGACGGCGGCCCCATCGAGGAGGTCGACTTCACTCCGCTGTCCCCGGAGGAACTGGTCTTCCACGACTGACGGAACTCGCAGAGCGGCGAGCACGGGCCGAAGCGGAGGCCCGAAGAAGTGATAAGGGGCGGCGCCCCGGGGAGGATCCCCCGGGGCGCCGCCCCGTTCGCACCGGTCAGGAACCGTGCGGGCAGGAGTCGCGGTAGTCGGAGAAGTCGGAGCCGAACCCGGTCCGCGGCGGCGGGCACAGGAACTGCTCGTAGCGGGTGTCATCGTCGACGAACCGCTTCAGCCAGGAGATCGAGTAGCGGGCGATCACCGTGTTGGAGATGTTGGGGGCGAAGTGGCTCGCGCCGTCCAGCTCCAGGTAGGCCCGGTCCAGGGACGAGGGCAGGCTCTCGTAGAACGGGATGGAGTGGGTGCGGACCGAGGCGATGGTGTCGTTCTCGGCGCCGATGACGAGGGTGGGCACCTCGACGTCCGACCAGTTCTTCTGGAGGTGCCACGGGGTCAGCGGGATCGCCGCCTTCAGCTCGGGCCGGTCCTCGGCGATGGCGAGGGTGCCGCCGCCGCCCATGGAGTGCCCCATCACGGCCAGCCGGGAGCCGTCCACCCGGTCGGCGACCCGGCTGTCCTCGACGAGGTAGTCCAGGGCGGCGTCGATCTGGCGGCCGCGGCTGTCGGGCTGGTCGTAGCGGGTGATGGTGTCGATGGTGAACACCACGAAGCCCTGGGACGCGATGCGGTGCCCGTACCAGGACATGGAGGACTCGCTCGCGGTGTACCCGGGGGCGATCACCACACCGCCGAAGGTGCCCTCGCTGCGGTCGGTCGGGTAGTAGATGGTACCGCCGCCGAACCCGCTCACCAGGGAGGAGACGTTGTCGGTGTCGGTGTCGAACGGGCCGCGCAGGGCGGTGACGCTCTGCTCGGTGGGGGCCGGGCCGCGCTCGTAGGGGTTGTCGGCGTGGGCGGGCGCCGCGGTCCCGGCCGCCACGGCGGTGGCCATCAGGACGGCCGCGGCCGTGCGGGCGGCCCACGACCGCAGTCGTCGCGGAGCGGGCGCGGTCGTGATATCGGGGGAATCGGGGGAAAGGGTCGTCGTATGCACGTTCATGCCTTTTCTGCGGGAACCCGGGTCGGGGTGACCCGGGTCGGGGGGACACGCCTCGCCGGCGTGCTTAGAAAAGGGATCACGTCCCGATCGGGTGCGAATGTACCCTGTAATTCGGGCGATTTCCCGCTTTCACTATCGTGTCCATCCGGTGAACGCGCATCCGTTGGATCACGGGTCGTGTGTTTCGGATTACTCCGAAGCATTCGGTTGTTCGATGCGAAAGGCGGTGATCGGGGTGCAATCCGGGCGGGGGCCGGTTTCGGGGGCGCTCACCGGCGCAGTGACCACCACCAGGCGAACAGCCGCCCGAGCAGGTCGTCCGACTCCTCCCGCGGCGCCTCCTCGGCGTCCGGCCCGGGGGCCGGTTCCGGGTCCGCGGCCGGTCGCGGACCCGGCTCGCCCGGGGTGAACTCCACGGGCAGGACGGCCAGCCCGCGCACGAACGGGGACGGCACCCGGCGCAGCAGGACCGGATCCACCGCCGGGCGCAGTCCCGCCAGGCGCTCGTGCAGGGCGCTCACCCCGGTCGCGGCGATCAGGCGGGCCAGCTCGCGGGCCGGGCAGGCGTGCGGGCCGGCGCCGAACATCAGGTGCGCCCGCGCCCCGCTCACCACGCCGGTCTCCTCGCGGCCGCGGCGCACCGCCGGATCGCGGTGCGCCGGGTCGAAGCCGATGAGCAGTGCGTCCCCGGCCCGCACCTCGGCGGCGCCGATCCGCACGTCCTGGAGGGCGAACCGGGCGGGCAGCACCTGGAACGGCGTGTCCGTCCACATCACGTGGTCGAGCAGTTCCCGGACGGAGAGCCGGGCGTCGGCGTGCGCGGCTCGGATGCGCTCGTCGGTGAGCAGGGTGTGCATGGTGTTGCCGATGAGGTGGGTGGTGGGCAGGTGGCCCGCGCTGTTCATCAGCGCCGCCTGGTGCGCCACCTCGTGGTCGGTCAGCCCGTTGGCGTGTTCCAGCATCCACGACGCCAGGTCGTGCCCGGGTGCGCTGCGTTTGCGGGCGACCAGTCCCGCGAAGTACTGCTGGATGCGGACGACCGCGTCCTCGGCCCTGCGGGCGTCGTCTCCGAAGACGACCCCGGTGAGGTCGCCGAGCATGTGCCCGTAACCGTCGGGCAGTCCGTACAGCCGGTTGAGCACCAGGACCGGGAGCGGGTCGGCGAACCCGCCGATGAGGTCGGCCTCGCCGTCGGCGATGAACGCGTCGATGAGGCCGTCGGCGATCCGGCGCACGTCGCGGGCGGCGGCGGCCATGTCCACCCGGGACAGGGCGGACACGATCGGAGTGCGCAGCCGGGTGTGCTCGGCGTCGTCGGCGTACAGGACGTTGGGCCGCCAGGACAGGGTGGGCCGGGCCGCGGACAGGTCGACGCGGCCCTCGATCACCTCGCGCCATCTGCGGGTGTCGCGGGAGAACAGGTGCGGGCTCTGGAGGACCGTGAGGTTCTCGCGATAGCCCAGCAGGAGCCAGGCGCGGACCCCCGGCTCCAGTTCCACCGCGGCCACCGGGCCGTGGCGTTCGCGCAGCTCGTCCCAGAGGGAGTCGCGCCCGGTGTCGGGGGTGGGGCCGTAGAGGCGGGGAAGGTCGGCCGGGCGGCCGCAGGCGGCCTCCCCGTCGGAGGAACGGGTGGTCATCGGGTGCGCGGTGCCCGCGGAGGCAGGGGCCGCTTCCCTCCCTTCGGGAACGGGGTGTGCGTGCACGGGGCGGGGACACGCGAACGGCGCGCGGGCGCGGAACGGAGCGTCCGATGGCGGGAAGGGGCGGTGGCCGACGGCCTGAGCGTGCATTCTAGGAGCCGCGCGCGGCTTTTTTCAATGACTTCGAAAAAATGCGGACGGTGACTCGTTGCATTGTTTGATAAAAGGCGCATGAGGTGACTGAAGCGACCTTTCTCGCGAATGTCGCGAAAGGTCGCCGACGGGCCGTGCCCGGGGCAGCATGGCACACCCGGGCGACAATCCGGTGGGCCCCCTCCGAGGCGTTCTCCCGAGGCGCGTTTTGTCGGTGTCGACCCGTAGTGTTCTTGTTGTGAGCGACCGATGGAGTATCGACGACGTATGGGCCGTCGCCCCGGACGCCGCGTCCCGCAAAGCCGCCGTCAAGGTGGGCAAGGCGGCGTCGTGGCCGCAGCGGGGGGCGGTCGCCGCGTCCGCCGGCGGCACCTCCGCCGTGTGGGGCGAGTGCCAGGGCAGCGGTGCCAAGCCCTACCTGGCCGCGGTCCACCTGGACGGCGGCACCGGCCCCGCCTACAAGTGCAGCTGTCCCAGCCGCAAGATCCCCTGCAAACACGTCCTGGGACTGCTCGCCCTGTGGGCCCGGGGCGAGGTCGCCGACCGCGAGGACAAGCCCTCCTGGGTCGACTCCTGGCTCGACGGCCGGGCCGCCCGGCAGGCGCGCGCCGCGGACCCCGCCAAGGCCGCACCCGCCGACCCGGCCAGGGCGGCGGCCACCCTGCGCGCCCGCGAGGAGGCCGTCGCCGCCGGGCTGGCCGAGCTGCGCCTGTGGCTGCACGACCAGATCGACGCCGGGCTCGCCGAAGTCCCCAAACTCGGCTACGACCACTGGGACCGCATGGCCAAGCGGCTGACCGACGCCAAGGCGCGCGGCGCCTCGGGCTGGGTCTCCCGGCTGCCCTCCGTCGCCCGGCAGGAGAGCTGGCCCGAACGGGTGCTGGAGCACCTGGGCCTGCTCCACCTGCTCATCGACGGCTACGGGGCGGGCGACGCCCTGCCCGAGCGCACCCGCGGCGCGGTCCGCTCCCGGGTCGGCATCACCCTCAAGGCCGAGGAGGTGCGGGCGGGCGGCGAGAGCGTTCGCGACACCTGGCTGGTGCTGGGCCGACGCACCGTCCCCGGTGCCGAGGACGATATGACCGGCCTGCGCGTGTGGCTGCGCGGCACCGGAACCGGGCGCACCGCCCTGGCCCTCAGCTTCGGCCGCGCCGACCAGGTCCCCACCACCCCCTACCGGCTCGGCACCGCCGTGGAGGCCGACCTGTCCTTCTACCCCGACGGCCACCGGATCGTCCCGCTCCCGGGCACCGAGGCCCCCGGACCCGTCCCGCAGGGCACCACGGTCGCCGCCGCGCTCGACTCCCACGCCGCCGTCCTCGCCGAGGACCCGTGGCGGGAGACCTGGCCGGTGGTCCTCGCCGACGCGGTCCCCGCCCGGGACGACCGCTGGTACCTGGCCGACCCCGACGGCGACGCCCTGCCCCTGGCCGCCGGCACCCCCCGACGCCTGCTGGCGGTCACCGGCGGGCGCCCGGCCACGGTGGCCGCCGAGTGGTCGCCCGCCGAAGGACTCACCCCCATCACCGTGTGGGACCGGACCGGAAAGGCGATCCCCCTGTGACCACCTCCGACCCCACCCCCACCTCGTCTCCGGCACCCTCCCGGGCCGCCGACTCGTGGGACCTGCTGGTCTCCACCGCGCTCGTGGGCACCGCCCGCCGCGCGGTCCCCGAGACCCCCGACCTGCCCGCCACCGCCGGGACCGAGGGCGCGGCCGCCCTTCTCGACCGGGCCGCCCTGGCCACCGTGCGCCGCCTGGCCGGGTACACGCCCGCCCGGGTCGACCCGGTCGATCCCGACCCCGGGCCCGACCTGCCCGAGGTCGGGGAGCAGGCCGCCCGACGCCTCGAAGCGGTCCTGGCCGACCGCCCCGAACTCCTGCCCGAGTGGTTGGGACTGGTCGCCGCCGCAGGCCTGCGCGCCCCCGCCGAGCACCTGCCCGCCCTGCTGGACAGGGGCGCCCGCGACAGCTCCCTGCGCTCCGCCGTCGCCGCCGCCTGCGGCTCGCGCGGCCGCTGGCTGGCCCGGTTCGAGGCCGACTGGGAGTACCTGCTCACCGAGTCCGGCCCCGACGACGTCTTCGACGAGGACACCTGGCTGCACGGCACCGCGGGGGAACGCCGCCGCATGCTCGGCGCCCTGCGCGCCGCCGACCCCGCCCGGGGCCGCGAGCTGCTCGCCGGGGTGTGGCCGGACCTGCGCAAGGCCGAACTGCGCCGCCGCCTGCTGGAGGCGATGGAGACCGGCCTGGGCCCCGACGACGCCGACCTGCTGGAGACCGCCCTCGACGACAAGGGCGCCAACGTGCGCGGCCTGGCGCTGTCCCTGCTCACCCGGCTGCCGCACAGCGCCCACGCCGACCGGCTGCGCGCCCACGTGCGGGCCCACGCCGGGCCCGGCCCCAAGGGCACCGTCGTGACCACCCCCGTCGAACCCGGCGAGACCGGCCTGCTGCGCGACCTCGCCCTGGCCCGTCCCACCGGCCGGATCGGCCGCCGCGAACGCGCCGAATACCTGTGGACGCTGGTCACCCGCACACCGCTCGACGTGTGGACCGACCTGTTCGGCACCGATCCCACCGGGGTCCTGAAACGGGTCTCCCGCTCCGGCGACGACGAGCTGCACGACGCCCTGCTCAACGCCATCGGCGTCCAGGAGGACGCGGTGTGGGCCCGGGCCGCCCTGGGGCTGTTGAAGGGGCGGGTCACCGACCGCATGGTCACGGCCGCCCGCGGCCGCCGCTCCCTCCAGCTCGAACCGCTGCTGCGCGTCCTGCCCGCCGAGGAGCGCTGCGCCCTGGTGGAGCGCTCCTTCGGCCCCGGCACCGGCACCCGCGACGTGTGGTCCCTGCTCAACGCGGTTCCCGGCCCCTGGACCGCGAAGCTGGCGCACCAGGTCGTGAAGCGGCTCGGCGGCAAGGGCTGGGACCACGACCAGAGCGGCTACCGGTCCGTGTGCCTGCTCGTCGCCGAGCGCACGCCCCCCGAACTCGTCGACGACCTGCCGCGGGAGACCCCCGCCCCGGCCGCTGTCGGCGGCCCCGGCGACCACGCCTACCAGAGCCTGCTCGACACCCTTCGCTTCCGCCTCGACATGCACAAGGAGCTCGTGTGACCACCTCCTCCGCCCCCTCCATCTCCACCGACGCGGCGCAGGCACTGCGCCCGCACGCGGAGCAGACCTACGCCGCCGAACTGGAGGCGCTGGCCAAGGCGGACGACCGACGGCGCCCCCCGGGCTGGCAGCTCTCCCCCTGGGCGGTGACGCAGTACCTCCTGGGCGCCACCCTGGAGGACGGCACCGAGATCACGCCCAAGTACATCGGCGCCCGCCGCGTCGTCGAGGTCGCCGTCGCCACCCTGGCCACCGACCGCGCACTGCTGCTCATCGGCGTCCCCGGCACCGCCAAGACCTGGCTGTCGGAGCACCTGACCGCCGCGATCTCCGGCGACTCCACGCTCCTGGTCCAGGGCACCGCGGGCACCTCCGAGGAGGCCGTCCGGTACGGCTGGAACTACGCCCGGCTGCTCGCCGAGGGCCCCTCCAAGGAGGCGCTGGTGCCCAGCCCCGTGATGACCGCCATGGCGCGCGGCGCCATCGGCCGCATCGAGGAGCTCACCCGCATGCCCTCCGACGTACAGGACGGCCTCATCACCGTGCTGTCGGAGAAGGCGCTGCCGGTGCCCGAGCTGGGCATCGAGGTGCAGGCCCGGCGCGGGTTCAACATCATCGCCACCGCCAACGACCGCGACCGCGGCGTCAACGACCTGTCCAGCGCGCTGCGCCGCCGGTTCAACACCGTGGTGCTGCCGGTGCCCGACAGCGCCGAGGACGAGGTCCGCATCGTCACCCAGCGGGTGGAGCAGCTGGGCCGGTCGCTGGAGCTGCCCGACGTGCCCGCCGGGCTCGACGAGATCCGTCGGGTGGTCACCGTGTTCCGCGAGCTGCGGTCCGGGGTGACCGAGGACAACGGCACCAAGGTCAAGTCGCCGAGCGGGACGCTGAGCACCGCCGAGGCGATCTCGGTGCTCACCAACGGGATCGCACTGGCCGCGCACTTCGGCGACGGGGTGCTGCGCCCCGCCGACGTGGCCGCCGGCATCCAGGGCGCCGTGGTCCAGGACCGGGTGTCCGACGGCGTGGTCTGGCGCGAGTACCTGGAGACCGTGGTGCGCGGCCGGGACGGCTGGGGCGAGTTCTACCGCGCCTGCCGCGAGGTGGGCGCCTGATGGCACGACTGGACACGAGCGGTCTGCACGTCCTGGGCGTGCGGCACCACGGGCCGGGGTCGGCCCGCGCGGTCCGGGCGGCGCTGGCCGAGATCAAGCCGGACGCGGTCCTCATCGAGGGACCGCCGGAGGCGGACGCGCTGATCCCGCTGGTGGGGGAGCTGGAGCCGCCGGTGGCGCTGCTGGTGCACCTGGCGGACCCGCCCAAGGACGCGGCGGCCGCCGCTTCGGCGGCCGGGTGGGCGTTCTGGCCGTTCGCGGCGTTCTCCCCGGAGTGGGAGGCGCTGCGCTACGCCGCCGAGCACGGCGTCCCGGTGCGGTTCTGCGACCTGCCCGCCGCGCACACCCTGGCGGAGCGGCTCGCCGAGGCCGAGGCGCCGTCCCGGGACGGGGAGGCGCCGCCCGAGGGCGAGGAGACGGCCGGGGAGGGGACCACCGAGGACCCCGAGGCGGTCGGCCGCGACCGGCTGCGACTGGACCCCCTGGGCGTGCTCGCCGAGGCCGCCGGGTACGACGACGCCGAACGCTGGTGGGACGACGTCGTCGAACAGCGCCGCGACGGCGAACCCTCGCCGTTCCCCGCCATCGCCGACGCCATGGCCGCCGTCCGGGACGAGAGCGGGCCCGAGCAGGGCCGCGGCGCCCGCCGCGAGGCGTACATGCGCCAGGTGCTGCGGGCCACCCTCAAACAGGGGCACGAGCGGGTCGCCGTCGTCTGCGGCGCCTGGCACGCGCCCGCCCTGCGCGGCGTCGCCGACTTCCCCGTCAGCGCCGACACCGCACTGCTCAAGGGCCTGCCCAAGGTCAAGGTCAACGCCACCTGGGTGCCCTGGACCCACGGCCGCCTGGCCGCCGCCGGCGGCTACGGGGCCGGGGTCACCGCCCCCGGCTGGTACCACCACCTCTACACCGCCCCCGACCTGCCGATCCACCGGTGGCTCACCGAGGCCGCCCGGAAGCTGCGCGAGGAGGGGCACCACGTGTCCTCCTCGCACGTGATCGAGGGCGTGCGGCTCGCCGAGAGCCTCGCCGTCCTGCGCGGCCGCCCCCTGGCCGGGCTCGACGAGGTGTCCGAGGCGCTCACCGCGGTCCTGTGCGAGGGCGAACCCGTCCGCGCCGCCCTGGTGCACCGCACCATGGCGATCGGCGAGCGCATGGGCTCGGTGCCGCCCACCACGCCCATGGTCCCGCTCCAACGCGACGTCATCGCCGCCCAGAAGCGGCTGCGGCTCAAGGCCGAGCCGTTCGACCGCGACCTCGACCTCGACCTGCGCAAGGAGGGGCACCGCGAGCGCAGCGTCCTGCTGCACCGGTTGCGCATGCTCGACGTCCGCTGGGGCGACCCGCAGGAGACCTCCGGCGGCAAGGGCACCTTCCGGGAGTCCTGGCGCATCCGCTGGGAACCCGAACTGGACGTGGCGCTCATCGAGGCCAGCCGGTGGGGCACCACCGTCGCCGGGGCCGCCGCGGCCCGGGCCGCCGAGCGCGCCGCCGACGCCGACCTGCCCGAACTGACCGCCCTCACCGAACTGTGCCTGCTGGCGGACCTGGCCGACGCCCTGCCCGGCGTGCTGGCCCTGCTCACCGACCGGGCCGCCACCGACGGCGACGTCACCCACCTGATGGGGGCGCTGCCGCCGCTGGCCCGCTCCGCCCGGTACGGCGACGTGCGCGGCACCGACGCCGCGCACCTGCGCGCCGTCGCCGAGCAGATCCTGCGCCGCGTCTGCGTGGGTCTGCCCCCGGCCGTGCACGGCCTCGACGACGAGGCCGCCGCCCGGTTCGTCACCCACATCGACCACACGCACTCCGCCGCCACCCTGCTGGGCGGCGAGGCGCTCGCCGAATGGGAGGCGACCCTGGCCACCCTGGCCCGCCGGGAGACCCTGCCCGGCCGGATCTCCGGGCGCCTCAACCGGATGCTGTCCGACGCCGGCCACATCGACGCGCAGGAGCTGCGCCGCCGCCTGGGGCTGGCCATGTCCCAGGGCACCGAGCCCGCCGCGGCCGCGGCCTGGCTGGAGGGGTTCCTCCAGGGCAGCGGGCTCGTGCTGGTCCACGACGACCGGATGCTCGGCCTCATCGACACCTGGCTGCTGGGCCTGCCCGAGGAGCGGTTCACCGCTGTGCTGCCGCTGCTGCGCCGCACCTTCGGGGCGTTCGACGGCACCGAGCGGCGCGAGATCGGCGAGGCCGCGGGCCGGCTGGGCGGCGCCCGGCGGGTCGCGGCCCGCACACCGGTCACGGTGGACGCCGAGCGGGCCGCACCCGCCCTGGCCACCGCCCTGGCCATCCTCACCGACGGAAGGAAGCGCGCATCGTGAACGCCGCGGACACCATCGACGAACGCGAACGCCGCTGGCGGCTGGTGCTGGGCCGGGAGGCGCGCTGCCCCTCCGGGCTGGGCACCACCGACCAGGCCATGGACGCCGCGCTGGAGGCCCTCTACAACCGGGGCGACACCGCGGACTCCGGCGGTGGCGGCGGGCGCTCCGCGGGACTCGGCGGCTCCGCACCCCGGGTGGCCCGCTGGCTCGGCGACATCCGGGAGTACTTCCCCTCCACCGTCGTCCAGGTCATGCAGAAGGACGCCATGGAGCGGCTGGGCCTGCACCAGCTCCTCCTGGAGCCCGAGATGATGGAGGCCGTCGAACCCGACGTCCACCTCGTCGGCACCCTGCTGTCCCTCAACCGGGTGATGCCCGACCAGGCCCGGGAGTCCGCCCGCGCCCTGGTCCGCAAGGTGGTCGAGGACCTGGAGCGCCGGGTCGCGCAGAAGACGCGTTCGCTGGTGCAGGGCGCCATCGACCGCTCCGCCCGCACCCACCGGCCGCGCCGCGTCTCCGACATCGACTGGAACGCGACCATCCGCCGCAACCTCGCCCACTACCTGCCCGAACACGGCACGATCGTGCCGCAGACCCTCGTCGGGTACGGGCGGCGCAGCCAGGGCGTGCAGAAGGACGTGGTGCTGGCCATCGACCAGAGCGGGTCCATGGCGTCGTCGGTGGTGTACGCGAGCGTGTTCGGGGCGGTGCTGGCGTCGATGAGGACGCTGCGCACCTCACTGGTCGTGTTCGACACCGCGGTCGTGGACCTCACCGAGCAGCTCACCGACCCGGTGGAGGTGCTGTTCGGCACCCAGCTGGGCGGCGGCACGCACATCAACAAGGCGATCGCGTACTGCCAGGGGTTGATCGACCGGCCCGACGACTCGATCTTCGTGCTGATCAGCGACCTGTACGAGGGCGGTGTCCGGGCGGAGATGCTGCGCCGGGTCGCGTCCATGCAGGCGGCGGGGGTCCAGGTGGTGGTGCTGCTGGCGCTGTCCGACGAGGGCGCGCCGTTCTACGACCGCGAGAACGCGGCCGCGCTGGCGGAGATGGGCGTCCCCGCGTTCGCCTGCACCCCGGACGTGTTCCCGGAGCTGATGGCCGCCGCCATCCAGGGGCAGCCGCTCACGGCGTGGGTGGACAGGCAGAAGGACGCCTGACCGCACCCCGCGGACCTCCGCGACGCCCCCGGCCCCGAAGGAAAGGGTCCGAGGTCCCGGGGTGGGGCACCGGGACCCGGGGAAGGAATGCGTCCGGGAATCCGGGCGATCCGGGGGGCACGGGCTGTTCACCGGTGGGACACCACCGGAATACTCGATCCGGGCGGGCGGGGCTGTGGCGGTCTCCGCCCGCCCTCCCCTGTCCGGGGCCGTGCTTCAGGGAGGCGGGGGGCAGGTGTCGGCCAGGGAGGACACCGGGGTCAGGGTGACGGAGAACCGGGTCACCCGGGTGGTGCCCTCCTCGCGGTCCCACAGCAGGTCGACGTTGCCGGTGCCCGCGAAGTAGAGGACCGGGCGGTCGGTGGTGAGGGGCGGACCGATCCGGTTCACGGGGTTCTCCCCGGTCTCCTCCACGCACACGGCGGTCGGTTGGACCCCCACATGGTGCTGGGGGGCGGCGCCCTCCCGGTACAGGGAGATGTGCCGTTCCGCGGTCTCACGGTCCCGGTCCATGAGGGTCACGACCGCGGTGAGGCCGTAGACGGTCATCACCAGGACGACCATCAGGCCCGACCAGAATCGCCCGTACCCGTGAACGGTGACGTGGAAGTGGCGGAGGAATCCGAACGCGCCCAACGCGATGAGCAGGGCGAGGAGCACCAGCCACAGGGAGGAGAAGACGGCGATCACCCTGGAGGGCCCCGTTGTGTCGACTTCACCGGAACCGATGCCGAACGAGGCCAGGTAGGTCTCCTGGCCCAAGGACCCCAGGGCGATCGCCGTGGGCGCGGCCAGCACGGTCAGGACCAGCGGCAGCCAGGTGTCGACTCTGCCCTCGGGAATCCTGCGCACCGCATGCCACGTCCCGTACAGGCACACCAACCCCAGGAGGGCGATCACCAGTTGGCGGTTCTCCGCGCCCGGCGGGCGTCCGTCGAACAGCAGGTACAGCAGGTACAGTGCGCCCGCCACAACGATGAGCAGACCGAGCAGCATCCCGCCGTAGGACCGGGGACGCTCATCCACCGAGCGGTCGCGAGGGTCCGGCGGGCCGACGACCATGAGCGTCTCGCCCGCCTCGGGATTGCGTGCGGCGAACCCCGGAAGCAGCGAGCGCGCCTCGGCCAGACTCCGCGCCCTGATGTACCCGCGAATCCGCCACCACAGCAGGCCTCGTACCGGTGCGGCGATCCACTCCCTCTCAGGCATCCGGGTGCGGGGCATGACGGGATAGCGGCGGTAGGGGTCGGTGGCCGCGCGCAGCCGGGCCGCGAAGACGATCCGCGTGTGCACGCCTGCCTTGTCGCAGAAGTGGCGGAACTCCGACATGGCGGCGGCGACCACGCCGAACACCGAGCCGGACAGGGGGACGTGCACGTCGTAGCGGCCTTCGCCCAGGTCGACGAACGGCCACGGCCTGCTCCGCACCAGGGACAGGAAGCCGGGGACCTGGGCGGGCTCCACCTCCACGCCGATGCGCACGATGTGGTCGTAGTGGCGGGGAGGTCGCCCTCGGGCTCGGGGGGCCGCGGCTCCTCGGGCTCGGTCGCAGGGGGAGACGGCTTCCGGCATCGGCGGAAGAACATGGACCGGGGGGCCTTTCGGGGGTCAGCCGCCGTAGAGGTGGACGCGGTCGTCGACGTCCACGGCGGGGGCGGAGGTGTGCCAGGCGCGGTGACCGATGCGCAGGATCCAGTCGCTGTAGAGCCAGTCCGACTCGTGGGAGGCAGCGGTGAAGCGGAAGTTCGCCCGGTAGCGGCCGACCTCCCCGGGGCGCAGGGTGAACAGGGGGCGGGGCCAGCGCCGGGGGAAGGCCTCCGTCCCGCCGGGGGCGCGGGACACGGTCAGCAGGCCGCCGTGTTCGCTCAGGCGCAGGGACCAGGGGACCTCGGACCGGGAGACGTACCGCGCCTCCTCCCGGGCCGCGTAGTCCCACCGCTCCCACATCTCCACGTTGTGGAGGAGGACCGCGTGGTCCCGCTGCGGCTCGGGGAGGTCGGGCAGTGGGAAGACCTCGGGCAGTCCGCGGCGCAGGTCCGCGGACCGGGCGTCGCGGCCTGCCTTGGTCCACCACACGGAAACGCGCTGCACGGCGATCGGGGGAGTGCCCATGCCCCCATCATGCCCCGGGGACACGCGGATATCGGTTCTCTCGCACAGAGGAGTCGATTGATTACCTTTAGTGGCCAAAGTGTCTCGGAAAGCGGTGCGTCGTGTCCCCACGTTCTCTGTCCGCGGTGCGCGTCGCCGCCGGGGCGGCCGCGGCCGCGGTGCTGGCGGTCCTCGCCCCCGTCCTTCCGGCGGCGGCCGAGGAGGAGGCCTGCGCGCACGCCCGCGAGGACGGCACCTGCGCCCTGGTGCTGACCGGCGTCCCCGGGACGTCCGCGCTCCGGGCGGACGGGCCGTGGCTGGAGGTGCCCGGCCGGGACCCCGACTGCCGCACCGGGGACGGCGCGCCGGTCGAGGTGGTCCCCGGCGACGACGGCGTGTTCCACCTGGCCCCCGGAGCGGAGACCGTCCACTGCGACGTCACCGCGCTCGCGTGGGGCGAGGAGGCGGCCGAACGCCCCGGGGCCGAACCGGGCGGGACCGGCGGCGCCGCCCCGGACGAGCCCGCCGACCCGTCGGGGGCCCCAGGGGTCCCAGGGGATGGCGGGGGACCCGAGGACGTCGGACGGGCGGAGCCGACGGCCGTTCCCGGGCCCGCCGACCCGTCCGGGGCGGTGGAGACTCCAGGGACCGCCGGGGACGGCGGGGAGCCCGGGGTCGTGGCACAGGAGGAGCACGGCGGGGCTTCCGGAGACGCGGGCGGACAAGAGCCCCCCGCCGACCCGGCTCCCTCCGCTTCGCCGTCGTCGTCGCCGGCACCGGAGTGCCTCGGAGGAGCCGGGGGACACGACGACTCGCGAGAAGGACAGAGCTCCGCCGGGCGGAACGGCATCTGCGGGGGCACGCCCCTGGCGCAGTGGCCCGACCTGGGGGCCGCGGCCGAGCAGGCGGCGCAGCTCGCGTTCGCCGACCTCGCCGACCGGTTGGGCGTCTCCGTGTTCGACCTCGCCGAGTGGCTGGGCGTCGACGGGGTGCGCGGGCTGTCCCGGCGCACCGTCGACGAACTGGCGGCCATGCTCGGGATCACCCCGCGGGAACTGGTCGAGCGCGCGGAGGAGGAGGCCGCCGCGGAGCTGGCCGAGGAGGTGGCCGCCGCCCTCGTACCCGGGGGCGGGCTGCTCGGGAGGCCCGCCCGGCTGCCCGACACCGGCCCCCGGGCCGACGTCCTGGTGCACGCCGGTGTTCTGCTCACCACGGTCGGCGCCCTGATGCTGCTGTCGACACGCCGCCGCCTTCCGGCCTGAACCGGCCACCGCGACCGGGAACTCCGGATGGCCCCCGGGAGTCCCACACGTGGGCGCGACCGAGGGGAAAAGGGGCCTGGTGGACGGAACTCACGCGGGTGATCTGCTGGTCGGGGACGACGGCGGACCGGAGGAGGCCGGCGACCTCCTGGACGACGGCGGCGACACCGTCAGCGACGCCGACCGTTCGATGCTGGCCGAGCGTTCGCCGGACGCGACGGAGACGACCGTCCTGCTCCGGGACGAGCTGGGCCTGCCCACCGTCGGGGAGATCGGCGGCGACCTGTTGGGCGTGGACGCCGAGGCGGCCGCGCGCGACACCGGCCTGCCCGGCCGGGCGGTGGGGCTGCCCGCCCGGCCCGTGCCGGACACGGTCATCGACGAGGCGGACCACCCCGGGCTGGCGCTGCGCGCGGTGTCCCTGCGCGGCGACCGCAACCGCGCGCGGGGGCTGCCCCGGCAGGAGTCCTTCGGCCTGTACCCGCTGGAACACGCGGGGGAGTCGTTCGTCCTGGCCGTCACGGCCTGCGCGTTCCCCTCCGTCAGGGACGCCGACCGGGTCCGCCGGCTGCTGTGGCGCGGTGCGGCGGCCGAGATCGCCGGACTCGCCGCGCCGCTGCGCGACCCCGAGCACTTCCGGCAGCTGTGCGCGCAGCTCCTGGGCCGAGCCTTGGAGTACGAGCCCCCGGGCGCCCTGACGGCGGCGCTGCTGCGCCTGTCGCCCGAGGGGGAGACCACCGACTGCCTGCTGTTCGGGACCGACGTCGCGTCCGCCCGGCTGCTGCGCGGGGACGTGTGGGAACCGCTGCCCGCCACCCTGCCCGCCGACCCCGACGGGATCCACGTCAACGGCCACCGCATCGCCCCGGGGGAGGCGCTCCTGCTGTGCGGTTCCGGATTGTCGGGCCCGATGGCCGACGCCGGGATCGCCGACCGGCTGGCCGCCCAGTGGGGCTCGGGCCGGGTCCCGGGGCGGATGGAGTTCGCCTGGCAGCTGGACTTCCGCGCGGACGGCCACGACGACGACCGCACCGCCGTCTGCCTCTGGGGCCTGTGACCCGGTCGTCCACAGGCTGTGGAAAGTTCCCGCCCGCCCGGCCGGGTCGGCCGATTCGACCCGGGCTCATCCGTACCAGGTGAGGGGCTCCCATGCGGACCATCCGGCGGCGGCCCGACGTCCTGGCCGCCATCGAGTCCGGCACCGAGGCCGTCGGTTCACCCTGTCCTGCGATTGCCCGGCGGTGGAGGCCCTCATCGCCGACCTGGAGTCGCGGTCGGGATGGGAACGGCCGTCCCTGTCGGACTGGTCCTGCGGGGTGATGGTGCTGGTCCGCCGCCGACCCGGGGGAGCCGGTACCGGTCACGGGTACGGGTCGCCCCCGCCTCCCGGGGGTAGGGAGCGGGCATGGGATCCACAGTGCGCACGGGAGCGGCGGGGCGGGTCGCGGCCGCCGCCGCGGCGGCGGCCCTGGCGGCCGCCTGCGGGGCAGGCGGTGCGGCGGGCGGCGCGAGCCCGCGGGCCGAGGGCGCCTCGGGCACGGCCGAGGCGGTCGTGGCGGAGCCCCGGGTCCACGCCACCGGCCTGGAGGTCCCCTGGGGGATCGCCGTGCTGCCGGACGGCTCGATGCTGGTCACCGAGCGGGACTCCGGCGAGGTGGTCCGGGTGGCCGAGGACGGCACCACCGAGCCGGTGGGCTCCGTGGACGGTGTGTCCCCCGGCGGCGAGGGCGGGCTGCTGGGGCTGGCCGTCGACCCCGCCTTCCCCAACGAGCCCTACGTGTACGTCTACTTCACCTCCGCCTCCGACAACCGGATCGCTCGTCTGGAGTACGACCCGCAGGAGGGCCTGACCGGGCAGGAGACCCTGCTCGACGGCATCCCCGCGGCGGGCAACCACAACGGCGGCCGGATCGCGTTCGGCCCCGACGGCCTCCTGTACGTCGCCACCGGCGACGCCGGGGATCCGTCGCTGTCCCAGGACCGGGACTCCCTGGGCGGCAAGATCCTGCGGATCACCACGGCGGGCGAGGCCGCCGAGGACAACCCCTTCGGCAACCGCACCTACAGCTACGGGCACCGCAACGTCCAGGGTCTGGCCTGGGACACGGAGGGGCGGCTGTACGCCACGGAGTTCGGGCAGAACGAGTGGGACGAGGTCAACCTCATCGAGCCGGGCGGCAACTACGGCTGGCCCGAGGTGGAGGGCGAGGGCGGCGGAGGCGCGTTCGTCGACCCGCTGGTCACCTGGACCACGGACGAGGCCTCGCCGAGCGGGGCCGCGGTGGCGGACGGCTCCCTGTGGGTGGCCTCGCTGCGCGGCGCCCGGCTGTGGGAGGTCCCGCTCACCGGTGACGGCGGCGTCGGGGAGCCGACGGCGCACTTCACCGGGGATTACGGGCGGTTGCGCACGGTGGTGGTCACCTCCGAGGGCGACGCCCTGTGGCTGTCCACCAGCAACCGCGACGGCCGGGGCGATCCGGTCGAAGAGGACGATCGGCTGTTCCTGGTGCCCTTGGGGTGAGTCCTCGGTATCCCGGACACAGGTGACACGCGGGTCGGATCAATCCCGGTGTGCATCCTTCGCGCGATTACTCTAAGTAGTAATTAACTGCGGAGGGTGAGTTATGTCCGTGTTCCCCAGGAGTGCGCGACGGTCCGGGCCCAGGCGCGGACCACTGTCGACCGCCATCGCGCTGACCGCGGCCCTCGCGCTGGTCGCGGTGTCGTCCGGTGCGGCGTCGGCCCAGCCGACCGGCGCCACGGTCGTCGTGAACGTCGGAGGCGTCCGGCAGGGGGCATCCCCCGGCACGGTGGACGGTGTGCGCCTGGGTCTGTTCGAGGCGCAGGACGACGCGACACCGGTCGCCGAATGCACCTCCACGGGCGGCACCTGCACCTTCACCGTTCCCGGCGCCACGGGGCAGCGGTACCTGGTGAAGGAGGTCGGCGTCCCCGACGGCTGGTTCTCCAACCCCTCGCTGCGCACCGGCCAGGGCACCGGCGCCGAGTCACAGGACGACCCCTACGTCTTCCGGACCCCGCCCCTCGAACCGGGTGGGACCTACACCTCCGGAACCGACTTCATGAACGGTGACGACGACTCCGACCGGACCGCCTCCGGAGGACACTGGCAGCTCTCCCGGGACAACATCCCGCTCCCGCAGCAGTGCGGCCTGGACGTCGGGCTGCTGCTGGACACCTCCGGCTCCGTGACCGAGGAGATCGACGAACTCAAGCAGGCGGCCGACACCATCACGGACTCCCTGGTGGGGACCCCGTCGCGGATGGCGGTCTTCTCCTTCTCCACGTCGTCCCCGGCGACCCAGGGCGACAACCACCCCGACCTGGTACCCGTCGCCACCGCCGACCAGGCGGCCGGGTTCAAGGAGCTGTACCAGGACTGGGGTGCCGACGGCGGCACCAACTGGGACGTCGCCCTCGACACGGTGGCGTCCGCCGGCGCCCACTACGACCTCGTCCTGATGATCACGGACGGCAACCCCACCTTCTACCGGGACCAGCAGGGGCCGGGGAACTTCACCCGCTTCCGGGAGATGGAGGAGGCGGTCTTCTCCGCGAACCTGCTCAAGGAGGAGGGCTCCCGGCTGGTCACCGCCGGAGTGGGCGGCGGCATCGACGCGGAGACCGAGCTCAACCTGCGCGCGCTCACCGGGCCGACGGAGTTCGACGGGTCGAACATGCTGGAGGCCGATTACCTCCACAGCGACGACTTCGCCGCCGTCGGCGAGGCCATCCGTGAGATGGTCGACCAGATGTGCTCGGGCAGCCTGTCGGTGACCAAGATGATCGTCCCCCAGGAGAACGAGGGAGACGACCTCACCGGTGCGGTCCCGGCCGGGCCGGGCTGGACCTTCACCGCCGGGACCGAGACGGACGGGGTGACCGTCGCACCGGAGGAGGCGACGACCGCCGACAACGGCACCGGGACGGTGAACTTCGCCCTCACCTACCCGCCGGACACCGATTCCGCGGCCGTGGACGTCACCGAGCAGCAGCAGGACGGCTACCGGCTGGTGCCCCAGGGCGGTGAGACCGCCACCTGCCAGGCGCGCGACAACGGATCCGGTCGGGAGCACCGGCCCGTCGACACCGGCTCCCAGGACGCGGACGACCCCGCCTTCACGGTGACCGTGCCCGCCAACGCCGCGGTGCACTGCGTCATCTACAACCAGAAGGAGCCCGAGCCCGCGGCCGACCTCACCGTGGACAAGTCCTGGTGGATCGACGGGCTCGTCCACACCGACGGGGAGCAGCCCGACGGGTTCGAGGCCGCCCTGAGCCTGGCCGACGGCGACGGCCTCGCCCCGCAGGCCTGGGGCGAGACCCGGGGCGGGTACACGGTCGGCGGCACGGTCGCCGGGCAGGAGGTCATGACCGCACCGGAGAAGTGCTCCCTGGTGCTGGCCGAGGCCCGGTCCGAAGGGGAGGAGAGCCCCTTCGACGACCTCGAACCGGGAGCGGGGGGCACCTCGGAGGAGGAGTACCGGAAGGACTTCGAGTTCGCCCTGCCCGCGGAGCACAACCACTACACCGTGTACAACGCGTTCGCCTGCGACACCCGGCTGACGCTGGTCAAGAAGGTGGACAACACCGGCGGCGGCACGGCATCCCCGCAGGACTGGACGCTGACGGCGGCCGGCCCGAACGGCTCCATCAGCGGGGTCGCCGGTGACCCGGCGGTGACCGGGGCGGCGGTCGCACCCGGCGGTTACGAGCTGAACGAGGGAGCCGGGCCCGACGGGTACACGGCGGGCGAGTGGAGCTGCCACGCCAGGGGTTCGCACGAGGAACTGGCCGACATCGACGTGGTGGACATCGCCCTGGGCGACCACGTCACCTGCAAGGTGGTCAACACCTTCAAACCCGCGCCGGAACCCGGTCCGTCCCCGAGCCCGAGCCCGTCTCCGAGCCCGTCTCCGAGCCCCAGTGACGAGCCGAGCCCGAGCCCGTCGCCCAGCCCGAGCGAACCCGGCCCGCGGCCCCCGGCCCCGGACCAGACCCCGGACAAGGGCAGGCTGCCGGTCACCGGAACGTCCGTGTTCGGTGCCTTCGGCGCCGCCGCCCTGCTCATCGCGGCCGGGGTGATCTCCCTGTTCCTGGTCCGCAGGCGGGCACGGGCCGAAGGGTAGCCCGGGATGTGAGGACGGGGCCCCGCGCTCTCCTGCGGGACCCCGTCCTCTCCCGGCCGGCGGTGCGTTCGGGAGCACGCACCGCCGGGGAGGGATCAGCGGCAGACGCTCCCGTTGAGCGTGAAACGCTCGGGTGAGGCGTTCGGCCCGGGTCCGGACGACCCGATGAAACCGAAGGTCACCTCTTCGCCCGCGCCGATCCGGGCGTTCCAGTCCAGGGCGTGCGCGGTCACCGTGCGCCCGGACTGCGTCAGGTCGGTGCTCCAGTGGTCGCGCACCGTCTGGGAACCGGGGAAGGACCAGCCCAGGGTCCAGTCGGCCAGCGCCTCACCGCCGGTGTTGCGCACGACCACCTGGGTGTTGGACCCGCCGTCCCAGGTCCCGTGCACCCGGTAGTCCACCTCGCAGGAGGGTTCCGCGGGCGGTGCGGCGTCGCCCTGGTCTGCGACGAACGCCGACACCCAGGCCAGGGTCGAGTTCCAGTTGATCGTCAGCTCGTTGGTGGCCCACGAGTCGATGTCGTCGATGTGGCAGAGCTGGGGGGCGCACCCGACCAGGTTCGCCTGCGCGATCGGGTCCCAGGTCGCGGTGTCGGAGTTGGGCCCGCCGGACAGGGTGCCCGGCGGCGGGTTGGGCAGGGACGGGTCCAGTTGGTGCGCGTACCAGCGGCTGTGCTGGTTCTCCGTGTACACCGTCCCGTACCCGGTCACGTAGGAGCTGTTGAGGGCGTTGCGGCCCAGGAGGTAGTCCACACCCTCCAGGACGGTGTCCCGGAACCGGGTGTCGCCGTCGATGTCGTACGCGGTGGCGACCACCACCAGGTTGTTGAGGACCAGGTTGTTGGAGCCCCAGGCGAACACCCCGCTCCGGGGTGCGTAGGCCAGGCCGTAGGGGTGGGCGGCCACGGCGTCCGCGTACTGTTCGGCGCCCTCGACCACGGAGGCGCGCACCGCGTCCCGGTCGGGCAGGCCGCTGGGCACGGTGGCCAGCTGGAGGCGGCCCAGCGGTGCGGTCCACTTCCAGTCGAAGCCGTCGGCGGTGAACACGTCGGCGGTGTGCAGGTCCGACGACGTCACCGCCTCCTCGTACTCCGCGGCGCCGGTGGCCAGGTACAGCTCGGCGGCCGCCCAGTAGAACTCGTCGGCGACCTCGTCGTCGTTGTAGGGGCCGCCGCCCTCGCCGCCCGCCTCGGCGTAGCGGTCGGGGTGGGCCTGCGCGGCGTCCCAGGCGGTCTCGGCCGCCGCCAGGCAGGTGGCGGCGAACTCGGCGTCGTAGGGGGCGAACACCCGCGAGCACTGGGCGGCGGTCGCGGCCAGGTTGAGGGTGGCCGCGGTCGACGGCGCGTGCAGGTAGCGGGGCTGGGGGTCGGCGGCGGGCATCAGGGGCAGCCCGGTCCAGCGCTCGTCGTGGACCTTGTGGTGCGCCATCCCGGCGAGGTCCTCGCCTGCGGGCACCTGCATGGACAGCAGGAACTCCATCTCCCAGCGCGCCTCGTCGAGGACGTCGGGTACCCCGTTGCCGCGTTCGGGCACGGCCAGTGTGGAGTCGCCGACCCGCTCGGGGTCGCCGGTGGGCGCGGTGTGCGCACGTTCGTAGACGCTCATCAGCTGGTGCACGGAGATGCCGCCGTTGACCACGTACTTGCCGTGGTCCCCGGCGTCGTACCAGCCGCCGGAGACGTCGAGCGCGTAGTCGCAGGGGGTGCTCGGATGGCAGGTGACCTCGGTGTCGCCCTGGTTGGGGGCGACCCCGGCGTGCCCGGCCTCCCGCGCGTACCCGGGGGCGATCCCGTCGAGGATCTCGATCCCGCTGCGCTGGGTGTAGTAGAACTCCAGCGCGTCCGTCGCCAGGGCCCGGTAGGGGTCGGCGCCGATCCCGAAGGGGTGGCTCGTCTCCCCGTCGGCGGTCAGGGTGTAGCCCTCGCCGGGGGTGGTGACGTGCCCGAACCCGATGGTGTGCACGCTCTGCCCGGAGGTGTCGTCCGGGCCGTGGGGGACGGTGTCGCCCGTGGCGACGACGGTGCCGTCGGCGTCGGCCAGGCTCCAGGGCAGCGGGTCGGCGGCGTCGGTGACCACGGTGGCGTTCTTGGGCCCCTGCGGCAGGTACCCGACCTGGTTGACGCGCACGCGGGGGCCGGTGTCGGGTTCGTACCCGGGGGGTTCGGCCCCGCCGAGCAGGGAGACGTCGTCCAGGCACAGGGTCCAGGGGTCGGCGGAGCCGCCGACCTGGAAGGCGACCTGGGCGGCGTCGTGGTCGGCCCCGGCGGTGAAAACGTACTCGTGCGCGGCCATGTCCGGCGTGAGGACGGGGCGCTCGTCGAGCTCGGTGCGCCAGGGGTCGACCGCCTCCTGGACCAGGGCACGGACGGGGCGGTCGGCGGTTCCGGAGGCGGTGAAGGAGAAGGTGTAGGACTCGCCGGCGACGAGCGGTACGTCGTTCTGGCCGACGATGACCTCCCACGGGTCGGTGGTGCCGCCGGGCACCTCGACGCACAGGACCTCGTCCTCGGTGACGGTCAGCTCTATCTGGGAGGTGCCCCACCAGCCGGCGGTCCCGTCGGAGAAGTCGCCGTTGACGATCTGCTCGACGGGTTCGTCGTCGGCCAGGGCGGGGGCCGGGGCGGCCAGGGGGAGGGTCAGGAGGGCGGCGGTGCCCAGGACCGCGGGGGTTCTTCGTGGACTCAAAGGGGGGTCGTCCTTCCGGGCGGGCCGGGAACGCACTGGGAGCGCTCCCAGTTAAAGGTACGATCATTGTTGTGTCGCCCGTCACACCTGTCAATGGGGGTTAACCGAGGATCGCGGATCCATGCGGGGCGTGCGGCGGAGTTCAGGCCACGGAGGCGCCCAGGGCGGCCCGTGCCAGGAGGACCCCCTGCGGGGTCGAACGCAGGGTCCCCAGCAGGTCGCTGCCGCGGACCGACCCCGTCCACGTGAGCACGTCGGCGGTGTCCACGCACAGGTCCACCGCCATCCCCGTCGTCACCGACGGGTGGCCGCGCACCGACCAGCCCAGGGCGGTCAGCCCCGTGACCACGTCGCGATAGGGCGAGTCGGAGTCCCCGGCCACCGCCAGCAGCAGGAGCACACCCGCGTGCCCGCGGTGGACCCGGCGGCCGTACCGGAACGGCAACCCCGCCGCGACCAGCCGCCACATCGCCACCGGGTCGCCCAGGGCGGCGGCCGCCGGACCGGAGCGGCGCAGCACGCTGCCGCGCCGCCGCAGCAGCCCCAGACGCAGAGCGGTCTCGCGCAGCGCCAGTACCGGCAGGGCCACGTCCTCCCGCTGGAGGGAGCCGCGCCAGCGGCGGGCGAGGTCGAACTCCCGCGCCGCGGCCGCCACGCTGCTCGGCGGCAGGTAGCCGGACTCGGTCAGCCGCAGGCCGTCCGGTCCGACGTGCTCCACCAGCCAGGCGTACGGGTGCGCGGAGCGCGCGGCGTCCTCGGGGCCGACGGACACGGGGTCGTCCAGCCGGGCCGCCGCGACCAGGGGCTCCAGAGTGGCGGCCGCCTCCGGATGGGTGTCGATCAGTTCGGTGAGCAGGGGGGTGCGGGTGCCCATGGGGCCAGGCTAGCCAGTCCCCGCCCTCCGGTCTCCCCGGGCAACGGGTGGCTCGGACGGTCCCCTCCAGGCGGTCCGTCACGATCGCCGGCGTCTCCGTGAACGCCTCGTCCTGCGCGTTGTGCCGCCGGAGGCCCGGCGCGGCGCCCTCGCCGATCCCCGCGGGGAAGACGTCCCGCGGTTCGTCCAGTGCCGCACCACAGGCCGGGGGAGCCACCGACGAGATGCGGTCGGCGCTGGACGGTTCCCCGTCGAAGCCCTCCATGTCGATCCACTCGCGGGTACAACCGTCGGGCGGCTCCCTTCGGTCGGGAGCAGGTCGTTCATCCGCTGCGTCGCCGTCAGGTCGGCGTTCGAGCAGCCGGTGAGGACGACGGTCAGGACGACCGGGGAGACGAGGAATCGATGCCGCATGCGCGGGGCCGCCTCTGGGGCCGGGGTGCGTACCGGCCCCTACGGCGCCCTTCGCATGCACGCGGTTCCGGCGGGTGACAGGCCGAATCCGGCCACCGCGGTCACCCCTCTCCCCCGGCCTCCTCGGCTGCGGCGGGGGCGGCGGCCAGGCCGCGGGCCAGCACCTGCCCGGCGAGGATGCGGCGCACCTCCTCGGCGTCCCCCGCGTGCCCCGGGTGCCCGGTGCGCTCGCTCAGCTCGTTCAGCACCGCCGCGACCACGGAGTCCTCGGTCACCAGGCCGGAGAGCGGTGCGGCCTCCACCGCCTCGCGCCACCGGCGCAGCGCGTCCAGCCGCCCGTGCACGACCGCCTCGCGGGTGATGTGGAACAGCTGGTCCAGGTTGCGCTGGTAGGAGTCCGGGTCGGTCAGGTCCGCGTCCACCACCACGACCGGGCGGACCCCCGAACCCTCCGGACGCAGGTGGTACACCCGCCAGGCCCGGCCGTTGGTCAGGAAGATCCACTCCGCGCCCTCCTGGGAGGCCAGGCGGCGGGCCATCTGGATGTTGCGCAGGTCCAGGTTCTGGCCGATCCCGCGCACCTCCACCGGGGCGAACAGCTTCCCGTCCAGCACGATGGCGTAGTCGTTGGAGTCCCCGCTGGTGCGGTACTCGGTGGTCAGGTCCTGGTACTTGCTGAAGTTGAGACCGACACTGAAGAAATCGGCGACCAGCAGCCGGGTGTCCCCGTCGTTGGCGTCCCGCTCCACGAGGTCGGCCAGCGGCCCGGCGAAGCGGTCCATGGCCGCGGCGACCCGGCTGCGCACGGACTCCTGCCAGCTCAGGGTGGTGGTGAACTCGCCGGTCCGGCTCATGACCTGGGTCTTTTCAACGTCCATGAACATCCGCTCCCGTGTGTGCCGAAAAGCCCTGACCCACGGCCTTCTCCGGCACGGCGGGGGCGTGGACAGGGGAAGATCCGGCCACGATGCTACAACTCACCGCTCTTCCCGAGCACACCGCGCAGCGCCGTGGGCGACGGGAGGGGGACGGCGTCCCACCGAGCCGCTAGGGTGGACGCGCCCCGCACCCTCCCGGAGACTCCCCCCATGCCGCGCACGGCCCTTCCGTCCGCCCTCGTGCTCGCCGCCGCCCT
Source organism: Nocardiopsis sp. CC223A (assembly GCF_030766825.1). Taxonomy (GTDB): domain Bacteria; phylum Actinomycetota; class Actinomycetes; order Streptosporangiales; family Streptosporangiaceae; genus Nocardiopsis. Next base: position 90,866 of record NZ_JASFDV010000007.1, read on the forward strand.
GGCCGCCGGCGGCTGCGCCGCCCCGGTGGAACCCCTCGACGTCACGGCCGAGGCCGGGACCGACTCCCCGTTACCGGACCGGTACGGGCACACGGCCGTCTGGACCGGGGAACTGGCCCTGCTGTGGGGCGGCGGGGCGTTCGGCGACGCGGCTCCCGGCCCCCAGGGGGCCGCCTACGACCCGGACACCGATACCTGGACGCCCCTGCCCGACTCCCCCCTCGACGGGACCCGGCGCAGACACGCGGCGGCCTGGACCGGAACGGAACTGATCGTGTGGGGCGGCATGCCCGACACCGAGGGACCCCACTACCCGGCGGACGGCGCACGCTACGACCCCGGCACCGGGGAGTGGACCCCACTGGCCCCCGCGCCCTCCGGCCGGTGGAATGCCGTGGCCGCCGCGGACCGGGAGCACCTCGTCGTGGGCGGCGGGCAGACGGCCCACGGCACGGCCACCGGGATCATGGTCCACGACGCCGCCGCCGACACCTGGTCCGTCGTCCCCACCGGCACTCCGGTCGTCGACCTCGCCCTCCTGCCCGGGGGAGAGGCGGTCGTCCTGCTGGCGGACGCCGAGGAGACCGTGCTCGCCGCGTTCGACCCGGACACCGGTGGAGCGGTCGCCACGGCGCACACCTGGCCCGGCAGCGGCACGCACGGGCTGGCGGTGCACGACGGGACCGTGCACGTCACCGTCGGTGACGGGGAGACCGTCGCCGTGGACACCTTCGACACGGACCTGGAGCACCGGGACACCCGGGAGCTCGCGGCGGACTCCTTCCTCCCCGCCCGGGCCGCCCACTTCGCCGGCGACGGGGCCCCGGGCGCCGGGGTCACCGATGACGGGGTCCTGGTGGCGGTCTCGCCACAGGGGGTGAGCGTGCTGGACACCGGCACCGGGCGCACCGGGTTCGCCCAGTCGCCCCGCCTGGTCGGGCACTGCGCCGAGGGGTCGTCGGTGGTGGCCGGGGAGCGTGTACTGCTCTTCGGCTGCGGCGACCACGTCGGGATCGTCCGCCCCGGCGGGGTCAGCGACCGGTGACCAGGCTCTGGACGAAGGAGCGGTAGGAGCGCAGCGCCAACCGCAGGGTCTCGGTGTCGGCGCCCTCGTCCCAGGCCGCGCGCAGCGCCGCCCGCCGGGACTCGATCTCGGCGACCAGGGCGTCGGCCACCTCCGACGCCAGCGCGTCCGCCTCACTCACCGCGCCGCGGGGGTCGTCCACGAACGCGGTGACCGCGCCGCTCAGCCGGTCCCGGGCCGTCCCCGGATCCACCCCGCGCGGCCGGGGCCGCCAGCCGTCCTCCGCCGCGGGCCCGCCGCCGCGCGCCGGTGCCGCCTTGCCGGTCTCCTCCGCCACCGTGTCCGCCTTCCGTCGTGCCGCGGTGCGCGCCGTCCGCGCACCCCCCTCGTGCGCGCGCAGGGTCCAGCGCACCCGGCCCTCCGCGTCGGAATGGTTCACCGCTGTGCCTCCGATCCGTGCACACCGGCCCCGCCCAACAGGGCGTCCACGAGCCGCCGGTGGGCCACCAGCAGCTCGCGCAGGTGCTCGGTGTCCTCGGTGCCGTCCCCCTGGACCCGGCGCACCTCGGCGACCTGTGCCGGATGGTCCACCGACAGGGTCCCCAGCAGGTGACCGAACTCCTCACCGGGCGGGTGCCCCAGATCGAGGGCGATCGCCGCGATGACCGCCCGGGCGTCGCGCACCGAGCGTTCGGGATCGTCGACGAACCCCCGCTGCACCGCCACCCACGAGCGGGCGTGGTCGTCGCGCAGCCCGTCGGGGAGGGCGCGCAACCTCAGGGAGGAGCGGCGGGACAGCCGCTCGGAGAGGTCGCGTTCGGCGTCCGCGGTGTTCCCGTGCAGGTGCAGGGCGTGGTCGTACTCCGCGCCGAAACGCCGTCTGAGCCGGGCCGTGCGGCGCGCCGGAAGGATCGAGGATCGGACGGCGATCCCGGCGCCCACGGCCACCACGATCACCACCAGGACGAGGATGACTAGGGGCGTCGTCTCCACGGGGGGCAACCTCCTGTGCAGAGAACCCTTGCCCTGGGGGCCCCGGGCGAAACCCGCATGGCCCAAGGCGGCCTCACCTGCCGCCGGCCACCCGCAACACCGTCCCGGTCGTGCGGGAGGCCCCGGGGGACAGCGGCCGGGCGATCGCGTCGGCGATCTCCCCGGGACGACCCGCACGTCGCAGCGGGATCGTCGCCGCCGCCCCGGCGGGGCGGTCGGGGTCGCCCATGGCGGTGTGCGGGTCGGTCTCGATCACCCCGGGGGCGACCGCGTTGACCCGGATTCCGGACGGCCCCAACCCCTTGGCGAGACCGACCGTCATGGCGTCCACCACCGCCTTCGTCGCCGCGTGGTGGACGTACTCGTCCGGGGCCGCCCAGGGCGGCGGCCGAGGAGACGCTGACGACCGCGCCCGACCCCCGGCCCGCCATGTCCCGCGCCGCCCGGCGGCAGCACAGCGGGTGACCATCCGCCCGAGGACCGCGGTGCCGGTGTCCGCGAACCGGCCCGGCGGTCCGGTCACCGCGGCGTTGTCGACCGGTCCGGTCACCGCGCCCGGCTCCGCGGCGGCGTCGAACAGCCGGTCCACGTCGGCCTCGACGGAGGTGTCCACGCGCACCGCCGCGCACCGGGCCCCGGCCGCCCGCACCCGTTCGGCGGTCCGCTCCGCGGCCCCGGTGTCCGAGGCGTGGCCGAACACGATGGCGTGCCCGTCGCCGGCCGGCCGCGCGCGGGTCGCGGCACCGATGCCCCGATCGCCGCCGATGGCCACGGTGAGAGGCCGCGTCGTCATGGGTCCCCTTCCTCGCGCCCGGCAACGGGCCGCGTATCCGCGGCACGGTGTCCCACCTGGGGTCATGCGCGATCGACCGAGGGGGTGACTAGGGTGCCGCCATGAACTCCGACACCCCCCGGGGCCCCGCGGGCCTGGCCGGGACCCCCCTCACCTTCGACACCGCGGCCTTCCGACAGGTCCAGGAGAACGCCTGGACCGACACCGCCGGCGACGCGGTCGTCCTCGACTTCTTCGGCCTGGTCCCCGACCTGCCCGCCGACCTGGACGATCTCGACGGCCTGCGCGCCCGGACCAGCGCCCACGTCGCGGGATCGGGGATGGGCCTGGTCGAACTGGACACCGTCACCCTGGACGGCATGCCCGCCATCCGCCAGGTGGTCAAGGGCGAGGACCCCCGCCGGGCGTCCGGGATGGCCTACGTCGGCTCGTACACGATCCCGCGGGACCGGTGCAGCACCGTGATCCGGGTGCAGTGCTTCGAGGGGCCGGTGACCGGTATCCGGGAGGCGTCCCTCTTCCCCCTGTTCCTCGACCGCCACCAAGGGGACATGCAGAGGGCGATGGCCGCCTGGGCCCGGCACCCCTACACCGAGGGTGTCACCGGTGGCACCCCGCGCAACCAGGCCGAGGACCCGGTGTGGGACGACCGGTTCCCGGACCACCCGCTCTCCCGCACCCGCCGCCTGCTCGGCGTGCTCGCGCAGTCCCTGCGGGTCGACCCGGCCTTTCGCGACCTGCCCCCGTTCCGCCACGGGGCCCGGTAGCGCCGCCCGACCGGTTCGTGCACGGGCCGGCCATGGCCGACTCCCGGTCACCGCCGCACCCCCACCGCTTTTCAGGCGAACACGCACTACGAAGGGAATCCGACGGCGGCCGAACCGGCGGAGCAGGGCGCCGCGAAGGTGTACGCCCGCCACGGCATCGACCCGGCCGCGATCACGGATCTGCGCTTTCAGGACGCACGAGGGGCACACGGCCGTCGGCGCACCCTGAACGCGAGGACGGCCCCTGGTGCGCGAGCGGTGCTCGCAGCCCAGGGGCCGTCTTTCGAACGGAGCGGATGACGGGAATCGAACCGCTCGCCGCCAGCCCGCCGACCTGCGAGAACCCGAGAATCCCCAGATCGCGCCGCTGCCCGTCACCCCGCTGCCTCCGGTTCCCCCACGTTGCACCCCGCCCCGTCCACCCTCCGGATGCACCAGAAAGCCGGGTTTCCCGCGTTCTGGCTGGGAGGGCACGAACGCCGGACCTGGACGGTCGGCCGGGTGATGACCGGATGGAGCCCAGTGATCCGGACAGGGCAGTCGAGTTCCGCTGCATCACTGGGAGGCTGCTGTGCGCGCAGCCCGGGTCACCCTCTGTCTCTGCCGTTCGGCATAATACGCCCGAAGAGACAACAGTAATCACTTATCGCCGCGAAGTGCGTGAAAGGGGTGAGCGGATGCGGTCCCTTCTGGTGGAACGGGGTTCCGGGGGTGCGGGGGAGCCCGTTCGGGTGCCCTTTCTCCGACCGGGGGCCGCGTTCCCCGCGCACCCGGGTCCGGGACTTCCGAGGCCTGTCCGAACGGGGCGGAACGAGTGCTTCCCTGGCGGTGTCGGCTCCCCGAAGAAGGGTCTGGGCAGGGATTTCGTGTCGCTTCGGTCGGCATGATCTCCCGTGGCGACGCAAGCTGTCCGCGTACTACAGGAAATGGCCGGAACCGGCCATGTCGATGGCCCACAAGCACCCGAGGGATTTCGCTCCGCGCGATTCCCCGGTGCGTGGAAAGGAGCGCGATGAGTTCGTGGGATATCGATCCCGTGCAGGTCGGCGGTGTGCTGGAGGCGACTCTGGGCCATCTGGGCGATGAGGAGGGCGGCTCGGGTCTGACCCGGGAGCTGTCCCAGTTGGAGACCCATCTGGGCAACGCCGTGGAGGAGTGCGGCAGCGGCATCGTCGCCGATGCCCTGGGCCGGTTCGCCGAGCACTACTTCGGGATCCTGGGCGACATGGCCGAGACGACCCTGCGGGCGGTCGGGGGAGCCTACGAGGCCACCAACCACTACATCGAAGGCGACCTGGAGATGGCCGCCGAGGCCCAGCTCAACGCCGCCAAGGAACCGGCCACCGAGGTCACCCCGGCGGCGGGCTCGGGTCAGCAGCCCCAGTACCGCTGACCCCGCACCCCTGCTCCTTCGCCTGCTCCCGGACCCGAGCCCCCACCTCCCGAACCCCCTCTCCCCGTGAAGCGGTGATCCATGGGCACGGCCCCCTTCGACCCGAGCTCGTTCTTCGTTCCCGACACCGACCCGGACCGCCTGGAGTACACCGCCGACGACCTCAAGGGCGACGGCGCCGACATCGCCGAGGGCGCGGCCGACATCCACACCGCCTGGGGTGGGCTGGCCTCCTGCTACAGCGCCCCGGAAGCGGGGATCCTGTTCTCGGCGGTGGACTCGGTCCCTGAGGATGCCGAGGAGGTCGACGGTGCCCTGGGCACGGCGGCCACCGCGCTGGCCACCTTCGCGGAGAAGGCACGCAAACTCCGCAAGGAGGCGTGGGCGCTGCAAGGGGACGCCCGCCGTTTCAACACAAGGGTCGCCGACGACGAGGACTGGGCCCAGGGCACCCTGTTGGGCGGCGAGAGCGAGGAGTACACCGAGTACACGCGGATCAACTCCGAGAAGATCCGCATCCAGAACGACTTCATGGTCGCGGAGACCGAGTGCGCGAACGCGCTCCTGGCCCTGTTCAGCGCCCGCCGGTTCACGCCGGTGAACCCGGACGGGTCCACCGAGCTGCACGGCGGGGAGATCGCCTACGGGTTCACCGAGGTCACCGAGGAGCTGGAGAACGCCTGGGGCGAGCCCAAGATCGGCGTCGACCACTACTGGTTCTGGGACGTCCAGCACGCGGCCTGGGACTTCCGTGACGACATCCTGGAGAACGCCGGCGGGATGGTCGGGATGCACGGCGCCGGCGGCTGGGACTTCGACTGGAGCACCAACCTGGACGCCCACTGGTGGGGTGTGGCCCAGGGCGCGGGCGCCGCAGTGGGCCTGTACGACGCCGAGATCGACCACTGGGGGTTCCAGAGCTGGGAGCGCAGCCGTGAGATCGCCTGGGATTCGGCGGTGGAGGCGGCGCACGCCATCGTGCCCTGGGAGGAGTGGGAGGAGCGGCCCGCGTACGTCATCACGACCTTGCTGCTCAACGTGGGCACCATCGCGGCGGGCGTGGCGCTGTCCGCCACCGGGTTCGGGGCGGTGGTGGGGGTGCCGCTGCTGGCCTACAAGGGGTTGAAGATCCTGGACGGGATCGGCGGTGTGCCCCGGGGGCTGACCGACGCGTTGCAGAACCTGGTCGACAGCGCGGCCTCCGGTCGCCACGGCGGCGTCCCCGGCTCGGGCGGGACCACCCCGGTCGTCTCCCTGACCGATAGCACACTGCGGGGCCTGGGCATCGACCCGCAGCGGCTGCGCGGCCTGCTCTCGGGCCTGGAAACCCTGCGCTCCCCGGAGGCCGGGTCCCCGGCGGGTGACGGCGCCGCCGATGCGGAGCGGCCTGCTGATCCGACCGCGGCGGAGTTGGCCGCGGGCCAGGAGTTCCTGGACGGCGTGGACCCGCGGTCACGCACCGAGCTGGAGGAGGGTCTGCGGGACGCGGAGGACCTGTGGGTGACCTCCCAGGTCCCTGATGATGTGTCCTCGGTCAACGACACCCCGGTCCAACGCTACGAGACCGACCCAGCCCTGATCGAGGCCGAGGACGGGCAACGGGTCGACATCGACAGCGCGGGCAACGAGATCACCGCTCACCACGACACAACCATCACCAACAACACCAGTGAAAACAGCGGCTCCCTGAGCACCCCATCTGGCACCACCGCCGTGGCCCCCGACTCCGGCTCTATCAGCCACAGCGGAATGATCAACCTTGGTCTTGGTGGTGGTTCTTCCTCTGGCGGCACTTCAGGAGGAGGAACCGGCCAGAACCTGTCTTCTCTTGCCACGGGAGGCGCGTCGGTCAGACTCGAAGTGGGACAGGACGGGTACCCGGGCCCCAAGGAGAGGTTCGGAGACAACGGCCTGGTGCTTCAATCGGATACAACATACCGATTGTTCGATTCGGCCGGTAGCCTTCAGAGCACATATCGGACAGATGCGAACGGAGATATCGTTGAAATTCGACTGGAGTCGCAACACCCGAAATCTCGACACCCGGAGATGTTGAATCCACGCCCGAATGCCACCTATGTTGTCAATGTGGGCAACAGTGAATATACATTCAAGACGGATTCAAGTCGCCGCACCGTTTATGTCGAAGGAGAGCTGGAATACGGAAATCAGAGAAGGAACTTGGATGAGCAGGGCGAAGTAAATAAAAGAGGCAGGAGGTATTTTGGGCTCCTCAACGATCAGATTTTGAAGGACTTCCGAGATGAGCACGATCGAGATCCGAATCCAGGTGAAGTCCAACTAGTAGATGTGGGTAATTGGAATGGCGGTCATCTCTTTGGCTCGGCAGAGTTCCTGGGGCCCGGAGAGCGCTTGAACCAGGCGCCAATGCTGGACATCGTTAATCAGGAGCGTGTGATACGACCAGGAATCTCGGGAAGTTTTCGTAGGGCGGAATGGACATGGTATGGCCTTCTTCGGAATGATAAAAATGCCCTTATAAGGGGACTGGGAGATGATTACAATACACAAATGTCAGTGTGGCAGCCCATCCTTGCAGCTGGGCCGAATCCGCCAAAGGTAGAGGTTGCGATATCTCTGGAAGATGACCCGGCGATGAAGCCCATCCCAGATCCGAAAACTGGTGAACTTGTTCATCCTCCGCCTGCTATAATTCATGTCGAGTGGTCAATTAACGGAGTTCGCCAGGACCCCTTGGAATACGACAATCACCCAAAGTAGGGGGAATAATGTTTCATCCGCCCGGGGGGATGACCCCCTTGGAGCAACAGGAAATACTGAACTCAATCGGGCGTTCCATTTTGGAGCAAGGCCCGGATGGCTGGTCCAGGATAGAGTTTTCCTACAAGAAGGTAGGTGGGGCGGCAACCGGGGGAATCACCCTGATCCGCGAAGATGGAACATCGGAGATTTTCGGTTCCTCCAAGGAGGTGTTCAGTCTTTCCAGGAGGCTGCGCCATGGAATGTATATGGAAGGCCGGGGAACGTGGTTCTCGCTCAAATACACCATTTCTCCTCCCGGGAAGTATAGTGTCGATTTCAATTATGACAAAAAGCCGGATTTCACGTTTTCCCCGGGTCCGCAGGACTATGTGGATGACTTGAGAACTTACCCCCGAAGCCCAGAGGAAATTCCCGAGTGGCTTCGAGTGGAGTTGGAGAGGGCTGCAAGGGGAGAGTAAATAACGGAAATTTACCTAAAGGGTCTGTCTCAGGGCCCCGGAGATCTCGCGTTTCAGATCCATACAGGCTGCTCTCGGTTGATGCGGTCGAGATCGAGGACCTTGTCCGGATCGGTGTGGGCTCTGCGCCCGGATGCGAGGTTCTTCCACCCGGTGGCGGCCGACGCTTGGCGGACGATATCGGTCAGACATCCCAGCACGATCGGTGCGGCCCCGGTACTACAGTTGCACTTCTGTTTTGTCATGATTCGCAAGCCGCTCGTCTGCGCCGGTGGCAGCCCATCGCCAGCGCTTGGTGGGAGCGTCTGAACACCGACCACGCCAACACGTGCTCTGGGCCGTGCCCGACCGCGAACAGGGCGTGCATCAAACGGACGATCTCGTTGCAGGACAGCGCCACCATCCCTGATCGGCGCGGGTGCAGGCGCAACTCGGCCAGGCGGCAGGTGGCCACGAACGCGTGAGCGACCATCACCAGCAGGTTCCACCGCTGCCAGGAGGTCCACGTCCGCACCTGGTGCTCGTCCAGACCGGCCAGGCCCTTGCCGTGCCGGAAGGACTCCTCCACCCTCCAGCGGCGCCCGGCCACCACCACCAGACGCGCCAAAGGCACCGGCACCGGGGCGAAGCAGGGGAAGAACGCCGGCTCACCGGTGGTGCGGTTGCGGCGGATCAGCACCCATCGCACCCCGCGCTCATCGGTTCGGTCGTCGATGAGCGCCCAGTCGTAGTAGCGCTCGCCCTTGGCCCCGGCCCCGGCCGAACGCTTCTGCCACCCCCGCTCCGGCACCAGGACCGCCGACTCTTTGACCGGCAGGGGACCGCGCGGGGTGGGCAAGGGGTCGGTGGCCGACATCTCCATCATGTACCCCACCCCGTGTTCTTCCAGGTAGCCGCGCAAGTGCGGGTTGCGGCCGTAGACCTCGTCGCCGGCCACCCACGCATCAGGGGTGTGCTCCAGGGCGGCGGCGATCATCTGCCGGGCCAGCTCGGGCTTGGTGGCGAAGCGGGTCGTGTCGGGGACCCCGGCCGCTCGGCGGCGGGCCAGGTCCCCGGTCCAGGTCCGGGGCAGGTAGAGGCGGTGGTCGATCAGGGCGTGGGCGAGGTAGACCGCGACCTGGCAGTTCTCGACCTGTCCGGTGACCCCGGTGTACTGGCGGGTGACCCCGACCGTGTGCTTTCCCTGCTTGATGTCCCCGGTTTCGTCCACGACCAGGACCGTGTCAGGGGTGCCCAGGTGCGTGATGACATGGTCGCGCAGCGCGGCGGCCAGAGCCGTCTCGTTGATGCGGGCGCGGGCGAGCAGGTGCTGGAACCGGTACGGGGAGGGGTGACCGGCGTGTTCGGCCAGGGTCCAGCAGTTCTTGGCGGGCAGCGGGGCCAGCAGGGCGCTGATCATCTCGCGGGCGGTGGTGCGGGTCTCGGGGCGGGCCAGGTGCGGGGTGACGACGGTGTCGATGGTCGCGTTCAGCAGGCGCGGCCACCGGTGGGCGGCTACGCTGGTGGCCGCGGCCGCCGCCTGTTCTTTCTTTGTCTTCACAACCATTGATGATCGGGCGGCGGCCGTTCGTGTGTCCGGGAAACCGCCAGATCAGCGGCGCTTATCCTCCGGAGCGGCACAGAGCACTCAGACCAGGACAAACCGGAAGTGCAACTGTAGTACTGGCGAGGAATTCTCTCCCAAGGGGAAAAAGGGCACCTCTTCGATGATCCGAAGTTCAACGACGGCACCTGGAGAGCAGCCTTGGTGCTGAATCCAGGGAGTCCGGAGATCAATGTTAAAATCAGTGCAATCCATGACCTTGATCTACCCAGGGTCGTGGACCCTGATACGGGAAGATGAATCCTTCCCCCGCCGAGCAGAATTGTTGTTAACTGGTCCCTCAACGGTGTTGAAATGAAACGGCTTCGATACAATAACCTTCCGCCTTTCGAAAAATAGGAGACTCATGCAGACCCACGGATTCAAAAAAGGAGACATGCCGCCGGGGGAGCGGCGGGAAATATTGAAGGAAGTCGGATCCAAGATCCTATCCACCGCCCCCGAAGGCTGGAATCGTATAATCTATACGAGCGCATCCGTCGTGGATATGGGAAATAGCTCGGCGGTAGTTGAATACGAGGATGGGAGCACAAAGACATTCCGAGCCGATGCAATGATCGGAATTTACTTGGACAAGCTTCGGGCTGGGATGTACGTGGAGTGCAAGGGAACCTGGTTCTCTTTGGAATGCGTTATCACACGCCCCGGTAAGTTCAAAGTCCACTACAACTACGACGATGACCCAGGCCTGACTTTCGCCACCGCCAAAGCCTTCACCAACGACCTAAAGTACTTTCCGAGGGATCCCGAGAACATCCCTGACTGGCTTCACGCGAAGCTGCGGGAGGAGACAGAGGAAAATGGCATGGAGTGATGCGGGCACGGCTCTTCGGTTCGGCTCGAAGACCTGGGGCTGCCTGGCGGTGGACTCCTGGACCGCCGCATCACTGGCCTGGGGTGTGGACCGGGCAGATGCACGTTGCCGGAGTGCCATTCGTGATGTGTGCGCTGGGGTGGGAACGGCGGCCAAGTGGCTCACCGCCGGAGACCGTGGCGCCAGCCCGAACACGATCCGTGCGTGGTCGGGCATGCCGAGGCTGTTTCGTGCCTGGTTTATTGAGCCTTTTTCATCCTGCTTCTCGGAGTTGAAGGACCAACACCGCGCGGGTGATCTGGCCTGCGCGTTGTGGGCAGCAGCGTAGGCGGCGCAGGATGTCCCACTGCTTGAGCTGGGCGATCGCGCGTTCACCCGGGCTGCGGAGCTTGGCGTGGGCGGAGTTGGCGTCCTTCTTCCATTGCGGCTTGCCCCGGCCCTTGAACGGGCAGAACACCACGTCGGATAGCCCGACGTAGCCCTTGTCACCGAGGCCGATGAGGCCCGCGGCTCTGATGCGTTCGGTGATCTTCCATACCCTGGCGGCCCGGGTGTCGTGCACCGCCCCGGGCAGCGACCACGATGTCCAGAGGGGTTCGCCGTCGGGGGCTGCGACGACCTGGATGTTCATGCCGTGCTGTTTGTGCTTGCCGGAGTAGAAGGGCCGGTCGGCCGCTACCCGGTCGCAGGCGATGAGGGTGCCGTCGACGATCACGTATCCCCAGCCCTTGCGGCGGGCGCGGCGCAGGCCCTGTTCCAGGGTGGGTGCCCGGGCGGCGGGCAGGGCCGTGGTCTCGTGCACGTAGCGCCAGGCGGTGGTGGTGCTGACGCCGAAACCGGCCGCGAGGTGGGCGAACGGTTCGCCCTTGTGCAGGTGGACCAGGACGAGCAGGGCTTGGGTGGCCGGGTCGAGGCGGCGCCATCGAGAACCGGTGTTCTTGCGGTGGGCTCGGATGGTGCGGGCGGCCAGGTTCAGGGTCCGGCGTGACAGGGATAGCGCGGCACGGTAGAACAGCATGTGGAGCCTCTGGTGGGGCGGGTTTTCTTGGTCGTTAATCCATCTACCAGGGGCTTCTTGCTGTCAGGGGTGCTCAGGGCGAGCTGGTACGAGGCTGTGACCTGCGCGTTCAGGATGAAAAATGCTCATTGGAGCCTGGCTACCGAGGTTGTACACCCGCGTGCACCCCGAAACGGGGGTGTATGACGGGAGCGGGGCGCGTCATCCGGGCCCCCGTGCACCCGCTGGTGCACCCGGAACGCGGAGACGGCCCCTGGTGTGCGAAGGATCTTCGCTGTCCAGGGGCCGTCTTTCGTATGGAGCGGATGACGGGAATCGAACCCGCGCTATCAGCTTGGGAAGCTGAAGTTCTGCCATTGAACTACATCCGCGTGTGCCCGCCGCCTCAACGGCCGGTCAACAGTTGCCATCCTAGCCCACTTCGGGGGCCCGACGGCAAGTCGGAGCCGGGAGTCCGTGTCGGGTGCCGGTGTTCGGTCGGTGTTCGCCCTGGTGGTTTCGGCCAGGCGGTAGGTTCGGAGCGTGTTGCTCTCCGATCGCGATATCAGGTCCGAAATCGATTCCGGGCGGGTCCGGATCGACCCCTTCGACCCCGGCCTGGTCCAGCCGTCCAGCATCGACGTGCGCCTGGACCGGTTCTTCCGGGTCTTCGAGAACCACAAGTACCCGCACATCGATCCCTCCATCGAGCAGCCGGACCTGACCCGGTTGGTGGAGACCGATCCCGACGAGGCCTTCATCCTCCACCCCGGGGAGTTCGTGCTGGCGTCCACCTACGAGGTGGTGACGCTGCCCGACGACATCGCCAGCCGGCTGGAGGGCAAGAGCTCGCTCGGGCGGCTGGGGCTGCTGACCCACTCCACGGCCGGGTTCATCGACCCCGGCTTCTCCGGGCACGTGACCCTGGAGCTGTCCAACGTGGCGACGCTGCCGATCAAGCTGTACCCCGGGATGAAGATCGGCCAGCTGTGCATGTTCCGGCTGACCTCGCCGGCCGAGCACCCCTACGGTTCCGCGCAGTACGGTTCGCGCTACCAGGGGCAGCGGGGTCCGACGCCGTCGCGTTCGCACCTGAAGTTCACCCGTACGCGCATCGAGTCCTGACCCGACACCCCGGCTCTTCGAGGCCGGGGTCTGTCGCATCCGGGGTCATGACGGTATGTTGTTGCGTTGGCACGGACCGTCGTATTACGCCCCTGTCACGCATATGTGACCAGTGTCACGCCAAGATGTTGTGTGGTATAGATCACATATCGCTGTCCTGCGGCGATGCAAACCCCCGGCATGGTCGACGGACCGTTTTTATGCCGTTTAAACCTGTTATCTGCTGGTGACCAACCGTCTGAACTGTGGGTACGCATCTCGGTAACGTTGCCCCCCGACGTGAACCAGGTGCTGGTCCAACCCCGTCAGGGGTGCGCACCGGGGGGCCCTGCGCGGACCGGCCGCCTGACGAGCCGCGGGCGGCGATCGGGGAAGCCGGTCTGCTCCGCGGCCGGGACAGCCCCGTAGAGGAGACCGTGCCAGCAGTACGCGCAGACCACTTGTACAAGGTGTTCGGTAGACAGGCCGGAGCCGCCGTCGAGCGGCTCGCCGACGGAAGTCACCGCGACACCATCGCCGACCTCGACGTGACCGCCGCGGTCATCGACGTCTCCTTCGACGTCGAGCCGGGCGAGATCTTCGTCGTCATGGGCCTGTCCGGTTCGGGCAAGTCCACACTCATCCGCATGCTCAACGGCCTGCTGGAACCCACCTCGGGCTCGGTGGAGGTCGACGGCGTCGACATCACGACCCTGGGCAAGAAGGAACTCCTGAAGCTGCGCGGCCAGAAGATCAGCATGGTCTTCCAGCACTTCGCCCTGCTGCCGCACCGGACGGTGCTGGAGAACGCCGCCTACGGCCTGGAGCTGCGCGGCGAGCCCCGCCCCGAGCGGACCGCCCGCGCGAGCGAGACCCTGGAGCTGGTCGGCCTGGCCGGCTGGGAGGACAAGTTCCCGCACCAGCTGTCGGGCGGCATGCAGCAGCGTGTCGGCCTGGCCCGCGCCCTGGCCGCCGACACCGACATCATCCTGATGGACGAGGCGTTCAGCGCCCTCGACCCGCTGATCCGGCGGGACATGCAGACCCAGCTCCTGGAACTCCAGGACTCGCTGGGCAAGACCATCATCTTCATCACCCACGACCTCAACGAGGCCATGCGCCTGGGAGACCGCATCTGCGTGCTCCGGGACGGCCGGGTCGCCCAGATCGGCACCGCGCAGGAGATCCTCAACGAGCCCGCCAACGACTACGTCGAGCGGTTCACCGAGGACGTCGACCGGACCCGTGTGCTGACCGCCGCAGCGGCCCTGGACCACAAGGCCACCGCGGGCGCGAGCGCGCCGAAGGTCGCGGCCGACACCCCGATCGCCGACCTGTACACCGACATGGCCGAATCCGAACTCGTCCGCGTGGTCGACGAGGACGGCAGCGTGCTGGGCACCGCCTCGCGCACGTCCGTGCTCGCCGCCCTCGCGTCGGGGAGGGAGCGGTCGTGACCCCCGTGGACTTCCCGCCCGCCCTGCCGATCGGTGAGGGCTTCGAGGCGTTCAACACCTGGCTCAAGGCCCACTTCGGCCCGGTCTTCGACGCCATCGGCGACTTCATCCGCTGGGCCGTGTCCGTCCTGTCGGGCTTCTTCTCCGACCCGGCGGCCGCCCAGCTCACGTTCATCGCCGCGGTGCTCATCGCGGTCCCGCTGCTGCGCTCGCACCGCGTCCGGTTGGCGGTGACCGTCGGCGCCGTCTCGGTGCTCTACATCCTCCAGGCGTGGTTCGGCCTGGTGGACACGGTCATCAACAATCTTCCGCCCTTCCTGTTCCTGTGGGCGATGAACCTGTTCGACCAGTACGTCGACTCCTACTTCGTCGTCTCGCTGCTGTTCCTGGCGGCGGTCACGGTGCTGGGGGCGGTGAACGCGGCCTCGCGCAAGCGCACCGCGATCGTGGCCGGCGGCTGGCTGGCCGCGATCCTCCTGGGCTGGCTGCTGCTGCCCATGCTCGTCACCGAGCCCAGGTCCCTGCTGATGATCCTCCTGCTGAGCCTGCTCGCGTACTCGGTGGCGGGCTGGAGGATGGGCGTCTTCGGGCTGCTCGCGCTGTCCCTGGTGGCCTCGGTCGGCCAGTGGGACAACGCCATGGACACCCTGGGCCTGGTCCTGGTCGCCAGCGCCATCGCGGTGGCCATCGCGATCCCGATCGGCGTCCTGGCCGCCTACAACGACCTGGTCAGCAAGATCGTCAAGCCGGTCCTGGACCTGATGCAGACGCTGCCCGCGTTCGTGTACCTGATCCCGGCGATCTTCTTCTTCTCCATCGGCTCGGTCCCCGGCGTGGTCGCGACCATCGTGTTCGCGATGCCCCCGGGCGTGCGCCTCACGGAGCTGGGCATCCGCCAGATCGACAGGGAACTGGTGGAGGCGGGCGA
The DNA here is from genome assembly GCF_030766825.1 of Nocardiopsis sp. CC223A. Taxonomy (GTDB): domain Bacteria; phylum Actinomycetota; class Actinomycetes; order Streptosporangiales; family Streptosporangiaceae; genus Nocardiopsis. The sequence continues at coordinate 105,942 of NZ_JASFDV010000007.1, forward strand.
GGCGTTCGGCGCCCCGGGCCGCAAGATCCTCACCGGCATCCAGCTGCCCCTGGCGATGCCGACCATCATGGCCGGCGTCAACCAGGTCATCATGCTGGGCCTGTCCATGGTCGTCATCGCCGGCATGGTCGGCGCCGGCGGCCTGGGCAGCCAGGTCTACCAGGGCATCAGCCGCAATGACGGCGCACTGGGCTTCGAGGCCGGCATCGCCGTCGTCGTCCTCGCCATCTTCCTGGACCGCCTCACCGCGGCGGTCACCCGCAAGAGCCCGCAGGGGCGCGCCGCCGTCTCGTCGTCCTGAGCGCCCCACCCCGGCGGGCCGGTCGCACACGGCCCGCCGGTTCCGGAATTTCCTAGGGAAGGATCACCAAGATGCACACCCGAAAGCGCACCTCTGCGCTGTCCGCCGCCGGTATGACCGCCGCCCTGCTCCTCACCGCCTGCGGCGGTGGCGGCGAACAGGACCTGACCGGTCCCGGCGAGGGCGAGGGCGGTGGCGACGCCCAGGAGATCGAGATCGGCAGGATCGCCTGGGAGGAGGGCATCGCGGTCACCGCGTTGTGGCAGGTCATCCTGGAGGAGAAGGGGTACGACGTCACGGTCACCGACGTGGACGTCGCCCCGATGTACCAGGGCACCGCCAACGGCGACCTGGACATGTACCTGGACACCTGGCTGCCGGTCACCCACGCCGACTACTGGGAGGACTACGGCGACGACCTCGAAGACCTCGGCACCTGGTACGACAACGCCAAGCTGACCATCACGGTGCCCTCCTACCTGGAGGACGTGAACACCATCGCCGACCTGGAGGGCATCGCCGACGAGTTCGACGGCCGCATCGTCGGCATCGAGTCGGGCGCGGGTCTGACGCGGGTCACCAAGGAAGAGGCGATGCCGGGCTACGGCCTGGACGGCGACTACGAGCTGATCGAGTCGTCCACCGCGGCGATGCTCGCGGAGCTGGACTCGGCGATCGCCGAGGAGGAGCCGATCGTCGTCACCCTGTGGCGTCCGCACCCGGTCTACGCCAAGCACGACCTGAAGGACCTGGAGGACCCCGAGGGCCTCATGGGCGGGTCCGAGGAGATCCACGCGGTGGGCCGTGCGGGCTTCGGCGAGGACTTCCCCGAGCTCACCGAGTGGATGCAGGCCTGGGAGATGAACGACGAGGAGCTGGCCACCCTTGAGGTGGTCGTCCTGGAGGACTACGCGGAGGACCAGCTGGAGGGCGCCCGCGTCTGGCTCTCGGACAACCCCGAGTTCCTGGAGCGCACCCTGGGCGACGCCGCCGAGGGTCTGGAGTTCTAGGACCCGCGTCGCGCGTGGGAACGCCGAAGGGCCCCTCCCGGGGGTGGGAGGGGCCCTTCGGCGTGTGCGGGCCGGGTCAGGGGGCGTAGTAGCCGCCCTGCGCCCCGGGCTGCTGCCGCTGGTCGATCTGGCGCCGCCTCTCCCGCCTGGGGAGGACGTACGCGGCGATCAGACCGCCGATGAAGCCGAACAGGTGCGCCTGCCAGGACACTCCGGGGTACTGCGGGAGCACGCCCCAGATCATCGTGCCGTAGAAGAGGACGACGCAGATCATGATGACGATGTCGACGGTCTTGCGCTCGATGATGCCGCGCAGGACGGTGTAGCCGAAGTAGCCGAAGACCAGCCCGCTGGCGCCCACGGTGACGGTGGCGGGGGCGCTGAAGAACCAGATCCCGACACCGCTGACGGCCATGACGATCAGGGTGGTCGACAGGAAGCGGGACAGCCCGCTGAAGGCGACGAGAGAGCCCAGCACGAGGAAGGGCAGCGAGTTGCCGATGAGGTGCTGGAAGTTGCCGTGCATGAACGGCGCGGTGAGGACGGCCCAGGGGGCCCCGGTGTCCCAGGAGCGCAAGCCGAACCGGTAGTCGAGGGATCCGAACATGAAGAAGTCGAGGACCTCGAAGACCCACATGGCCGCGAGCATCCCCGCAACGGTCAGGATGGCGGTGATTCTGGACTGCGTCACGCAACCGAGGGTAGATGACCCGGGCTTGCAACGGTATGTCCGTGGGGCGTGTGGTGCGTATTGGGCCGATGTGACCTGAGTCGTCCGGCTGCGTACCGTTGTGTGCACGGTTTTCGGGCGGGCCGTTACCCGGCCGGCCGGGAACTCCGCGGGGGACCGCCGAGGGCGGAGCCGTCAGGAGGTCAGCGAACGCTTGCGCGGCGGGATGCCGGCCATCGCCATGAACGCCTCGACCTTGGCGGGGCTGGTGCTCTGGGTCAACGGCAGGTAGGCGCGGGAGGTACGGCGGCTCTGTAGCGAGGGGAACCGCTTGGGGCGGCCCGCGGTGTCGCACAGGCCCAGGGAGCGCACGCCCCCGGGCAGCAGGTGGTAGGAGCCGATGTCCCCGAAGGGCACGCTGACCTCGTACTTGCCGCGCCGGTAGCGGAACTCCCCGTCGGAGACCTCCAGCACGGGGGCCTTGACGAAGAGGTGGCCGTGGGCCGCGAGCCCGCCGCCGAGGAGCAGCAGCAGGACGCCGAGCGTGACGTTGGCCCAGTGGGCGGGGTCGACCGCGATGGACACGACGCCCAGGGCCGCCAGCAGATAGCCGCCCCACAGCTCCGCGTGCTTGCGGCCCGAGGGACAGACGAGGCGCACTGTTTCGGACACGGCAGGGGCCTTCCTCGCTGCGGTCTGGGGTTGGGCGGTGGTCGCCGCCGCTGTCGACTTTATCGGCTCCGCGGGGGTGCCCACGGTGGTTTCGGACACCGGAACGACGGGCTTTCCATGAGCGGGCCCGCGACCTGCGGGCGGGCGGCGCGGGGTGTCTCCCGGAACTGCGGGTCGGGGGCGGCATGCCACTGGACCCTTTTAACATCATGTCATCCTATGTTTCTATGATCCGCTTCCCCTCCGAATGGACATCGATGGCCGGATGGATCTTTTCGCACTTTCGAGCTGTTCGTGTTCGTATGTCCGTTTTTGGTTCGGTAATCAAATGGGAGCTTTGGGTAGTCAAACATCGTTTACCTTTAAGTAAACGGCGTTGACCGCAATGGTTTTGCGCCTTCCCATTTCTGGTGCGACCGAATCACCGGTACTCGGTCCCTGTTTGTGAGGTGCCTTCTGGCCTGGGGAAACGTGGAGTACATCGCCGTGTTACGGAGGTGTTGTCGTGTGATGTCGACGCCCGAGGTCGATGGGCGCGAACCGGTTGCGGATGGGTCACGAATCCGGCATTGGGGCTATACAGACATTTCGCTCGATGGTCTTCTGAACGACTAATCGCCTAAGTTCGGTGGGGACTGTGCGAACCACTCGATCCCCCACTGAAGGTTCGTATTAGTGATCAAGGGTGTGACTGATGCAGATTCGTAGGAAAATGCTGGGGGCTGCGGCCGTCGGTGTTTCAGCGGTGCTCGCGGTGAGCGCCTGTTCCCCGCCCGAGGACGGCGCCGGGGGCGGTGACGCGACGTCGGTCACCTGGATCATCAGCCAGCCGGGCAGCGCGTGGAACCACAACACGCCCGAGGGCGGTTCGGTCTACCTCATCCAGATGGTCCACGGCATCCTCCCGGTTCCGGGGTACTGGAGCCCCGAGGGCCAGTGGGAGTGGAACACCGACCTGATCGTCAACGAGCCGACGCTCAGCGAGGAGGACCCCCTCTCCTGGACGTACGAGATCAACCCGGACGCCAACTGGAGCGACGGCGAGCCCATCACCGCCGACGACTTCATCTGGGCCTGGAAGATGAACAGCGGCGACGACGAGCTGTGCGCCGAGCAGTGCAACTCCCGCGGCGCCACCCTGGAGACCCTGTTCGAGAGCGTCGAGGGCTCCGAGGACGGCAAGACCGTCACGGTCACCATGAAGGAGGGCTCACAGCACCCCGGCTGGTTCACCTTCGCCGGTGACGGCCTGTACCCCTCGCACGTGGCGGAGGCCGAGGGCTTCGACCTCGACACCCCCGAGGGCATGCTGGAGTCCTCGAACTACTTCAACGACAACCCGCTCACCATCTCGGGCGCCCAGTACATCTTCGACGGCGCTCCGGAGCTCGACGGCCGGATCGTCAAGGTCGCCAACGAGGAGTACTACGGCGAGCAGCCCGAGATCCAGGAGATCATCCTGGAGGTCAACACCGAGGAGAGCAGCTGGGTCGCGGCCCTGACCAACGGCGAGGTCCAGGGCTCCTCCCCGGCCACCTGGTCCGACGACGTCCTCACCCAGCTCGAAAGCCTGGAGAACGTCGAGTACGGCGTGCAGTCCGGCGGCAGCTGGGAGCACCTGGACCTCAACACGCAGAACGAGGCCCTGAGCGACGTCGCGCTGCGCCAGGCGATCTTCACCGCCATCGACGTCGAGAACATCGCCACCCGCACCTACGGTGAGAAGTTCCCCGAGGTCGAGCCGCGCACCAACCACGTGTTCTCCACCACCAGCGAGTTCCACGAGGACGTCATCACCCCGACCGGCCAGGGTGCCGGCGACGCCGACGCCGCCATGGAGATCCTGGAGGAGGCCGGCTACGAGCTCGACGGCGAGTCCCTCACGCTGGACGGCGAGGCCGTCCCGGCGCTGCGCCTGCGCTACACCGCCGGCCACGTCGCCCGCGAGATCATCGCCGAGCTGATCCAGGCCGACCTGGCCGAGATCGGCGTCACCGCCGAGATCGAGACCACCGACGACCTGGGCGGCACCCTCTTCGAGGCCGACTACGACCTGATGATCTTCGGCTGGAGCACCACGCCGGACTTCTACAGCTCCCCCCACCAGTACTGGTTCAGCGAGAGCGGCAGCAACTTCGGCGGCTACTCCAACGACGAGGTCGACGAGCTGGTCGAGGCCGCCATGAACGTCCCCTCCCCGGAGGAGTCCGCCGTGCTGGCCAACGAGGCGGCCGCGATCGTGGCCGAGGAGGCCTACGTGCTCCCGATCGTGGACACCCCGGCCTACTTCTTCTACGACACCACCTACCTCGGCAACGTCACGGACAACAACTCCCAGTCCCGCCGGGCGCTGTGGAACCAGCACGAGTGGGCCGCGGTCGAATAGCGCTCCCCAACGGATCACTCCGCTCCACACGGAACGCACGGGTGATATCCCGGCGGAGCGGCGTCGCGGGGGAGCACCCCCGGGCGCCGCTCCGCGCGGACGGGGCCTTCCGGCCGGTCGACGGCCGGGAGGCCCCCGCCCCGGGTTCCGGAGCGCTCATCGAAGGACCTTCCCATGCTCGTATACACCGCGCGTCGCCTCGCCGTGGCGATCCCAGTGCTCCTGGCGGCGTCGGTCCTGGTCTTCCTCATGGTGGACCTGAGCGGCGACCCGCTCTCGGATCTGCGCATGCAGCAGCCTCCCCCCTCGGAAGAGGTCATCGCCGCCGCCGAGGCCCGCTACTACCTCGACCGGTCGATCCCGGAGCGGTACTGGCTCTGGATGACGGGGATCGGCGGAAACGGTGACATCGGCCTGCTCCAGGGCCAGTTCGGACCCTCCGTCCGCGGCGGGGCGTTCGACATCGGCGAGGAGCTCTCGGACAGCATCTACGTCACCATCCGCCTCGTGACCGCCGCGATCATCGCGGCACTGGGCCTGGCCGTCCTCTCCGGCGTGGTCAGCGCCATGCGCCAGTACTCCAAGCTCGACTACACCCTGACCTTCATCGGCTTCCTCGCCCTGGCCATGCCGACCTTCTGGCTGGGCGCGCTGATCAAGGAGGGCGGCCTGTGGTTCAACCAGACCACGGGCACCGGCTTCTTCTTCACCATCGGGGCCAACTCGGCCCGGGTGAGCAACATGACCGGCTGGGAGTACTTCCTCGACTCCGCCGGGCACCTCGTGCTCCCCACCATCACCCTGATGCTCACCAGCTTCGCCGCCTGGAGCCGCTACCAGCGCACTTCCATGCTGGAAGTGCTCAACAGCGACTACGTCCGGCTGGCCAGGGCCAAGGGCGTGCCCAACCGCGTCGTGGTACGCCGCCACGCCCTGCGGACCGCGCTCATCCCCCTGGTGACGGTGGCGACCATCGGCGTCGTCGGCATCATCGAGGGTGTCGTCATCACCGAGACGATCTTCCAGTGGCGCGGTCTCGGTTACTTCTTCATCGAGGCGGTCAAGGCACAGGACGCGTTCGCGATCATGTCCTGGCTCATGCTGAGCGGCACGCTCGTGGTGCTCGCCAACCTCGTCGCCGACATCCTGTACGGCGTTCTCGACCCGAGGATCCGCTATGAGTGAAATGCAGAGTCGCGTCGCGACGGCCGACGGTCCCCCGGACGGCCCGGCGAAGCCGGTGAACAAGGGCGGGGACCTCACCCAGATCCAGATCATCTGGCGCCGGTTCCGCCGACACCGCGCCGCCATGATCAGCCTGGTGCTCCTGGGGCTGATCGTCGCCTTCGCCTTCCTCGGGCCCCTGGTCTGGCCGTGGGGCTACACCGTGGACTCGGACATCCCCAGCAACGCGGGGCCGAGCCTGGAGCACCCCTTCGGCACCACCAAGCAGGGCACCGACGTGTTCGCGCAGACCATGCGCGGCGCCCAGCAGTCCCTCAAGGTCGCCCTGACCGTCGCGATCGTCTCCACCGTCGTGGGAGCGACCTGGGGCGCGGTCGCGGGGTACTACCGCGGGCGCACCGACGCGATCATGATGCGGATCGCGGACATCTTCCTCATCATCCCGCTCATCGTCGCCGTCGCCTCCATCAACGGCGCGGTCCGCGGCGGCACCACCTGGTACGCGGTGGCGCTCATCATGTGCCTGTTCTCGTGGGCGACCGTCGCCCGCGTGGTCCGCGGTGTGGTGCTCTCCCTGCGCGAGCAGGAGTTCATCGAGGCGGCGCGCGCGGCCGGGGCCCGGGCCACCCGGATCATCTTCCGGCACCTGCTGCCCAACGCCGCGGGGCCGATCATCGTCGCCGCCACACTGCTCATCGCGGTCGCGGTGCTGACGGAGGCGGGCCTGTCCTTCATCGGGTTCGGCATCCAGCCTCCCGACATCTCGCTCGGGAAGATGGTGGAGAGCGCGCGCACCGCCGCCTTCACCCGGCCCTGGCTGTTCTACCCGCCCGGTGTGCTGATCGTCCTCATCTGCCTGACGATCAACTTCATCGGTGACGGGCTGCGGGACGCCCTCGACCCACGACAGACGATGGTGCGGCGATGACCACGACGGAGAACATCAACGACGGCGCCACCGCGACCGTCGACACGGACATCGTCCTGGACGTCCAGGACCTCAACGTCACCTTCTCCTCGGAGGACGGCCCCCTGCGGGCCGTGCGCGGGGTGTCCTACCGGGTGCGCAGGGGCGAGGCCCTGGGCATCGTCGGCGAGTCCGGCTCGGGCAAGTCGGTGACCTCCATGGCGATCATGGGCCTGCTGCCCAAGACCGCCAAGGTGTCCGGCTCGGCCCGGGTGCTCGGACAGGAGGTCATCGGCCTCAACGACGCCCAGATCAGCAAGGTGCGCGGCGACAAGATCGCCATGATCTTCCAGGACCCGCTGACCTCGCTGAACCCGGTGTACACCATCGGCTACCAGATCGCCGAGGCGGTGCTCACCCACCGCAAGGTGACCAAGCAGCAGGCCCGGGCGCGGGCGGTCGAGCTGCTCGACAAGGTGGGCATCCCCCACCCGGACCGGCGCGTCGACCAGTACCCCCACGAGCTCTCCGGCGGTATGCGCCAGCGGGTCGTCATCGCCATCGCGATGGCCAACGACCCCGACGTGATCATCGCCGACGAGCCCACCACCGCCCTGGACGTGACGGTCCAGGCCCAGGTGCTGGAGGCCCTGGAGACGGCGCGCAAGGAGACCGGCGCGGCCCTGGTGCTGATCACCCACGACCTCGGCGTGGTCGCCGGGCACGTGGACCGGGTGGCCGTGATGTACGCGGGCCGCCTGGTGGAGACCGGGACCGTCGAGGACGTCTTCTACCGGCCCCGGATGCCCTACGCGCTGGGGCTGCTGGGGTCGCTGCCGCGGATGGACGAGGCGCGCAGCGAGAAGCTCACCCCCATCCTGGGGACGCCGCCATCGCTGCTCGACCTCCCGGCCGGGTGCGGGTTCGCGCCGCGCTGCCCGATGGCCCAGGACGTCTGCTTCACCACGGAGCCGGCCCTGGAGGCGGCCGTGGACGGGGACGACCCGGACCCGTTCCGGCGCCATACCGCCGCCTGCCACTTCGGTGAGCAACTGGTGGACGCCCGGCCGGAGGACCTGTTCCAGGCCACCGCACCGGCCGCGGAGACCGCCGCGGGACCCGACGGGACCGGGGGCGCCGAGGCCGCCGGGCACGGCGGGGAGCGAACGGACGCGGCTCCGCCCGAGGTGCTGCTGTCCGCGGTCGACCTGGTGAAGAACTTCCCGATCCGCTCCAAGGGCATCCTGCGGCGCAAGATCGGCGAGGTCCAGGCGGTCTCGGGCATCTCCCTGGAGCTGCGCGAGCACGAGACCCTCGCACTGGTCGGGGAGTCCGGCTGCGGCAAGTCCACCACGGCGCGCCTGCTGCTCCAGCTCATCCGGCAGACGTCGGGCGAGGTCACCTACATGGGGCAGCCGCTGCACTCACTCAGCGACGCCCAGATGCGGCCGCTGCGGCGCGATCTGCAACTGGTGTTCCAGGACCCGTTCGCGTCCCTGGACCCGCGCATGACGGTCTCGGACATCGTCGCCGAGCCCATGCAGATCCACGGGCGGGGCAAGGGCGCCAAGCAGCGGGTCAAGGAGCTGCTGGAGCTGGTCGGGCTCAACCCCGAGCACGGCTCCCGCTACCCGCACGAGTTCTCCGGCGGCCAGCGCCAGCGCATCGGCATCGCCCGTGCGCTGTCGCTCAACCCGAAGGTGCTCATCCTGGACGAGCCGGTGTCGGCGCTGGACGTGTCGATCCAGGCCGGGGTGATCAACCTCCTGGAGGACCTCCAGGATGAGCTGGGCCTGTCCTACCTGTTCGTCTCGCACGACCTGTCGGTGGTCCGGCACATCGCCGACCGGGTGGCCGTGATGTACCTCGGAAAGATCGTGGAGACCGGGACGACGGAGGAGCTCTTCAGCGCTCCGGCGCACCCGTACACCCAGGCGCTCATCTCGGCGATCCCGCTGCCGGACCCGGTCAAGGAGCGGACCCGGGAGCGGATCGTGGTCACGGGTGATGTGCCCAGTCCGGCCGATCCGCCCTCGGGGTGCCGGTTCCGGACGCGCTGCCCGAAGTTCGCCAACGACCTGAGCGACGAGCAGCGGAACCTGTGCGTGGAGGAGCCGCCGGACCTGCTGGACCGGGGCACCGGGCACCGGGACGCCTGCCACTACTCGCAGGTGGTGGAGCTGATCTGATCCCGGGCCACCGTTCCCGGGGCTGTTCGGGCCGGGAACGGCGAAGGCGGGATCCGCGGCGGTGCCGGGAGGGCGACCTCCCGGCACCGCCGCGCCGGGTTCGGGACAGGATTCCTTTTTGTCCGTATGTGGCCTTCTTTGGGGTGTAATAAACGGCGGCGTCTGCTCTGGTCTGCGACGGGATCGAAAAGGGGATTCGTGCTCCCGGCGTGTGCGCGTGGCGACCCGTGGTGAGATTCCGTTAGGTTCGTGGTCTTCCGTCCGAGCCTTTGGAGATCCATGAGAGCCCCGACCCCCCTGGCGGACCCCCGCCCCCGGTGGGCCGCAGCGGCGGTGGCCGCCCTGCTGCCGCTCAGCCTCTTCGCCGCCCCCGCCCACGCCGAGCCGGTCGCGGAGGACACCGCTGCCGATCTGCGCGCCGACCTGGATGAGATCCTGGACGACCCCTCCGTCGCCGACGCGGGCGTGGTCGTCCTCGACCCGGTGACGGGCGAGGAGCTGTACTCCCGCGACGCGGGCACCCCCTACGTTCCCGCCTCCAACATGAAGCTGTTCACGTCCGCCGCCGCGCTGGAGGTCCTGGGCACGGACCGCACCTTCGCCACCGAGGCCGTCATCCCCGCCCGGTACGGCCGCCCGCGCGTGGTCGAGGACGTGTACCTGGTCGGCGGCGGCGACCCCACCCTGACGGCCGCCGACATCGACGCGCTGGCCGCCGACGTGGCCGCCTCCGGGGTCAGGGTCGTCAAGGGCGACGTGGTCGCCGACGACACCTGGTTCGACGACGAGCGCCTGGTGGACGACTGGTGGCCGGAGGACGAGCCCTACGCCTACTCGGCGCAGATCTCCGCGCTCACCGTCGCCCACGGGGACCGGTTCGACACCGGCGTCACCGAGGTCACCGTCACCGCCGCCGCCCAGGGCGGGGCGCCCACCGTGGACCTGGGCGCCGCCGAGGGCTACATGGAGCTGGACAACCGGGCCGTGACCGGTGAGCCCGGCAGCGGCAACACCCTGGCCGTGGACCGGCCGGTGGGCACCAACACCATCGTGGTGACCGGGTCGATCCCGCAGGGCGCCGCCCCGGTCGCCGTGCTGCGCACGGTGGACGAGCCCGCCGCGCTGGCCGGGCACCTGTTCGAGCAGGCGCTGGAGGAGCACGGCGTCACGGTGCGCGGCGGGACCGAGCAGGGCGAGGTCCCCGCGGACCTGAACACGCGCGTGGTCGCCGACCACACCTCGGCGGAGCTGTCCGAGATCCTGGTGCCGTTCATGAAGTTCAGCAACAACGGACACGCCGAGATGCTGATCAAGGCCATCGGCCGGGAGACCGCGGGCGAGGGCACCTGGGAGGCCGGCCGGGCCGGTGTCGCCGAGGCCGTGGCCGGGCTGGGCGTGGACACCGAGGGCGTCGTGTTCCACGACGGTTCCGGGCTCTCCCGTACCGACCGGGTGACCGCGTCCGCGGTCACGGGGCTGCTGTCCGCCGCGCGCGGGGCCGACTGGTTCCCGGTGTGGGAGGCGTCGCTGCCGGTCGCCGGGGTCACCGACCCCTTCGTCGGGGGCACGCTGCGCAACCGCATGGCGGGCACCGCGGCCCAGGGCGTGGTGAGCGCCAAGACCGGCACGATGAGCGGGGTCAGCGGCCTGTCCGGGTACGTGCCCGGCACCGACGGCGGTGACGGCCTGGTCTTCTCCGTCGTCAACAACGGGCACACCGGCCCGGCGCCCATCGCGGTGCAGGACGCGGTCGCGGTCCGGCTGGCCGAGCACCTGGGCCACGGGGCGGCGCTGCGGACGCAGGGCGCCCGGGTCCCCGAGGGCGCGCCGGGCGCGGAGACCGGTGAGCTGGAGTGCTCCTGGGAGCTGACCTGCTGATCCGCACCTGAGAGCGCGGCGGGCCGGGGTTCGTGGGGAGCCCCGGCCCGCCGCGTGCCCGGGGTTTTCCACAGGCCGGGGGCACCGGTGCCGTCCGCGCCCCGGACCTGGCAAGCTGCAATCGGAACAAGGGCGAAGGTGCCGTGGCGGGCCTTCGCGCCGCCGCCTCCCGACCGGCTGCCGCCGGAAAGCGAGTCCCCGACCGTGAACCTCGCGATGGTCTACGTGGGGGAAGGGATCCTCCAACTCTTCTCCCTGATGTTCTTCGTCCTCATGATGATCGGCGTGGGCCTGTTGGCCAGCCGGATGATGGGGGTCCCCTTCAGCGTGCCCCGGCTGCTGCTGGCCGGGCTGGTCGGGCTGGTCCTGGGATCGGCCGTGGGCGCCCTGCTGTACTACGGCTCCCCGGAGCGGTTGATGGAGCAGGCGTCCCCCATCTCCCCGACCCCGGGGTACGTCATCGTGGTGCTGGCGATGTCCGCGGTCGTCGCGATGCTCGCCTTCGTCGGCCTGGAGCTGGCCGTCCCCCGCGGTACCCGGCCACGCCCGCTACAGGCGGTCCGGGCGGTGGTCGACTGGTTCGGGCGGGTGCGCCGCTACCGGCAGATCACGTGGATCCTGGCCCGGCACGGGCTGTGGGGCTACGTCACCGGGCGCCGCGAGGACGGCGAGGACACCTCCACCCAGCGGCGGCTGGCCCGGTCGCTGGCCCGCTCCATGGAGGAGGCCGGGGTGGTGTTCGTCAAGCTCGGGCAGGTGCTGGCCACCCGGCGCGACCTGCTGCCACCGGTGTTCGTCGAGGAGCTGGGACGCCTGCACAGCGAGGTCGCCCCCATACCGGCGGAGCGGATCCGGGAGGTGGTCGAGCACGGGCTGGGCCGCCCCGTGGACGAGGTGTTCGCCGAGTTCTCCGCCGAGCCGCTGGCCGCGGCGTCCATCGCCCAGGCGCACACCGCCCGGCTCGTCGACGGCGAGGAGGTGGTGGTCAAGGTGCAGCGGCCGGGGATCGCCCCGGTGGTCCAGCGGGACCTCGACATCATCCGGCGGCTGGCCGCCCGCTTCGACGAGTACACCGACTGGGGGCCGGCCATCGGGGTGGTGGACCTGGCGGAGGGGTTCGCCGAGGCGCTGCTGGAGGAGCTGGACTTCGAGGTCGAGGCGACCAACATCGCCGCCGTCGCCGAGGCCGCGCCGGACTCGCGGGTCCGCATCCCCAAGGTGTACGACACCTACACGGGCAAGCGGATCCTGGTGATGGAGCGGCTGCACGGCGTCTCCGTGGGCGCCGTCGACCCCGCCGACGTCGACGGGGAGGGGATCGCCCGCGCCCTGCTGGACTGCCTGCTGGAGCAGGTGATGATCAGCGGCATCTTCCACGCCGACCCGCACCCGGGCAACATCCTGCTGCTCGACGACGGCGGGGTGGGCCTGCTCGACTACGGGTCGGTGGGGCGGCTGGACGGCCAGACCCGGGAGGCGCTGCGGCTCATGCTGGTGGCGCTGGACCGGCGCGATGCCGTGCTGCTCACCGACACCCTGTTGGATGTGGTCACCGACCCGGACGGGGTGGACGGGGAGCGGCTGCGCCGGGCGCTGGGCCAGTTCATGGCCCGCCACCTACAGGGCGGGATGACGGCGAGCATGCGGATGTTCACCGAACTGCTGCTCCTCGTCACCCGGTTCGGGCTCACCCTCCCGGCGGAACTGGCCGCGGTGTTCCGCGCCCTGGCCACCCTGGAGGGCACGCTGGTACACCTGTCGCCGGGGTTCGACACCGTCGCCGAGGCCAAGCGGTTCGCCGGGGAGCGCATGTCGGAGCAGCTGCGCGGGGAGGCGCTGCGCGACCTGGCGGTGGACGAGATCGTCGCGCTGCTGCCCACGCTGCGACGGCTCCCGCGCAGGCTGGACCGGATCACCGACCAGCTGCACAGGGGCCGGTTCACGATCCAGGTGCGCCCGTTCGCCCATCCCGAGGACCGCAGGCTGCTCAGCGGGCTCGCCCGCCAGGCGGTTCTCACCGTGCTGGCCGTGGCCACCGGCATGATGTCGGTGGGGCTGTTCAACGTCACCGACGGGCCCCACGTGGAGTGGGCGGAGATGACCGTCCGCGCCCAGCTCCTCAACGGCGCCGCCTGGCTGCTCCTGGCCGCCGCCGCCCTCCTCGTACTGCGCCTCCTCGTCGGCGTCGCCCGCGACGCCGCCCACCAGCGGCCATGACCCCGCCCCGCCGGAGACCGGCGGGGCGACCGTGACCACGGCGGGGCACCGCCGCGGACCGCGGGGTGCGGTCGGGCCGTGGGCGACCCCGACCGGCGCCGGGCGGGGGCTACCAGGCGCGGCGGCCGAGATGGGCGAGGAGGCGGGTCTGTTCGTCGGCGTCGGCGGGCGGGGTGAGTTCGGTGCCGCAGACGCCCTCGGAGCGCAGGGAGTCACCGAAGAACTCGGTGGCCGCGCGGGCCCAGCGCACGTCGTCGGGGTCGATGCGCTCGTCCAGGCCGGTGGCGCGGGCCAGGTCCCAGCGGTGCACGATCAGGTCGAAGCCGAGGAACCGGTCCACCGCCTCGGCGAACGTGGTGCGGCCGAAGTGCCCGTCGAACCCGGTCCGTGCGCGCTCGGGGTCGGTCAGGTCGGCCAGCACCACGGCGCGGGCGGCGTCCCAGGCGGCGGCCGGGTCGTCGGCCGCCTCGGGGATGTCGCCCAGCTCGCGGCCGACCAGGCCCAGGAACATGCCCTGGGTGTCCACGACGTGCCCGACCACGTCCCGGGCCGACCAGCCCTCGCACGGGGAGGGCGACCCCCAGCGCTCCTCGGGGACCCGCGCCACCACATCGGCGAAGGCGTCGGACAGGCGGGCGTAGCGTGCGGCGATCTCGTTCACGGCGTGCTCCTTCTCGCGGTCGCCTCCGATCCTGTCGCACCGGCTCCGCCCCGTCTTGAAGGAACGCGACACCGCGGTCCGGGACCGTCGGAGCCCCGGGGCACACTGGTGGCATGGACGTGCGACCCGCGGCAGAGGACGCGCGCGGGATCCTCGACCCGGACCGCGGGCTCACCCGGTTCCGGCTGGACCGCGCCGACCCCGCGCCCGGCCTCGCCCGCTTCGTGGACCGCCACTGGACCGCGTCGTGGGAGCTGCGGAAGCCGTACACCCAGCGGGTGCTGGCCCACCCGGTGGTCAACCTCGTGTTCACCGCGGGCACCGCGACCGTGCACGGGCCCACCACGCGGGTCGGCCGGCGGTGCCTCGACGGCCGCGGCTGGGCGCTGGGCGTGATGTTCCGGCCCGCGGGTTTCCGCCCCTTCACCGACCGGCCCCTGAGCGACCTGGTCGACCTCTCCCTCCCGGCGGGGGAGGTCCTGCCCGGCGCCGCGGAGCTGGAGCGGGAGGTACGCCGCCTCGACCCCGCCGACCCGGCCGCGGCGGTTCCGCTGACGGCTCTGGTGGAGGCGTTCCTGGCCGCTGCGGCGCCCGCGGGCGGGCACCCCGCCGAGGACACCCGCGACATCGCCGAGCGGGTGGCCGCCGACCCGTCGGTCACCACGGTCGCGGAGCTGGCACGGCGCGAGGGGCTGGGCGTGCGGCGGTTGCAGCGCCGGTTCTCCGACCACGTGGGCCTGGCCCCCAAGACGGTGATCCGCCGGTACCGCTTCTACGAGGCGGCCGAGCGGGCCCGGCTGGGGGAGCGGCCGGACTGGGGGCGGCTGGCCGTGGACCTGGGGTTCAGCGACCAGTCCCACCTGACCCGGGAGTTCACCGCGGTCATCGGGGTCTCGCCGGGCCGCTACGCCGAGGCGACACGAGCCGCACGATGATCCGGTGCACCTCCTCGACCCCGGGCGGCGGGTCCTCCAGGCAGCCGCGCAGGAACAGCCCGTCGACGGCGGCGGCCGCGGCCGCCCGATCGACCGGGTCGTCCAGGTAGGGGGTGAGGAACACGTCCACGGCGCGGTTCCAGCGCTCGGTCTCCGGGCGCAGCACGGGGCGGCGCGCCGCCATCAGGAACAGCTCGCACTCGGCCCGCAGGTGCTCGCGGTCCGGCGCGGCGACGAGCTCGGCCAGCCCGCGCGGTGCCGTCCGCGGATCCCGTGCCAGCGCCTCCAGCGCGGAGACGTAGGAGTCGTTGACACGGGTGAGGGCGGCCAGCAGCAGGTCGTCGACCGAGGCGTAGTGGTACATGACGGCGCTGGGCGGCACACCCGCCTCCGCCGCCACCCGCCGCTGGGTGACCGCGGCCACGCCCTCGTGCCCGATGACCCGCAGGACGGCGTCGACGAGCAGCCGCCTGCGCCGCTCGCCCTTGAGCCTGCGCCCGTCGGTGGTCGGGGTCCCGCCCGTGGTCCCGTTCAATGGCGGCCGCCCATCTCCAGGGCCATCACGCCGCCGATGATGAGCGCGATGCCGCCGATCTGGACCCAGGTGAGCGACTCGGAGAAGAGCACGACCCCGATGACCGCCACCAGGGCGATCCCGGCCGCGGCCCAGACCCCGTAGGCGACGCCCAGGTCCATGCCCCGGCTGAGCGCACGGCTCAGCATGAAGAAGGCCCCGACGTAGCCGACGGCGACCACGATCGAGGGCAGCGGGCGGGTGAGACCCTCGGAGAGCTTGAGCGACGTGGTGGCGATCACTTCCAGGATGATCGCCCCGGCCAGCCACAGCCACGGCATCCGACCTCCCGAAAACCTGAGCGAATGCTCAGGATTCTAGACAGCGGGCCCCCGCGTGTACAGGGTGGTTTACGGGTGGCCCTAATCTCGTAACGGACGACTTTGGCCGGGTACCCCCAGGGTGTATCGTCATCGGTTCCGGTCCTTCCCCCTACCGGATAACCGTCCCGTACCGATGTGTGGGATTTCAGAACCTTTTCCGCACATGCGCGTCTTAGGTGACGTAGACACATGGCGTTCGAGGTGAAACATGGAGGTCCAGACGTGACGGGCAGGACCCACCCGTCGGCGGTCAGCCGATTCGGCATCGGTCTGGCGGCGCTCGCACTCGCGGCGACCGCCTGCACTTCCGGTGGCGCCGAGACGCAGAGCAACAGCACCGACCCGGCCGTCGACGCCGAACCCGCGACCCTCGCCATCGCCCCCGAGGACGGCGCCGAGACGGTCGCGCCCAACACCCCCATCACGGTGACCGCGGAGAACGGCACGATCTCCGACGTCAGGGTCGACCAGGTGGTGCCGGACGAGGCCGCCGCCGAGGGCGAGGGGGAGGAGGGAGACCCCTCCCTGTACGAGATGACCGGCACCCTCAACGGTGACGGCGACGAGTGGACGAGCGACTGGAACCTGCGTCCGGGCGCCACGGTCACGGTCACGGCCACGGCCGAGAACGAGGCCGGCGAGAGCACCGAGCTGGTCCGGGAGTTCACCACCGAGGCGGCCGTGCCCGGCCAGCGCCTGGAGCTGGACCCCTACGGCACCTATCCGGAGAACGGCCAGACCGTCGGCGTGGGCATGCCGATCGTCCTGGCCTTCGACCTGCCGGTCACCAACAAGGCCCAGGTCGAGAACTCCATCAGCATCACCTCCGAGCAGGGTGTCGCCGGATCGTGGCGCTGGCTCGACGACAAGCGGGTCGCCTTCCGCCCGGAGGACTACTGGGAGCCGTACCAGCAGGTCTCCGTCGAGGCGCACCTGGCCGGGGTCGAGGCCTCCGAGGGCGTCTACGGCGTGCGCAACACCAAGATCGACTTCGAGGTCGGCCGCGAGATGCGCATGACCATGAACGTCCCCGACCACGAGATGGTCGTGACGGTCGACGGTGAGCACGAGCGCACCATCCCGGTGAGCAACGGCAAGGCCAACCGCCGCTTCGACACCACCAGCAGCGGCACCCACGTGCTCATGGAGCGCTACACGCACCTGACCATGGACTCCAGCACCGTGGGCATCCCCGAGGGCAGCCCGGGCTCCTACAAGGTCGACGTCCAGTACGCGGTGCGGACCTCCACCAGCGGCGAGTTCGTCCACGAGGCGTCCTACAACGGCAACATCGGCGTCGCGAACACCTCCAACGGGTGCACCAACCTGCGGATGGACGACGCCCTGTGGTTCTACGAGAACACCCTGATGGGCGACGTCCTGGACACCACCGGGACCGACCGCGTCAAGGAGTGGAACAACGGCTGGGGCTTCTGGCAGCTGAGCTGGGACGAGTGGCTGGCCGAGAGCGTCACCGGCGAGCAGTACGTCACCGACGGCTCCGTCCCGCCGGGCTCCGTCCACGGCGAGCAGTAGGCTCCACCGCTCCGAACGCCCGGGGGCGCCGGGGACCGCACGGTCCCCGGCGCCCCCGGGCGTTCGTACGGGTGGTGTCCCACCGAGTGGTGTGATTTCGTTCGACCCTGAAATCCCAAGGGCAACAACGTGCTGGTCAGTGATCTGCTCCTGTTCGAACAGTCGGCGTTTTCGCACCACTCGACGGGACATGGCCTCGTACGGCAACGGCCCGTTCCGGACATCCGGAACGGGCCGTTCTTCAGGCCGCCCCGGGGTCACTCCCACCCCGGGTCGGCTCACTCGCCCCGGGCCAGCCGGGCCACGAGGGCGTCGATGACCGTCTCCGTCACCAGGGCCATGTCCACCGCCTCGGGGTCCAGCAGCCACTGCACCTGGAGGCCGTCCATGACGGCTATGACGGCGGCCGCCGCGGCCCCGGCCGGCGAGTGCCCTCCGGGTCCGGGCGCCCCGGCGGAACCCCGCTGCCCGGGGCCCAACCGGTCCAGGATCGCGTCCTCGATCTCCCGGCGCAGCACCGTGTAGCGGTTCCGGAACCAGTCCTGGGCGGGATGGTCCTCGGTGGCGCTCTCGGCCGACAGCACCGCGTACAGCTGGGTGGTGCCGGGACGCTCGGAGTTGCGCTCGGCGGTGGTCACCAGGTGGTCCAGCATCGGGCTGCCCTCGGGCGCGGGGTCGGTGTCGTCGCGCAGCTCCAGCACCGCCGTGAGCAGACCCGTCTTGGAACCGAAATGGTGCAGGACCCCGGCCGGAGTGATGTCGAGCATCGTCGCGATGTCGGCCAGCGAGGTGTTGTGGAACCCCTGGGTGGCGAACACGTCGGCGGCGGCGCGCAGGATCTGCTCGCGCCGGTTGACCCGCCGCCGTGGCGGTGACGCCCCGTTCGCGGGTCTGCGCGTGTCGGGCGCGGGGGGTGTCTCGCTCATGGCCGTTCTCCACTTCTCGTACCCGTGCCGGGCGGCCGCGGCCGCGGCCGGGGGCGGGGGCGGGGTCGTGCCGTCAACGTTAGCGACAACTTCTCGGCCCCTCCCGCTCGATGAATGTCAAGTGTCCGGCGTCCCCCTGGGCGCGACGGAGATCACCGGGCCGGGGCGGGCGGCCCCGGACCTTCGCCGCCGGGTGACCCGACTCCCGCCGGAGGGCGGGGCTCTCCCGCTCACCGGCCCCCGGCCGGGTCCCGCACGGGGTCCCGGAGGCCGGGCCGCCGGGGTCCGCGGCACCGAGGCCACCCGGGACGAGCACTCCGCCGGCACCCCCGGCCCCACCGCGGTCGCCGACGCCCGGGACACCGAACCCGTGGAGCGGGTGGGCCGGTTCTTCGTCGCCGGGGCCCGCCGCGAGGAGATCGACGTCGTCCCCGCCCCCGTCCTCGACCTCCGGCGCTTCCGGCGCGGAGGTATGACGGCCGGGGCGCTCAAGGGCTGATCCCGACGGGCGGCGCGTCCGCCGCGCACCGCCCCGGGGCTCCGTCAACCCTGCGCCGTGCGGGGGACGGCGAGCGAGGCCGCCATCAGGGCCGCCACCGGTTGCAGAAGCAGGACCAGCGGGATCTCGGCGGCCGTGGCCACCAGGAGCCCCAGGACCGCGTCGTCCGCGAGGACCGGTGCGAGCGAGGTCGGCAGGGCGTTCAGCGGAGTCACCGACAGGGAGAGCAGCAGTACCAGGAGGGAGCGGATCCGCCGCCCCTTCGCCATCCTCCAGGAGTCGCGGATCCCCACGCCCAGGGGGAGCCCGTGCAGCACCGCGGTCGGCAGCGAAAGGTACACGGCCGCCAGGACGGGCAGGCAGAGCAGGACCAGGACCGCGGAGACCGCGATCCCCGGCAGGGAGAGACCGGACAGCAGGGCGGGCGCGGCGGCCCCGAGGAGCAGTACGGCCGGTACGGCACCGCACAGCAGCACCCACATGAGCAGGGCCGGGAAACGGCGGAGCACGCCGAGCAGCGCTCGGCCGAACCCGACCGGGCGGCCCACCCGGTGCCCGAACCCGAGCAGGGCGGCCAGCGCCAGGAACACCGGGAACCCGACCGACTGGCACAGCGCCGCCGCCAGGGTGATGCCGTCCAGCGGACCCACCGTCTCGGGATCCACGGGGTACAGCTCCTCGCCGATGATCGTGACGCTCAGCAGGAGCCACCAGGGCAGGAAGAACAGCGCCGCGGCCACCACCAGGGACCCGCCGCCGTGTCGGAGGCCTTCGCGGACCAGGGCGAGTGTGCGCGGTGGTGCGGGGGAGCGGACCTCCGGGGACACCGGGGCCGGGGGAGACGACGGGGGCGGAGACGACAGGGACACGGGGAACTCCGGGGGATGAAGAGGACGAACGTAATGATGATGATGACATCGTTCGTCGCCCCCCGGCTGCCCCGGGCGTTGCGGTGCGGGGTCAGGCGCGCGGTGCGCAGTCCGGGGGCGAGCAGGCGGGGTCGGCCGGTTCGGGTGCCGGGGCGGTCCGGCGGGCGACCGCTTCGGCGGGGGCCACCGGCCCGGGGTCCGCGTCCTCGGGGCCGCGCTCCGGTGCGGTACCCGGGCCGGACTCCGGGCAGCCCGTCTCCGCGCAGGTGAGCAGGACCAGCCGCATCGATTCGGGGCCGGTGGCGGTCACGTCCAGTGTCTCCGGGGCGTCGTCCTCACAGGAGTCCGCCACCGGGCACACCCGCAGGTACAGGGTGGGAGCGCCCTCGGCCGGGCCGCTCCGCCAGAAGGCGTCCACCTGGTGGCCGCCGATCCGGGCGTCCGCCCGGGCGTCCTCGTCGGGGACGGCCAGGTCCACCGCGAAGCGGCGCTCGGCACCGTCGGACGCCTCGATGTGCACGGTCTCCGGGCCGCCCGGGGCCTGCGCGCCCGGCCCCGCGGCGCCCCAGGCGGCACCGGACACCACGACCGTTCCCAGCAGCAGCGCCACCGGGACGGGGGCGGCGATCGACGGCCGGGCCCCGGGGGGCTCGGGGACGGGGA
Organism: Nocardiopsis sp. CC223A; assembly: GCF_030766825.1. Taxonomy (GTDB): domain Bacteria; phylum Actinomycetota; class Actinomycetes; order Streptosporangiales; family Streptosporangiaceae; genus Nocardiopsis. The sequence goes on from NZ_JASFDV010000007.1 coordinate 126,343, forward strand.
TCGCGGAGCCCAGACCGCCGAGCAGCGCGCGCAGACCGCGCGGGGTCAGGGTGGCGGGCAGCACCCGGCGCACGGGGCGGTCGGTCACCACGGCGACCGGGACCGCCAGCAGCAGGGCGGGCAGCAGCGGGAGCAGTGCGGCGGCCGCCGCGACCATATGCCACGGCGCCGGGTCCAAAAGCAGGAGGGCCGCGACCGGAGCGGTGAGGAGCACCGCCCACAGCAGGACGGCCGGTGCGGCGCGCACCGCACGGCGGCGGAT
>NZ_JASFDV010000008.1 GCF_030766825.1 Nocardiopsis sp. CC223A
GGGCACCCCGGTCACCCGGGTGGTGCCCCCGTCGCGGGCCCGGTCCTCCCCGGCCCGGTCCAGCAGCTCGATGGCCTGCGCCGCCGTCGGCCGCGCGGCCGCGTCCCGGTTCAGCAGCGCCTCGATCAGCGCCCGCAGCGGGGCCGCCGCCACCTCGTCCACCCGGCCGGGGACCGCCTGCCGCGGCGGCATCGGAGCCGTCAGCACCGCGCTGATGATCCCGGTGATGCTCTCCCGCTTGAACGGCGAACGCCCCTCCAACAGCGCGTAGAGGGTGACACCCAGGCTCCACAGGTCGGACGCGGGCAGCGCCCGCTCACCCTCGAACCGCTCCGGGGCCATGTACTCGGGCGAGCCGATGTACACGCCGGTCTGGGTCAGCGCGGTGCTCCCGTCGACGTTCGCGATGCCGAAGTCGGTCAGCACCGTCCGGCCGTCCTCGGTGAGCATGATGTTGGCGGGCTTGACGTCCCGGTGGGTGACCCCGACCGAGTGCGCCGCCTTCAGCCCGCCCAGCAGCGACCGGGCCGCCTCCTCCACCCGGGCCACCGGCATGGGGCCGTCCCGGTCCAGGTGCTGCTGGAGCGAGTGCCCGCTGAGCAGCTCCATCACGATCCACGGGCTGCCGTCGTGCTCCAGGACGTCGTGGACCGTCACCACGGCGTTGTCCCTGATCCGCGCGGTGGCCTGGGCCTCCCGCAGGGTGCGCTCCCGCGCCTCGTCGTGGTCCTCGGGGCTCATACCGTCGGGGAGGACGACCTCCTTGACGGCGACGTCGCGCTGGAGGGCGGGGTCCCAGGCATGCCACACCGTTCCCATCCCGCCCGCACCGAGCCGCTCGCGCAGCTCGTACCGGCCGACGGAGGAACGGGGGGTGGACATAGGGGCGCATCCCTTCTGAATCGGGGGACGATGCGCAGGCCAATCTATCCGAGAAAGAACCCTCCACCGGCGTTCCCGATGGTCATCGACACTTTCCGAAATACCCTCACTGTAAGCTCCCGTTCTCTCCCCGCACGGGGGACGACGGAAGGTGACCGATAACGGTCATCGGTCGGGCCCCGGTCGCCGCATCACGTCCAGGGGGCGGCCGGATCCGCTCGAAACGGTCGTCGAACGCGGAGTCATTGCTGTTCAGCGGTTATTCAGAGCTTCGGTGGGACACGGTCCCCGCCCCTTTCGGCGGCACCGCCCCCACTTTCCGGAACCCGCTCGAACGCCCCCTGGAACTTCACGCGGGGTGACCCCGGAACGGATTCGCCGCCCTCTCCTCTCGGACGGCCGTGGTCTCGCCGATCCGGCCGCCGCCCACCCCCGCCCGGCCGCCGGATGGCGCACCCGTGCCGCGACCAGCGCCACCGGCCGGTGCCGCCCCTCCCCGGCGCCGGGCACGGGGTACCGGACGGCCGGTCCGGCGAGCACCTCCCCGGGCGGCGGCCCGGACCCCGGCGCCTCCTCCCCGGCCCCTACCCCTCCCGGATCCCCAGCGCCTCCGGAGTGATCCCCAGCTCCGCCAAGCGGTCCGGGTCGGCCAGGACGTCGATGGCGGTGATCCGCCCGCCCGCCACCACGAACCCCATGACCGACAGCACCCGGCCGCCCGCCGTCACCACGACACCCTCGGCGCCGTTGACCGACACCGGGTGCACGAACGGCGCGAACCGGTGGAACGTGACCGCCTGCCCCGCCACGTCCGCCGCCCCCGTGATCCGGGTCGTGTACCGACCGCGCACGCCGCCGTCCGAGCGCAGCACCACCTCCGGGTGCAGCACCGACAGCAGCCCGTCGATGTCCCCCTCACGTGCCGCGGCGAAGAACGCGTCCACCACCCGGCGCCGCCGGGCCGGATCCCCGTCCGGGACCGCGCCCCGCGACCCCTGCTCGCGCACCCGACGCCGGGCCCGGCTGGCCAACTGCCGGGCGGCGTCCTCACCGCGCTCCACCAACGGGCCGATCTCCGCGTACGGCACGGCGAACAGGTCGTGCAGCACGAACGCCACCCGCTCCGACGGGTTCAGTTCCTGGACCACCACCATGAGCGCCCACCCCACCGAGTCGGCGGTCAGCGCCGCCGACTCCGGGTCGTCCGCGGCCGCCGACCCCACCACCGGGTCCGGCAGCCGCTCCGCGCCCCACGGGCCGCCGGTCTCCAAGGGTTCCTCGCGCCGCTGCTCGCGCGAGCGCAGCATGTTCAGGCACACCCGCGCCGTCACCGTCGTCGTCCACCCGCCCAGGTCGTCGATGTTCTCGATCCCGGTGCGTTCCAACCGCAGCCAGGTCTCCTGGACGGCGTCGTCGGCCTCGCCCACCGACCCCAGCATCCGGTGGGCGACCGCCCGCAGCCGGGGCCGGTGCTCCTCGAACCGCCGTGCCGCGGAAAAAAGTTCGCGCATTCCGGTCACGTTCCCCTCTCCGCCCGGGTCACGTCAATGAACCCGGCGGTGGGCCCGAGCCCACCGCACACCGACCCGAGGAGACTCCACCATGAACGCACCCGTTCTCGTCACCGGGGGCACCGGAACGCTCGGCTCCCTGGTCGTCCCGCTGCTGCGCGACGCCGGCCACGAGGTCCGACTGCTCACCCGCGGCTCCCGTCCCGCCCCCGGGGGCCTGGTCCACGTGCGGGCCGACCTGCGCACCGGGGAGGGGATCGACCCGGCCCTGGAAGGGATCGGCACGGTCCTGCACCTGGCGGGCGGCCCCAAGGGCGACGACGTCGCCACCCGCAACCTGGTGGCGGCCGCCGAACGCGCCGGAGTGGGCCACCTGCTGCTCATCTCGGTGGTCGCCGCCGACCGGGTCCCGCTGGGGTACTTCCGCGCGAAACTGGGCGCGGAGCGGGCGGTGCGGGAATCAACGGTCCCCTCGACGGTGCTGCGCGCCGCCCAGTTCCACGACCTGGCGCTGGCGGCGGTGCGGACACTGGCGAAATCTCCGCTGGTCCCGGTGCCCGGGCTGCGCTGGGAGCCGGTGGACGCCCGCGACGTCGCCGAACGCCTCGCCGCCCTGGCGGCGGGCGGACCCGCCGGCCGGGTCGCGGACCTGGCCGGACCGGAGGTGCTGCCGATGGCGGACCTGCTGCGCACCTATCTGGCGGCGCGGGGGGTCCGGCGCCCGACGATCCCGCTGCGCATCCCCGGTGCGGCCGGGCGCGCGTACCGGGCGGGGGAGAACCTGGCGGGCCCGGACGCCGACCGGGGCACCCGCACCTGGGCCGCGTTCCTGGCGGAGCGGACGGGGACGGAGTCCTCCCGCCGTTGAGGCCGGCCGGGCGCCGCCGCTCCACTGCGGACAGGATCCGCCCGGCGGCGGGGGAGGGCGGGGCGGGCGCCGCCGTGCCGCGACCGGGTCGAGGAGGGCGGGGCGGCGGGCGGACGGGGGCTCAGATGGGCCGGAGATGTTCCCGCGGCGCGGATACGGGAGCGCGGGCGGGCCCGGGACCTCCGGGGTGTTCGCGGTCGCCCGCCCCTGCCGGTACGGGGGCCGCCCGAGCACGGCCGAGGGCTCTCGGCCGGTGCCGCGGCGGGAGCACCCCGCTTTCCGGCACGGCCGTCGCCGCGCCCGTCATCCGCCCTGCCACAGGGGCGGGCGGATCACCTCGTCCTCGTCGATCAGGCAGTTCTCGCCCACCACGACCTGGTGGTGGTCCAGGCTCCACCCGGTGACACCGTGCCCCTGCCGGCCCAGCTCGATCACACGGGCGCGTTCGGTACCGTCCCCCGTGTCGGCGTCGCAGAACATCACCGTCGTCCAGGAGTGGCCGTTCACCGCCACGCCGAACGCCACCAGCGGCAGCACGACGACGGTCAGCGCCAGGGCGGTGACCCGCCCGGTGTCGGCGACGCCCTGCCAGAGGCTCCCGACGGTCTCACCCGTGCGTTTCCCGCTCTCCGGTGAGCGTCGGCCGGTGCGGTACTCCAGGAACACCGTCAGCCGCAGCAGGGCGGCGAGCACGCAGGTGGCCAGCCCCCACACCGGCCCGTTGATCGCGCCCACCACCACACCAACGGCCACCGGCACGACCATGGCGGAGGCGACGGTGAGAGCGACCGGGGAGTTCAGGTGCCGCAGGGCCCCGCCCCTGGCGGAGAAGTAGGCGTAGCTCATGTGCGAGACGACGACCGCCAGCGACGCGGCCAGCAGCGGCTCCGCCAGGAACAGGTCGATCACCACTTCCATGATGTTGCTCGGCCCCATGGCGTACAGGGCCTCACGGGCCGCCGGGCCACCGCCGAGCGTCCAGGCCAGCTTGACGACCGGGACCGCCAGCACGAGCGCCGCGACCACGATGCGCGCGGCGCTCCGCCGTGAGTCCTCCACGTCCGTGTTCTCCACCATGCGGCCAGTCTCCGGCCCGGCGGAGCCCGGCGGGGGCAACGACACCCGGCATCCGCGGGAGAGGCGGCGGCGGGGCGGCGCGCCGCGTCGACCGGCGGCGCAGGGAGGGCGGGGCGGGCGGATCCCTGTACCCCCGGCCGCGCGGTGGGGTTCCGCGAGGGTGCGGGTGCCGGCCTCGGCGAGTGCCTCGACGCCGTCCGCTCCGGCCGGGCTCACCTGGTCCAGGAGTTCCACCGGCTCTTCGGAGATGGGGTCCGGGAGCGGGCCGGTACGGGGATGGCGGGTGCCGTGGGGCGGGATGCGCTGACGCTGTGGGTGTGATGCGTGGTGCCCCGGTTGCGCTGACCTCTCAGGAGAACTTCTTTTCGGTCCTGCGACAAACCCGACTGCGGTTTCCGCAGAAGCCGGGATCGGCACCGCGTACCAGCCCGATTGCCCGTCGAGTGTCCACTTTTGGACGCGGGTGACGATGTGACGCCGATCATAGAGAGGGGTTGGAGGGGTAATTGTGGATGGGAGTTTTCTTGGGCTTGTGCAAGGCCGATGATGTCCGCTACCTGCGGAAACGTTGATATGTGAACCCTTTGTCACCCCCGGTTCGGGTGTGGCCGGATAGAGAACCCGAAAACGCATCGCGTTGTACCCGTACGCGAACCCGGTGATGGAGCACCATAGAGGATGGGGTAAAGACAACCGGGGGCCTTGTGGTCGCACACGGCCGCACACCGGTGTGCGCTCGCGCGCACCCGGTGGGAGGGCGTGCGACGACCATCGGGAGGGCACCGGGCCTCACGGTTGTCCGCCATCATGACCCCAGGGCACCGACCGACGACGCAGGAGCCAGCAGATGACGGATCAGCACGTCCGACGGCGGGGATGGCGACGCCTCCTGATGACGTTCCTCATGCTGGTCGGTTTTTTGGTGCTGCCGCTCACCTCGGCCCAGGCCAACCCGCTGTGCCCGGGCGAACCGGCGCCGCTGCCGGAGTCCGCGGGCAGCGGCTCCGACGGTCTGCTGGTGCCGCCCCAGTCCCAGTCGGCCATCGAGGGCGCCCCCGACGGCCTGCCGCCCGACGCCAGCATGTACGGCCAGTACGGGACGGCCGGGCAGCAGTGGCACATGATCACCGAGTCGTGCGTCGACGGGATCACCAACGGGCCGCAGGCCACCCTGGCGAACACGGCCTGGGACCTGTCCAAGACCATCAACCAGTCGACCATCACCGTCTACCAGGCGGCGACCTCCGACGGGCTGCTCGCCAGTTTCAACGACCTGGTCGAGAACGTCGTGGTCACCCTCCGGGAGGGGATCTGGCGGCCGCTGATCCCCACGGTCGTGATCCTGGGCGCGATCTGGCTCGGGTGGTACGGGCTCATCCGGAAGCGGATGACGCTCACCATCGAATCGACGGTCTGGATGGTCGGGGCGACCGCGCTGGGGCTGTGGATCATGGTCAACCCGGCACAGGTCATGGGGTTGGCGAGCAGCCTGGTGAATTCGGGCAGCCAGCTGGTGACGAGCACGGTTGGGCAGATTCCCTACGGGGGCGGGTCGGGGACCTGTCCGCCGGGGGCGGACGCTCCGGAGAGGGCTGAGTGGGAGTCGGAGTCGGACTTCCAGGTGCGGCGGAACGCGGACATGCTGTGGTCGAGCCTGGTCTGCCAGCCGTGGGTGGCGGGGCAGTTCGGGAATGGGGATATCGCTGAGGATGCCTCTATCGACCATGCCATGGATCTGATCGCAGCCCAGGGAGTCAGTCGTATCGAGCAGCAGCAGATTCGTGACGGTGAGCTGGACGCCACGACCTTGGTGGAGGAAAAGCAGGAGGCCTACCAAGAGGTGGCGTCGGATATCCAGTCCACCTATCCGAGTGCCTACCCGCTCTTCTCGGGTCAGGACCAAGGCAGCAGGCTGGGTGTCGCGACCTTGGCTCTGTTCGCATCGATCTTCGCCGGAGGCCTGATCCTCGCCGGATCGGTCGCTCTCATCGTCCTGAAGATCGCTTTCCTGGTGCTGTTCCTGTTGTCACCGATTTTCCTGCTCATCGGTATCCATCCCGGTTACGGGCGGATGGTGCTGCTGCGGTGGGTCGAGCTGATGGTGGGGTTCCTGCTCAAGCAGATCTTCGTCGTGCTTCTGATCTCCTTGCTGGTCATGTGCTACGGCATGGTCATGTCCACCAGCCTGGGCTGGGGCCTCCAGATGATCCTGCTGGCCCTGTTCACGCTGGCGCTCTTCATCTACCGCAAGCCCTTCGCCTACCTCTTCTCCTCGGTCAACGCGAACTCCTTCACCTCCCGGGTCGTCGGGGATGCAGTGAACAGCCAGGTCCTCTCGAAGAGCGCGACGGTCCTGCCACCGGTGGCCTACCTCAAGGCGCAGAACTGGGGGCGCCGCAACAGCGCCGCCATCGCCGGGGCCGCTGCCGGTATCCCGGCCGGTACCGGTGCGACGGCCGACCTCAGGGGTGCGGAGGAGACCGTGGGAGAAACCGCGGAACCGACCCGTGTACGAGGAACAGGTGGCTACGGCCGGGTCCGGGGCAACGAGGCCCCACCGCCGCTCAACGTCAGCCGTCAGGACGGCGGTACGCGCCCTGCCGGATCCCGGCGTACCGCCGATGAGGCACCGAGCCTGGGCGGGCGCAGCGGGGCGATCCCGCCGCGGCCCAGCGGTGGCTACACCGGTGCCGGTGACACCGGATGGGCTTCGGTGTTCGGTACCGCCTCCGGTGGGCGTTCCGAGCAGCGGGACGACGGTGGATCCGCGCCCGCGGCCGGGTTCAGCCGTGCGGCGAGTGCGGAACGGCCGGAGCCCAGCACCGGCCGGGGCATCTTCGATGCCCGTGAGGACACCCCGCCGAGGGGCAACCCCGATGCCCGGGGGTCCCGTTGGGGCGCGCCGCGCGAGCGGCGGGAACGCCAGGCTCCGCAGCGTCCGAGCCGTCCGGCACCGGCGGCTCCGGAGCGTCGGCGCGGCGACGGTGAGGGCGGCTGGTTGAGTGGTTCCGGCAAGAGCAACGACAATGCTCCCATCACCCCCTTCTGGGGGGAGAGCTCCAACTCTCCCCGCAGGGACTGGAAGCGCGACGTGCCCTTCTGGCTGAACGACGACTGATCCTCCCCCGCCCGACGACGACAAAGGCCCCTGACGATGCCCAGCCCCCTCCCCGAGCGTGCCCAGAGGTTCGTGTTCATCGGACTCATCGTCGTGCTGGTCGGGGCCGGGGTGTACTTCAGCACGGGCGGCTTCGGAGGTGGCGGGACCGAAGAGGCACCGGTCGAACCGGAGGTCTCGCAGGGGGAGAACGGCGGTAGCGCCGGGGCCCCCAATGGTTTGTCGAGTATGGAGCCCAGCCCGTTGCCGACCACGGCGGAGGGCGATGTGGACGTGCTGGAGTGGTTCCCCTTCCAGGAAGAGGAACTGAGGGTCGCGGGGACGACGGCGAAGGCGTTCGCCGAGGCCTACGGAACGATCGATTACACCGGGTCCCCCGAGGCCTACTACGACTCGATGCGTGCGCTGGCGACCGATGAGTACGCCGACGTGCTGGCGGAGTCCTCCAGGGCCGGGGCCTTCTGGGCGGAGATGGCGGAGGCCGAGGCGATCGCCGAAGGACGTGCCGAGGTGGAGTCCATCCGTACGTTCGGGGACAGCTCGATCACCTTCGTGGTGACGGCGCAGTCCATCACCGAGACCGCGAACCGTGAGTTCGACGAAGAACTCGGGGAGTTCGCGATCACCGTGGTCCAGGAGGGGCGGACGTGGAGGGTCTTCGACTTCCAGCCCGCCGACGCCGGGCAGTTCGGGGAGGAGTGATCCGATGCTCTCCTATTTCGGCGCTTCCGGGGACCGGGGTTCGGTCCGTTGGTGGCTCGGGGGCGGGATCGCGGTCGGGGTGGCGCTGCTGGTCATGGTGGCGATGTTCGTCATCCCGGTGATCACCGGTACCGGAAGTCAGCTGGCGAGCCTCATGGCGAACGGGCTGGTGTGCGCTCCGAACGCCGATGCGGAGCAGCCGGGGGCGAGCGGGTACGCGATGGACTCGATCCCGGAGAACTACCTGGAGCTGTACCAGGAGGTGGGGGAGGACCGGGGGATCCCGTGGAACGTCCTTGCCGGGGTCGGCCAGGTGGAGTCCCACCACGGCAGGTGGGACGGCCCCGGGATCACGGAGGGGCACAACGACTGGGGTGCGGCCGGTCCGATGCAGTTCGGTTCGCTGGACGGTTCCGCCGCCGGGAACAGCTGGGGCGGCGAGCCGATCCAGCCGGTGGAGGACCGTCCGGAGAGCGGGTACGGAGTGGACGGCAACGGCGATGGGATCGTCAATGTCTACGACCCCGCCGATGCCATTCCGGCCGCCGCCGATTATCTGATCGCGCACGGTATCCAGGACGACATGCGACAGGCGATCTTCGGCTATAACCACGCCTGGTGGTACGTGGACGACGTGCTGGAGTGGGCGGACCGGTACGCGGAGGGCGACTACAACACCTCGGACCCCATCCGGACCGCGGTGCTCTGCGAGCTGGATGAGGACGGGGTGCCGATCGGTCGGGCTCCGGATGAGTTGACGCAGGCCGTGGTCGACTGGGCGCTGGCACAGCGCGGGAAACCGTACATCTGGGGTGGGACCGGACCGGACGGGTTCGACTGTTCGGGCCTCACGATGAAGGCGTACGAGAGCATCGGCGTCACGGTTCCGCGAGTGTCGCAGGACCAGTGGAGTTTCGGTCCGGAGATTCCCGCAGGTGAAGAACAGCCGGGTGACCTGGTGTTCTTTGATGTGACCCGGGCAGGGGAACCGCCGGGGCCTGGACATATGGGAATGGTGATCGGCGACGGCCTGATGGTGGAGGCCTGGTGTACCAACTGTGGACCGATCGCGGTGCGCGAGTACGATGACCCCAATCGGTCGGACATCGTGGGTTTCACCCGTCCGCTCGAACACCCCGATGTGAAGGCCCAGCTGGAGGCGCAGGATAGCCGTGGTTGATGAGAAGGCACCACCCAAGAAGCAGGGGCTGCACGGGTGGAAGGCCGCAATCGCGGTTTTCGGCTGCGGGTCGTTGGCGGCCTTCGGTGTCTTCGGTGTTCTTGCGCTTATCGCCGGTTCCTTCCTTCGTGCCACGTCGGCGGGGGTGACAGAGGAAGAGGGACAGGTCGCCGGAGTGGAGCAGACAGGGGCGCCCAGAGACGAGCTGCCGCCGGGCGATCTCAACGTTTGCGAGAACTACTTTCCGTTGATCTCTGATGTGACGATCGAAGAGACTCTCAGCAGCGTGGACATGGACGATGCTCAGGCTGAGGGATTCCAACTGGGTGATCGGCGAGAGGTTGCCGGGGAATGCTCGTTTGTGATATCGCCTTCATACGGGATTAACTCTGAGTCTGCTCGATGGGATATGAATTTCTCCTACCAAGCCATCGTGTTTGATCCGAATGTGGACCGTGATGAGCAGGCGGCTCAGATCTTTGTGAGCGAGGTGTCAGAAGCCGAGCGGGTGAACTCCGGATCTTCTGAGGTTGATGATCCTTCCTGGGCAGAAGAATCCCGAGCGTTCTATGGGGTGGGTGAAGCAGGGGAGAGTCGTTACTTGGTCATCTTGCGTACGCGAAGCGCTGTCTATACGTTTGACTTCGCGGGTGATGTCTCCGACGCCAATTCAGGTGTTGTGCCGAAAAATGACTTCACGCGCCAGGCTGAAGATGTAGTGGAGAGGCTGCATAATCGCTTCTTTCTTCTGATCCCGGAGTGATCAGCGCGGAAGTGGTGGGTCGGTCGGGTTATCCACAGGTTGGGGGCGGGCGACTTCCTTCCCTTTCACCCGATCTCTAGGGTGGATGTAAGAGCTCATCTCATTTGGGTTCTCGGTAACCTAGCCGAGTGTCGATGGTGGAACGGCTGGTGCCGGACGAGCTGTGGGAACTGTTCCAGCGGGTGGTGCCCGAGGCGCCCACCCGACCGCAAGGCGGCGGTCGGCGCAGACACGGCGACCGCCAAGTGCTGGCCGCGATCATCTTCGTGGCCACGTCCGGGTGCACCTGGGCCCAGCTCCCGCCGGTGTTCGGCCCCTCCGGGCCCACCGCGCACCGGCGCTTCACCGAGTGGACCCAAGCTCGGGTCTGGGCCAAGCTCCACCGCCTGGTCCTGGACGAGCTGGGTTCTCGCGGTGAGCTGGACTGGTCGCGGTGCGCGATCGACTCGGTGAACATGCGGGCCCTCAAAGGGGGGACCTGACGGGTCCGAATCCTGTCGACCGGGGCAAGAAGGGGTCGAAGATCCACCTGATCACCGACCGGCGGGGGTTGCCCCTGTCCATGGCGATCTCGGGGGCCAACACCCACGACAGCCAAGCGCTGCAACCCCTGGTGGAGGGGATCCCGCCGATCCGCTCCCGCCGCGGACCCCGGCGGCGCAAACCGGGCAAGCTGCACGGTGACAAGGGCTACGACTACGCCCACCTGCGCCGCTGGCTCCGGCGCCGGGGGATCGTGCACCGCCTGGCCCGCCGGGGTGTGGAGTCCTCGCAGCGGCTGGGCAGGCACCGGTGGCAGGTCGAGCGCACCATGGCCTGGCTGGCCGGATGCCGTCGCCTGCACCGCCGCTACGAGCGCAAGGCCGACCACTTCCTAGCCTTCGCGGGCATCGCCTGCACACTCATTTGCTACCGCAGACTCACCAAATGAGATGAGCTCTAAGGGGGAGCCGAGGTTCCGCCGACATGGTGCTGCCCTACACGGACCCAGGTGGCGGACGTCCACCACGACCCCGTCGCAGGCTCCTCCTCATCGACGCCCTGGCCGCCTGTTGGGGGTCCCGGGCGCCGCGGTGGACTTCCCGTTCTGCGCGGGGTCGGGCACCGCGGTCCGGGGCGAGTCCATCCCCCCGCCCAGGAGGCCCTCACCGCCCGGCCCGGGACGCCTCCCGGTGAGCGCCCACCCGTCGGCCGCCCCCGGGATGCGCGCCGTCCTGTCCGCTCCCCGGGGCCGCCGCTTCACCCGTATCCGCGTCAAGGCCCGCCGCCCGCCCACCCGTGAGCAGCGCCTCTTCACGCAGATGCCGGACAATGCCCGCGTCGCCCGCCGCCCCGCCCACGGCGAACTCCCGCCCTGGATGGACCTCCACCACACCCGCATCACCGCGCGCGCCCCCACCCCGTCCCGAACGCACGCAGGACGACACTTGTCGCCCGCCCCCGCGAGCCTGCGGAATGACGAGAACCCCGCCGGAGCCGACGTCGAACCCGGTGGGCCGCACGTTCCGGTCGGCCCAACGGGAACGTGCCCGGGAAGAGCGACATCCCCGACATGCCCTCGCCGGCTCCCGGAGGCCCGCGCATATTCCTGGACCAGGCCTTCCGTGCCTTCATCGCCCGTCTCCGCCAGGTCGGCCGGACAGAAGCGGGAATGTCTCATTTGAGGCTGATGCCGGCCTTTCCTGGAATCCAAGGTCCTGATCAGCGCCTTTGACATTTTTGTCATGATGCGGCCACGCTGGGGCCGTGAGTGATGACACCCCCCATTCCTCGCCGGTGTTCTTTTCCGGCTTCCCGGAAGAGACGCCCTCCCCGGAACGCGCCTGGGTCGACTTCGACGCGGATCAGGCCCACCACGCGTTGACCCGGCTGCGCGCGTGGATGGGCGATGTTCTCGTTCACGAGCCCGCGGCCGATCTCCTCCGGCCGTGCTGGTACCGGCACCCCGCCGCGGTTCAAAGCCTGTTGGACGCCCAGGCCGCCTGGCATCAGGCGTACCGGTCCGCACTCGACGAGGCGTCCGCCCTGACCTGGGCCCTGGACTGGTCGCAGCGGTACCTTCCGCATGTCGAGCAGCGACTCGCGCGGCTGCTGGCCCAGTGCACCAGCGTGCGCCATGACCCCCGTCCCGCCGACCTGCCACGGCCCGCGGCGGAGGACGTCGCAGCCTACCTGCGGTGGTGGACCGCCGACCGGGATCCCGCCACCGAGCCGCCCCATCGGGAGGGCCGGTGACCCTTCAGGCCGCGGCCGCCTTCTGCGACGAATGCGGTACCCCCTTGGCCGGGGCCACCCTCTGCCCGGCCTGCGCCACCCCCGTCACCTTCCCACCGGATCCCCGGTCCCGGTCCCGATACCGGGACCGGGCGGCCAGGGCCTCCCGCCGCACCGGCCGGCAGTTGCGCGCCGTGCTCCGTCACAACCGGGCCGGCGGCCTCGTCGGGGCGATCGCCGCCTGGTTCAACCTTCCGCTGGTGCTGCTCATGGCCGCGGTCGGAGGCGTCTTCGGGGGTATCGTCGGCCTCTTCTCCGGAGGTATGGGAGGTCCGGGCGCTCTCACCCGGGTCTCCACCCTGTGGAGCGTTCTGGTGCCGATGCCCGTGGACCTGAGCGACCTGCTGCCCACCGCCGCCATCCAGATCGGCGGCGTCATAGGCGCCCTCGTCGGTATCGCCGCGGGCGCTCTCACCATGGCATGGCTCACCCTGGCCACCCCCTGGGAACTGCTCTACACCGCGGATCCGCTCTGGCCCCTGGCGGTCCTCCTCGGCCAGCTCCTGACCGCGGCGGCCGTCGGCGCCCTGTACACCACGTATTCCATCCACACCGAGGCATGGCGCCTGCGCCTGGCGGGGGCACGCCGCCTCAGCCGCCGTGAGGCCGCCTGGCTGCTCCCCCTATTGCGTCAGGCGGCTCAGCGCATGGGCATTCCCGCGGACGACCTGCCGGTGCTGCTCATGGACGACCGGCACACCCCCAACGCCACGGCGTTCACCCGTCACATCGTCATCGACCAGGGGCTGTTGGAGTTTCTACGCCACGACACCGAGACCGTCGAGGCGGTCCTCGCCCACGAGCTCGCCCACTGGCACCGCGGTGACGCCACCGTCATGGCCTGGGGGAAGGGCCTCGCCCTTCCGCTCTACCTCGCCTACAACTTCACCGTGAAGGTCCACGAGGCCACCAGGTGGGGACCCCTGCGAATCCTCGTGTGGATCGTGCTGTGGAGCGTCAACGCCACCATGCACGGCCTGGTCGTACCGCTGCACGCCCGCTACTGGCGTGACTGCGAGTACGCCGCCGACGCCGCGGCCGCGGCCGCCGGGTACGCCGACGGGCTCCACCGTGCCCTGTCCCGGTTGCGTCAGACCTTCGACGGCGCGCGCACCGGTTGGGACGCCACCATGCTCGCCACCCATCCGCCCACCGAACTCCGGCTGGAACGCCTTGAGCGGCCCGGACGAGAGCACCCCTTGCCCGGAGCCCTGTCCGCGGCCCGGACCATCCCTCGCCCCGACCTGCCCCATCACGTTCCCGACAAGGACTGAGCGGATGCACCCCTTCCCCCCGCTGCCCGCCGAAGACCTCGAACCCCGGCAACGGGTCTTCCTCGGGCGTGACCCGAACGACGGCCACCGACGTGTCTGGTCCAGTGCCTCGGACTCGGTCGGCGTCATCGGGCCGCCCCGCTACGGCAAGACCGCCGGCCTCATCATCCCGAGCCTGCTCCACTGGGACGGTCCGGTCGTGTGCACCTCCACCCGCGGAGACCTCCTGCGCGCCACGGGCGACCGGCGCCGCCACATGGCACGCCCCGGCGGCCGCGTCCACCTGTACGACCCGCTCCTCACCGAGGGCCTGGGGACCATGCGGTGGTCTCCCCTGGCCGACTGCGCCGACTCCGGGGTCTGCTACCGACGCGTCCAGGCCATGACCGCCACCGCGGCCGGTGGTGTGACCGACGCCGACCATTGGCGATCCGGTGCGGCGCTCATCCTCCGCGGACTCTTCCATGCCGCCGCTCTGGCCGGTGAGCCCCTGGCCCAGGTGCGGCGATGGATCGCCCGCCAGGACGTACGGTTCCCGGCCGACCTCATCCGTTCCCACCGCGGAACCGAAGCGTGGGCGGACGACCTCGAAAGCCTGCCCCTGCTCGGCGACCGGGAACGCGGATCCTTCTACTCCGTCGCACGCGGTTGCCTGGAAGCCACCGCCGAACCCCGGGTACTCGACTCGTGCTCGGCGGTCGACCTGGACATCGACGCCTTCCTCGACACCGATTCCACGTTGTTCATCGTGGGCCCCGGCCATATCCAGGAAGCGATCGCCCCGCTCATCGTCGCCCTGGTCGACGCCATCGCCCAACGCGCCGCCGAACGCGCGGCCCGCGCCGGAGGACGTCTTCCCCGGCCGCTGCTGCTGGCCCTGGACGAGGTCGCCAACATCGCTCCACTCGACTCCCTGCCGACCCTGGTCTCCGAAGGCGGTGGCCGCGGCATCATCACCCTGTGGTCCACCCAGTCCCTGGCCTACCTGCGTGCCCGGTACGGCGTCGAGCGAGCCCAAGGGATCCTGACCTCCACCACCGCCAAGATCACCTACGGGGGGTTGTCCTCCGAAGCCGACCTGCGCAACATCTCCTCCTGGGCGGGAGAGAGTCACATACCCGAGATCACCCACCACGGCACCGGGGTCGACCCGGCCACAGGCCTGCCCGACCGTCTGCGCCTGGGCAGCCCCGACCAGTTCGGACCGCACTCGATCGGCGGCGCCTACCGGCCGGTCATGCCCTTGGACGTTCTCCAGCAGATGCCCCCCGGCCATGCCTGGCTGTGGTGGCAGTCCTCGCCGCCCCTGCACGTGGAGACCCGTCCCGCCCACCTCGTACCCGCCTACCAACGGGTGCGCGGATACACCCCCGAGCGTTCATGACCGCCGCCGACGTATTGCCCACATGCCCCCGCTGCCGTGCCCGTGCCGTGCGGGCCGAGGCCCGGTTCTGCCGCGCCTGCGGGGCCGCTCTCCACGGCGGGACCGAGGCTCCTGCTCCACCCGCTCCGACGCCGGCCGGACCGAGGAGGCCGCGATTGCGGCGCCTCCTCCTGATCGGGGCCGTCGCGGTGTCCGTCCTCGTCCTGGCCGGAGTGGGACTGCGCGTCGTTCAGGGGCGGGTCACCGACCCGACCGATCCCGTCGACGCGCTGCTGGACCGGATCGCCGACGCTGACGCCGGTGCCCTCGCGGGCCACATCGATACCGACCCCCTCCTGCTTGCGGAGGGCTACACCCCGCCCGAGGACCTGAGGACCACCGGCGTCACGTACGGCCGGAACGATCCCGATACCCGGCGTCCCAACCGCAACGCGGCCACCGTGCACATCGCCTACCGCATCGGTGGGACCACCCACACCGCTTTCGTGCGCGTTCAACGTGAGCCCACGGGGTGGATCCGATCGTGGGAGATAACGGATCCGGGTGATCTGCCCGGTGAACTCGTGATCGCCAGTGCTCATGTGGATCACGTCATGGTCGCCGGAGCCGATGTGCCCACAACCGCTCCCGCCCGAATAAGCACCACGGTTGCGATTCCGGTGCTTCCGGGGATTTACACCTTGAGCACCTCCGGCGACGAGGAACTGTTCGTTTCTTCCGCCCCGCTCGGGGAGGTGACCGTGCCCGGTGCCGATTCCCGTGTCGAGATCACCGTCGACCCCGCCGAGCTCCAGGTTCGCGAGAACCTACGGCAGGAGATCGCCGAGCAGGTGGCCGGGCACCTGGACACCTGCGTGGCCGACGCCAACGCCGCCGCCACGCTCTCGCCGTCGGGATGCCCCCTGCGGGTGGACCGCGCCGTTTACCGATCGGTCCGTGAGGTCACCTGGGCCCTTGCCGAGTATCCCGAGATCACCGTCGTCCCCGCTGAGAGCGGTCTGCACGGCGAGCCGCTGGAAGTACGGACCATCACGCCCGGTGCGGCAGATGCCAGCTGGTTTTACGCCTACACCGATGATGAGGCCGCCGAAGAGGCCGTTGTCGATATCACTGTTGCCGGTACCGTGAGCGTCGATTCCGACGGCGCCGCACTCTGGCGGCCCTAGAAAGGAACGAAATGAATGATATGACTCCTCAGGAGGAGCGCTTCTACGCTACCGCCTCCATCACCGTTCTGTACGACATCTTCGTGGACACCGCCACCCGGCTGAGCGGTAAATATGTTGCCCTCTCCCGTAAGGCCTCCACCGAGGACGAACGCCGACGGTGGTGGGCCGAGGTCATGGAGCTTCGAGACCTGGAAAGGTCGGTCGACCCTGACGATCGGGAAGCCCTCATCGCCCACATCGAAGAGTGGCGTGCCGAGGTCGCTCGGCTACAGGGCAGGTGACCGTGTCGCCTTACCGCTTGGAGCAGGAACAACTGGAGAGCATCTTCCGTGCCGAGGTTCGGTCCTACGTCTTCGACGGATACACGCCGAGCCGCGCTCCCGATGACACCCCTGTTCTCGTCCTGTTGGGAGCCCAACCCGCCGCCGGAAAATCCCGGGCCCAGACCGCGATCATCCGGGAGAACCCTGACGTCGTCCCTCTCACCGGTGACAGGCTGCGGCAGTTCCATTCCGCCTATGACGACCTGATGGAACAGAACCCCTTGGAGATGCCCAACGCCACCGCCCGGGCTTCGGGCGCCTGGGTGAAGATGAGCATCGACCACGCCCGGGACAACCGCTACAGCCTCCTTCTCGAAGGCACCTTCCGGGACCCTGAGATGACCATGGACACCGCCCGCGAGTTCGCCGAATCCGGATACCGGGTGCACCTGGTCGCCCTCGCCGTCAACGAGCGGGTCAGCCGCATGGACACGGTCAGCCGTTACCTCGGCCCCGGCGATGACACCAACCGGTGGACCCCCGCCACCGCACACGATCTCGGTTACCGGATGGCCCCGCACACCGTTCGGGCCGCCGAGGACAACCCCCACGTCCACCGCATCACCATCACCGACAGGTCCGGTGAGGACCTGTTCACCAACACCCGCACCCCGGAAGGCGACTGGGCCGGACCCACCGGAGCGGCGGAGACCCTCCTCTCCGTCCGGGAACGGCCCCTGGAGCGGGACGGCGCCCGGGAGTGGCTGGTGCGGCGCAACGAGTACACCGCGGCCCTCGTCGAACGCGGTGAGTTCGGTCCCGTCACCCGGCCGACCTTCGAGAAACTCCACACGGACGCCGGCACGGTCGCCGACCAGGCCTGGCCGGACCCGGAGGACAGCCGCCAGAGGCTGCGGCACCGGGCCGACCAGCGCTTCCACGGGTACCTCCTGGACTCGTCCGCCGAGGGGACGCCGAGCGACCTGCTCCCCGCTTCCCCGGATGTCTTCTCGGCGAGTGACACCCGTGTGGCCGCCGACCGTCTCGACGCCGGACTCGAACGTGAACGGGACCGCCGGTCCAAGCTTTCCGCGGACCGCGTCGGTATCGAGAACGGGGTCCGCGAGGAGATGCGTGTGCTGCGCGGCCCATCCCGTGACTCCGCGCGGACGCCGACGGCCCCGGAAGCAGGAACGGAGATGGGAAGAACCGGGCAGCGGCAGCCGGACAGAGAGGACCTCCAACGTGACGGTCCAGAGCCCGGGCTTTGAACAGCGGCGAGGGGCACCGCTCTGCCCCCGGCGCCCCGGAAGCCGGTACAGGGGCCGGACCCGACCGTATCCCGGTACCGCGGGCGACGATCCGTAGGAGGCCACCGCGGCCATGGAGTTCTCCCACCGGAACCTCGGCGCCGCCGACCTGTCCCGGCGCGGCTACCGGCCGGGGACCGCGCCCCGGGCCGTGCTGCTCCTCGACATCGAGGCCGACCTGGTCGTCCGGGACGGTGACGGGCGCCCGCTCTTCGCCGAGGATGCCTTCCCCGTCGCCGAACTCGCGGACACCCTGGTCGCCTGGCTGCACCATGGCTCGGCCGCCGCCACCGCCGTCTCCGGCCCCGCCACCTCCGACCGCCCCGACGACCCTGACGACCCTGGTGGCCCCGACACCCCCGACGACCCCGGCGAGTGCGTGTTCCACTCCCTCTCCTGCGCCGAACCCGGCGCGGTCCTGGTGCGGCGTTCCCCGCAGGGGTGGCGGGTCGGCTCGGCCTTCGACCCCGGCGCCTGGTCGAGACCCCTGCCACTCCCGGTCCTGGCGGCGGCGGTCGTCCGCTTCGCGGACGCCGTCCGCCGGGACGTCGCCGACCAGGGCGTCGTCCCCGGCGCGCGGTGGTGCGCCGGGGACATGCCCCCAAGCCCTAGAAACCCAGCCCCCGGAGCCAGGTGAGCAGGTCGTCCTCGCGCCGCTGCGCCGTCTCGGCGCTCCACGGGCCCAGGTGGCGGGACTCCACCACGGCGCCGTCGCGGAGGTAGATCACCCGGTCGGCGCGGGCGGCACAGGCCGGGGCGTGCGTGACCATGACGAGGGTCGCGCCCTCCCGGTGCACGTCGGTGAGCGCGTCCATGACCTCGGTCGACATGGCGCTGTTCAGCGCCCCCGTCGGCTCGTCGGCGAACAGCACCGACGGCCCGCACGCCAGTGCCCGGCAGATCGAGGCCCGCTGCAACTGCCCGCCCGACACCTCCGTGATGCCGTGCCGCCGCACGTGCGCGATCCCGAACCGCTCCATGAGCGCGTCCACCCGGGCGACCGCGGCGTCCCGCCCCGCCCGGTCGCCGCGGGGCACCGCCTTGAGGGCGGGCAGCAGGATGTTGTCCCGGATGTTCAGGTTCTCCAGGAAGTACGCCTGCTGGAAGACGAACCCCATCCGCGTCAGCCGGACGCGGCTCATCTCCGCGTCGTCCAGCGAGGTCAGGTCCCGCCCCTCCAGGCGCACGCTCCCGTCCGTGGGCCGGTCCATGCCGCTGATGCTGTACAGCAGCGTCGACTTGCCCGAACCCGACGCCCCCATCACCGCCAGGAACTCGCCCTTGCCCACGCTCAGGTCGATTCCGTTGAGGACCTTGGTCGGCGGCTCGGTGGAGTGGTAGGTCTTGGTCAGCCCGCGGCATTCCAGCGCGGGGTGGCCTTTGTGCGTTTCGGGTGTTCCCGTGGTCCCTGTCATCCCCGTTGTTCCCGTCATCTCTGTCAGCTCCTGAGCCATGCACTCTTGTCGGCACCGCGCAGCCGCGCGGTGAGGAACACGGCGCCGAGGTATCCGGCGCCGACCAGAACCAGCGGATAGGCCGCGTAGACGAGCAGCGGGTTCGGCAGGAACTCCAGGTCGGCGAATCCCAGACCCGCCGAGGCGAGCAGCGACCCGATGACCCTCTCCCCGGCCGTCGCCGCGAACACCAGACCCGCCACCGTTCCGAGGGCGACCGCCAGGAGGGTCTTGACCCGCACCTGCGCGATGATCTCGCCGGTCGAGAAGCCGAGCGCGGACAGCACGCCCATCTTCCGGCGGTCCCGGGTCAGCCGCAGGCCGAGGAACAGGCTCGTGATGAGCACCGCCACCCCCACCCCGAACAGCACGGACAGCACGGCCGCACTGCGCAGGGCGTCGGTCGCGTACGACAGCGTCTGCTGCATGAACTCCCGCATCGGGACCATGGAGGCGGTGGGGAAGCGCTCGCCGTAGTCGGCCGCGACGTCGCCCGGGTCGGTTCTCCCGGTCGTGTCCGCGTAGATCGTGTATCCGGCGGCGCCGGACGTGACCTCGCCCTGCGCCTTGGCGGTCAACCCGCTGCTGGTGACGTCCTGGTAGACGCCGCTGACGGTGAGGGACGTGCCCTCTCCGGTCTCCCCGGGCCCGCCGTCCGCCGCGCTCCGGTCGACGGCCAGCTCGTCCCCGACCGAGACCCCGTACGCGTCCGCGTTCAGCATGGACAGTGCGATCTCCCCGGACTCCGGCGGTCCGCCCCGGAGGTACTCGATCGCGTCGCCGGAGTGGTCGCCCACCTCGACGTGCAGGGTCTCCCAGCCCTCTTCGCCCTGGACCCGGTAGAGCACGGTGGCGAAGACGCGCACGTCCGTCAGCCGGTCGTCGCGGCGCATGTCCGTGAGCAGGGCCGCCCGGACGGTGTCGACGTCGTCGGAGAACTGGACGTCGGCGCGCAGGTCGCTCTGCGGGACACCCATGTAGGTGGCGAACCGGGGGCTCTCGAAGGTGTTGAGCAGGTTGGTCGGCAGGGCCATGAGGACGGCGGCGAGGAAGAACACGGCGGGGATCAGCACCCACTGCCCGAGTTCGGCCCGCAGGTCCAGCAGGACCAGGCGGCCGTTCACGCCGGGTCGGGGGAGCGCGCCCGTACGGGTACCCCTGACGGCGCCCTCCGGTGCGAGCCCGGTCCGCCGGACCCGCCGGGCCCGCCGCTTCGCCCGGCGCGCGGTCCGGCGTTCGTCCAGGACGCTCCCGTGCACCAGCGCGTTGACGACCTCGATCCGTTCGACCCCGCGCAGGACACCCCGGCAGACCAGGACGACGAACAGGTACACCAGTGCCAGCGCCAGCAGCGGAACCAGGAAGGTCGTGATCCCCGGCGGAGCCTCGCCGTAGTTCACCTGGACGCCCTGTGTCAGCAGCCCCGTCGCGGGGACGGCCAGTATCCCGCCGACCGCGCACGCGAGCAGCGTCATGAGACCGTACTTCGCCAGGTGGAGCCGGGAGATCTCCCGGCCCGGGATGCCGATGGCCTTCATCGCGCCGATCTGCCGGACCTGGTCCTCCAGCGTTCCGCGGATGACGAAGCGCAGGTTGAGCAGGGAGATCGTGATGAGCAGCAGGCTCGCGAACACCAGTGCCGTCGCCACGAGGCCGTCGCTGAACGTGTTGAGCAGGCGGATCATCGCGAACGTGACCGCTTGGCCGTTCCCGGGCAGGTCCGCGTCGGCGTCGTACGCCCGTTGCAGGTCGGCGGCCCCGGCCGGGTCGGCCAGCCGGTATTCGACCATGATCTCGGGGGCACCGCCCCCGGCCGCCTCCAGCGCCGCGTAGTCGTCTTCGGAGACCAGGAAGCGGATGGACGAGGACAGCGACGACGCCATCCCCGCGTCGCGCACGAACCCCTGGATGCGCAGCCGGTGGATGCCGTCGTCCGTGCCGACCCCGAGTTCGTCGCCGACCCGGAGGCCGAACCGCTGCTGGTAAGTCACCGGGACGTGGATCTCCCCCGGCGCGGGGTGCGGGGCGGCCCCGGTCTCGTCGAGGAGGAGGTCGAACTCCTCGTTCTGTGTGACGAAGAGGTTGTCGATCAGGCTGTCGCCGAGGTCGCCGGCCTCGCCGGTCGAGGGGCGCCGCCAGGTGAGGGAGGCACCGTCGAAGCCCAGCATCTCCTGGACGAGCCAGGTGTCGATCTCGGGGTGCTCGGCGGCGAACCGGGCCAGTGCTTCGGGGTCGTGGTCGCCCCGGTGCATCTGGAGGAAGTGCGCGGGCTTGGCCTGCTCGAAGAACCGGTCGACGGAGCCGAGGCTGCGCTCCATGACCATGGCGCCGGTGGCCATGAGGAAGGCGCTGAGGGTGAGGACGACGATGAGTGCGAGGGTGACGCCTTTGTTCTTGGTGAGGTCGTTGTACGCATACCGGAAATATAGAGAATCCCTGGTTCGCACCTGCAACTCCCAACTTCCGGGATTCGCGATCTGATATATGGCCTGGTGGGGAAAGGTCCGAAAAACGGTCCCGTGTCGCCGTTGAACAGGGCCGTCGGTCCGGTCGCCATTGCGCGGAAAACCCTGGGGGCAGGGTGGTCCGGGGCGGACCGGTGTCCGGTGAACTCCTTGCTCCGACGATGCCGTGGCCTTCACGTCGGGGAATTCGTCTCCGCTCGGACGGGGATCGGGCCCGGAGCCGGATAACCGGTTTGTCCTTGACACCGAAATTAGTCGTGATGCCGGCCGGGCACATCAGGGGAGAGCCCCGGTCCGGCGGGGGGAGATCCCTGGTTTTCGACAGGGTGCACGTGTGCGTCCTCAGGGTCGGGCGTGCGGGTGTCTTCGCCGCCCCCCTGGTGTCCCCCGGGGGGTGCGCGTGCCGCCCTGCTCCTCCGCCACCGCTCCGTGCGGGCCGCACGGGTACGCCCGCCCGCACGGAGCGGTGGCGGCAGGTGGCGGGCGGCGGGGTCCCGGACGGTGCGGTCGTCCTCTTCCCGTCCGTGCGCCCACCACGTCGGGTTCGCCCCCGGGTCGGCCCGGCGGTGACCGATGGGACCTGCGATGTCGGGGCCGGCGACCGCCCGGCCGTCGTTCCCGCCGAGGAGAACGCGGGCCGTGAGTTCGTCGAGGTCCCCTGCCTCGCCGCGAACGCCCGTTACGCCGTGCCCGGGGATGCGGGGCACCTCAGGAGACCCCGTGCTCCGCCGTTCCGGGCGGCTCCGGGCCGGAGGCCGTCGCGCGCGTGGTCGGCGACCCGGTCGTGTGCGCGGCCCCCGCCTCCTGCCCGGTGGCCGTGCCCCGGAGCGGCACGGCGGGCGCCGGGGGCGGTGTCCGGCGCCCACCGCCCGGTGCGAGGTGGAGTCCGGAGTCCGGAGCCGGGATCCCCGGGCCGCCGGGGGCGCGCACGGTCCGGCGCGGAACCCGGCGGTTCCGGTGGCGGAAGCGCTCACCTGCCGGCGGTTACAGCACCGAGCCCCATCGGCCCGGCGGATCCCGTCAGGCGACGCCCGCCATGAAGTGGTGGCGGCACAGGGTCGCGTACGACTCGTTGCCGCCGATGTGCACCTGTTCGCCCTCGTACACCATGACGCCGTCCACCACCCGCGCGTTGTGGGTGGCGCGCCCCCCGCACCAGCAGCGCGCCGACACCGGCAGCACCTCGATCTTGTCCGCCAGTTCCACCAGCCGCTGCGAGCCCGCGAAGAGCCGCCCCTGGAAGTCGGTGAGGATCCCGTAGCAGTACACGTCGATCCGCATCCCGTCCACGACGCCCGCCAGCTGGCCCACCTGCTTGGGTGACAGGAACTGGGCCTCGTCGCAGATCACGTACGGAGCCTTGCGGTCGGCGACGTCGTCGTAGAGGTCGAGTTCGTCGGTCACCTCGACGGCCGGGGACACCAGCCCCAGCCGGGAGGAGATGATCCCCGCGCCCGCGCGGTCCTGGCGGGTGTAGAGCACGCCTTCGCTGCCGCGGGAGTGGTGCTCCTGGAGGGCCATGGTGCTCTTGCCCGAGTTCATGGCTCCGGTGAAGTACTTCAGCTCCGCCATGGCTCTCTTTCCTCGGTCGGGGGCGGGGGCCGGATACGGGTGCGGTCCGTCGGGTCCCGGGTTCCGGACCCCGGTTCGCGCGGCGGCTCCGGCGGTCCGTTCCCGCCGGGCGGGGCGGTCCGGACGCGGTCCCGGGACCGGTGCGGCCGAGGGGTGTGCGGGGGTGTGGGGGCCGCAGGCCAGCAGAGAAGATACCAGTGCGGTGCCCGTTCGCCGGAACCCCGGCGTGGTTCCGGCGTCCCGGACTTCGCGGTGTTCCCTTCCCCGCCGACTCCCGGGTTCCCCACCGTTGGTGCTTTTTCGGCCCGGTTTGCGCGCGGGGTGTGTTCCGGCCGGAATTACCGATGTGGTGTGTTGCACCTGCGAATCGCACCGGCCGTCATCCACCCGTTATCGCTCCGGCGCCGACACGCGCCCGCCCGGGTCCGCCGGTGTCGTGCGGCAGGGCCGATCGGCGCCGGTCGGTACACGGGGGGAGGCGGGCGGCCCGGGGTCCGCGCGGGCGGGAGGAAGGGGCGAGGGGTGCTGCTGCGGTGGCGGTGACCTGCGGTGGTCCGGCCCGTGTCCCTCCCCGGCGGTCCCGGACCCCGCCGGTGCGGGGCGGCGGCCGGGGGCGGTCGGCCGGGGCGGAGTCCGCCCGGGACGGTGCGCCGAACACCGTCGGGAGAGATGCGCCGAAGATCGGTTCGGCTGCTTTTGATATATCTGGGTGGCCACTGTCCTGATCGGGGGTGGAATTACGGAGGGGAACGGCACATTGAGCAGAGAACAGATCACCCGTGTGGTGGAGAGCCGGTGGTTCTCCAACGTGATGTTGCTGGTGATTCTGGTCAATGCGGGGATTTTGGGATGGGCGACTTATGGGGGTTCCGCCCTTCCTTATCTTCTGATCGCCGAGCAGGTGATCGTCGGCGTCTTCGTCATCGAGATGGCGCTCAAGCTCTACGCGTGGCGCGGCGACTTCTTCCGTGCGCCCTGGAACTGGTTCGACCTCCTGGTCGTGGTCGTCTCGGTGATCCCGGCGACCGGCCCGTTCTCCGTGCTGCGCATCCTGCGCGTGCTGCGGATCCTGCGGGTCATCACGGCCGTCCCGCAGATGCGCATGATCATCACGGCCCTGTTCCGTTCCGTGCCGGGGATGGGGACGGTCATCGGGCTGCTGCTGGTGACCATCTACACCGCGGCGATCATCGCCCAGCAAATGTTCGGCCGGGACGTGCCGGAGTACTTCGGCGACCTGGGGGTGTCGTTGTACACGATGTTCCTGCTGCTCACCACGGAGAACTGGCCGGACGTGTCGGACGCCGTCCTCCAGCAGCACCCGCTGGGGTGGATGTTCTTCGTGACCTACATCGTGATCACGGCCTTCATCATGCTGAACCTGGTGATCGGTGTGATCGTGACCGCCATGGAGCAGGAGGTCAACGAGGAGCGCTGGGTGGAGGACCAGGAGTTGGAGGCCGTGCAGCACGAGGCGGTCATGGCGCGGCTGGATCGGTTGGGCGCGCAGGTGGAGCGGCTGGACCGGATGCTGCGGGAGCAGCGCGGTGACGCGGGCGGGGCCGACGGCGCGGACGGACCGGTGCCCTCGGAGGCCGGGGCGGGCGCGGAAGCGGGCCCCGGGGCGGTCGCCGACACCGGTTGCGGGGCGGGGGCCGCAGCGCCGGGGAACGGGCACCGCGCCGACGGGTGAGCAGGGCCGCCGGACGGTGGGGGAGGCACCGGCGCGGCCGCCCGCGGACATACGGGTCCCGGCCCCCGGGCGCCCCGGAACCGCCCGATGAGCCGGTGGCGGGGGTCGGCGGGGCCGACGGGGCCGGTCCCGGGGGGCGTGTCCCGTGCGGAGCATCCAGGTTCCGCACGGGACCCGCCCGCCGTGTTCTCTACGGGTTCGGCGGGGCGGGCCCGTGCGGTCGGGCCGTCGAAGGGGTGCGTGCGGTCACCGCCGGGTCAGCGGCGGGCGTCGAGCCAGGGCGTGGGCAGGGCGCCGCCGCTCCGCAGATAACGGTGGAGGGCCTCGAAGGCCCTGTCGGCGCGGCGCAGGACGGACACCGCGTCGACGGTGGGATCGGCGGCGTCGCGGAGCAGCGAGGACAGTCGGTCGAAGAGTTCGTCGGCCCGTTCCCGCTGGGCCCGGGTGACGGGCCGGTCGGTGCGGCGCTTGCGCGTGGCGGTGCCGGTCTGGTCGGGCATCGCGTTTTCCTTTCCGGTGGTTCGTGCGGGTGCGCGGGTCGCGGATGTGCGTCGCGGTAGCGGGCCGAAGGCCCGGGGCGGCGCGGGGGCGGTGGGCCGGGTCCGGGGTGCGGTGAGGCGGGCGAAGTCGGCCCAGGTGAGTTCGCGGTGGCCGTTCACAGGCGGCCGAGGAGTTCGGCGACCAGGTCTCGGGCCAGGGCGTCCTCGCCCCCCGACCGGGCGACCGGAACGGTGATGTGCGGTTCGCCCGGCATCGGCCGCCACCACCGGTCGTCCGTGTGGCGGACGGTGACCCGGTGTCCGGCGTGTTCGGCCCGCACCGAGCCCGGCAGGTCGCCGTCCGTTGCGGCGACGCCCCGGCGGCGCAGTGCCGAGCGCAGGGCCAGGACCGCGGTTTCGGTGTCGGCGGTAACGGGGGTGTGCGCGGTGTCGTTCATGTTCCCAGCGTCGCCGCGCGGGACGCGCTCCACCAGATAGATAAGTATTCCCGTAAAGACATGGTCGGGGTCGTAGCATTCTGGCTAGTTTTGCAACATGGCTGCAAAACAATTCCCGGCACGATTGGTCAAAGCACGCGAAATATCAGGATTAACGCAAAGGCAGCTTGCGGCGCGAGCAGGTACGTCGTCGGCCTCTGTATCCAGGTGGGAAGCGGGTAAGACCACCCCGCAACGGGACAACGTCCAGATCCTCGATGATGCGGTGAACGCCCGCGGGGCCCTGTTGAAGGCGTGGGCCGACGACAAGGAGGGCGCGGGCCTCCCGGCGTACATGCGCGATCTGGGGCGGCTCGAAGAACTCGCACGCCTCATCGAGTTGGTCTCACCGCTGCTGATCCCCGGACTCTTGCAGTCCCCCTCGTACGCTCGGTTGATCTTCGAAGAGTCATTGATGGGTGAGACCGGCGCAGACCTGGACGAACTGGTCGCGCTGCGGTGCGGGCGCTACGAGAAGCTCCGCAGTGCCAACGACCCGAAGGTCGTCGCCGTGCTCCCGGAGACGGCGCTGACGCTGGTGCCCGAGGCGGTGCGCAGTGAGCAGGCGCGCCACCTGGTGGAACTCACCGACACGGGGAGGGTGAGGGTCCATCTGGTCCCCTCGGGGTCCCTCCTGCTGGGGGTGACGTCCATGCTGTTGGTCTTCCACATGCACGACGGTGGAACGGCTGTTTCCAGTGACCACGTGGACGGTAACGTCGTCTACGCAGACTCCGACGGATACCCCCGTTTGCAGGGTCTGGTGAAGCAGGCGCTCGGTGCCGCGCTTCCCGCCGCCCAGTCGCGAAAGGTATTGGAAGAACTACTGTGAGCAATGAACTCTGGCACAAGTCGT
This sequence comes from Nocardiopsis sp. CC223A, assembly GCF_030766825.1. Lineage (GTDB taxonomy): Bacteria > Actinomycetota > Actinomycetes > Streptosporangiales > Streptosporangiaceae > Nocardiopsis. The sequence goes on from NZ_JASFDV010000008.1 coordinate 26,792, forward strand.
CCTACTCGTCTTCAGGCGGCAACTGCGTGGAGGTGCGCGAGCACGAGACCGGTGCCGATGTGCGCGACACCCAGAACCGGGCGGCCGGACACCTCGACTTCGGCCGCACCGAGTGGTCCGCCCTCCTCGCCGGCGTCCGCACCGACCGGTGACCTTCGGCCCGAGCCCCCGTCCTGGAATTCCAGGTCGGGGGCTTTTTCATACCCGGATGACCGAATAGAACCTTTAATGGCAATGGCCAGAAAAATTCCCGCAAGCGAGTTCACCTGCACGGACGCCGGTCCGGGAAAAATTTCTGGCACTACTCGGGCTTAAGTGGCCCTATCGTCTTTGCCATCACATAACCTCTGCTCGACAACCGAACACAGTGACCCCGCGACGCTTAGGTAGCGCCCGGGGTCGTGGCCAGCAATTCGCCCCTTTAGATCCAAAGGATTGCCGACGTGGCTCAGTCTAGTGCCGCGCTTTTGAGCCGTGCCCTGCGCCTGCTCGAAGCGCTCTTCTCCCCTCCCCGCGGGCGTCACTCCCGAACCCGCATCCTCGGTCTCCGCCGCAGGTCAACGCGCGTTCGCCGGTACGCCGCGAACCCCGGACCCGCCCGCCGTTCCACCCTGCACCTCCCCGCCGACCTCGCCCCGCCCGCCGAGGTGTTCCCGGCCGAGGACGTCGCCCTGGTCCGGCCCTACTACACCGCCCACGAACGCTCCCTCGCCGAGGGCGACGATGCCGATCGCGTCCAGGCCCAGGCGTGCGCCCGCCTGGCCCGCTGGACCAACGACACCACCGAGCCCCCCGCGCCGCCGCGCATCCCCGCGCAGCGCCCCGCGCCCGCCGGGGACCTGCTCGCCCCCACCGCTCCCGAGCCTGTGCGTGTCCGGGACCCGTTCGTGCCGCCGGACCTGGCCGACCTGGAAAAAGCCGTCCGCACCTGGGTCGCCCAGCAGGAGCGCCACCGCGCGCAGGCCCAGGGGGTGGGGGTGTGACGAACGTTCGCGCCTGGCCGCCCCGCCGCTACGCCGGGAAGGTGTCCGAGCTGGCCCGGATGCGCACCGACCTGGCCACCGACCTGCACGGATTCGTCGCCGACACCGTGGACTCGGTGGTGCTGTGCGGCAGCGAGCTGTTCACCAACTGTCTCCGCTACACCGCCTCCGGGCGCGGCGGCGGGCAGGTGATCCGGACCCTGTGGGCGATCGGTGACCGGGTCTGCGTCGGGTTCACCGACGACGGCGACACCAACGGCCGCATCCCGCAGATCCCCTACGCCCGCACGGTGCAGGAGTGGGCGTCGGCCGAGGGCGGCCGGGGCCTGCTGCTGATCGAGGCCACCGCCACCGTGTGGGGCCACCGGCCGGTGTGCGGGTGCTGCGACCTGGGCCGCCACACCTGGGCCGCGTTCACCCTCCCCGACCCGCCCGGCCTGCCCGAGACCGCATGAACCACCCGGGCCGCGGGCGGCCCCCTGTCCGCGGCCCCGTCCCCTTTCATACCTACGAAGAATGACAAGGAGTGCGATGCCGAGCGAAGAGCACGAGATCCCCTTGGATATGTTCCGGAAGGAACCGGGCCTGGTGGTACCGCTGCTCGAAGGAGCCGGAATCGATCTGCCGGAGTTCACCGAGGTCACGCACACCTCGGCCGAGTGCACCGACAGCAAGCCCCGGGTCTACACCGCCGATGGCGCCTTCGTGCTGCGCAACGGTACGGAGAACGTCCTCGCGGTGGTGCTCGAACGCCAGCACGTCCGCGACCCGGACAAGGTCTGGACCTGGCCGGTCTACCAGGCCACCGTGCGGGCCCGGCTGAAGTGTCCGACGATGTTGCTGGTGCTGTGCCCGACCGATGCGATGGCCCGCTACTACGCCGGGCCCATCGAGACGGGGTATCCGGGGGACCGGATGACGCCGGTGGTGGTCGGACCGAGCCGGGTGCCGTGGGTGGTGGATCCGGTGCAGGCCCGGGCACTGCCGGGGTTGGCGGTGTTGTCGGCCAAGGCGCACGGGGACGACGATCATCGGGTGCTGGACGCGCTGATGGCGGCTCTGGATGTCGTGACCTCGGATGACCGCGCGTTTTACTATGACTACGTACTCGCGGGACGCTCTCCGGCGGCCCGGAAATACTTGGAGGACTTGATGTCTGTGGGTACCTACCAGTGGCAGAGCGATTTCGCCCGTAAGTACGTCAGCATCGGCCGTGAGGAGGGCCGTGAGGAGGGCCGCGAGGAAGGCCGTGAGGAGGGGCGCGAAGAAGGGGTCGCCGCAAGCGTGCTCCGCATCCTCGACAAGCGGGGGCTGACGGTCTCCGATGACGTCCGTGACCGGGTCCTGTCCTGCCGCGACCTCGACTCCCTCAACTCGTGGCTGGACAGGGCCCTCGACCTCGACCGCGCCGAAGACCTCTTCGACTGAACCGCGTCGTCCGCGGGTCCCGGATCGGCCCGCGGCCCCGTTCCGCTTCGAGCGCCCCCTCGCCCCGTGAGGGGGCGCTCTGCGCGCGGCCCGGCATAGCAGTTCCGGGGTCCGAGCACAACGGGTGAGCCCCCCAGTACGAACGGGGTGCCGTACTCAGGCGTCCCGGGCCCGCCGTCCTGAGGATGGGGTGCATGAAGAACACAGCGAAGATCGCGTTCGGCACCCTCGGCCTCCTCGCCTTCGCGGCCACGGCCTGCACCCCCGGCACCGGTTCCGAGGCGACCCCGACCGGGGCGGTGGAGGAGGACGGGCTGCCGCCGCTGGGCGCGGACGGACAGGCGCCCTCCGAGAACCTGTCCCTGGAGGAGGCCGCGCCCTTCCTGGAGGCACAGGGGTACCTGCCCGCCGAGGGCGACCTCAACGGCTACGAGATCGGTTACATGCCCGACGACGTCGAGGGCACCCCCTACGACCTGGACTACACGGCCTTGGCCGCCGCGGAGGGCCAGGTCGTCCCCGACCTGCACGAGGTCGAGCGCTCGTGGCTGGCCGACACCATCCAGGTCGACCACCTGGTCGACGACTTCGGCGAGGTGCTGCCCGAGCGCGAGGCCGTCGCCGTCTCCAGCCTGTACGTGTCCGTGATGCGCCGGGACGACTTCACCGACATCGACACTTACCACGAGCTCATGGGGACCGAGATGGAAGCGGAGTTCCACGACTCGCCCGCACGGGAGCTGCCGGACGGAAACGGGCATTACAACGGTTCCACCGCGATCTTCTCCCCGGAGTCCGGGGTGGTCGTCCGGGTCGACTACGTGGACGACGCCTACTGGGCGGAGATGGACGAGAGCGACGACCTCACCGCCGAGGGCGACCCCGAGGAGGTCCTGCGCATCGTCGAGGGCATCACCCCCGCCTGACCGGGACGTCGGTCGGAGGGCGTCGTGTTGCCCCCGCCTTTGGGGGTTTCCTTCCCGCCGGAGGTGGTCGGCTCCTTCCGGTGGGCGTCGCGCCATCCTCGTCCCAGAGGGTTTCTCACCCGCCTGGGGCCCCGGCCCCGGCCCGGTCGCATGCTTGGCGACCCCCACCGCAGGGGGTGGAGGCGGCAGGAGGCCTCCGGCCCCGCCCGAAGGGGGTTTTGGTAGAGCGGAACGGAACCCCGGCCGCAGGGGGTGAGAGGAACGTGGAGGTTTCCAGGACGGTCACCGCTTGGGAAGGGCGGTCTGTGGGCGCTGTCTCGGAAGCGTTGTGCTCCACCGGTCACCGCTTGGGAAGGTACAGACCCGGGCCGGGCGTCGACCCGTCCCCGCGCAGTCGGCGCCCGGCAGAGCGCCGGTCGGGTGCGTTGGGCTCACGCCCCGGGTGGTGGGGGTGCGCTTTCCGGGGACGGGTCGGTGACCGGCGGCACGCTCAGCCACACATGTCCACGGAGAGAACGCTGTGACCGCACAGCCGCGGTTGCTCAGACCTCGCTTTTCACCCTGGCCACAGGCGGTACAACCCCCGCCGGTACCGCCCTCCTCCGCCGCAGGGGGTGCCAGGGAGGAAGAACCACGACCCCGGCCCCAGACCGGAAGGCGAACCGCCGTCCGCGCTCCAGGGGGCGGAGGTAGCGGGTACCGGGATCTCCGCCGCTGGGAGTGCAGGTTGCGCTCACCCGTGGCCACGGCCCCGGGGTGTCGGGAGAAAGGACCGGGAACCCCGCCGCCGGGGAGTGACGGCCACAGGAGGCCCGAGGGCACGGGGCAAGAGGCAGGGGCAAGAGACAAGGGGCGGAGGCGGGGGCGGGGGTTTCGGGAGGCGGGACACCATCGCCACCGGCACCACCACAAGCACAGGCGCGGCCACCCCCTTGTGGCCGGGGATGGCGGTGGAGGCGGGGGTTTCACCCTCTGGGGGATGGTGTCCCACCGAGTGGTGTAACTTTTCCGGCCCTGTTCCCACGGATGAGCGTCAGCGGTGTCGGGCGGATCGGTGCGCCGCCGCCTCCGGCGGCTTCTTCATCCCGGTCAGCGGGCCGCCGGTACGCGGCGGCCTGCCCGGCTTCGGCCGACCATCGCGATGACCCGCAAGGACGCACCCGCGCGAAAATCACACCACTCCCGGGGACATGACCCTCTGGGGCCGGGGAGGGCGATCGGGGCGGGGGTTACTACGGCGGGTGGCCGGGGTTACTACGGCGGATGGCTGAGGTGAAAAGCGAGGTCTGAGCAACCGCGGCTGTGCGGTCACAGCGTTCTCTCCGTGGACATGTGTGGCTGAGCGTGCCGCCGGTCACCGACCCGTCCCCGGAAAGCGCACCCCCACCACCCGGGGCGTGAGCCCAACGCACCCGACCGGCGCTCTGCCGGGCGCCGACTGCGCGGGGACGGGTCGACGCCCGGCCCGGGTCTGTACCTTCCCAAGCGGTGACCGGTGGAGCACAACGCTTCCGAGACAGCGCCCACAGACCGCCCTTCCCAAGCGGTGACCGTCCTGGAAACCTCCACGTTCCTCTCACCCCCTGCGGCCGGGGTTCCGTTCCGCTCTACCAAAACCCCCTTCGGGCGGGGCCGGAGGCCTCCTGCCGCCTCCACCCCCTGCGGTGGGGGTCGCCAAGCATGCGACCGGGCCGGGGCCGGGGCCCCAGGCGGGTGAGAAACCCTCTGGGACGAGGATGGCGCGACGCCCACCGGAAGGAGCCGACCACCTCCGGCGGGAGGGAAACCCCCAAAGGCGGGGGCCGGGAAAGGTGTCCGGGCCGGGCCCCAGCCCACGGCGGAGGAGTTCGCCAGGTCGAGCGCCCGTGCGGGCACCCGGCGCAGCAGCGTGTTGCGCACCGACCGTCTCCGGTGTCTCCAACCGCCGCCCAGGTCCGCGCTCACCTTGGCGATGAACACGACCATGCTGTACGGGGGAGCGCTGTTCACACGGGTCACCGGGCCGGTGAGGGCGTTCGATGAGGCGGGTGTGCGCGCCCTGGTCGCGACCGCTCTCATCTGAACGCCGACGGACCCCGGGCGCACCGCGTGGGCGTGCGTCCGGGGTCCGCCGGTCGGGTGTCAGGGGCGGGTGGCCTTGCCGTCGAGCCAGAGGGTAGCGGACTCGTCCCGGTGGGAGCCCGTGGTGCCGACGTGCCCGGCGTCGATCTTCGGGCCCTTCTTGATGACGTGGACCAGGGCCATGCCGTGGCCGCGGCCGAGGCCGTGGTCCTCCTTGAGCCAGGCCAGGATCGCCCCCGCCTTGGTGTCGGGCGCGTCGAAGCCGCGCTCCTTGGCGAGGTCGACGAGCTGGCGGGGGGTGAGCCCGGTCTTGTCCTCGATGGTGTCGAGGTAGGCCTGGAACGACATCCGGGGGTCCTTTCGCCGGGCGCTCTCCGTGACCGGGGCGCCGTGCCGATGGCAGAAGACTGCCGTACCCCTCGGACATTCGGGCGGTGGGACCACGGGCCGCCCGATCGCGCATGCCCTGTGCCGGGTGCGGGTCAGCCGACCAGGTGCTCGCCGAAGAATCCGGTGAGTCGGGTGACGGCCTGGGAGACGTACTCGTCCCGGTCGTACAGGTCGATGTGGGTGGCGCCCTCGACCAGGAACAGCTCCTTGGGCTCGCGCGCCTTCTCGATCGCCTCCCGGCTGAAGTAGGCGGTGTCCGCGTCCGAACCCGCGATCATCAGCAGCGGCCGCGGTGAGATCAGCTCGATCATCGCGTAGGAGTCGTACTGGGCGATCTGGTCGATGCTGCGCAGCACCCACGCGTTGGTGGAGTTGCGGTGCCCGCCGCGCGGGGTCCGGTAGTAGTCCTGCGCCTCGCGGTACAGGGTGGGCGCCTCCTCCAGCCCCTCGGGGCTCTCGGGCGCCCAGTTCAGTGTGGCCGGGGCTTCGCCGCGCGCCTCGGCGGTCCGCAGGGCGCCCGCCTGGTCGAGCATGCCCTGTAGGACCTCCGGGCCCTGGGTCCGGCCCAGGCCCTCGACCAGCAGGCCGCGGATGTCCACGGCGCTGACCGTGGCCACGGCCCTGATGCGGTGGTCGGTCTGGGCCGCGAAGGGCACGTACCCGCCGGAGGCGCAGATGCCCATCGCGCCGATCCGGGCCGGGTCGATGTCATCGCGGGTGGTCAGGTAGGTGACGGCGGCGCGGACGTCCTCGGCGCGCTGGAACGGGTTCTCCAGTCCGCGCGGCTCGCCCTCGCTCTCGCCCTGGTGGGCGGCGTCGAAGACGAGCGCGGCGAACCCGGCGCGGGCCAGCCGCTCGGCGTAGACGCTCGCGGTCTGTTCCTTCACCCCGCCGCCGGGGTGGGAGACCACGACGGCCGCCAGCGGGGCGCCGGTGTGGCCGTCCGGGGTGAACAGCAGACCCGCGAGGGCGAGGCCGCTGCTGGGAAAGGTGACAGAGGTCTTCATGGGTTCCCCATCGGATTTCATGTCGGTGTGTTGCGGGAAAAGCATCCCCGCCATTCGCCGCGGCCCTTCCGGGGGAATCCCGGCGGCCGCACCATCGAGATTCACACGTGCCTTGACCTGTGACAATGGGCCGTCCGCAGCCCCGGACAGGGGCGTCCTGGGACAGATCCGGCCCCCTGTCGAAAGGCGGGCCCTCTGCGAGACTGGTCCCATGAACGGTGATGCGCGCGCCAACGAATTGGGTGAATTCCTCAAGGCCCGCAGGGCCGAGGTCGACCCCCGGACGGCCGGAGTGCCCCACACCGGATCCCAACGCCGGGTCAAGGGTCTGCGCCGGGAGGAGGTCGCCCTGCTGGCCTCGATCAGCCCCGACTACTACACCCGCATCGAACAGGGCCGCAGGCAGGCGTCCGCGCCGGTGCTGGAGATCCTCGCCCGGGTCCTGCGCCTGGACGAGGAGGAACGTGCCTACCTGTTCGAACTCGCGGGCCGGGAGCCGGGCCGCCCCCGCCGCCGGGCCGCGCAGCGGGTACAGCCGCAGCTGCGCCGACTGCTGGAGGAGCTCACCACCATCCCCGCCCTCGTCCTGGGGCGGTGCCTGGACGTGCTGGCCTGGAATCGGATGGCCGACGCCCTGTTCACCGATTTCGCGCAGGTCCCGGAGAAGCAGCGCAACTATGTCCGGCTGTTGTTCACCGAGCCGGCCTTCCGGGCACTCCACGACGACTGGGAGTCCGTGGCCCGCAACGCGGTGGCGATCCTGCGCCGGGAGGCCGGGCGTGACCCGCGGGACCAGCGGATGGAGTCGCTGGTCGGTGAGTTGTCCGTGCGGGACGATGACTTCCGGCGCTGGTGGGCGGACCACCACGTCGCGGTCCTGGACCGGGGGAGCAAGGTGATGCGCCACCCCGTCGCCGGGGAGCTGACCCTCGACTGGGAGGCCCTGTCCTGTGCTGGGGACCCCGAGCAGCAGCTCGTCGTCTGGTCGGCCGAACCCGGCACGCCCGCGCACGACGGGCTGCGGTTCCTCGCCTCCTGGGCCGCCGGGGACGCCCGTTCCGAGGCTGAGCGCTGAGCCGGGACGGTGGCCTGCCGCGAACGATCACCGCAGCTCAGGGGCCGCCATGCCGACTTCGCCGCCCTTCCTCGCCCGGCCCGGACGGGGCCCGGCCCGGACGGGGCCCGGCCCGGTCAGCGCCAGGGGAGGGAGGACAGGTCCTCGGCGAGGAGGTCGCGCTCGCCCGGGGACTCCGGGCGCAGGTGCTCGGCGGCGACGGCGAGGTCGTCCGCGGCACCGCAGCCCGGGGACAGGCTCACGATCCGCCCGTCGTCCATGGCGACGCGCAGCTCGGCCGGGGCGGCGTCCGAGTGGTGGACGGCGACGGTGTCGCCGCCGTCGACGCACCGCGTCCCCGGGTAGTCGCAGCCCTGGGTGATCTCCTCGGAGACGCTGTCCCAGGTGACCACGTACAGCGGGGCGCCGCCCCCGCCGAGGTAGGTGAGCCGCAGCCCCCGGTGGGTGCGGTGGGCGGCGGCCAGGGTCCAGTCCGGGTGGTCCAGGACGGTGATCGGCCGCCCGTAGCCGCGGATCAGCTCTCCGGCGCGTTCGGCGGCGGTGCGGCCGCGCATCACCTCGGACAGCGCCGGGAGCAGCAACAGCAGGACGAACACCACGGCCACGGCGGGCAGGGCGCCGGGGGAGCGGTCGCCCGGCAGCCAGGCGGCGAGCATGGCGGAGCCCAGCCCCAGGGTGGTGATCAGCCCGGTCAGGAACGCGATGTTGACGTTGGGGCCGCCCGGCAGCAGAGCGGCGTCCGGGGCCAGGAACGACACCACGACCGGGACGGCCATGGCGGTGCCGGTCACCAGGACCGAGCAGGTCAGGGCGTGCACGACGCCGAACCCGGCCAGCCAGCGGTCGGCCAGCCACGCCATGAGCAGGACGACCCCGGTGACCACCGGTGTGAGCAGGAACAGCCCCATTCCCGCGTCGCTCAGGGTCAGGGCGCGGGAGAACTCCCACAGCGCCGGGGGGAAGAGCGACATGAGCGGGGCGCCCACCAGGCACAGGGTGAGGACCGCACCGACCGCGGCGATCCGTGGCCGGCCCGTGGGAGCGCGGGGAAGCACACCGTCCATCAGGCCGAATCATCCTCCTGGCGGGGAGGCCACGTTACGCCTGTTGGGGCTTGAGCGCCAGATGTGCAACACGGTATCGGGGCTTGACCCGGACGGCGCCCCGGTGCGGTCCCCGTCCGCACCGGGTCGTCCGATGGTCAACGGGAGTCCACGGCGAACAGGTGTCCGCTTGAACCGTCAGTTCTTGAAGAAGGCGCGGTAGGGGCGCAGCAGGCCGCCGAACACGCCCCGGTTCGGGTCCAGCTGGGTGCTGAGCTTGAGGTCACCCTCGGCCCAGCCCTTGAGCTCCTCCTCGAACGGGGCCAGCGCCCCCGAGTCCGGGTCGAGGTAGAACAGCATGTCCTTGCGTCCGGGCACGGTCTGGTGCATGAACAGGGCGCCGTTGTCGCCCAGCACCCGGTTGAGCCGGTTCTCCAACTCCTGGAGGGCGAGCGCGGACGACTCACCCGGGGTACCGTCGGCGGCGGTCTCGGCGTAGGGCACGACCACGCGCACGGCCAGGGTGAACGCCGGGAAGTCGCGGCGGGTCAACGGGTGGCGGGCGGAGAAGGTCACCCGCCCGCGCCCCGGGCCGGTCCCGTGCAGGGTGACCCAGCCGCCCTCGCCGCCGCCGATCATGTCGACCATCTGGCGGACCGTCGAGGGGATCGAGGTGGGCGGCAGCGGGTCCATGGGCGACTCGTCGAGCGGGTCCACCTTGGCGATGTAGCGGACCACGTCGTCCTCGCCCAGGGCGAGCAGCACCACGTGGTCGGCCAGGGAGCGGCGCACCTCCTCGGACAGGAACATGTTGTCCGGGTGGTAGACGCCCACCTCGATCCGGCCCGAGGCGTGGTCCACGCGCATCGACACCGACACGTGGGACAGGTCCAGCTCGTGGTCCTCCCAGCGCAGGGTCCTGGTCAGGCCGTCGTGGTCGGCGGGCCGCGCCGGGAGGAACCGCCAGGCGCCGTCCTCGGGGGCCGAGCGCGCCCAGCGCTCGGACTGGATGCGGGCGTCGTCGGAGGGACCCGGGCGCAGGGTGAGGGCGTGGGCGGCGGGCTCGGCGAGGGAGCCGGGGTCGTCCAGCGCCGCCAGCCGCTCCAGCAGCTCGTCGGGGTCGACGTCCATCGACAGGTCCAGGTCGGTCAGGTCCGGCCTGGGCGTGGCCGGTGCCGGTCCCACCTCCCAGTCCAGGTCCGGGTGCAGGGCCTTGACCAGCGCGGTCACCCGTTCGGCGGCCTCGTCGGCGACCGGGCGGTCCGCCTCGACGGCCTCGGTCAGGGGGCCGCGCAGGGACGGCCAGGCCTCCCAGAACGCGGAGATCGCGGCGGTCGGGTCGGTGGTGTCGTTGGAGCGGCGACGACGGAACAGAGCCATGGGTCGATTTTCGCAGAAGCGGACGACCACACCCGCCCCGCACACCCCCGACGGGCGCATAGTCTGGAACCACTATGACTTTGCGTGTACTGGCCGCCATGTCGGGCGGGGTCGATTCCGCGGTCGCCGCGGCCCGGGTGGCCGAAGCCGGCCACGACGTCACCGGTGTCCACCTGGCGCTCTCCAAGAACCCGCAGTCCTACCGCACGGGCGCCCGCGGGTGCTGCACGGTGGAGGACTCCCACGACGCCCGCCGGGCCGCGGACGTCATCGGCATCCCCTTCTACGTGTGGGACATGTCGGAGGAGTTCGACCGCGAGGTGGTGCAGGACTTCGTCGCCGAGTACGAGTCGGGCAACACCCCCAACCCGTGCCTGCGCTGCAACGAGAAGATCAAGTTCGAGGCCGTGCTGGACCGTGCCGTCGCACTGGGCTTCGACGCGGTCGCCACCGGCCACCACGTCCGCAAGCTCGACGGGCGGCTGGTGCGCAGCGTGGACCAGGCCAAGGACCAGTCGTACGTGCTGGGCGTGCTCACCGCCGAGCAGGTGGAGCACGCGATGTTCCCGCTGGGCGACTGCACCAAGGAGGAGGTGCGGGCCGAGGCGGAGCGGCGCGGCCTGTCGGTGGCCGACAAGCCCGACAGCCACGACATCTGCTTCATCGCCGACGGCGACACCGCCGGATTCCTCAACCGCAGGCTGGGGGAGCGGCCGGGGGAGATCCTCGACGAGGACGGCAACGTGCTGGGCTCGCACGGCGGGGCGCACGCGTTCACGGTGGGCCAGCGCAAGGGCCTGGGCCTGGGCGGTTCCCCGAACCCGCGCTACGTGCTGTCCATCGAGCCGGTGGACAACACGGTGACGGTGGGCCCGCGCGAGGCGCTGCGGGTGGACGGGATCACCGGGGTGCGCCCGGTGTGGAGCGGTTCGGAGCCGCTGACCGAGCCCACCGACTGCCACGTGCAGCTGCGCGCCCACGGCGAGGTGTACCGGGCGACGGTGCACCAGCGGGACGGCGGCGACGGCCCCGAGCTGGTGGTCCGGCTGGCCGAGCCCGCCACCGGGGTGGCGACCGGGCAGGCCGTGGTGGTCTACGACGGCGACCGGGGCGACACGGTGCTGGGGTCGGCGACGATCTCCGCGACGTCGCGCGCGGCGGTCTCCGCCTGACCCGGGTGTGAGCCACGGGTGGGCAGGGCGTGAGCCTCGCCACTTACCGGACTAAAAGGGACGAACAGGGCAGCTTTTCGATCACGTTCCGACCTTTGCCCCTTGCCCGGGTTAGGTAAGGCAATGCAAACTCAGGGGGGTCAAGGTTGGGAGACCGGTCCATGCCCCAGTTCGCTTTCCTCGAAGGACAACCCTTCTGGGTCGTCTACTTCACCCTGCTCGTCGTCATCCTGCTGCGCGCCCCCGCGACGTACTGGATCGGCCGCGGGCTGGGTGCCGGGGTGAACCGCAGCCGCATGGGCGCCCGCCTGGGACCCCGCCTGGAGCGGGCCAGGAACCTCGTGGACCGCTACGGCGCGCCCGTGGTCACCCTGAGCTTCTTCACCGTCGGCATGCAGACCGCCATCAACCTGTCCGCGGGGGTGGTGCGGATGCGCTTCCCGCGCTACTTCGCCGCCGTGTTCCTGGGCGGCCTGGCCTGGGCGGGCCTGTGGGGCATGGTCATCGCCGGGCTCGTCGGCACCTGGCTCGAACTCTTCCTCGACTCGCCGTGGACCGCCGTGGGCGTCATCGCGGCGGCCGCGGTGCTGGTCACCGCCATGGTGCTGGTGCGCCGTCGGCGGGGCCGCGGGGCACCGGCGGCCGAGCGGACCGCCGGGGGCGTGGGCGTCGAGGACGATGCCGCCGCCCGGGACGCGGGCGGCGAGGGCGACGCCGCCGCCGGGGGCGCGGGCGTGGAGGACGACGCCGCCGCCCGGGACGCGGGCACCGTTCGGGAGCCGGGCACCGCCCGGGAGACGGAGCCCGACACCGGGTCCGGGGCCGATACCGCCCCCGAACACACCGCCGCAGGCTGACCCGCCCCGCCGTCCGCGCCCGGGTCCGGACCGGCCGGACGGCCGCGCCGTACCGTCCCTTGGCCTCCCGTTGCCCTAACCTTGGGCGATGTGAGCGAACAGCACCCCTACCCCTGGCCCGCCGCCTCCTCCACCGGGGTCGGGTCCTGGCCCGGAGAGGACCCCGACGAGGCCGTCCGCACCGTCCTGGGCGAACTTCCCGACCTGCCGCACCTGCCCGAGCTGCCCGGCCGCGGGGTCGGCGCCGACATGGTCGGCCGCACCGCCGGGCTCCTGGTGGAGTTCCCCGTCGAGGTGCAGCCCACCGGCTGGCGTGTCGCCGACACCCCCGGCCGCGACCTGTACCGCGCCCACGGCTTCCTCTCCCGCGACCTGGACGTCCTGGCCGAGCACGCCCACGCCTACGAGGGCGCTCTCAAGATCCAGGTGGCCGGCCCCTGGACGATGGCGGCCTCCGTCGAACTGCGCAACGGCCAGCGCATGGTCGCCGACCCCGGTGCCTACCGCGACCTGGCCGCCTCCCACCTGGAGGGCGTGCGCGCGCACCTCGCCGAGGTCCGCAAACGGGTGCCCGGCGCCCGCCTCCTCGTCCAGGTGGACGAGCCCTCCCTGCCCGCCGTCCTGCTGGGCGCACTGCCCACCGCCAGCGGCTACGGGCGGCTGCGCGCGGTGGACCGGGTTCGCGTGGAGGAGGTGCTGCGCACCCTGTTCGGGGTCATCGAGGAGGCCGGGGCGGTGCCCGCCGTCCACTGCTGCGCCGCCGACGCCCCGCTGGACCTGCTGCGCCGCAGCGGCGCACGGGCGCTGAGCCTGGACGCCGCGCTGCTCGACCGGCGCCACGACGACATGATCGGTACCGCCGTCGAAGCCGGGGTCGGCCTGCTGCTCGGCGTCGTTCCGGCGGTCGATCCGCCCCCCGCGCAGCGCGATCGAATGTCCGACCCGGCGACTAACGTCGAGGTCGTACGCGAGTTGTGGAACCGGCTGGGTTTCGGCCCTGACCTGCTGACCCGTGCGGTGGTGCCCACCCCCGCGTGCGGGCTGGCCGGTGCCTCCCCCGAGCACGCCCGGGCGGCCCTGAAGGCCGTGCGGGACGGGGCGCGGGTCCTGCGGGACGAGCCCCACAGGTCGTAGTCGAGCACGAGACGGAAAGGCGGCCACGTGGCGCCCGAGAACAGCACCGAGATCCCCGACGAGGCGCGCAACCGGCACGAGGAGCTCTCCCAGGAGCTGGACGACCACAGCTACCGCTACTACCTGGGCAACCCGATCATCGCCGACGCCGAGTACGACGCCCTCATGGCCGAGCTGCGCGACATCGAGGAGAAGTACCCGCAGCTCATCACCCAGGACTCGCCCACCCAGAAGGTCGGCGCGCCCATCAGCGTCGACTTCGCCGCGGTCGAGCACCTGGTGCGGATGGAGAGCCTGGGCAACGCCTTCGACGCCGAGGAGCTCGGCGCCTGGGCCGACCGCGCCTCGGCGGAGGTGCCCGTGGGCGCCTACCTGTGCGAGCTGAAGATCGACGGCCTGGCCGTGGACCTGGTGTACGAGAAGGGCCGCCTGGTGCGCGCCGCCACGCGAGGCGACGGCCGGGTGGGCGAGGACATCACCCTCAACATCCGCACCATCGACGTGGTGCCCGAGCGGCTCGACGAGAGCGTGCGCCCGGCGCCCGAGCTGCTGGAGGTGCGCGGCGAGGTGTTCCTGCCGGTGGAGGCGTTCGAGGCGCTCAACCGGCGCATCGCCGAGACCGGCGAGCACACCCCCTTCGCCAACCCGCGCAACGCCGCCGCCGGGTCGCTGCGGCAGAAGGACCCGCGGGTCACCGCCACCCGGCCGCTGTCGATGATCGTGCACGGTGTGGGCGCCTATACCCCGGCCCCGGGTTCGGAGGACGTGGCCTTCACGAGCCAGTCGCAGGCGTACGCCCTGCTCGGGGAGTGGGGGCTGCCGCTCAGCGACCGCTACAGGGTCGTGTCCACCATGGACGAGGTGCGCGCCTACGTCTCCTACTACCAGGAGCACCGGCACGAGCCCGCCTACGAGATCGACGGCATCGTCATCAAGGTGGACGACTTCGCGCTCCAGCGGCGGCTGGGGTCCACCAGCCGGGCCCCGCGCTGGGCGATCGCCTACAAGTACCCGCCCGAGGAGGTCACCACCAAGCTGGTGGACATCAAGGTGGGCGTGGGCCGCACCGGCCGGGTCACCCCCTACGGCGTGATGGAGCCGGTGTTCGTCGCCGGGTCCGAGGTGGAGTTCGCCACCCTCCACAACGCCCAGGAGGTCGAGCGCAAGGGCGTGCTCATCGGCGACACGGTGGTGCTGCGCAAGGCGGGCGACGTCATCCCCGAGATCGTCGGCCCGGTCGAGGAGAAGCGCGACGGCGGCGAGCGGCCGTTCGTCATGCCGGAGAAGTGCCCCGAGTGCGGCACGCCGCTGGGCCAGCAGAAGGAGGGCGACGTCGACCTGCGCTGCCCCAACGCCCGGTCCTGCCCCGGGCAGCTGCGCGAGCGGCTGTACTTCGTGGCCGGGCGCAAGGCCCTGGACATCGAGGCCCTCGGGTACGTGGCGGCCACCGCGCTCACGCAGCCGCTGGAGCCCGCCGACGCCCCGGTCAAGGACGAGGGCGACCTGTTCGACCTCACCGTCGAGCAGCTGCTGCCGATCCGCACGTACGTGCTCGACCCCGACACCTCCGAGCCCAAGACCGACCCCAAGACCGGCGAGCCCAAGGTCGTCTCGTTCTTCGCCAACCTCAAGGGCGAGCCCAAGAAGACCGTGGAGAAGCTGTTCGAACAGCTGGAGATCGCCAAGACGCGGCCGCTGTGGCGGGTGCTGGTGGCGCTGTCCATCCGGCACGTGGGCCCGCGCGCCGCCGAGGACCTGGCCCGGCACTTCCGGTCGATGGACGCCATCCGCGCCGCCTCGGAGGAGGAGCTGGCCGCGGTGGACGGGATCGGCCCGACCATCGCCCGCTCCATCCGGGAGTGGTTCGAGGTCGACTGGCACCGGGAGATCGTCGCCAAGTGGGCGGCGGCCGGGGTGCGCATGGAGGACGAGGTGGACGAGGCCATCTCGGGCGTGCTGGACGGGGTGACCGTGGTGGTCACCGGTTCGCTGGAGGGCTTCACCCGGGACGGGGCCAAGGAGGCCATCGCCGAACGCGGCGGCCGGGCCACGGCGTCGGTGTCCAAGAAGACCGGGTTCGTGGTGGTGGGCGACAGCCCCGGGTCCAAGTACGACAAGGCCGTCAAGCTGGGCGTGCCGATCCTCGACGAGCAGGGGTTCCGGGTGCTGCTGGAGGCGGGCCCGGAGGCCGCCGAGAAGGAGCGGATCAACCCGCCGGCGGAGGAGACCGAAGGCGGATCCGCGGACGCGGCCGAGCCCGCGGCGGAGGAGGCCTCCGAACAGGTGTGACGCACCGGATACGGCGGCCCGGGGTCCGGATCCGCACGCCCGTTCGGCGGGCGGCGGATCGGGGTTCGTTCCGGGCCGCCGTATCTTTTTCCCGGTTCAGGCCACAATCGACCCGCATCTTGGTTAACTGATAGTTCCGAACAGGCGACACTTGGTGACGAAGCGGCGTAAGGTGGACAATGTGCCCCGTAAAACGGGCATCACCGATCCCGGGATTCGGTCATGGAGGGGTGACCGCTCCCGCAGGCCGGAACCATCAGGAGCGGCGGCACCGACGGTGTCGACGGTCTCCGCGTCCCCCTCATGAGGACAGTACGCATGAGAGACCCCATCAGCACCCGGGATATCGGCCCCCGCGCCGGCACCCCGCTCTGGCTGTACATGACGGGCACCGTCGTCTCCGGGACGCTCCTGCTCGCCGCCGCCCTGCTGTGGGCCGGTCCCGCCCTGCTCCGGTACGCCGTCGAACCCCTCACCTGGGTCCTGCTCGTCATGGTCGTGCTGGGCGAGCTGCGCCCCATCGCCATCCCAGGGCAGGCGCCCGGCGACGGCGCCCCCACCTCGCTGCCGTTCTCCCTGGCCCTGGTCATCTTCCAGGGGCTGCCCCTGGCCGGGCTCGTCCAGGCCGCCGCCACCGTCGTCGCCGGGTTCGCCCGCGGCCACGCCGCCCACCGCACCGCGTTCAACGCCGCCCAGTACGTGCTGGCCCTGGGCGCCGCCGACGCCGTCCTGCGCCTGGTCCTGCCGCCGCTGCGCGCCACCGACTGGATCCCCGCCGGTGAGGACCTCCTCGCCGTCGGCCTGGCCGGGGCCGCCTACTTCCTGGTCAACCGGGTGCTGGTGACCTGCGCCGTCGCCATGCACGAACGCGTGCCGCTGTCCCAGGTGATGTCCAAGGGCATCGGGCGCCAGGCCCGGATCAACGCCGTCCTCATCGCCCTGGCCCCCCTCGTCGCCGTCGCCGCGACCCACTCGGTGCTGTACGTGCCGCTGTTCGCGCTGCCCCTCCTCGCCCTGCACGCCAGCGCCCTGCTGTCGGTCAAACGCGACCACCAGGCCAACCACGACGAACTCACCGGACTGGCCAACCGCAAACTCCTCACCGTCCGGGCCCACCAGGAGATCGACGCCGCCCGCAGGCGCGGCGGCCGGGTCGGTCTGCTCCTGCTCGACCTGGACCGGTTCAAGGAGGTCAACGACACCCTGGGGCACCCCACCGGGGACCGGCTGCTGCAAACGGTCGCCGGGCGGCTCACCCACAGCGTCCGCCCCGGCGATCTCGTCGCCCGGCTCGGCGGCGACGAGTTCGCCGTCCTGCTGCCCCAGATCCGCGACACCGAGGCCGCCGCCGAGGTCGCCGCCCGGCTGCGCGGCGCCCTGAGCGAACCCGTCCGCCTCGACGGCATGGACCTCGACCTGGAGGCCAGCATCGGCATCGCCCTGCACCCCGAGGACGCCGTCGACTTCGAGCACCTCATGCAGCGCGCCGACGTCGCCATGTACGTCGCCAAGTCCGCCCGCTCGGGGGTGGAGTCCTACGACCCCGGCAAGGACCGCAACTCCACCGCCCGGCTCAGCCTGTTCAGCGAACTGCGCCGCGGCCTCACCGAGGGCGCCCTGGAGATGCACTACCAGCCCAAGGTCAGCCTGGACGACGGGCACCCCGTCGGACTGGAGGCCCTGGCCCGCTGGCGGCACCCCACCCGGGGACTGCTGGAACCCGGGGAGTTCATGCCGGTCGTGGAGGAGTCCCACCTGTTCCGGGCGTTCACCGGACAGGTCCTGGACATCACCCTCGCCCGCACCGCGCGCTGGCGCGAGCACGGCGTGATGCTGCCCGTCTCCGTCAACCTGGGCGTACGCGAACTCCTGCACCCCGACCTGCCCGGCACCGTGGCCGCCGCCCTGGCCGAACACGGGATCCCACCCGAGCGGCTGGTTCTGGAGATCGGCGAGAACGCCCTCATCACCGACACCGAGGCCGCCACCGCCGCCGTCCACCGGCTGCGCGACCTGGGGGTGGGGCTGGCCCTCGACGACTTCGGGACCGGCCACTTCACCCTGGTCCAGCTCGCCGGGCTGCCGCTGGACGAGGTCAAGATCCACGGGTCGTTCACCGCCCGCCTCACCGACGGCACCGGCAACGGGCCCACCGTCGTCCGCGCCGCCATCGCCCTGGTCAACGCGCTCGGCATGCGCGCCACCGCCGAGGGCGTCCAGACCCGGGCCCTGGCCGAGGCCGCCCGCGACACCGGCTGCCAGGCCGCCCAGGGCCACTACTTCGCCCGGCCCATGCCCGCCGCCGACGTCCCCGCCTGGCTCGCCGAGCACCGGGAGGGCGGCCGTGGCGGGCCGGGTGGTGGGCCGGGTGATCCGGGTTCCGGTCTCGGTGGGTCGGGTGGTCGGGCGGGGGGTCCGGGTTCCGGTCTCGGTGGGTCGGATGGTGGGCCGGGTGATCCGGGTCCCGGCCTCGGTGTACCGGCACCGGGGACGGCGGGGGAGCCATAGGATTGACGGGATAGTCCGTCCGCCGAAGAAACGGTTAGTCACTCATGACCGCCATCACCCGCGATGAGGTCGCGCACCTCGCCCGGTTGTCGCGGCTGGCGCTCGACGAGAGCGAGCTCGACACGCTCGCCGCCCAGCTCGGTGACATCCTCACCGCCGTGGCCAAGGTGCAGGAGGTCGCCCAGGGCGACATCCCGCCGAGCTCGCACGCCCTGCCGCTGACCAACGTCTTCCGTCCCGACGAGGCGCAGCCGTGCCTCACCCCGGAGCAGGCCCTGTCCGGAGCCCCGGCGGTGGAGGAGCAGCGGTTCCGGGTCCCGCGCATCCTCGGGGAGGAGGAGTAGCCATGAGCGACATCGTGAGCCTGAGCGCCGCCGACCTCGGCGCGGCGATCAAGGCGGGCGAGATCTCCGCCCAGGAGGCCACCACCGCCTACCTGGACCGGATCGAGGCCGTGGACGGCGACGTCAACGCCTTCCTCCACGTGCGCCGCGAGACCGCCCTGGAGCAGGCCCGGGCCGTGGACGCCCGCCGCGCCGCGGGCGAGGAGCAGGGGCCGCTCGCCGGCGTGCCCGTCGCCCACAAGGACGTGTTCACCACCAAGGACATGCCCACCACCGCCGCCTCCAAGATCCTGGAGGGCTGGCAGCCGCCCTACGACGCCACCGTCACCGCGCGCCTGCGCGAGGCCGGGCTGGTCATCCTGGGCAAGACCAACATGGACGAGTTCGCGATGGGTTCCTCCACCGAGAACTCCGCCTACCAGGTCACCCGCAACCCGTGGGACACCGACCGCATCCCCGGCGGCTCCTCGGGCGGGTCCTCCGCGGCCGTCGCCGCGTTCGAGGCCCCCCTGGCCACCGGCACCGACACCGGCGGGTCCATCCGCCAGCCCGCCGCCGTGTGCGGCCTCGTCGGCGCCAAGCCCACCTACGGCGGCTCCTCCCGGTACGGGGTGATCGCGTTCGCGTCCTCCCTGGACACCCCCGGCCCGTTCGCGCGCAACGTGCTCGACGCCGCTCTGCTCCAGGAGGCGTTCTCCGGGCACGACCCGCGCGACTCCACCTCCATCGACGCCCCCGTCCCGCCGATCGTCGAGGCCGCCCGCCGCGGCGACATCGACGGCCTGCGCGTCGGCGTGGTCAAGGAGCTGGACAGCGACGGCTTCCAGGCCGGGGTGCGCCAGCGCTTCCACGAGAGCCTGGAACTGCTGGAGTCCCTGGGCGCCAAGATCGTCGAGGTGTCCTGCCCCAGCTTCGACGCCGCCCTGTCGGCGTACTACCTCATCGCGCCCAGCGAGTGCTCGTCCAACCTGGCCCGGTTCGACGCCATGCGCTACGGCCTGCGGGTGGGCGACGACGGCACGCGCAGCGCCGAGGAGGTCATGTCGCTGACCCGCGCCCAGGGCTTCGGGCCGGAGGTCAAGCGGCGGATCATGCTGGGGACGTACGCGCTGTCCAGCGGGTACTACGACGCCTACTACGGCAGCGCCCAGCAGGTGCGGACGCTCATCAAGCGCGACTTCGACGCGGCGTTCGAGAACGTGGACGTGCTGGTCTCGCCGACCACGCCGACCACCGCGTTCCCGATCGGCGAGCGCGCCGAGGACCCGATGGCGATGTACCTGGCGGACCTGTGCACCATCCCGTCCAACCTGGCGGGCAACGCGGCGCTGTCGGTGCCGTGCGGCCTGGCGCCGGAGGACGGGCTGCCGGTGGGCTTGCAGATCATGGCGCCGCCGCTGGCCGACGACCGCACCTACCGGGTGGCGGCCGCGGTCGAGCGCGCCCTGACCGACCGGGACGGCGCACTGATCGCGCGCAGCCCCTACGCGGTCAACGGCTAGCGATCGGCACGACGGCGCCCGCCGCCCCCGTGTCGGGGCGGCGGGCGCCGTCGTGTGCGCCCACCGGGGGCGTCGCCTTCTGTCCGCTGTCCCGGAGGCGCTCGACCCCGACGGGAGCGCGTCGCCGGGGGCCAGGGCTCCGGGAGCGGAAGCCGTGCCCGCTTTCCCGGCGCGGGTCGGGGTGGGGCGGGTCGCCTGAGTGCCCGCCTGTGCTCTTTTAACGTTGTGGTGGGTGGCGGGTGGGGCTGTATGGGGTCTCAGGCGCTGCGGGAGGGTGATCGCCTCCTTCGACTCCAGGGGTTCGGGCGGGCATCCCCTCCGTCCCGGGCACGCGGGGGTGGAGGCCGTGGGTGTCCTTCCGCCCCAACTCCAGGGGGTGTCCCACCCGAACGGAAACCTCGGCCCCGGCCGGAGGACATCGCTGGGCCCGGGCCGCAGGGGGTTGAGGCCGCGGTCATCTTCCCGCCCTGGCTTCAGGGGGTGTGGGTAGGGCGGTACTCGGCTCGGGCCCAAGGGGGGTGTCCACCCGATCGGGGTGCCTGGCCATAGCCGGGAGGAGAATCGGGGCCTCCGCCCCGGGGGGTTGTTCACCCGCCCGGGAACCCTGGCCACAGCCGGAGGGAGAACCGGGGCCTCCGCCCCGGGGGGTTGCCCGCCCGATCGGGGTGCCTGGCCATAGCCGGGAGGAGAATCGGGGCCTCCGCCCCGGGGGGGTGTTCACCCGCCCGGGATCCCTGGCCATAGCCGGAGGGAGAGCCGGGGCCTCCGCCCCGGGGGGGTGTTCACCCGCCCGGGATCCCTGGCCATAGCCGGAGGGAGAGCCGGGGCCTCCGCCCCGGGGGGTTGCCCGCCCGCCCGGGATCCCTGGCCATAGCCGGGAGGAGAGCCGGGGCCTCCGCCCCGGGGGGTTGTTCACCCGCCCGGGAACCCTGGCCACAGCCGGGAGGAGAACCGGAGTCCTGCACCCCAGGGGGGTTGTTCACCCGACCGGAATGCTCAGCCCGAGCCGTGTCACGCCAGTGGGGTGCCCGGCCATAGGGGGTCTTCGCGACAGAGGTGAAGGTTTCCAAAAGGGCCACCGCTTGGAAACGGACGGGGCGCTACGCGTGGGCCCGGCCCCGGCCGCAGTCGGCGCCCGGCAGAGTGTGGAGAGTATCGTTGGGCGCTCGTGCGGGGTGGTGGGGGTGTGATCGCCGGAGCCGGGTGCACGTGGAGCGTGCACACCCGCACCGCTTGGGGTGGGAGGCAATGGTCCGCCTGCGAACAGAGGAGCGCTCCACGCTCGTTTGAAAGCCCGACCACAGATGCTGTAACCCAGCGGTGCCCGCCCTCCGCCACCACAGGGGGGTGAAGGGAAGGAAGGACTGAGACCCTCGCCACACGGGGGGTGAACCGGAGCGTTCCCGCTGCCTGCGCCCCAGACCGGAGGAAGGACCGCACACTCCGGCCCCGGACCGGAAGAAGAACCGCGACCTTCACTTCAAGGGGGGCGGACCGGGAGTGCTCGCGACCGGGCTCCAGAGGGGTGAACCGGCACGGCCCCGCTCACTGAGGTGCCGGTGGCGAAGACCATTTTTCCGGACGCCCCCGGGCGGCCAGGGCCGGAAGTCGGGTGCGGGTTGCATCCCTGCGGGGTGGTGGAGGCCAGCGGTTCTTCCCCCCGCCCCCCGGCAACCGGGCGGAGCGGGTAAGCGCGGCCTTCACCCCCCTGCGGCGGAGGCCGCGGTTCTTCCTCCCTTCACCCCCCTTCGGTGACGGAGGGCGGGCACCGCCGGGGTCACCCCGTCTGTGGCCGGGCTTTCAAGCGAGCGTGGAGCGCTCCTCTGTTCGCAGGCGGACCATTGCCTCCCGCCCCAAGCGGTGCGGGTGTGCACGCTCCACGTGCACCCGGCTCCGGCGATCACACCCCCACCACCCCGCACGAGCGCCCAACGCACCGGTCTGCAAAGCTGCCGGGCGCCGACTGCGGCCGGGGCCGGGCCCACGCGTAGCGCCCCGTCCGTTTCCAAGCGGTGGCCCTTTTGGAAACCTTCACCTCTGTCGCGAAGACCCCCTATGGCCGGGCACCCCACTGGCGTGACACGGCTCGGGCTGAGCATTCCGGTCGGGTGAACAACCCCCCTGGGGTGCAGGACTCCGGTTCTCCTCCCGGCTGTGGCCAGGGTTCCCGGGCGGGTGAACAACCCCCTGCGGCGGAGGCCCCGGCTCTCCTCCCGGCTGTGGCCAGGGTTCCCGGGCGGGTGGACACCCCCTGTTCCTGGGCGGGAGGACGACCGCGGCCTCCACCCCCACGTGCCCGGGACGAAGGAAATGCCCGCCCCGCCCCCCGGAGCCGAAGGAGACGATCTTCCCTCCGGCAGCGCCTGAGACCCCGAGCAGGCGCACCTGTCACCCCTCACAGCGTTGAGAAGGCATGGCGGGTACGCGGGCGGATCGGGCCGGGGGCGATTCGGGCCGGGAGTGGACCCCCTCGGTGGAGGGCGGTGTCGCGACCAGGGCGGGCATGGGACGGGGCCCGGGCCGTGGGGGGTACGGTCCGGGCCCCGGGTTCGGGGGCGGGTGTCGGTTCAGCCCTGCGCGACCCGGCGGCGGCGCGCCGCCAGGAGGAAGGCGAGACCGCCCAGGATGAGGACCGCCGCACCCGCGACGAGGGCGGTGATCGCCGGGCCGGTCAGGGCCAGGCCGCGGTCGTCGGCCGCAGCGGCCACCGGGCTCGCGGAGGGGCTGGCGATCGGCGGCGGGGTTCCGCCCGCCTCGTCCCAGGCGGCGGCCACCGTACGGGAGACGGTGATCTCGCCGTCGGCCGCCGCGATGAGCGTCTGGGTCGGCTCGTCGGCCTCCTCGCCCTTGAACAGGCGCCCGGTCAGCACCGCCGCCTCCGCGGCGACGGTCAGTCGGGCTTCTCCCGCGGCGGAGTCCGCCGGGACGGACAGCCCGATCCGGTCGCCGTCCGACACGGACTCGACGGCCTCCCCGGTCGCCAGGTCCACGACCTCCGCGCCGGCGGGCGCGTCCAGCTCGACGGGCACCGACGCGGCGCTGGTCTCCACGGTGAACTCGCCGATGGTCTCCCCGGCCAGCCCCGACGCCTCCTCCGGGGACACCGACAGGGCGGTCGGCGGCTCGTCGGGCAGTTCCTCGGCGCTGGCGACGAGGTGCTCGTAGAGCTCCACGACCTCTTCCTCGGACACCGTGGGAAGGTCCGGGTTCTGCTTCACCTGCTCCAGGTCGAGCCCGTTGCTGAAGTGCCAGATCGCCGCTTGGGTCGCCGTCAGGGCCTCGGCCTTCGTCAGGCCCGGGATGCCGGTCTCCTCGCGCAGGTCGCCGATCTCCGCGACCGGGTAGGAGTTCATGAGGATCCAGTGGACCCGGCCCGGCTCGCTGAAGTCCCCCTCGCCCGGGTAGTCGGCCCAGCTGTCCTCCACGTACCAGGCGTCCTCGACGATCCCGGTCCGGAAGTCGATGCAGTAGGTCGGCAGGACGCGGTCGCCCAGGTCGACGCCGAAGGTCGCGGTGGTGGTGAACTCCTCGCCCCGCATGACGATCCCGTGCCCGTGTTCGTCGACCCCCGTGTACTGCCCGCGGACGGGGTCGGCGGCGGCCGGGAGGGCCAGCGGGCCCAGGAGGAGCGCGGTGGCCGTGAGCGCTGCGAGGACGGGGCGGCGGGGTGCGGACGCGTTCACGGATCTCTTTCCGTCGGGGGGAGCGGAGGGGGAGAGGTGCTCGGGAACGGTGGCGAGGCGCCTGTTCCATGGGGGGATACCGGGCCGATGGTAGCGATTCACCTTCATGCTTCCAACCCTTGGTAGTGACGCAAGTGCATTGTGTCCACGCTTGGGGTTTTTGTCTGGTGTGCACACGACAAAGGGCCCCGTCCTGTAACAGGACGGGGCCCGAGGGCAGGGGGATTACTCCTGGGCGGAAGCGGCCTTGCGCTTGCGGCTCAGGTAGATCGCTCCGCCGCCGGCGCCGAGGGCGGCGATGCCCGCGGCGACCAGGCCGGCCAGGGCGCCACCGGTGACGGGCAGGCTCGGCTCGTCACGGTCGTCGGCCGGGTTGCTCGGCTCCGGGGAGGCCGGGGTGGAGGGGGACTCCGACGGGGTCGGGCTGGGCTCCGGGGACTCGCTGGGCTCCTCGGACGGGGACGGGGAGGGGCTGGGCTCCTCGCCGGCGGTCCAGGTGGCCGTGGCGGAGGCCGAGACGGTGACCGTCTCCTTCTTCGCGGTGATCAGGGTCTGGGTCGGGTTGTTCGGGTCTTCCCCCTGGAAGAGCCGTCCCGCGGACACCTCAGCGGTGGTCTCCAGGGAGAAGGAGGCCTGGCCCGCTTCGGTTCCGGCCGGGACCTCGAAGCCGACCTTGTCGCCGTTCTCGACCTCGGTGACCGGGTTGCCGTCCATGTCGACCAGGTCGACGCCGTCCGGGTTGGCGGGGTCCTCGACGACCGCGATGGCCGTTTCGGAGTTGGTCTCGATGGTGAACCCACCGACGATGGAACCGGCCTCGCCGGACTCCTCGCCCGGGGTGACGCTCAGGGACGGACCAGGCTCCTGGGAGAGGTCCTCGGCGTTCTCGACCAGGTGGTCGTAGAGCTTGGTGACGTTGCCCGGCGCGCGGGTCAGGTCGACGCCGTTGGTGAAGTGCCAGATGGCGGCCTGGGTGGCGGCCATGGCCTCCGACTCGGTCAGGCGGGGCAGGCGCACCTCGGCGCCCAGCTTCTGGGCGGAGACGGTCGGATAGCCGTGCTGGAGGACCCAGTGCACCTTCCCCGGCTCGCTGAAGTCGCCCCTGCCCGGGTAGTTCGCCCAGTCGTCCTCCACGTACCAGGCGTTGTCGCGGGTGTAGGTCTCCAGGTCGATGCAGTAGGCGCTGAGGGTGTCGCCGTCCTCCAGGGTGAGCTCGAAGAGCGTGGCGCGGGTCTCCTTGTCTCCCATCACGATCGCGACACCGTCGGGTCCGGTCATGCCCGTGTACTGGGCGCGGGCGGCGTTGTCGGCCGCGGCCGGGGCGGCCAGGCCGAAGGCGAGGAGGGCGGCCGCGCCGGCGGCGACGGTCGTGCGCCCGAGGGCACGGGGGAGGGACACGTTCGTCACGTCTCTTCCTTGAGTTCTGCGGTGATGTCCGCGAGGGAGTCAGGGGCACTCGCACGGTCGGAGGATCGCCGTGAGGAGTGCGAGTGGGGAGTCGGTATATACCGCGTGACCGATATTAGCGATATGGGATGTCCCTACCAAGCCGTGGGGTGCGGCGGCGTTCGGGATCCGAGGCACGGTTCGCGGCTCCTGTGAAGGAGATGCACAGAAGGGCCGAACGGTGCACACGCGAAAGCCCCCTCCCGGGTGAATTCCGGGAGGGGGCTCTCAGGCCGTGGCCTTAGCTCTCGGTGGAGGCACCGGCCGCCTTGCGCTTGCGGCTCAGGTAGATCGCTCCGCCGCCGGCGCCGAGGGCGGCGATGCCCGCGGCGACCAGGCCGGCCAGGGCGCCACCGGTGACGGGCAGGCTCGGCTCGTCACGGTCGTCGGCCGGGTTGCTCGGCTCCGGGGAGGCCGGGGTGGAGGGGGACTCCGACGGGGTCGGGCTGGGCTCCGGGGACTCGCTGGGCTCCTCGGACGGGGACGGGGAGGGGCTGGGCTCCTCGCCGGCGGTCCAGGTGGCGGAGGCCGATGCGGAGACCGTGGTCTCGCCGCCCTCGGCGGTGATCAGGGTCTGGGTCTTGGATTCGCCCTCAGCCCCCCTGAACAGGCGACCGGTGGCGACCTCAGCTGTGGTCTCCAGGGAGAAGGAGGCCTGACCCGCCTCGGCATCGGCCGAGACCTCGAAGCCGACCTTGTCGCCGTTCTCGACGGTGTCGCCGACCGGCTCGTCGGTCTCCAGGTCCACGAGGGTGACACCCTCGGGGACCTGGATGACCACCGGGACAGAGTCCGCGCTGGTCTCGATGGTGAACTCACCGACAGTGGAACCGGCCACACCTTCGGCCATGTCCGGGGTGATGCTCAGGCTGGCATCGGGCTCGGAGGTCTGAGGCAGATCGTCAGCCTTTTCGACCAGGTAGTTGTAGACGGCCTCGATCGCGTCGTTGCTGCCGGTCAGGTTGGCGCCATTGCTGAAGTGCCAGATCGCGGCCTGGGTGGCGGCGAGGGCGTCCTCCTCGCTCAGAGAGTCGATCTCTGCGGCGGCCGCCAGGTCAGTGGTGCTGACGCGAGGGTAGCTGTGCTGGAGAATCCAGTGGATCCTGGCGGGTTCGTTGAACTCGCCGTCACCTTCGTACGTCTCCCAGCCGTCCTCGACGTACCAAGCACCGCCGCGAATCCCGGTCTCCAGGTCGATGCAGTACATCGTGAGGTCAGAGCCATCTTCAAGACGCAGGTTGAAGAGGTTCGTCCCGAAGTTCCTACCGTTCATCTCGACGGGGGAACCTTGTTCGGCGTTGTGCGTGTACTCCGCGCGCACGGTGTCGGCGGCCGCGGGGGCGGCAAGGCCGAAGGCGAGGAAGGCAGCGGCGGCGGCCGCCAGGCCCGCGCGCCCGGCGGTACGGGGGAGGGAGATCTGAGTCAAGTCGTATCCCGGTGTCGTCTAGGGGTAACCGGATGGAAACGGTTCAGGCCGCGATGGGGCACCGCGGTGTGATCCGTTGCGAAGGACGGGCGGTACGAGGCCGCCTCACGTGCGTCCGGGTCGGGGGGAGCCACGTCGGGGTCAGGCGGCGTGGAGCCATGGGTCAGGAGGGCGTGATGCGTCCCGATCCCGGGCTGAGCCGTCTCGCGGGGGCGGGCCTACGGCGCGCCGCACTAGGTCGATCGCCCGCCCGATACTAGCGATCCCATTCGCCACTTCCAACCCGGTTCGCGAAAAATGTGGCCGGATACGGGCGAGAAAAAATGCCGGGCACGCAAGGCCGCATTATGAGCGAATGTTATGCAACCTGATGCGGGTCACTCGCGTCGTTTGCGGCCCAGAACCAGGATGATCAGGCCGGATACCACCAGAGCCCCCGCGATGACCAACAGCCCCGACAGCCAGGTGCCCGTCGTCGGCAGGTCCTCCTCGGGGATTCGGTCGGCCTCGGTCGGCGTGGCCACCGGGCTCGGTGCGGCCTCGGTGAGAGGCTCCCTGGGCTCCGGCTCCGGGGTTTCGGTCGGGGTTTCGGGCGCCGTCGGTGTCGGCTCGGGGTCCGAGGCGCGCCAGGTGACCGTCGCCGTGGTGGTGATGGTCGCCTCGGCCGGTTCGGCGGTGACCAGCGGTCGGGTGCGCACCCCGTCGCGGCCGGTGAACAGGCTCCCCTCGGCCAGCGGCAGGTTCTCGCCGCGCACGTGCAGGGTCACCACCCCGGCCGGGACGGACGGGCTCACGTCCAGGTACAGTTCGCCGCCGTCGGTGACCCGGTCGGTCTGGCGGCCCTGCGCGTCCACCAGCCAGGAGGCGGGCGCCCCGCTGAGCGACACGCCCAGCGGGGCGTCGCCGGTGCTCGACACGGTGAGCGGGCCCAGCGGCTCCCGCGGGTCGGTCGCCTCCAGGTGGTCGGGGCCCACGGTCAGCGGGCGCGGGCCGGCCGCCAGGGCGCCGTCGGTGCCGAGCAGGTGGTCGTACAGCGCCAGCACGGTCTCGTCGTTGGCCTCGCGGTCGGGCTCGGTGCCCGACAGCACCCGCCACAGGGCGGCCTGGGTGCCGGCGATCGCCTGCTCCTCGCCCAGCGGCAGGCCGATGTCCAGACTCAGCGACATCAGGTCCCGGTGGGGGTAGGCGTTGGCGACGACCCACCGGGCCCGGTCGGCGTCCTCGCCCGGGGCGTCGGACCACCCCGACTCCACATAGGCGGCACGCCGACGGACCTCACCGTCGGGTGAGGCGGTGTAGGCGCGCACGGTGTCGTCGCTCCCGGTGCGCAGACTGTAGAGCGCGGTGGCCACGGGTTCGCCGCCGGCGGGGACGAGGTCCGTCCCGGACACGGCGTCGCGCTCCACGCGGGAGAAGTCGTCGGCGAGGGCGGCCGGGGTGCCGGCCAGGGTCGCGACGAGGACGAACGAGGAAAACAGCGTTGCGCACCGATGCAGGATGCCCATGTGCAGCTCCCGTGCTCGGCCTGGCGAAATCGTCTCCTGGGGACATTCACACTAACGGTCCGGCACCCTGGGTGACGAAGGAACACCTCTACGGTGGCCGGATCGTGCGCATCACGTGACATCCGGCGTCGGACACTGCACCCCCGGGCGCTCGGTAGGCTGACCTGGAAGGTATGTCCTCTACGGAAACGGGTTTGCGGCGATGGCCCACGCGGTGACTCCTACCACGAACGGCGGCCCGGTGGCCTACGAACAGGCGCTGGCCAAGTACGAGCCGGTGCTCGGTCTGGAGACCCACATCGAGCTGGGCACCGCCTCGAAGATGTTCTGCTCCTGCCCGACCGGGTTCGGCGCGGAGCCCAACACCCAGGTGTGCCCGGTCTGCCTGGCGCTGCCCGGCTCCCTGCCGGTGGTCAACGCCAAGGCCGTCGAGGGCGCCATCCGCCTGGGCCTGGCGCTCAACTGCTCCGTCGCCCCCTGGGGCCGGTTCGCCCGGAAGAACTACTTCTACCCGGACATGCCGAAGAACTACCAGATCTCCCAGTACGACGAGCCGATCTGCGTCGACGGGTACCTGGACGTGACGGTGGACACCCCCGAGGGGCCGCGCGAGTTCCGGGTGGAGATCGAGCGCGTCCACATGGAGGAGGACACCGGCAAGACCTCCCACGTGGGCGGGGCCACCGGCCGCATCCACGGCGCCGAGTACTCCATCGTCGACTACAACCGCGCGGGCATCCCGCTGCTGGAGATCGTCACCAAGCCGATCACCGGCACCGGGGAGCTGGCCCCGCTGGTGGCCCGCGCCTACGCCGCGGAGCTGCGCGACCTGGTCCGCTCCCTGGGCATCTCCGACGTCCGCATGGAGGAGGGCTCCATGCGCTGCGACGTCAACGTCTCCATCAACGAGCGCGGCGCCGCCGAGTGGGGCACCCGCAGCGAGACCAAGAACGTCAACTCCCTGCGCTCGGTCGAGCGCGCCGTCCGCTCCGAGATCGAGCGGCAGGCGGGCGTGCTGGACGCCGGCGGCAAGGTCGTCCAGGAGACCCGCCACTTCCAGGAGCACATCGGCTCCAGCGTCTCCGGCCGCAGCAAGGAGGAGGCGCAGGACTACCGCTACTTCCCGGACCCCGACCTGGTCCCGGTCGCCCCCTCCGAGGAGTGGATCGAGGAGCTGCGGGCGACCCTGCCGGAGCTGCCCGCGGCCAAGCGGGCCCGCATCCGCGCCGAGTGGAACCTCGGCGACACCGAGCTGCGCGACCTGGTCAACGCGGACGCGGTCGAGCTGGTGGAGGCCACCGTCGCCGCCGGGGCGCCCTCGGGCGAGGCCCGCAAGCTGTGGCTGAACGAGCTGTCCCGCCGCGCCACCGAGCAGGAGGTGGAGCTGTCCGCCCTGCCGATCACCCCCGCCCAGGTCGCACGGATCATCGCCCTGGTCGCCGAGGGCACGCTCACCAACAAGCTGGCCCGCCAGGTCGTCGAGGGCGTGCTGGCCGGTGAGGGCGAGCCCGACGCGGTCGTCGAGGCCCGCGGCCTCAAGGTCGTCAGCGACGACGGTGCGCTGGGCGCGGCCGTCGACGCCGCCATCGCCGCCGACCCCGACGCCGCGGACAAGGTGCGCGGCGGCAAGGTCGCCGCGGCCGGCGCCCTGGTCGGTGCGGTCATGAAGGCGACCCGCGGGCAGGCCGACGCCGGTCGCGCCCGGCAGCTGATCCTGGAGAAGCTGGGCGTCTCCTGACCCCGTGTGTGCCCGGCGCCACGCCGGGGCGGGGACGGGGCCCGTCCCGCATCCCCTAGGGTTCAGGGTGTGCCGCGGTTCCGGAAGGTGGACGCGGTACACCCTGTGAGCATTCGGGCCCCGGCGTCCGCAGCCACGGTCACGATGGGTGACGACTCCGTCGTCATCTCTCATCCGGTCCTCAATCGCCATGTGACCTTGGTTGCGTAGGGTTGCGACCGCACGGTGGTGCCGCGGTCGACGGCGACCGCCCGCCACCGGAACGTCCCGGTCCCACGAGATCGCCGGTCCGCGCGCCGCACGTCCGAGCGCGCCCGGAATCGTCACGACGCGAGGTGGGTGCTCCATGTCCGAGGAGAGAGCGTGTCCGCGGCGATCCGCCGCGGAGTCCACTGCGCTCCCGCTGGGAGGTCGGTAATGGGAACCCGGGCACGTCGCCTGTCGGTCAGCGGGCTCGTCGCCTTGTTCCTCGTCTACCTCGCGGCGACCCTGGTCCCCGTGGGGGAGGGCACCGTCGCGACCCTGCTCGGCGAGTGGCCCGCCTCCGTGGCCGCGGGGGTCGCCGGTGCGTCCCTGCTGTTGGCGTCGCGCCGCTGGGCGGCGACCGGCGCCGACCGGGAGGCCCACGCCGACGGCGCCGACGGACCGGCCGCGCTGCGCAACCTCGGCTTCGCCGCCCTGGCCTGGTGCGCGGGCGGCGTCACCCACGGCATCACCCGGATGCTCGGCTCCGGGTCGGTGCTGTCCCTGACCCTGGGGGACCTGTTCGCACTGGCGGCTCTGCCGCTGTTCGTGGTGGGTTTCACCCGTTTCGCCCCCTGGCCCGGGGGCCTGCGCACCGCCCTGCGGCACATCACCGACAGCTATGTGTGCGCCGCCGCCGTGTTCGCCGTGGTGTGGCTGCTGCTGTTCTCCCCGCTGTACGACGAGTTGGGCGAGGGCTCGGGGGTGCTGGGCTTCGCCCTGGTGTACCCGGTGGCCGACATCGCGGTGCTGTGCCTGCTGGTCCCACTGGTCTTCATGTCACCGCACAGCACGCGGCGCGCGGTCCTGCTGGCGATCGGCGTGCTCATCGTGATCGCCGCCTCGGACATGATCGGCGCCGTCAGTCGGCTGACCGGGCCGCCGGTGCTGGGCGGGCTGGAGCACCCGATCCGCTTCCTGGGGTTCACGCTGATGGGCGCGCTGCCGTGGCTGGTGGAGCACCGCCCCGGCGCCCGGCCGCGCAGGATCACCGGGCGGGGCCTGTACCGGTTCGCCCCGGAGCTGGCCGCGGTCGGCGCGGTCGCGATCGCTGCGGTGGTGCTCACGGTGGCGGGCCTGCGGCTGCCGGGGGTGGCCCCGGTGCTGCCGCTGGCGGCGGGGACCGCCGTGCTGGTGCTGCTGGTGCGCATCCTCGGGATGCTGGAGGAGAACGCCACCCTCACCCGGATGGTGCGCAACCGCGAGGGGCACTTCCACGAGCTGGCCCGCAACAGCGGCGACGTCATCCTGGTGCTGGACCGCGACGGCGGGGTGTCCTACGTCAGCCCGGGCACCGCGGAGGCGTTCGGGTACCGGCTGGACGACGTGCTGGCCGCGCCGGTGACGGCGCTCGTCCACCCCGAGGACATGGAGCGGATCGAGGCGGTCACCGCCCTGTTCGACGAACGCGACGGCCAGGGCGTCCACCTGCGGTTGCGGGTGCGCGCCGCGGACGGCACCTGGCGGCACACCGAGTCCACGGTGTCCCTGTACGAGCAGCCCGGCGAACCGGACCGGCTGCTGGTGACCACCCGGGACATCAGCGCCCAGGTGGCGCTCCAGGACGAGGTCGAGCACCTGACCTTCCACGACGGGGTGACGGGGCTGCCCAACCGGTCCTACCTGGAGGAGCGGGCCAGCGACGTGCTGGCGCACCGGGCGATCAGCGACGAGCCCACCGGCGACATCGCGGTGCTGTTCCTGGACCTGGACGGGTTCACCGCGGTCAACGACTCCGCCGGGCACGTGCGCGGCGACCACCTGCTGGCGCAGGCGGCGCGCAGGCTGCGCGGGGAGCTGGAGCCGGGGGCGACGCTGGCGCGCTGGGGCGGTGACGAGTTCGCGGTCCTCATCGAGGGTGTCCCCCGGGCGCAGCGGGTGGTGGACCTGGCGGAGCGGCTGGGCCGGGTGATCGCCTCGGAGCCGTTCCAGGTGGCCGACCGGGAGCTGGTGCTGACGGCCAGCCTGGGGGTGGCCTTCGCCGAGTCGGACACCGACAGCGGCGACCTGCTGCGCAACGCCGACGTGGCGCTCACCCGGGCCAAGGAGCGCGGTCCGGGCAACGTCGAGGTGTACGCGGCGCACATGCACGACACGGTGGTGTCCCGGCTGGAGTTGCAGATCCGGCTGCGCCGGGCGCTGGCGGAGGGCGAGTTCTTCCTGGAGTACCAGCCCATCGTGGACCTGGACACGTCCCGGGTGACGTCGGTGGAGGCGCTGGTGCGCTGGAACCGCGACGGCGAGACCGTGGGCCCGGACGGGTTCCTGGGCGCCGCCGAGGAGTCCGGGCTGATCGTGCCGCTGGGGGAGTGGATCCTGCGGGAGGCCTGCGAGAAGGTCGCGGTGTGGCGGGTGTCGGACTGGGACATCGGCCTGTCGGTGAACCTGTCCGTCAAGCAGGTGCTGTCGCCGCGCTTCGTGCGGACGGTGGAGTCGGTGCTCGCCGACTCGGGCCTGTCCGCCGAGGTGCTCACCCTGGAGGTGGACGAGGACGTCCTGCTCGACGGCGGCGGCGAGGCGGTGCAGCACCTGGCGGAGCTGCGGGAGCTGGGCGTGCAGCTGGCCATCGACGACTACGGCATGGGGTACGCCTCGCTGGCGCACCTGCGCCGGTTGAGCGTGGACGCCATCAAGGTCGACCCGTCGTTCATCGCCGACCTGGGCCGCGACGACACGGTCACGCTGCTCACGCACACGATCATCCAGCTCGGCCGCGACCTGGGCGTCCAGGTGGTCGCCGAGGGCATCGAGCGCCCCGAGCAGCTGGAGCAGCTGCGGGCGATGGGCTGCGACCGCGGCCAGGGCTTCCTGGTCGCCCGCCCGATGGCCGCTTCCGGCGTGGAGTCCCTGGTCGGCGGCGAGGCCGGCGCCAACCTGTAGGACAATTCGTACGTAATGCGGAAATAGCGCCGTTCACCTGCGGAAACGCTGATGGGGGCGCTACTTTTCCACCATGCCCTCTTATCAGCACGAGTTCCCCCTCGACCTGATCCGCAATGATCCGGAATCGGCTGTGGAACTCCTCCAAGAGATCACCGGTACACCGTTGCCGGAGTTCACCCGGGTCCGCTGTGACGCCGCCGAAGCGACCAGCACGGCGGTGGCCCACCTGACCTCCGACTCGGTGGTGGTCTGTGAACGGCCGCCCGGACCTGGGGAGGACCCGGACGAGCCCGTCCCCGTGCTGGCGATCATGGTCGAACCCCAGAATTCCCGGGACGCCCGGAAGTTCTACAGTTGGCCCGCCTATGTCGCCAACATCCGGTGGCGCCTGAGGTGCCCGGTGATCCTGCTGGCCGTCACTCCCACATCGGCGATAGCCGAATACTACGCCGAGCCCATCGACCTGGGATGCGGGGAGGTCCGCCCCCGGATCCTGGCTCTGGACACCCTCAAACCGATCACCGACCTGAAGGCGGCCGCGGCCCGGCCGGTGCTGACCATTCTGGCTCTGGCCAACAACCCGCCCAAGGGCGAGGACGAAGCAGCGGCGCGGGCGCTGGTCGCGGCTCTGGAGAGCCTCGATAAGTCGTCATCCCGGTTGTACGCTGACTATGCGGTCGCGGCCTTCGAGGCCACGGCCCCCGGAATCCTGGAGAAGTTCATGAAGCTGAAGGACGACTACGAGTACAAGTCCGAGTTGATGGGACGCCCCTTCCGCGAGGGCCAGGCCAAAGGCAAGGCCGAGGGCAAGGCCGAGGGTAAGGCCGAGGGCAAGGCCGAGGCGGTGCTCACCGTGCTCAGGGCCCAGGGGGTCGAGGTTTCCGAAGAGGCCCGGGAACGGATCGAGGGCGAGACCGATCTGGACCTGCTGGACACCTGGCTGGGTAGGGCCGTCCGCGCCGAGCGGGTCGAGGACGTCTTCGATGAGTGTTCCGTCGAGACTCGTTAAGGACGGCTAACGATCGGACCGCAGGGCCCCTGTTACGTGTTCTCCGTTACATGTAACGGGGGCTTTTTGTGCGTTCGTGCTGTTCCGCAGGGCTTCCGTGGGGCGTCGGCGGCCGCATGCTGACATGCATGTCTCAATATTTGAGACAATGTGAAGTTCTGGTTGACGGGTGGACGTGTCTTCGGCCAAGGTTGGGAGCGTGAAGAGCAACTCCCTGATTCTCGTACTTGGTCGGCGCGCAGCCCACTGAGTCACTTCTGCTGCGCGCCACCCCTCGACCGCCACGGGCGGTGGGGGTTTTTTTATTGCCGTACCAGGCCACGACGAGTCAGACCCACCACCAACCAGAGCCTCCGTGCCGCTCTGGGCCCTCGCTAAGGATCTTGAGATGACCGAGCAGATGACCGGCGCACAATCGCTGATCAGGTCGTTGGAGCAGGTCGGTGTCGACACCGTCTTCGGGATTCCCGGCGGCGCGATCCTCCCCGCCTACGACCCCCTCTACGACTCCGCGAAGGTGCGGCACATCCTCATGCGCCACGAGCAGGGCGCCGGTCACGCGGCAGAGGGCTACGCCTACGCCACCGGCCGACCCGGGGTCTGTATGGCCACCAGCGGTCCCGGTGCCACCAACCTGGTCACGCCGCTGGCGGACGCCTACATGGACTCGGTCCCGATGGTCGCCATCACCGGCCAGGTCGCCTCCCCGATGATCGGCACGGACGCCTTCCAGGAGGCGGACATCTGCGGCATCACGATGCCGATCACCAAGCACAACTTCCTGGTCAAGGACGTGCGCGACATCCCCCGCACGGTCGCCGAGGCGTTCCACATCGCCTCCAGCGGCCGCCCCGGCCCGGTCCTGGTCGACATCTCCAAGGACGCGCTCCAGGCGGGCGCCGAGTTCGTCTGGCCCGAGCGCCTGGACCTGCCCGGCTACCGCCCGGTCACCAAGCCGCACGGCAAGCAGGTCCGCGAGGCCGCCCGGATGATCCTCGACGCCAAGCGCCCGGTCCTGTACGTCGGCGGCGGCGTGCTGCGCGCCGGCGCCGCGGCCGAGCTGCGGGTCCTGGCCGAGCTGACCGGCGTCCCCGTCGTCACCACGCTGATGGCCCGCGGCGTCTTCCCCGGCAGCCACCCCCAGTTCGTCGGCATGCCGGGCATGCACGGCGACGTCGCCGCCGTCGGCGCCCTCCAGAAGGCCGACCTCATCGTCGCCCTGGGCGCCCGGTTCGACGACCGCGTCACCGGCCGGCTGGACAGCTTCGCCCCCGACGCCAAGATCGTCCACGCCGACATCGACCCGGCCGAGATCTCCAAGAACCGCCACGCCGACGTCCCCATCGTCGGCGACTGCCGCGAGGTGCTCGCCGACCTGGTCGTCGCGGTCCGCGGCGACCAGGAGAAGGGCCGCACCGGGGACTACGCGGCCTGGTGGCAGCAGCTCGACCGCCTGCGGGAGACCTACCCCAAGGGCTACGACGTCCCCGACGACGGCACCCTGTCCCCGCAGATGGTCATCGAGCGGCTGGGCAAGGTCGTCGGCCCCGAGGCCACCTACGTCGCTGGTGTGGGCCAGCACCAGATGTGGGCCGCCCAGTTCATCGACTACGAGCGCCCCGGCGCGTTCGTCAACTCCGGCGGCCTGGGCACCATGGGCTTCTCCGTCCCCGCCGCGCTGGGCGCCAAGGTCGGCGACCCGGACCGCGCGGTCTGGTCGATCGACGGCGACGGCTGCTTCCAGATGACCAACCAGGAGCTGGCCACCTGCGCCATCGAGGGCATCCCGATCAAGGTCGCCGTGGTCAACAACGGCAACCTGGGCATGGTCCGGCAGTGGCAGACCCTGTTCTACGAGGGCCGCTACTCCAACACCGACCTACAGACCTCTCCCCGTGACGAGAAGGTCCGCATTCCGGACTTCGTCAAGCTGTCGGAGGCGTACGGTTGTGTCGGCCTGCGGTGCGAGCGCGCCGAGGACGTCGACGCCACCATCGAGAAGGCCATGGCGATCGACGACGTCCCCGTCGTCGTCGACTTCACGGTCAACCACGACGCGATGGTCTGGCCGATGGTCGGGCCCGGCGTCAGCAACGACAACATCCAGTACGCGCGCGACATGGCGCCGAGCTGGGACACCGAGGACTAAGAGGAGCAGGTCGACCACCATGAGCCGTCACACGCTTTCCGTTCTGGTGGAGGACACTCCGGGCATCCTCGCCCGCGCCTCTGCCCTCTTCTCCCGCCGCGGGTTCAACATCGACTCGCTCAGCGTCAGCACCACCGAGTATCCGGGCCTGTCCAGGATGACGATCGTGGTCAACTGCGACCTCCACCCCTTGGAGCAGGTGACCAAACAGCTCAACAAGCTGATCAACGTCGTCAAGATCGTGGAGATGGACACCACCGCGTCGGTCCAGCGCGAGCTGCTGCTCGTGAAGGTCAAGGCCGACGCGTCGAGCCGCACCCATGTGCTTCAGACGGCCGAGCTGTTCCGCGCGCACGTCGTGGACGTCAGCCCGGACGTCGTCGTCATCGAGGCCACCGGCGACCCCGAGAAACTCGATGCCCTGGTGAAGAACCTGGAGCCGTTCGGCATCCGGGAACTGGTCAAGTCAGGGCTGGTCGCCCTGGGGCGCGGGCCGCGGTCGATCACCGACCGTTCCCTGCGGGCGGTCGAACGCACCGCCTGAGGATCCCGGTGCCCGGACACGGCCGGGTGCCC
The DNA here is from genome assembly GCF_030766825.1 of Nocardiopsis sp. CC223A. Lineage (GTDB taxonomy): Bacteria > Actinomycetota > Actinomycetes > Streptosporangiales > Streptosporangiaceae > Nocardiopsis. The sequence goes on from NZ_JASFDV010000008.1 coordinate 63,549, forward strand.
CCGCGTCCCCCAACGAATGTGAAGAACAAGGAGCAACCCCAAGTGGCAGCACAGATGTACTACGACGACGCCGCGGACCTCGGGCTCATCCAGAGCAAGAAGGTCGCCGTGATCGGTTACGGCAGCCAGGGCCACGCGCACGCGCTGTCGCTGCGGGACTCGGGCGTCGACGTTCGGATCGGCCTGGCCGAGGGCTCCAAGAGCCGCGCCAAGGCCGAGGAGGAGGGCCTGCGCGTCCTCACCCCGGCGGAGGCCACCCGCGAGGCCGACGTCATCATGATCCTGGTCCCGGACCACATCCACCGCGACCTGTACGCCGCGGAGATCGAGCCCAACCTGGAGCCGGGCAACGCCCTGTTCTTCGGCCACGGGTTCAGTATCCGCTACGGGTTCATCACCCCGCCCGAGGGCGTGGACGTCGCCATGGTCGCCCCCAAGGGCCCGGGCCACCTGGTCCGCCGCCAGTTCGAGGCCGGGCGCGGCGTGCCCTGCCTGGTCGCGGTCGAGAAGGACGCCAGCGGGCAGGCCTGGGACCTGGCGCTGTCGTGGGCCAAGGGCATCGGCGGCACCAAGGCGGGCGTCATCAAGACCACGTTCAAGGAGGAGACCGAGACCGACCTGTTCGGTGAGCAGGCCGTGCTGTGCGGCGGCGCCGAGGAGCTGGTCAAGGCCGGTTTCGCCACCCTGGTCGAGGCGGGCTACCAGCCCGAGGTCGCCTACTTCGAGTGCCTGCACGAGCTGAAGCTCATCGTCGACCTCATGTACGAGGGCGGCATCTCCAAGATGAACTGGTCGGTGTCGGACAACGCCGAGTACGGCGGTTACACCCGCGGTCCGCGCGTCATCACCGGCCAGACCCGCGAGGAGATGCGCAAGATCCTGCGCGAGATCCAGGACGGCTCCTACGCCAAGGAGCTCATGGACGAGTTCGACGCGGGGCAGCCGACGTTCACCAAGCGCCGCGAGGCCGAGCAGGGCGAGCAGATCGAGAAGGTGGGCGCCGAGCTGCGCCCGCTGATGAGCTGGCTCAAGGGCTGAGCGGAGTCCTCGTGAGGTGGGGGTGGGTGGCTACGACCACCCGCCCCCATCGGGCTTCCCTACCATCGCAGTAGACTTTGTTCCGGCCGTCCTCACCCGATCTCGGTAGGGCTTGACCTGCGTGAATCGGGACGCACCACCCGAAAAGGAACCCCTGTGTCCAAACCCGCCGTACTCGTAGCGGAAGAACTCTCGCCCGCCGGAATCGCGCTGCTCGAAGAGGACTTCGAGGTCCGCCGCGTCGACGGCGCCGACCGGTCCCTGCTCCTGCCGGCCCTGGCCGACGTGGACGCGCTGATCGTCCGCAGCGCCACCAAGGTGGACGCCGAGGCCCTGGCCGCGGCCCCCCGCCTACAGGTCGTCGCCCGGGCCGGCGTCGGCCTGGACAACGTGGACGTGGAGGCCGCCACCAAGGCGGGCGTGCTGGTGGTCAACGCCCCGACCTCCAACATCGTCAGCGCCGCCGAGCAGGCCGTGAACCTGCTGCTGGCCAGTGCCCGCAACACCGCCCCCGCGCACAACGCGCTGGTCAACGGCGAGTGGAAGCGGTCCAAGTACACCGGTGTCGAGCTGTACGAGAAGACGATCGGCGTCGTCGGCCTGGGCCGGATCGGCGCCCTGGTCGCGCAGCGCCTGCTGGCGTTCGGCACCAAGGTCATCGCCTACGACCCGTTCGTGCAGCCCGCCCGCGCCGCCCAGATGGGCGTGGAGATGACCACGCTCGACGACCTGCTCGGGCGCGCCGACTTCATCACCATCCACCTGCCCAAGACCAAGGACACCCTCGGTCTGATCGGCGAGGAGGCGCTGCACAAGGTCAAGCCGAACGTGCGGGTCATCAACGCCGCGCGCGGCGGCATCCTGGACGAGGACGCGCTGTACCGGGCGCTCAAGGACGGCCGGGTCGCCGGCGCGGGCATCGACGTGTTCGCCAAGGAGCCGTGCACGGACAGCCCGCTGTTCGAGTTCGAGAACGTGGTCGTGGCCCCGCACCTGGGCGCCAGCACCCACGAGGCGCAGGAGAAGGCGGGCACCCAGGTGGCCCGTTCGGTCAAGCTCGCCCTGTCCGGCGAGTTCGTGCCCGACGCGGTCAACGTGCAGGGCACCGGCGTGGCCGAGGAGATCAAGCCGGGCCTGCCGCTCACCGAGAAGCTGGGCCGGGTCTTCACCGCCCTGGCCGGTGCGCTGCCCAGCCGCATCGACGTGGAGGTGCGCGGGGAGATCGCCGCGCACGACGTCAAGGTGCTGGAGCTGGCCGCGCTCAAGGGCGTGTTCGCCGACGTGGTCGAGGACACGGTGACGTTCGTCAACGCCCCGCTGCTGGCCAAGGAGCGCGGTGTGGAGGTGGACCTCGTCACCAGCGACGAGAGCGGCGACTGGCGCAACCTCATCGCGGTGCGCGGCGTGCTGGCCGACGGCACCCGGGTGTCGGTCTCGGGCACGCTCACCGGCCCCCGCCAGATCGAGAAGCTGGTGGAGGTCAACAACTACGCCCTGGAGATCGGCCTGGCCGAGCACATGGTGTTCCTGTCCTACGACGACCGCCCCGGCATCGTGGGCAAGGTGGGCGCCCTGTTGGGCGACGCCGACGTCAACATCGCCGGGATGCAGGTCATCCGGGACCAGGAGGGCGGCCGGGCGCTCATCGCGCTGACCGTCGACTCCGCGGTGCCGGACGCCGTCCTGGCGTCGATCTCCGGCGAGATCGACGCCGCGGTCACCCGCCAGGTCGACCTGGAGGACTGACCGGGCCGGGAGGCATGCCTGGAAAGAGGGGTCGCGCCGGTGGTGCGGCCCCTCTTCTCGTGTCCGGGGGGTTCCGCAGGTTTTTCGCGGGGAAATGCGCGCTTTTCTCACCTGAGACGACACGCGCTCGTCTCATATCGTGAGAAGTTCTGGCCACATAGTTGGACATCCGATATTCTGTCGTCCTAGGAGCCAGCGGTGTCCGACGCCACCGGTCGACGCCGCCGCCCGCCGTTTCCGCCCGCCCCGACCCGGGTCCGCGGAGGCGGCCCCGGCGACCCCGCCGGGAACCACCGCTCCCGCCTTCTCTCATCTCTCGCGGTCACCGTGGACCGCGGCATCCGCGCAGCGCACGCCCATCCGGCCCGAGCGCACGCGATGCCGGTCACGCACCGCAATCGGAGTCCCACATGATGTACGACATGGTCGATTACCCGTCCACCTCCGACGTCGACGAAGAGATCCACCGCGCGCTCCAGGACGCCCTGAACCGCCGCGACTGAAGTGTCGGGGCGACGGACGCCGCCGGTCTCGCGTGCCGGTATGGTTGTCTCATTCAGTGTTCATTCTGATCTCACCATGTGAGAATTGGCCGGTGGGATCGCGATCGGAGCAGAGGCAGGCCGCATGGCAGCGCGCACGGTGAAACTGGCCGTCATCCCCGGCGACGGGATCGGACCCGAGGTCGTCGCCGAGGGCCTCAAGGTGCTGGAGGTCGCCGCCGCCCGGCACGACCTCGCCATCGAGGCCACCGAGTACGAGCTCGGCGCCCGGCTCTGGCACCGCACCGGTGAGACGCTGCCCGACTCCGTCGCCGCGGAGCTGGCGCAGCACGAGGCCATCTACCTGGGCGCGGTCGGGGACCCCACGGTCCCCAGCGGCGTCCTGGAGCGCGGCCTGCTGCTGCGCCTGCGCTTCGACTTCGACCACTACGTCAACCTGCGCCCCGTGCGCCTGTACCCCGGCGTGGCGAGCCCGCTGGCCGGTGTGACCCCCGAGGACATCGACATGCTCGTCGTCCGCGAGGGCACCGAGGGCCCCTACGCCGGGGCCGGCGGCGTCCTGCGCAAGGGCACCCCGCACGAGATCGCCACCCAGGACAGCGTCAACACCCGCTTCGGCGTGGAGCGCGTCGTCCGCTTCGCCTTCGCCCAGGCCGCCGAGCGCCCGCGCAAGAAGCTCACCCTGGTCCACAAGGACAACGTGCTGACCTTCGCCGGCGAGCTCTGGCAGCGTGTCGTCCGCGAGGTCGGCGCCGAGTACCCGCAGGTCTCCGTTGACTACTGCCACGTCGACGCCGCCGCGATGTTCTTCGTCGACCAGCCCGCCCGGTTCGACGTGGTCGTCACCGACAACCTGTTCGGCGACATCATCACCGACATCGGTGCCGCCATCACCGGGGGCATCGGGCTGGCCGCCAGCGGCAACATCAACCCGGACCGGACCTTCCCGAGCATGTTCGAGCCGGTCCACGGCTCGGCCCCCGACATCGCCGGGCAGGGCAAGGCCGACCCGACCGCCACCGTGCTGTCGGCCGCCATGCTGCTGGACCACCTCGGCGTCCCCGAGGCGGCCCGCCGCATCGAGGCCGCCGTCGCCGCCGACCTCAAGACCCGTGCCCCCGGCGAGGCCCGCTCCACCTCCCGCATCGGCGACGACCTCGCCGCGCGAGTAACCGAGCAGGGCTGACGCCCCGCGTCGGCCCTGCCCCGTCGATGGACCAGGGCGCGGCCGACCGGCACAGCCACCGCTGAACCCCGCAAGGGCGCGCCCGGACACCACCGGGCGCGCCCTTCGTGTTACGGGCCTGTTGCTCCCGCTCTGGCACAGGGTGCGCTCTTCCGACAGACTAGATCCCAGGTCGGCGGCGCTGCCGACCTGATGCACCCGAGAGGACCGACGAGTCATGACCAACGACAACACCACCACGAGCGGGTTGGCGTTCGACATCCAGCTCTCCGACCGGCGGAAGACCCCGCAGGAGCGAGAGGCACTGCTGGAGAGTCCGGGGTTCGGCCAGGTGTTCACCGACCACATGGTGAGCATCCGCTACACCGAGGGCAAGGGGTGGCACGACGCGAAGCTGGAGCCCTACGGCCCGCTGAGCCTGGACCCGGCCACCTCCGCGCTCCACTACGCCCAGGAGATCTTCGAGGGGCTCAAGGCCTACCGCCACCCCGACGGCTCCCTGGCCTCCTTCCGGCCCGAGGCCAACGCGGCCCGCTTCAACCGGAGCGCCGCCCGCATGGCGATGCCGGAGCTGCCCGAGGACCTGTTCCTCAAGTCCATCGAACTGCTGCTGGAGCACGACGGGGAGTGGGTCCCCACCAAGCCCGACTTCAGCCTCTACCTGCGTCCGTTCATGATCTCGACGGACGTCGGCCTGGGGGTCAACCACCCCTCCCGCACCTACGTCTACCTGCTCATCGCCTCGCCGGTCGGCTCCTACTTCGCGGGCGGCGTCAAGCCGGTCACCGTCTGGCTGTCCACGGACTATACGCGCGCGGCGCCCGGCGGCACCGGCGCGGCCAAGTTCGCGGGCAACTACGCGGCCAGCTTCCTGGCCCAGGCCCAGGCCGTGGAGAAGGGCTGCGACCAGGTGGTCTGGCTGGACGCCCGCGAGCACCGCTGGGTCGAGGAGATGGGCGGCATGAACCTGTGGTTCGTGTTCGGCTCGGGTGAGAACGCACGCCTGCGCACGCCCCCGCTGACCGGCACGCTGCTGCCCGGCATCACCCGCGAATCGCTGCTGACCCTCGCCCCCGACCTGGGCATCCCGGCGGAGGAGAAGCCGATCTCCACCGAGGAGTGGCGCAAGGCCGCCGAATCGGGCGAGCTGACCGAGGTCTTCGCCTGCGGCACGGCCGCGGTCATCACCCCGGTCGGGTTCGTCAAGAGCGACGACGGCGAGTTCACCATCGGTGACGGCACCCCCGGCCCGGTCACCATGCGCCTGCGCGAGGAACTGGTGGGCATCCAGACCGGGCGGCGCCCCGACGGGCACGGCTGGGTGACCCGCTTCCAGGGGTAGTCCTCCGCTCTCGGACACGAAGGCCGCCGGGGTCTCCGGCGGCCTTCTCGCTGTCCGGTTTGTCCAGTGGGAGAAATCACTGTCCCACATGTTGGGACAATCCGTTCGCGAACGGGGTCACGGACGTCGTCCTGTGGCACACTGGCCGCATGCCGTCTCAGGTGATCATTATCGTGAGGCGCGTCGGCTGACAACGGACCTTGCCGACGCGCAGACCTCTCATGTCCATGGGGGGTCTTTTTTGTTGGCCGGGTCCGGGTCGGTCCTCCACAGCATCCACCTTCGGGAGTTCCACCCATGAGGGACGACGGTTTCCACGTTTTCGACACCACGCTGCGCGACGGGGCCCAGCGCGAGGGGATCAATCTCCGGGTCTCCGACAAGCTGGCCATCGCCGCGCTGCTGGACGACTTCGGGGTGGGGTTCATCGAGGGAGGGTGGCCGGGGGCGAACCCCAAGGACACCGAATTCTTTCAGCGGGCTTCACAAGAGCTCTCGCTGAAGCACGCGCAACTCACCGCGTTCGGGGCGACCCGCCGGGCCGGTGTGAAGGCCGCCGACGATCCCATGGTGGCCGCGCTGCGCGACAGCGGCGCGCCGGTCGTCACCCTTGTCGCCAAGAGCGACGACCGGCACGTCGAGCGCGCACTGCGCACGACCCTCGACGAGAACCTCGCCATGATCGCCGACACGGTGTCCTACCTGCGCGAACACGGCCAGCGCGTGTTCGTGGACTGTGAGCACTTCTTCGACGGGTACCGGCACGACCCGTCCTACGCCCTCGACGTCGTGCGGGCCGCGGCCGGCGCCGGCGCCGATGTCGTGGTCCTGTGCGACACCAACGGGGGCATGCTCCCCGACGACGTCTTCCGCACCGTCACCGAGGTGCGCGAGGCCACCGGCGCCCGACTGGGCATGCACGCCCAGGACGACACCGGCTGCGCCGTGGCCAACACCCTGGCCGCCGTGGACGCCGGGGCCACCCACGTGCAGTGCACCGCCAACGGCTACGGGGAGCGGGTGGGCAACGCCGACCTGTTCGCCGTGGTGGGGGCGCTCACCCTCAAGCGGGGCATGGACGTGCTCCCCCCGGGCTGCCTGGAGGAGATGACCCGGGTGTCGCACGCCGTCGCCGAGATCGTCAACCTGACCCCGGACACGCACCGCCCCTACGTGGGGGTGTCGGCGTTCGCGCACAAGGCCGGGCTGCACGCATCCGCCATCAAGGTCGACCCCGACCTGTACCAGCACACCGACCCGGCGCTGGTCGGCAACACCATGCGCATGCTCGTCTCCGACATGGCCGGCCGGGCGTCCATCGAGCTCAAGGCGCAGGAGCTGGGCCTGGACCTGGCCGGCGACCGGGCCCTGTCGGGCCGGGTCGTGGAGCGGGTCAAGGGCCTGGAGCTGTCGGGGTACAGCTTCGAGGCGGCCGACGCCTCCCTGGAACTGCTGCTGCGCGAGGAGATGGGCGAGCCGGTCCGCTACTTCGAGACGGAGTCGTGGCGGGTCATCACCGAACGCCGTCCCCGGGACGGGGCGCCGCTGTTCGGCGCGTACGAGAGCCTGACCGAGGCCACCGTCAAGCTGACCGTCAAGGGCGAGCGGGTCATCGCCACCGCCGAGGGCAACGGCCCGGTCAACGCGCTGGACCGGGCGCTGCGCTCCTCCATGGAGGGCGTGTACACGGCGCTGGCCGGACTGGAACTGGTGGACTACAAGGTCCGCATCCTGGAGGGCAGCTCGGGGACCAACGCCATCACCCGCACGCTCATCACGTTCAGTGACGGCGCGGGGGAGTGGACGACCGTGGGCCTGGGCCCCAACGTCGTGGACGCCTCCTGGGTTGCTCTGGAGCAGGCCTTCAACTACGGCCTGCTGCGCCAGGGCTACCCGCGTGAACGGGATGTGTGACGGTCCGGTCATCTGCCGTCACGGCGGACCGTGACCGAACGGGCCCCTCGGCCGGGTGAAACCGGACGAGGGGCCCGCCGCGTGTCGTCGGGGGGAGGAAACCGGCGGAACCTTACTTACAAGTAATGGACACCTGGCTTGAAAGATATAGCCACTGTGCCCCGGGTCACTCGATACTGCGAACTTCTGATGAACCCGCACGTTACGAGTGGTGATCGATGTCGGACATAACCGCCCAGCGTCCACCCGTTGGCACACCGTTCTCCCCACGTCGGGATACCGGTCATCCGCCCGGGCAAGACTGCGGGGCGTGTCCTCACCAACCACCACCACCGCCGGCGGGGGAGGAGGCGTGACCACCACCCCCACGGCCACCGCACCCCCCGAGGCCCCGCCGCTCCGCCGCACCCGCAGGAGCAAGGAGACCGTGCTGGCCTGGGGGTTCCTGGCACCGTCCATCGTGGTCTTCGCGCTCTTCCTCGCCTATCCCCTCGGCCGGACCGTGTACCTGTCGATGCACGGCAACGACATCATCGGCAGGCCCAGCCGGTTCGTCGGGTTCAGCCACTTCGCGGAGATGGCCTCGCCCGAGTTCGGCCAGGTCCTGCTCACCACGCTGCTCTTCACGCTCGGCACGGTCGTCCCCGGCGTGGCCGGGGCGCTCGCCATCGTCCTCCTCCTGGAGGGCGTCATCCGCGGTCAGCGCCTCCTGCGCGGCGCCTTCGCCCTGCCCTTCGCGTTCTCCGTGGCCAGCGCCTCGGTGATCTTCGTGGTGTTCTACAGCTCCGGCAACAGCGTGCTCAACGGCATCCTGTACCGGGTCGGGCTGTCCCAGGTCCCCTGGCTCACCTCCCAGGAGATGGCCCTGTGGTCGGTGTGCATCACCACGGTCTGGATGAACCTCGGCTACGGGGTGCTCGTCCTGGCCGCCGGGATCGGCTCCATCCCCAAGGAGATCAACGAGGCCGCCCGCATCGACGGGGCCACCGGGGTGCGCCTGGCCCGCGACGTCACCGTTCCGATGCTCGGCCCGCAGCTTTTCTTCCTCATCGTGATCTCCACGATCAACGCGCTCCAGGGGTTCGGGCAGATCCACATCCTCACCCGCGGCGGGCCCAGCGGCTCCACGACCACCCTGGTCTACTCGATCTTCGAGGAGGCCTTCGCCTACAGCACCAGCGACTTCGGGCGGGCCAGCGCCCAGGCGCTCGTCCTGCTGTTGGTGGTCCTCGTGTGCACCGCGATCCAGTTCGGCTCCATCGAGCGGAAGGTGCACTACGCATGACCGCGGCCCCCCTCACCCTCGGATCCGACGCGCCTGCCGCGGCCGCCCCGGCGCCCCGGCGCCGCCACCGGCCCTCCCCGCGCTTCCTGCTCGGACGGGCGGTGCTCTACCTGCTGCTGCTCCTCTTCCTGGTGCCGACGCTGTTCCCCGTGTACTACGTGTTCGCCGGGGCGATCATGGACCCCAGGGAGCTGGCGGCCTTCCCGGCGCAGCTGGTGCCCACCGGGGTCCACCCGGACAACATCACGGCCGCGCTGGACGCCGTGCCGCTGGTGCGCATGTACGGGAACTCGCTCGTCATGGCGGGGATCATCACGGTCTCCCAGCTGGTGACCTCGGCCCTGGCCGCCTACGCGTTCGTGTTCCTGCGCTTTCGCGGGTCGGCCGTGGTCTTCGCCCTGTTCCTGGCGACCCTGATGGTCCCGGGCGAGGCCACGTTCATCCCCAACTACCTGACCATCGCCTCGTGGGGTCTCACCGACACCTTCGCGGGCCTGGTCATGCCCTTCCTGGCCTACGCCTTCGGCACCTTCCTGCTGCGCCAGAGCTTCAAGCAGTTCCCCCGCGAGCTGTACGACGCGGCGCGCATGGACGGCATGGGGCACCTGCGGTTCCTGTGGACGATCCTGATCCCGCTCAGCCGCCCCGCCCTCACCGCCGTCGGCGTCTACGTGTTCATCACCAGCTGGAACATGTACTTCTGGCCGCTGATCATCACGCGCAGCAGCCAGATGCAGACCCTCCAGATCGGTCTGAACAGCCTCAAGACCGGCGAGGCGTCCGACCCCGGCCTCCTCCTGGCCGGTGCGGCCCTCTCCGTCCTGCCCACCCTCGCCCTCGTGGTCTTCGGACAGCGCTTCATCGTCCGCGGGCTCACGGCGGGCGCGGTCAAGTAGCCGGACACGCGGCCGAACCCCGATCGACCGGTCCCCGGAACCCGGGGACGGTCCCCCCTACCGACCAGAGGAAGCGACGAAGCATGAGAATCTCCCCCCGGCGGCACGCGGTCCGCGCCGCCGCCCTGATCACCGGCCTCGGCCTGGTCCTGAGCGGCTGCTCCGGCGGCGGTGGCGGTGGCGAAAGCACCCTCACCGCGCCCGGAGCCGACGTCCTGGAGGGCCTGGACGAGGCGGTCCAGGTGGAGTTCTGGCACAGCATGGACGCCACCAACGGGCAGGTGCTCGACGGTCTCATCGAGGAGTTCAACGCCCAGAACGAGGGCCGCATCGAGGTCACCGGTTCCTTCCAGGGCGACTACGACACCGCCCTGGCGGCCCACCGGGCGGCCATCCAGCAGGGCGAGACCGCCGAGCTGATCATGATCTTCGACCTGGGCACCCAGTTCATGATCGACTCCGGGCAGACCGTGCCCGCCCAGTCCTTCATCGACGCGGACGGCTACGACACCGATCCGATCGAGGACGCGCTGCTCAACTACTTCACGGTGGACGGCGAACTGCGGTCCTTCCCCTTCAACAACTCCACCCCGCTGATGTACATCAACCGGGACGCGTTCGAGGAGGCGGGCCTGGACCCCGACTCCCCGCCCACCGACCTCGCGGAGATCCGCGAGGCCGCCGAGGAGCTGACCGTCCGCGACGACGACGGCACCGTCGTGCAGTACGGGTTCGGCGCCGCCACCTACGGCTGGTTCGTCGAGCAGTTCATGGCCCGCGCCGGGGTCCCCTACTGCGACAACGCCAACGGCCGCAGTGGCCGGGCCACCGAGGTCCTCTACGACGACCCCAAGGTCGTGGAGATGATCGAGTGGTGGCAGGGCATGGTCGACGACGAGCTCGCCGTCCACATCGGCCGCAACACCGACGACGCCCAGGCCGCCTTCACCTCCGGCCGGGCCGCGATGACGCTGGAGTCCACCGGTTCGCTGGGCGGCTTCATCGAGCAGTCCGACTTCGAGGTGGGCGCCGGGTACTTCCCGCTCGTCGAGGCGGGCGACCCGGGCGGCTCGATCATCGGCGGCGCCTCCCTGTGGATCAACGGCGAGGGCCACAGCGAGCAGGAGGTCCGCGCCTCCTGGGAGTTCGTGCAGTTCCTGCTGACCCCCGAGTCCCAGTCGACCTGGCACGCCGGGACCGGCTACCTGTCCGTCAACACCGAGGGCTACGACGGCCCCGAGGCGCAGGAGCGGGCCGAGGAGTTCCCGCAGTTCTCCGTCGCCGCGGCCCAGCTCGCCGACTCCGAGATCAACGAGAACACCGCCGGCTGCATGATGGGCGTCATGGCGGACGCCCGCGCCGCCGCGGAGGAGGGCTGGGAGACCGCCCTGACCAGTGACACCCCGGCCGAGGACGCGATGGCCGAGGCCGCCGACCGGCTGAACACCCCCATCGAGGAGTACAACGCCTCCGTGGAGGACTGACCGCCCGGTTCGGGTCCGTGGGCCGGGGGACGTTCCCCCGGCCCACGGCCGTACCCGGGGCGGGCGGGTCAGGGCGCGCGCCGCACCCGGGTCGCGGGCGGGGCCGTGGCGGTATGCAGGAGGACCCCGCCGTCCTCGGCGCGCAGGAGCCAGTGGCCGCCGTCGCGTTCGGGGGTGCCGGGCCGGCCGTCGGGGTCCACCGCCCAGGACAGGCCGCGGGCGATCGGCCCGGTGACCGGGTGCTCCAGGTAGCGGGAGACCCAGGTACCGAGCCCGGGGGCGTGGTCTCCGAGGGCGTCGAGGCGCTCCTGTTCGGCCCTGAAGGTCTTCCGGACGCGCGCCGCCCGGTCCTTGACGTCCTTGAGGGCTCCGGGGTGCTCCCCGGCCAGGACCTTGGGGGCCCGGGGGCCGGTCCTGCCGTCGGGGCCGGTGTACCGCAGGGCCGCGCCCTGTTCCGTCACCGCGATGGTGACGCCGTGGTCGCCGACCCGTTCGGTGCGGGTGCCGTCGGGGCCGAGCCCGTGCGCGGGCACGGTGCGTTCCGCGGTCTCGGCGGCGGACAGGCCCATCCGTTCGGCGGTACGGGACAGCGAGGCCCCGACGTACTTCACCGAGACCCTCTCCCGGAACTCCGCGTGCAGGTCGACCAGTGCCGCCAGGGCCTCTTGACCGCCCATCCGCTCGATCACCGAGACGAGACCGCGCGCGGCGTGCGAGTCCCGCGGCCCGTGTCCGGCACCCAGCCGCAGGGCCAGGCGGTGCAGCAGGTCCACCGCCCACCCGGGGGTGCGGTCCAGGTGCGGCAGCACCGCTGCGACCCCCTCCAGCAGGTGCCGGGCGTGCGGGGTGAGGTGGTCCGCGGCCCGGGGCGGGACGTGCTTCGCGTGCAGGTGCGCCGACCGCTCCGCATCGGTGAACACCGGGACCGGCACCGGGACCTCGGGAAGGTCCAGAGCCGCTTCCAGGAACTCGCGCAGAGCCCCGTCGAGGTCCTTGAAAGCACGGAGCCGAAGCGGCAGGCCCGCCTCCCAGGCGTGCCCGTGGAAGGGCTGGAGGCAGTGGACGACCAACCCGGTCAGCCCCGGGTCGGCGAGCAGATCCGGGTGCTTCGCGCGGAGCCGTTCGAAGAAGCGGTCATCCCGGTAGGCCAGGACCTCCAGGGAGGCCGGCGGCTCACCCATGGCGGTGAGGATCTCCAGCAGCCTGTGGTGCGCCCGCTCCCGCTCCCGGTCGCCGCCGGGTGTGGATCGAAGCCGGGCGCCCAGGTGCGCCGCCGCCTCGCGGACGGCGTCCGCCGAGGCGGCCGAGAGGGCCGGCGATACGCGTACGCAGGCGCCCACCGGCAGGTCCGGAGGGCTCCAGCCCAGTGTCAGGGTGCGGATCAGCGCGGGCAGGGTCTCGCCGTCCCAGCCCAGGGCCGACCGGGCGAAGTGGTCCTGCAACGCCCAGTGCCGTGAGCAGACCGGATGCGGCCGGGCCGCGGGTGAGCCGGTGACCCGCGCATCCGGGGGCATCGTCGCCCGGGACCACACCAGGACCCTGCGCAGGGTGTCCTCGTCCCACCCTTCCAGAAGCAGGTCCAGGTCGGTCACCGGCCGTCGGCCCGCCGTCCCCCACACCGGACGGGGCGGCCCGGACAGGCCGGTCAGCTCGTGCTCGAAGTTCGCGGCCGCGGCGGGCAGGGCCGGTGTGTACAGCTCTTCGAGCAGGTCGGTGGCGGCGGGGGAGAGGGAGAACGCCCCGGCCTGTGACTCGGCCCAGGATCGTGCTGCGGAAGACGTCATCGGTGGTCCTTCTGTGCCGGTCGCTGTCGGCGATGGGATCCCCCCGCGCCCGCCGCGGTTCGCCCCGCCGTCAGCCGACGACCAGACCGCCCTCCTCGGTGACGGTCACCGGGTACTCCTCCAGGGGGTCGGAGGCCGGACCGGCGGTCCGGGAGCCGTCGGCGATGGAGAACCGGCTGCCGTGGCACGGGCACACGATCTCATCGCCGACCACCTCGTCCACCGGACAGCCCTCGTGGGTGCAGGTCGTGGAGAACGCCCGGAACTCGCCCGCCTCCGGCTGGGTCAGGACCACGGCGGCCCCGGCCAGGACGACGCCCCCGCCGACCGGCACCTCCTCGACGGTGGCCACGGACTCCTCCGGAGAGGGCGCGGGCGCCGGATCGGTCCCGGGGGTCGGATCGTTCCCGGAGGCCGGGGCACCGGAGTCCTGCGCGGGGCCCGAACAGGCGGCGACGGCGCCGGTGACCGCCGCGCCCGCGGCCACGCCCAGGGCCGCCCGCCTGTTCACCGGGGAAGGGATGTTCACGGGTGCGGCCTCTCTGTTCCGTTCGGGACCCGTCACTCGTCCCCGGGCGGGTCGTTGTCCGGGTGCACCCAGCCGTTGGCCTCGCACCCCTGGAGGTCCAGCGTCTGCTGCTGCATCACCGGGGCGGTCTCGCCCGGCCCCGGGCAGAACACGTGGCCGTGGCCCAGGGTGTGGCCCACCTCGTGGTTGATCAGGTAGATCCGGTAGGTCTCCAGGTCGCCGTCGAAGTGCGGGACCCCGGACACCCAGCGGTTCTGGTTGATGATGGCCCGGTTGCCGTTGGCGCAGGAGACGTAGCCGTTGGTGCGCAGCGGCGCGCACATGCGGTCGACCGTGTCGGGGGCGGCGAGGATGACCCGGATGTCGGCGTCGTCGCCGTCCACCCGCTGCATCGCCCGCTCCCCGTCGTCGCCCCAGCTGCGCGGGTCGCCCAGGATCAGCTCGACGGCCTCGGCGAAGTCCTCGTCCGCGCCGGGCAGGCCCTGCTCGACCTCCACCGCGAACGTCGTCACCGGGCCCTCGCCCATGACGTCGCCCTCGCCCTCCATCACGGAGAACTCGCCGTCGGCGCTGTCGACCTCCTCCACGACCGAGCGCAGCAGCACCGGCTCGTCGTCCTCCTTCTCCTCCTCCGCCTCCTCCGCGGGTGGGGCAGGGGAGGACGGCGCGGGCGCCTCTTCGGTCCGGCCGCTGGCGCTGGCCGCCGGCGGGGCCTCGGCGTCGTCGGGCACCCCGTCGCCGACCGGGCCGGAGGCGCCCGCGGGGGTGCCGGAATCCTCCAGCGGCGGCGGCACGCTGACCATCAGCACGGTGGCGGCGCCCGAGACCAGGCACAGGCCGAGGGCGAGTCCCGCCGAGTACCGGCGGGATCGGCGGCGACGGCCTCCCGGGGACGGAGCGGACGTGGGCACGGGGCACCTCTCAGTAACGGACGACGGATCCAGCATGCCATGACCGCGACCGTTCCGAAGGCCAAGGCGAAGGTGCGGCACCGCCGTCGTGCCGTCGGGGGCGGGCGCGGATAACCTTCAAGCGCAAACGTGTCGATCTGGGAGGACAACAGGTGCGCATCGCACGGTTCGCGGCCGGTGACGAGGTCGGGTTCGGCCTCGTGGAGACCGATACCGACAGCGGCGACGAGTACATCGCCAGGCTCAACGGGCACCCCCTGCTCGGCGACATCAAACTGACCGGTGAGCGGGCCAAGCTCACCGACGTCCGCCTGTTGTCGCCGGTCCTGCCCACCAAGGTGGTCTGCATCGGCAAGAACTACGCCGACCACGTCGCGGAGATGCAGGGCATCACGGGCGAGAGCACGGAGGAGCCCGTGGTCTTCCTCAAGCCCTCCACCTCCGTGGCCGGGCCCACGGACCCCATCTTCCACCCGGCGGTCTCCGAGCGGGTCGACTTCGAGGGCGAACTGGCCATCGTCATCTCCCGGCCCTGCCGCGAGGTGCCCCGGGAGCGGGCCGCCGACGTCATCTTCGGGTACACCGTCGCCAACGACGTCACCGCCCGCGACCTGCAACAGAAGGACAAGCAGTGGACCCGGGCCAAGGGGTTCGACTCCTTCTGCCCGATCGGCCCGTGGATCACCACCGGGCTGAGCATCGACGAGGCGCAGGACCTGGCGGTCACCACCACCGTGGACGGCGAGGTCCGGCAGAGTGGACGAACATCACAGTTCATCCATGACATCCCGGGCATGATCTCCTATGTCACCTCTTTCATGACGCTGCTCCCCGGCGACGTCCTGCTCACCGGCACGCCCGCCGGTGTCGGGCCGCTGCGGGTCGGCCAGGAGGTCGCGGTGACGGTGGAACGACTGGGCACGATCAGCAACCGGGTCGTCGCCCGGGACTGAAGTCCCCCGGCCCGGCCGTGACCCGGCCGGGCCGTGTACCGTCCCCGGACGGCGGCCCCCGCCGCCCGACGCCTCACCGGAAGGGCTCCGAAGTGGCCATCCCCCCGTCCCGACGCACCGGCACCCTGATCCTGGCCGGCCTCCTCGCGCTGGCCCTGGTCGCCGGCGGCGGCTACCTGTGGGTGACACGTACCGACGACCGCGGAACCGACCCCACAGCGGAGGCTGAAACACCCATGAGCGGATCACTGCGCGTCATGCTCTCCGGAGACTCCATGACCCAGGGCGCCGACGGCGACCGGACGTGGCGCTACCACCTGTGGAACCACCTGGAGCCCGCCGTGGGCGGGCTGGACTTCGTCGGCCCCTACAGCGATCCGGCCACCACCGACATGATCGTCCCGGTGCCCACCGACGAGACCTCGCCCTCCGCCGGGCCCACCGCGGACGATCCCGCCGCCGAGGCGGCGTCCGGGGACGCCGACACCGTCGAGTACCGCGACCCCGACTTCGACCAGGACCACAACGCCGTGTGGGGCCGCACCCTGCGCGACGCCTCCGCCAGCATCGGGGAGGAGGTCGGCCGCTACGAGCCGGACGTGCTGTGCGCCCTCATCGGTGTCAACGACCTGCTGTGGCCGGTCGAGATGGCGGAGATGGAGGAGTGGCTGCGCCGGTACGTCGAGGGCGCCCGCGAGGGCAACCCCGACGTGAAGATCGTCCTGGCCGAGGCGCTGCCCATCGCCTACGCCGACAACGACCCCGGGTTCGCGCTGCGCACGTACTCCTACAACATCCTCATCCGGGACCTGGCCGGTGAGCTGTCCACCGACCGGTCCCCGGTGGTCAGCATCGACATCGCCGAGCGCGAGAAGTGGGACGTGGCGGCCGACACCTACGACGGCACCCACCCCAACGCGCGGGGCGAGATCAAGATCGCGGCGGCCTTCGCCGACGCCCTCGCCGAGTCCTACGGCGTGGGCGAGCCCTACCCCCGCCCCCTCCCCGAACCCCTGTGACCCCCTCCCGAGCACGCCGAAGGAGGGACCACGGAGCCCGTGTGCTCTGTTCGGCCCTACCCTGGAAGGCGTGACCGAGACTTCGATTCGTACCCGCTTCGCCCCGTCCCCTACGGGCATGTTCCACGTCGGCGGCGCCCGCTCCGCGCTCTTCAACTGGGCTCTGGCACAGCAGCAGTCCGAGGGGCGCATGGTGCTGCGCATCGAGGACACCGACGCCGCGCGCAACCGCCCGGAGTGGACCGAGGGCATCATCCGCGCCCTGGCCTGGCTGGGCATCGAGGAGGCGGACCCCCACTTCGAGGGGCCCTACTTCCAGTCCTCCTACGCCGACGCGCACCGCGAGACGGCGCAGGAGCTGTACAAGAACGGCCGTGCCTACTACTGCGACTGCACCCGCGAGCAGTTGGAGGCCCGCCGCGACAACCCCAACCTGGGGTACGACGGCTTCTGCCGCGACCGCGGCCTGGAGCCCGGACCCGGCCGCGCGCTGCGCTTCCGCGTGCCCGACGGCGGCCCCACCGTCGTCGACGACAAGATCCGGGGCCGGGTGGAGTTCGCCCACTCGGCCATCGAGGACTTCGTGATCGCCCGCGCCGACGGCTCCCCGCTGTTCGTGCTGGCCAACGTGGTCGACGACGTCGAGATGGGCATCACCCAGGTCGTCCGCGGCGAGGAGCACCTGTCCAACACCCCCAAGCAGCAGCTGCTGTGGGAGGCGCTGGGCCACACCCCGCCGGTGTGGGCGCATCTGCCCGTCATCGTCAACGAGCAGCGCAAGAAGCTGTCCAAGCGCCGTGACAAGGTCGCCCTGGAGTCCTACCAGGAGGAGGGCTACCTGGCCGAGGCGATGGTCAACTACCTGATGCTGCTGGGCTGGGCGCCGGGCGACGACCGCGAGATCATGCCGTGGTCGGAGATGGTGCCGCTGTTCCGCATCGACGACGTCAACAGCTCCAGCGCGTTCTTCGACGAGAAGAAGCTGCGCGCCTTCAACGGCGAGTACATCCGGGCGCTCGGTGTGGACGAGTTCGTCGAGCGCTGCGCCCCCTGGGTGACCGGGGAGGACACCCCGTGGGCGGCCGCCGACTACGACCCGGAGGTGTTCCGGGCGGTCGCGCCGCTGGCCCAGAGCCGGGTGGCGGTGCTGTCGGAGATCGTGCCCAACGTCGACTTCCTGTTCCTCGCCGAGCCGGTGGAGGACGAGAAGAGCTGGTCCAAGGCCATGAAGCCGGGGGTGGGCGAGGAGATGCTCGCCGCCGCCCTGGAGCGCTTCGCCGACCCGGCCCTGGAGTGGAACGCCGAGGCGCTCAAGGCCGCCACCGAGGAGACCGGTGCCGGGCTGGGCCTCAAGCTCGGCAAGGCCCAGGCGCCGGTGCGCGTCGCGGTGACCGGCCGGACCGTCGGCCTGCCGCTGTTCGAGTCCCTGGAGCTGCTGGGCCGCGAGCGCGTCCTGGCGCGGGTGGCCGCGGCCCTGGAGAAGCTGCGCTCCCAGGGGCCGGCCGAGCAGGTCTGAGGACCCCGCCGAAGGTGTGGACCCCCTGCTCAGGGGGGCGAGAAACGGGGTGGTCGGGGTCACGGACCCCCCACCCCGTTTTCGGTTCGCGAGCACTCTGAAGTTCCGCTAGAGTTATCCACGTCGCCGAGGGGGACAGGGAAGCGGAAAGCCGACCGGGTCCTCCCAGAGCACTGGGGTATGGTGTAATCGGCAGCACGACTGATTCTGGTTCAGTTAGTCTAGGTTCGAGTCCTGGTACCCCAGCGCAGTCCGAGTGAGAGCTCGGGCCATCGGGTCCGAAGGGCCCGGCACGCGCCCCCGTCGTCTAGTGGCCTAGGACGCCGCCCTCTCAAGGCGGTAACGGCGGTTCGAATCCGCTCGGGGGTACCACAGGGAGCGCCTCCCACCATCGTGGGGGGCTTCTTTCTGGCCGGTGTTCGTCACCGGTGTCCGGTTCGACCGGGTATCGTAGGGGTCGGTGTCGCACCGATCACCGCGGAAGCAGTTCAGGCCCCCGTCGTCTAGTGGCCTAGGACGCCGCCCTCTCAAGGCGGTAACGGCGGTTCGAATCCGCTCGGGGGTACCAGCACGAAAGGCCCCGCCCGCCAGGGCGGGGCCTTCGGCGTTCCCGACGGGAGCCCGCGGCGGCGGGCCGTGCCCTCCCCGGCGGTCACCGGGCGGCCCCGGGGTCAGGCCCGCGGGGCGACCCGGAAGGCCGACACGTTCAGCTCCTCCTCCGGTGCCCCGGCGGCCGAGACCATCGCGACCAGCTGCTTCAGCAGCCAGTCCGCCAGCTCCTCCGCGGTGTGCCCGCGCTCCGGCAACCACAGCATCACCGCGGTCTCCACCGCCGAGATCCAGCAGCGCAACGCCAGCAGGACCGACGGGGAGGGCGACCGCGGGCCGATGCGGTCCAGGATCAGCGCCAGCACCCCCGCGCGCACCCGGTCGATCTCCGCCTCGGTCTCCTCGGTGGCGATCACCGAGCCGCCGCGCAGCAGTGCGACGTAGGCGGGGGAATAGGAGTCGGCGAACTCGATGAACCGGACCAGGGAGCCCCGCAGCTGCTCCAGCGGCGGCAGGTCCGGGGGTGGCACCAGCCGCTCCAGCAGCTCGGACATGGCCTGCTCCAGCGCCTCGCGGCGCAGCTCCGCCATGTTCGGGAAGTAGCGGTACACCAGCGCGCGGGACACGTCCGCGGCCTCGGCGATGTCCTCGGGGGTGACCTCTCCGGGCGGGCGCAGCGCGAACACGCCCAGCGCCGTCCGGATCAGGTCCTCCCGGCGTTCGTGCGGCGCCATGCGGCGGGGCCGACGCCCCGGCCTCGGCTGGTTCGCCGAGGGCTCCGAATCCGCCACCCGCGCCCGGTGACGGTCGGTCCTGTGGGACACCACCGTGGTGACGACCTCCCGAAAGCTCCTCGATGCCTACCCCGAACCTACCGCCGACCGCCGACACCGGCGGTCGCCTGTCCTCACATGTCCACGATGATGCGTGTGCCCTCGTCGGCGCGGGAGACGCACAGGGCGAACTCCCCGCCGCGCGGGGAGCCGCCGGTGGGCCGGTCCCGGTGGTCGGCCTCGCCGCGCAGCAGCCCCACCCGGCAGGCACCGCAGAACCCCTGGCGGCAGGAGTAGGCGGTCTGCGGGCGCACCCGGCGCACCACCTCCAGCGCGGTCTCGTCGGCGGGCACGGCCACCACGGGGCCGCCCTCGCCCAGCTGCACCTCGAACGGCCGCCCGTCCACGACGGGCGCCGGGGAGAAGCGCTCGGAGAACACCGGGTTGCGCGCGCCCGCCCCAGAGCGCACGGCGGCGATCAGCGGCGGCGGACCGCACACGTACACGGCCGTGCCCGGCGCGAGGCCGCCGACCAGGTCGTCGGCGCCGGGGACCCCGAACTCGTCGTCGGGCCGCACGATCGCGCCCTCGGGCAGCTCGTCCAGGAACGGCATGCTCTCCCGGGAACGGCCCGTGTAGACCATGCGGAAGGGCGTGCCCGCGCGGTGGGCGTGCGCCGCCATCGGCAGGATCGGGGTGATGCCGATCCCGCCCGCGACGAACAGGTACCGTTCCGCCCGGGCGAAGGGGAAGGCGTTGCGCGGCCCGCGCAGCCCGACGACGTCCCCGGGCCCGAGCGCGTGCACCCGCGCCGAGCCGGCCCCGCCGGGGATGCGCCGCACCGCGATCCGGTAGCGGGACCGGTCGCGGGGGTCGCCGCACAGCGAGTACTGGCGCACGGTGGCCGGGTCCAGGACCAGGTCCACGTGGTGGCCGGGCTGCCAGGCCGGCAGCGGTCCGGGCCCCTGCGGGACCAGGACGACCTCGGCGACGTCGGGCGCCGGGTGCGCCACCGACGCCACCCGCACCCGCAGCTCCGGGGCGGGCGGCAGCGGCGGGTGCCCGGGCCCCAGCCGGCCCAGGGCCGGGACGAGCCGGGCGGCCAGGGCTTCGAGGCCCCGCATGTAGCGGTCCGGGCCCCGGCCCGTGAACAGCGAGACCGGCGGGCGCGGGTCCGCGTAGTACTCCGTGCTGTGCTTGATCCGGGGCCGGTGCCGGGGCCCCTCCGGGGCGCTCACCGCCTCCCCTTCTGTTCCGCGAGCTGCTCGGCGGCCTCGGCGGCCCGGGCGGCCGGGGAGACCGCGAGGTAGGCGACCGCTTGGGCGGTGGAGCCGTAGTGCGAGGGGTGGTAGTTGCGGCGCAGGTACTCGGGCACGGCCCGGGCCAGGCGGCCCAGGTGCGGGATCAGCCCGCGGCGGCCGTCGCGCAGCGCCCAGGACGCCCGCGGCCGCCGCCCCCCGACGCGGCCCCTGAGGTAGGGGTCGTTGGCGATGAGGAACCGCACCCCGCGCACCCACAGTGTGGCCAGCGCGCCCGCGGCGACGAGCATGGCCACGGCCCGGCGCGGGTAGCCGCCATCGACGTGCATGAACAGGTCGTAGGCGACGGCCCGGTGCTCCACCTCCTCGGCCCCGTGCCAGCGCAGCAGGTCCAGCATGGTCTCGTCGGCCCCCGCCGCGTCGAGCTCCCCGGCGTCCAGCACCCACTGGCCCAGCACCGCTGTGTAGTGCTCGATGCCCGCGATGATCGCCAGGCGTGTGAACAGCCACGACCGGGCGAGGTCCGGGGGCAGGTCGCGGTCGCCCAGCACGATCCGGAACATCCAGGCGACCTGCTCCACGTACGGCGTCGGGTCCAGGCCGTGGGCGTCCATGTGGTCGAGCACGCCCGCGTGCGCCTCGGCGTGCACCGCCTCCTGGCCGATGAAGCCCAGGACGTCCTCGCGCAGCCGATCGTCGGTGATGTGGGGGAGGGCCTCCTTGAAGACCTCGACGAACCAGCGCTCGCCCTCGGGCAGGAGCAGGTGCAGCACGTTGATGACGTGCGTGGCGAACGGCTCGTCCGGGATCCAGTGCAGGTCCAGCGCGCTCCAGTCGAAGTGGACGTCGCGGGCGTGCAGGACGAGGCGGTCGGGCTCGTCCAGGGGGGCGGGTGTCGCGTCGGTGCTCATGTGCAGCCTCCAGTACTGCGGCCGTGGCCGATGGGAAGGGGGACGTGACGGGGGTGTGCTCAGACCGGGAGACCGGCCTTGGCGAGGGCGCGGACCGCGGCCGGGGCGAACCGGGACAGGTACAGGCCGATGTGGGCCTCGGCGGCCACCGGGAGGATGTCGGGGGCGTCGGCGACGGCGTCGGCGATGCGGCGGGCCGCCCTCTCGGGGGTGTAGCCGCGGCGGCGGTACAGCCGGGCCAGGCGCTCCCTGGCCTCCTGGGCCTCCGAGACCCCCGACAGGCTGGTGGCGCCGATGATCCCGGTGTCGATGAGGCCGGGGCAGACCGCGGTGACGCCGATGCCGGAGGGGGCGAGTTCGCCGCGCAGGGAGCGGCTGAGCGCCAGCACGGCGGCCTTGGTGGCCGAGTACGCCCCGTACATGCGCGAGGGCAGGTAGGCGGCGGCCGAGGCGGTGTTGACGATGCGGCCGCCGCCTCCGGCCTCGACCATCATCGGGGCGAAGGCGCGGCAGCCGTGGATCACGCCCCACAGGTTGACGTCGACCAGGCGCTCCACGTCGGCGATCGGGGTCTCCAACAGGGGCCCGGCGGCGCCGATCCCGGCGTTGTTGACGACCAGGTCCGGCACCCCGTACTCCTCGCGCACCCGGGTGGCGAGCTTGTCGACGGCCGAGGCGTCGGTGACGTCCACCCGCTGGGCGGCGGCGCCCGGGGTGAGCAGGGCGCACAGTTCGGCGGTGCGCTCGGCGGCCGGGCCGTCGACGTCCACGGCGACCACCCGGGCACCGCGTTCGGCCAGCTCCAGGCACAGGGCCCGGCCGATGCCGCTGCCCGCCCCGGTGACCACCGCGACCTGCCCGGCGAAGGCGCCGCCGTGGCGGCGGGCGGCCGCGGGGGAGCGGCGGGGCCGGGGCGCGCCGGACTCCACCTCCTCGACGAAGGAGCGCAGCCGGTCGGCGACCGCTCCCGGGCGCGAGCGCAGCGACCAGTGGCCGCCCTGGAAGCGGTGGAAGCGCAGGTCGTCGACCCAGCGCCCGGCGTTGGACTGGATCTGCTCGACCATGAACGCGTCGTTGGCGGGAGCCAGTACCTGGACCGGGACCGCGGTGCGGCGCTCGGCCGGGCGGGTGAGCCGGGGGATCATGTTCGCCCGGTACAGCGCCAGGCCGTTGACGTAGTCGCGGGTGGTGCGGCGGGCCGGGCGCGCCGGGCCGCCGCCGACGCGCTCCATTCCGGCCAGGGCCAGCCCGCCCAGTCCGGTCAGCCAGGCCAGTTCCGGGATCAGCGGGGTGTGGAAGAACCCGATGTAGCCGGAGCGGACGCTCTGGCGCAGGACGGCGCGCAGGCCGTCGGGGGCCGAGCGGAACCAGTGCCCGGCGTGGTCCAGGTCCGGCCCGGAGATCGAGGTGTAGGAGGCGAACCGGTCCGCGTACCGGGGTTCGGTGACGGCGTGCCAGCTCTGGATGGACCCCCAGTCGTGGCCGACCAGGTGGACCGGCCTGCCCGGGCTGACGGCGTCGGCGACGGTGACGGCGTCCGCGGCCAGTTGGTCCATCCGGTACCCGGCGCGGGTGTCGGGGGCGGTGGAGCGTCCGGCGCCGCGCACGTCGTAGGCGGCGATCCGGTACTCCCCGGCCAGCTCCTCGACCAGGGCGTCCCAGACGGAGGCGTTGTCGGGGTAGCCGTGGACGAGCAGCAGGACCGGGCGGTCGGCGGGTCCGGTGGCGCGGACGGCCAGGCGCTGGCCGTCCGTGGCGGTGACGTACTGGTGCACTCGGGTCTCCTCAGGGGGTGGTGTCCCCGGTCACATTCTTATGAGACATTGCGTCATGTTAGACAACATGTCAATAAGCCTCCGCGGATGGGCCCCGATTCTCCGGACGGCGCCCGGACACGGGAGACCCCGCCCGGCGGTGGGGCCGGACGGGGTCGTGTTCGCTGTGGGGGATGTGCCCGCCGGGGGGCGGGGCGCGCGGGTCAGTGGGCCTCGACGCTGTGCAGGGACTCGCTGATCTTCTCGGCGGCCGACAGTATCGCCTGCGAGTGGATGCGCCCCGGCGAGCGGGTCAGGCGCTCGATCGGTCCCGACACCGACACCGCGGCGATCACGCGCCCGCCCGGGCCGGACACCGGCGCCGACACCGAGGCGACGCCCTGCTCGCGCTCGGCCACGCTCTGGGCCCAGCGGCGGCGCCGGACCTGGGCCAGACTGGCCGCGGTGAAGCGGGCGCCCACCAGGGAGCGGCGGATGCGGTCCGGGTCCTCCCAGGCCAGCAGCACCTGCGCCGCCGACCCGGCGTTCATCGGCAGCTCGCTGCCGACCGGCACGGTGTCGCGCAGGCCGCTGGTGCGCTCGGAGGCGGCCACGCACACGCGCACGTCGCCCTGGCGGCGGTAGAGCTGGGCGCTCTCCCCGGTGAGGTCGCGCAGCTGCACCAGGACCGGCGCGGCCACGGCCAGCAGGCGGTCCTCCCCGGTGGCGATCGACAGCTCACCCAGGCGCGGGCCCAGCACGAAGCGTCCCTGGCTGTCCCGGGAGACCATGCGGTGCCGCTCCAGGGCGACCGCCAGCCGGTGGGCCGTGGGCCGGGCCAGGCCGGTGATCTGGACCAGCTGGGCCAGGGAGGCCGGTCCGGATTCCAGGGCGTCCAGAACGGACATCGTCTTATCGAGTACTCCGACGCCGCTGGATGAGCTAGAGTTGTCCATGACTTGATATTGCCGTCTCGAAATATGGAATGCAAGTCAGAGTCCGCGCAACGGTACGCAGGAGAGAGGCGATCGCCCATGGCACGCACGATGGCCGAGAAGGTCTGGGAGGAGCACGTCGTCCGACGTGCCGAGGGCGAGCCGGATCTGCTCTACATCGACCTCCACCTCGTGCACGAGGTGACCAGCCCCCAGGCCTTCGAGGGCCTGCGGCTGGCCGGCCGCTCGGTGCGCCGTCCGGACCTGACCATCGCCACCGAGGACCACAACGTCCCCACCATGGACCTGCTGGCCCCCATCGCCGACCCGGTCTCCCGCAAGCAGGTCGAGACGCTGCGCAAGAACTGCTCCGACTTCGGCGTCCGCCTGCACCCCATGGGCGACATCGAGCAGGGCGTCGTGCACGTGGTCGGCCCCCAGCTCGGCCTGACCCAGCCCGGCATGACCATCGTCTGCGGCGACAGCCACACCAGCACCCACGGCGCGTTCGGCGCGCTGGCCTTCGGTATCGGCACCAGCCAGGTCGAGCACGTGCTGGCCACCCAGACCCTGCCGATGGCCCCGTTCAAGACCATGGCCGTCACGGTCAACGGAACGCTCAGGCCGGGCGTGTCCGCCAAGGACATCATCCTGGCGGTCATCGCGAAGATCGGCACCGGCGGCGGCCAGGGCTACGTCCTGGAGTACCGGGGCGAGGCCATCGAGGCCCTCTCGATGGAAGCCCGCATGACCGTGTGCAACATGTCCATCGAGGCGGGCGCCCGGGCCGGGATGATCGCGCCCGACCAGACCACGTTCGACTACATCCAGGGCCGCCCGCACGCCCCCCGGGGCGCCGACTTCGAGGCCGCCGTCGAACACTGGAAGACCCTGCGCACCGACGAGGGCGCGGTCTTCGACGCCGAGGTGGTGCTGGACGCCGACGAGCTCAGCCCGTTCGTCACCTGGGGCACCAACCCGGGCCAGGGCGTGCCGCTGGACGCCGCGGTGCCCGACCCGGCCTCCTACGACGACCCCTCCGCGCGCGCCGCCGCCGAGAAGGCCCTGGCCTACATGGGCCTGGAGGCCGGGACCCCGATGCGCGAGGTGCGGGTGGACACCGTCTTCCTCGGCTCGTGCACCAACGGCCGCATCGAGGACCTGCGCACCGCCGCCGAGATCATCAGGGGCCGCAAGGTCGCCGACGGCGTCCGGATGCTGGTCGTCCCCGGCTCCATGCGGGTCAAGGAGCAGGCCAACGCCGAGGGCCTGGGCGCCGTCTTCGAGGCGGCCGGCGCCGAATGGCGCGAGGCGGGCTGCTCCATGTGCCTGGGCATGAACCCCGACCAGCTCAAGCCCGGCGAGCGCAGCGCCTCCACCTCCAACCGCAACTTCGAGGGACGCCAGGGCAAGGGCGGCCGCACCCACCTGGTGTCGCCGCAGGTCGCCGCCGCCACCGCGGTGCGCGGCACGCTGTCCTCGCCCGCCGACCTGGCCGACCTGTAGCCGCGCCCGACCACGACAGGAGGAGACCTGCCATGGAGAAGTTCAACGTCCACACCGGTCGGGCCGTGCCGCTGCGCGCGAGCAACGTCGACACCGACCAGATCATCCCCGCCGTCTACCTCAAGCGGGTCAGCCGCACCGGGTTCGAGGACGGCCTGTTCGCCGAGTGGCGCGAGGACCCCGACTTCGTCCTCAACCGCCCCGAGCACCAGGGCGCGTCCGTGCTGGTGGCCGGGCCCGACTTCGGCACCGGCTCGTCCCGCGAGCACGCCGTGTGGGCGCTACAGGACTACGGCTTCAAGGCCGTGCTGTCCTCCCGGTTCGCCGACATCTTCCGGGGCAACTCCCTCAAGGGCGGCCTGCTGACCGTGCTGCTGCCGCAGGAGGTCATCGAACGGCTCTGGAAGGCCGTCGAGGCCGACCCGGCCACCGAGATCACCGTGGACCTGGTGGAGCGCGAGGTGCGCGCCCCCGGGGCCGGTGTGCAGGAGGCGTTCGAGCTGGACGACTACACCCGCTGGCGTCTCCTGGAGGGCCTGGACGACATCGGGCTGACTCTGCGTCACACGGACGCGATCACGGAGTTCGAGGAGCGGCGCAAGCCGTGGCTGCCGGTGACCCTGTAGCGGTCCGAACCCCTTACGGGACGGGGGTCGGCGGGGCTGTGTGATGCAGCGCACCCGCCGGCCCCCAAATATTTTACCTTTACGTGGCGTGACCGAACTGCGGTGCTTCCCGTATCCGTGAACGGGGTCCACCGCTCGCCCGGAATCCGGTTATACATAGGCATTTGAGGATCACAGAGAGGGGCAAAAGGGGCTCGCCGCGGTGCCTCCGCGGGGCCGCTGGAGCCGTCCCGGAGAGTGACCGCGCAGGTCGGACCGGGCCCGACACGCCCTAGCCGCAGGCGTTTGTATTTGTGCAAGGGCCTCTGCGTCCCCTAATTTCGTGCGAGCAAGGGGGAACCGGAGGAACCTTATGAACAAGCGTGACCTGATCGACGCGATCTCCGACCGACTCGGAGACAAGAAGACCGCGACCGAAGCGGTCAACGCTGTGCTTGAGACCATTCAGGCCACCGTGGCGTCGGGCGACAAGGTCGCCATCACCGGCTTCGGTGTTTTCGAGAAGTCCGAGCGTGCCGCGCGCACCGCTCGCAACCCCGCCACCGGTGCCACCATCGACGTTCCCGCGAGCTTCGTTCCGAAGTTCCGGGCCGGCGCCGACTTCAAGGCACTCGTCAACGGGGACAAGAAGTAGGTACGGTCCAGATTCGACCGTGACCGCGCTCCGCCCGGGTCCACACGGACCCGGGCGGAGTCGTGTCCGGGGCGAGGGCGCCCACGGGGTCTCCGGAGGCCGGGAGCGGGGGGAGTCCGTGGCCGCACGCCATCCGTGGGAGGGAAGTGCCGCAGGCCGTCCTTGAGGGCGGCGGTGGGCGACGGGCGGTCGAGGACATGGGCGTAGGGCCACCGTGCTCCCTGAAACCCGCATCCCCGTTCTCCGGGTGTCCGAGCGCGGGCCGGGGCGGGGTGGAGGGCCAGGGCAGGTACAGGCGGGCGGGGCGTCAGGGGGCTCCGCGGTCGTGCTGGAGCAGCGCGGCGGTCAGCGCCCGGGTGCGCGGGCCCACACCCAGCTCCAGCGCCGCCGCCAGGTCGGCGGGGGTGTCCACGTCCCGGCGCACCGACTCCACGTCCGGGAGCAGCAGCTCCCGTGCCCCGGCGGCCAGGTGCCGCTCCCGTGAGGCGCCCTCGAACGCGGGGGAGAACCGGTGCCCCGGCGTCGCCGCGAACAGGGTCGTCCCCACCCCGGGGGCGTCGGCCAGGAACGACCGGCCGTGCCCGGCCGCGGCCGCCAGCACCCGGCCCAGCTCCGCCGGGCGCAGCGCGGGCAGGTCCGCCGACAGCGCGCACACGCCCGCACCCGGCGCCCGCAGCCGGGCCGCGCGCGCCCCGTGCTCCAGCGCCGGGTTCAGGCCGGTGCCCGGCTCCCCGGTCACCACCGCCGCGCCCAGCGCCGCCAGCCCCGAGCCGGCCCGCGGGTCGTCGGTGACCGCGAACACCTCCGCCACCGCCGGGCAGGCCAGCGCGGCGGCCACGGTGTCGCAGGCGAACGCCAGGGCCAGCCCCTCGCGCCCCGGTCCCAGGGCCGGGGCCAGGCGCGACTTGGCGAGCCCGAGGTGCTTGACTGGGACGATCAGGGACCAGCGCACTCCAGGGCCCGCGGCCCTCTCCCGCTCTCCGACGCCGGCCACGTTCTCCCCCGGGGCGCTCGTACGGCCACGACAGTGACGAGGGTAGGGCTTCACGGGAGGCGCAGCGCAGGGCACTGCGCCGTAGGTCGTCCGTTGAAGGTGACGGGCGGGCTCCTGCGGAGCGGGAGTGGGGTCGGGAGCGTCCTAAACTGAACCGATTGTGCTTCGAGGTCCGGTAGGGACCCGGGAGCGATGGAATGAGGAGTCCCGTGGCCAAGGCCAAGCAACGAGAATCGCGGTGGGTGAAGGCGGTCGTCTCCCGCATCGTCCGCCTCGTCCTGTGGTTCGTCACCAAGCCGGACTGGAAGGGCACCGAGAACGTTCCGGCCCGGGGCGGCGTGATCATCGCGGCCAACCACCTGTCGCTGACGGACCCGCTGACGGTGGCGCACTTCCTCTACATCGGGGCCCGCCGCTGGCCCACCTTCACGATGAAGGACGGGGTCATGAAGATCCCCGTGGTGCGGTCGGTCGCCAAGAGCACGGGCCAGATCCCGGTCAAGCGCGGTACCACCGACGCGGTCAAGGCACTCAAGGAGGCCGAGCTGGCGCTCACCCGCGACGGCGCGTCGGTGATCTTCTACCCCGAGGGCACCTGCACCCGGGACCCGGACCTGTGGCCGATGAGCGCCAAGACCGGCGTCGCCCGGCTGGCCCTGACCACCGGGGTCCCCGTCGTCCCGGTGGCCCACTGGGGCGAGCAGCACATCCTGCCCTACGGCTCCAAGAAGCCGAGCCTGTTCCCGCGCAAGCGCCTGGAGTTCCTGGCGGGCCCGCCGGTGGACCTGGAGCGCTTCAAGGGCAAGCCGCTGACCGCGACGGTCCTCAAGGAGGCCACCGACGCGATCATGGACGACATCACCGCCCTCCAGGCGCAGATCCGCGGCGAGCGGCCGCCCGCGGTGCGCTACGACCTCAAGCGCGCGCGCCTGGAAGAGGCGGAGAAGAGGAAGAAGGCCGCCTCGGACGGCGGGGAGACCGGCGGCGACACGGCGAAGGGTGCGGCGGAGTGACGGTGACGGGCAACGACAGCGTGCGGATCGCCGTCCTGGGCTCCGGGTCGTGGGGCACCGTGTTCGCGAACGTCATCGCGGACGCCGCCGACCGGGCCCGGGACCCGGCCGCCCCCGCCGCGGAGGTCGTCCTGTGGGGGCGGCGGGCCGCGGTGGTCGACGCCGTCAACCAGACCTCCCAGAACCCCGACTACCTGCCGGGCGTCACCCTCAACCCGCGGCTGACCGCCACCACCGACGCCGCCAAGGCGCTGGCGGAGGCCGAGGTCGTCGTGCTGGCGGTGCCCACCCAGTCGCTGCGGGACAACCTGGCGCAGTGGCGCGGGCACCTGCGCGAGGACGCGGTGGTCGTCAGCCTCATGAAGGGCGTGGAGCTGGGCACCCACCTGACCGCCTCGCAGATCATCGCCGAGGTGCTGGAGCTGCCCGCCGAGCGCATCGCCGTCGTCTCGGGCCCCAACCTGGCCCGGGAGATCGCCGAGCGCCAGCCCGCCACCGCCGTGGTCGCCTGCCCGCACGAGGAGACGGCGGTGCGCCTCCAGGGGCTGTTCAAGGCCCCGTACTTCCGCCCCTACACCAGCACCGACCTGGTGGGCGTGGAGATCGGCGGCGCCATGAAGAACGTGATCGCGCTGGCCGTGGGCGTGGCCGAGGGGATGGGGTTCGGCGACAACACCAAGGCGTCGCTCATCACCCGCGGCCTGGCCGAGACGACCCGCCTGGCGGTGGCCCTGGGCGCCGACGAGCACACCCTGTCCGGACTGGCCGGCATGGGCGACCTCGTCGCGACATGCTCGTCGCCGTTGTCGCGGAACCGGACCTTCGGTGAGAAACTGGGCAAGGGCAAGACCCTTGAGCAGGTCATCGCCGAGACCCGGCAGACGGCCGAGGGGGTCAAGTCCTCCGAGTCGGTCCTGGAACTGGGCTGGGCCCGCGGGGTCGACCTGCCGATCACCGAGGCCGTCGTCAAGATGATGCACCACGACCTGAGCCCCGCCGAGGCACTCGTCGCCTTCATGGCGCGCAGTGCCAAGCCCGAGCGCTACGGGGTCTGAGAGCGAGCAGCGATGTCGTACACACCCGCGGCCGGGGGCGAGCACACCCGGGCGGTCTCCCCGCCGTCCGCGGCCGTCCCCGCCGAGCGCCCCATGCGGATGCCGGTCCACCGGGCCACCACCTACGCCTTCGACACCTCCCAGGACTACGCCGACGTGCTGTCCGGGGCGCAGCAGGGCTACTCCTACGCCCGCATCGACAGCCCCACCGTCGACGCCTTCGCCGAGGCGGTCGCGGCGCTGGAGGGCGCGGGTCTGCCCGACCGGGTGCGCGGCCAGGCGTTCGCCTCCGGGATGGGTGCGCTGAGCACCGTGTTCATGGCGCTCACCGAGGCGGGCTCGCACGTGGTGGCGTCGCGGTCCATCTACGGCAACACCTACTCGCTGCTGGACCGGCTGCTGCGCCGGTTCGGGGTGCGGACCGACTTCGTCGACATCACCGACCTGGACGCGGTGCGCGAGGCCGTGCGGCCGGGCACCGCGGTGCTGTTCACCGAGACCCTGTCCAATCCCACCATGACCGTCTCGGACCTGCCCGGGCTGGCCCAGATCGCCCGGGAGGCCGGGGCCGCCCTGGTGGTGGACTCCACCTTCGCCTCCCCGGCGGTGTGCCGGCCCCTGGAGTACGGGGCCGACGTGGTGGTGCACTCGGCCACCAAGTACATCGGCGGGCACAGCGACACCACCGGCGGCGTGGCCGTGGCCGCACCCTCCTTCATCGACCGGATCCGGTCGGCGCGGGTGGACCTGGGGCCCTGCCTGGCCCCCGACGAGGCGTACCTGCTGCACCGGGGCCTGGAGACGCTGCCGCTGCGGGTGCAGCGCCAGTGCGGGACCGCCGCGCTGTTCGCCGCCGCGCTTCAGGACCACCCGCTGGTGGAGCGGGTCGACCACCCGTCCCTGGACTCGCACCCGCAGGCGGCGCTGGCCGCCAAGCTGTTCGACCCCGGACGGTACGGCGCCGTCGTCACCGTCCACCCGCGCGGCGGGTGGGAGGCGGGGATGGCCTTCGCCGACCGCCTGCGGGTCGCCACCATCGCCGCCTCCCTGGGCGGCACCCACACCCTCGCCGGTCACGTCGCCTCCACGTCGCACCGGAACATGAACGACGTCGAATTGGCGGCCGCCGGCATCTCACCGGGTGCAGTGCGGTTCTCCATCGGCCTGGAGGACCCTCAGGACCTCATCGGGGACGCCCTGGCGGCCCTCGGGGGCAACTGACACACGAGCAGGCCGGGAGAACCCCGGCCGCTTCCGGCAACGAGTACAAAGGGTCAGCACCATGTCGTCCGAGCAGCGAAGGATCCGGGTCGCCGTCGTCTTCGGCGGTCGCAGTTCCGAACACGAGATCTCCTGCGTCACCGCGGGCAGCGTCCTGTCGGTGATCGACCACGACCGCTACGAGGTCGTGCCGGTCGGCATCACCAAGACCGGCAACTGGGTGCTGACCTCCGGCGACCCCGAGCGGCTGCGCATCGAGGAGGGCACCAAGGCCCTGCCGACCGTGTCGGAGGAGGGCGGCAGGGACCTGGCCCTGCCGTTCGACTCCGCCGGGCAGCTGATGGTCGTGGACCCCGCCGAGGGGCCCTCCCGGCTGGCCGAGGTGGACGTGGTGCTGCCGCTGCTGCACGGCCCCTTCGGCGAGGACGGCACCATCCAGGGGCTGTTCGAGATGATGGGCGTGCGCTACGCGGGCGCCGGGGTGTTCTCCAGCGCCGCCGCCATGGACAAGGTGTTCATGAAGGCGATCCTGACCGGCAACGGGATCCCCACCAGCGACTACGTGGCCATCACCGACCGGCGCTGGCGCACCGAGCGCAAGAAGGTCCTGGACGACATCGCCGAGCTGGGCACGACGGTGTTCGTCAAGCCCGCCCGGGCCGGCAGCAGCGTGGGCATCAGCAGGGTGAGGGACTCCTCCGACACCGACGCGGTGGTCGCGGCCGTCGAGGCGGCGCGCGAACACGACCCCAAGGTGCTGGTGGAGGCCCAGGTCGTCGGCCGCGAGATCGAGTGCGGTGTGCTGGAGTCCGAGGACGGGGGCACCCCCGACGTGTCCTTCCCGGCCGAGGTGCACGTGGCGGAGGGCTTCGACTTCTACGACTTCGAGGCCAAGTACCTGTCGAGCAGCGGGCTGACCATCCCCGCGGAGATCCCCGAGGACGTCACGGCGCGGCTGCGCGGGCTGGCCGCCGAGGTGTTCGAGGCGATGGGCTGCGAGGGGCTGGCCCGGGTGGACTTCTTCTACACCGAGGACGGCGAGGTCCTCGTCAACGAGCTGAACACGATGCCCGGGTTCACCCCGGCGTCGGCGTTCCCGCAGATGTGGGCGGCCACGGGGCTGGACTACGCGGCGCTGGTCGACCGGATGATCACGACGGCGCTGCGGCGCTCGCCGGGGCTGCGCTGACACACGCGAAAGGGGGGGCGGCCCGCACGGGCCGCCCCCCCTTTTTTTCCGCGTCTGTCAGGCCCCCGGGGGCGGTACCTGCGGGTGCCCCTGCGGCGGGGCGGCCTGGGAAGGTCCGTGCGGGGGCGGGGCGACCGGCGGGACCGGGGCCGGGCGGTCGGCGCCCCGGGGCAGTTCGGGCACGCCCAGCAGCTGCCGGGCCAGGATGGTGCCGCCCGCCGTCGCGGCCGGGAACACCACGACCGCCACGAACGGGATCGCCAGCAGCAGGTACGTGGGGACGGTGAACCCCAGCACCCGCGGCCGCCGGGTGCCCATCCACTTGCGGCGCTCCTTGATGGTGAGGAACCCGCGCCGGTCGAACGAGCCCGCCACCAGCTCGATGCCCAGCAGCCACCCGCCCAGCAGGGCGGCCAGCACCGAGCCGATGACCGGGCCGGCCACCGGGATGAACCCGATGACGAACACCAGGACCGTCACCAGCAGCGAGGCGAGGACGATCACCAGGGACTGGCGGACCGCCCGGCCCAGCGACGACCAGACCGACTCGTCGGAGTCGGCGGGGGCGTTGCCCAGCTCCTGCTCGACCAGGTCCGTGATCTTGTCGTAGATCGGCGCGCCCAGGGCCAGCGTGACGGTGGTGAACGAGACCACCATCAGCAGGACCGTCCCGGCCAGCGCACCGACGGCGACGGCACCGCGGACCAGGTTCCGCCAGACCTCGTCCCAGCCGTCGGCGAAGGGGGTCGCCCACGCCGCCAGGTCGGTCAGGTTCACCACCAGGACCACGAACAGCGCCAGGAACAGCAGCGACGTGATCAGGGCGGGGAGCGCGCCCAGGAGGAACAGACGCGGTCTGCGCAGCAGCAGGCCGAAGCCGCGCGCCAGCGCGCCGACTCCGCCGAGGACTTCACGAACGGGATTGGGATTGGCCACGCTGGAACATTAGGGCAATCCCGCCCGCACCTGCCAGTCGGCCCGGCTCACCCCGAACCGTCCCCGGCCGGGGACTCTTCGGGATTTTCAGGGAAGCACGTACGCCGGAGGAGTGCGCTCACTACGCTCAGGGATGTTCCGGATACCACGAGGGGTCGCCGATGGCGTTCGCCGTGCGAGAGCGGCCGGGTGAGGCGATGACCGGCCTGCACGCTCTCATGGAGGGTCTCGATCTTCCGAACGGTTACCGGGCGGAGGTCATCGACGGGAGCATCATCGTGTCGTCGGCGCCGACGTATCGGCATGCGCGCATCGTGCGCGGAGTCGAGCGCCTCATCATCGGCGCCCTGCCGGACGACCTCGTCGCCCTCCAGATGGTGACGGTGGAGAACGCGGCGACCGGGGACCGCTACGTGCCGGACCTGCTGGTCATGCCGACCGCCGTCGCGGACGGCGGGGGGTGGGACGGGCCGGAGTGGATCCGGCCGATGGAGGCCGTCGAGTTCGCCCTGGAGGTCGTCTCGCCCAGCAGTGCGCTCCACGACTGGAAGGCCAAGGCCCAGGGCTACGCCCGGGCCCGGGTTCCGCTGTACCTCGTGGTCGACCCGCGCCTGGGCGAGGTCGCCCTGTTCTCCGACCCCGACGGCCACGACTACCGCGAGGTGGCCAGGGCCGTGCGGGGCGGGCACGTGCGGCTGCCGGAGCCGTTCGCGGTGGAGATGGCGGCGGAGGCGCTGCTCGGCTAGAGGTCCGGGTGGACGTCGCGGTACCAGCCGTCGCGGGCCAGGAGTTCGGTGTGGGTGCCCGACTGCACGACGCGGCCGTCGCGGATGACGACGATGCGGTCCACCCGGTCCAGGCCGGTGAGGTCGTGGGTGATGAGCAGCGTCGAGTAGCCCTCGGCGGCGGCCAGCAGGTCCTCGACCACCGCGTCCCGGGTGTCGGGGTCCAGGTGGGCGGTGGGCTCGTCCAGGACCAGCACGCGGGGCGCGGCCAGCAGGGCGCGGGCCAGGGCCAGGCGCTGCACCATGCCGCCGCTCAGGCCCAGGCCGTGGGTGCCCACGCGGGTGTCCAGGCCGTCGGGCATCGCGGTGACCTCGTCGGCCAGGCGGGCCCGGCGCAGCGCCGCCCACAGGTCGTCGTCTGTGGCGTCCGGTCGGGCCAGTCTGAGGTTCTCGCGCAGGGTCGAGGCGAACACGTGCGGGTCCTGCGGCACCCCGGAGACCACGGCGCGCACCTCGTCGGCCGGGTACCCGGTGATGTCGGCGCCGCCCAGTTCCACGTGTCCCGCGTCGGGGTCGCGGAAGCGCAGCAGGACGGAGGCCAGGGTGCTCTTGCCCGCTCCGCTGGGGCCCACCACCGCGACGGTCTCGCCGGCGGGGACGTCCAGGTCCACGCCGTCCAGGGCCCAGGGCCCGTCCGGGGCGTAGCGCACCCGCAGCCCGCGGACCCGGAGGGTGGGGTCGCCGTGCGGGTCCAGGCCGGTGCGGGCGGCCGGGGCGACCGCCGCCGGGGTGTCCAGCACTCCGAACAGCCGCGCCCCGCTCTCCCGGATCGCCCCCAGTTTGGCCGCCACGGCGGGCAGCGGGGCGACGATCTCGAACGCCGCCAGGGTCACCAGCACCAGCACCGCGAGCGAAACCGCGTCCAGGCTCCCGCCGTCCACGGCCAGCACCCCCAGGAACAGGGCGCCCCACACGCTCAGCCCGGTGATGAGCGTCGTCGCGCCCGCCCCCAGCCCCAGTACCGCGGCGTCGCGCCGCGCCATCCGGGTCAGCTCCTCGTCGGCCTCGTGCACCCGGGCCACCTGGCGGTCCATCGCCCCGTAGGCGACCAGGTCCGGCGCCCCGTGCAGGGTGTCCACCAGGGAGGTCGACAGGCGCCCGCGCGCCACCGCCTGGCGGCGCCCCGGGGCCCGGCCCAGCGCGGCGGCCGCCCAGGGCACCGCCAGCCCCGCCAGCAGCAGGCCCGCGGCCAGCAGCGCCCCGCCGGGCGCGTACACGGCGGTGACCACCAGGACGGTGATGCCGCCGGTCACCAGGGACACCAGCGGCGGGGCCAGCCCGCGCACCAGCAGGTCCAGGGTCGCCTCGGTGTCGTTGACCAGCCGCGACACCAGGTCGCCGGACCGGAACCGGCCGAAGGGCTCGGTGGCGGCGAGCCTGCGGTACACCCGCACCCGCACCTCGGCCAGCGTGCGGAACGCGGCGTCGTGGGTGACCAGCCGCTCCAGGTACCGGCTCACCCCCTTGCCGACGCCCAGCGCCCGGGTGGCCACCACCGAGACCCCCAGCGCGGTGATCGCCGGCTGTGAGGCCGCGGTGGCCAGCATCCACGCGGCCACCCCCAGCAGCGCCACCCCGGACCCGGTGGCCACCGCGCCCAGCAGGACGCCCAGCGCGAACCGCCCGGCCCGGGGCCGGGCCAGCGCGACCATCCGCCGCAGCGGGTCGCGGCGGCGCTCCCTCTCGGGGACGGGGGAGACGTCGGCGGTGTCGATCGTGTTCATCGGCTCAGCGCCCCTTCACGGCCCGGCAGCGGGAGTTCCACGACCCGGGCGCCGAGGACGGCCTCGGCCCAGCCGGTGTCGTGGGCGACGATGACCGCGGTGCGCCCGTGCAGGAGGCGGTCCACGGCGGTGCGGACCGCGGCGGCGTTCTCCGGGTCCAGGTGGGCGGTGGGCTCGTCCAGCAGCACCAGCGGCGCGTCCCGGCAGAACGCCCGGGCCAGCGCGATCCGCTGGCGCTGGCCCGCCGAGAGCCGGGTGCCGCGTTCACCGAGCCGGGTGTCGTACCCGTCGGGCAGCGCGGACACGAACCCGTCGGCCTCGGCCAGCCGGGCCGCCTCGCGCACCCGCTCCAGCGGGGTGTCGGGGTCGCCCAGCCGGATGTTGTCGGCCACCGACACGTCGAACAGGTAGGGGTGCTGGGGCACCCAGGCCACCCCCAGCCGCCAGTCGGCGGCGGGCACGGACCCCAGCGGCGCCCACTCGCCGCCG
Source organism: Nocardiopsis sp. CC223A (assembly GCF_030766825.1). GTDB lineage: Bacteria > Actinomycetota > Actinomycetes > Streptosporangiales > Streptosporangiaceae > Nocardiopsis. The sequence goes on from NZ_JASFDV010000008.1 coordinate 100,008, forward strand.
GGCGCGCGCACCTCGATCCGCCCTTCGGAGGGGGTGTTCATCCGCAGCAGCAGCGACAGCAGGGTGGTCTTGCCCGACCCGCTGGGCCCGGTGAGCAGCACCCGCTCGCCCGCGCGCACGGTCAGGTCCACCCCGGACAGGGCGGGCAGGTCCCGCCCCGGGTAGGTCAGCGACACCCCGCTCAGGCGCAGGTCGCCCCCGGTCGCCGGGGACCGCTCCCCGGTGGGCGCGGGCGCGTCGGTGTCCGCGGTCCGGTGCCGCTCCAGCTCGGTGAACACCTGGTCGGCGGCGGCCACGCCCTCCATGCTCGCGTGGAACCGGGCGCCCACCTCGCGCAGCGGCAGGTAGGCCTCCGGGGCCAGGATCAGCACCAGCAGGGCGGTCTGGTAGTCCATGTACCCGCCCAACAGCCGCAGTCCCACCTCCACGGCGACCAGCGCCACCGCCAGGGTGGCCAGCAGCTCCAGGGCGAACGCGGACAGGAACGCGATCCGCAGCGTCCCCATGGTCGCCCTGCGGTGCTCCTCGCCGACCTGCCGGATGAGCGCCGCCTGCGCCTTGGCCCGGCGGAACACCGCCAGGGTCGGCAGCCCCTCCACCACGTCCAGGAAATGCCCGCCGAGCCTGCTCAGCAGCCGCCACTGCCGCTCGGTGCGGTTCTGCGTGTGCATGCCGATGAGCGCCATGAAGACGGGGATGAGCGGCACCGTCACCAGGATGACGACGCCGGAGATCCAGTCGGCCCAGAACACCACGGCCAGCACGGCGACCGGCACGATCGACGCCAGCACCAGCTGGGGCAGGTAGCGGGCGAAGTAGTCGTCGAGCGCGTCCAGGCCCCGCGTGGCCAGGGTGACCAGCTCCCCGGCCTTGGGGGCCTCCCCGTCCGCGCCGCGCCGGGCCGTCCACACCGTTCCGTCACCGGTGACGGCGTCGATCAGCCGCCGCCGCAGGATCGACTTGGTGCGGGCGGCGCTGTGCAGCGCGGACGCCTCGGCCGCGTACGACAGCAGGGAGCGGGCCAGGGCGATGCCGGCGACGGTGGCGACCGCCCACCCCAGGGCGTCGAACCCGGATCCGGCGAACACCCCCGAGATGACGTGGGCGAGCAGCCAGGCCTGGGTCAGGATCAGCCCGGTGATCGCCACCCCGCTGAGCACGGAGACGGCCAGGTGGGCGCGGACCGGGTCGGCGGCCCGCACCAGGCGCGGATCGAGCGGTTTCAATGGGACCTCTTGGCTGGTCTGGCGACGGGTGGGTCGGGCTGTGTTGGAGGCGTCTGTTGAGGGTGGTGGGTGGCGGAGTGGGTCGGGCTGTGTTGGAGGCGTCCGTTGAGGGTGGTGGTGGGTGACGGGGTGGGTCGGGCTGTGTTGGAGGCGTCCGTTGAGGGTGGTGGTGGGTGACGGGGTGGGTCGGGCTGCGCCGGAGGCGTCCGTTGAGGGTGGTGGTGGGTGACGGGTGGGCCCTTCAGTCTTGCCGATGCGCCCCGGGTACGGGTACGGCCCCCGCCCCGGGCGATGGGGGAGGGGGCCGTACCGGTGCGTCAGGCGCCGGAACCCCGGGTCACGGTCTCGCCGGTGACGGTGGCACCGGTGACCCGCCTGCGGAACACCCAGTAGCTCCAACCCTGGTAGAGGAGCACCAGCGGCAGGAACACCACGGCCACCCAGGTCATGATGGTGAGCGTGTAGTCCGCCGAGGAGGCGTTCTCGACGGTGAGGCTGAACGCCGGGTCGGTGGTGGAGGGCAGCACGTTCGGGAACAGCGACCCGAACAGGGTGATCACGGCGGCCAGGATGGCCGCGACCATGAGCCCGAACGCCGTCCCCTCGCGCCGCGCCCGGGCCGCCGCGACCCCGCCGACCAGGGCCAGGGCGGCCAGCGCCACGAGCGGCCAGGTCCACGCCGGGCCGTGGGCGAGCTGGGTCCACAGCAGGAACGCGGCCGCGGCGGGTACGGCGACGCAGGCGGTGCGCAGTGCGGCGGCGCGGGCCCGGGTCCGGACCGGCCCGTCGGTCTTCAGGCTCAGGAACACCGCCCCGTGCAGGGCGAACAGCGACAGGGTGGTGAGCCCGCCCAACAGCGCGTACGGGTTGAACAGGTCCGCCAGGGACGCGGTGACGATCTGGTCGCCGTCCATGGCCACCCCCCGGACGACGTTGGCGAAGACGACGCCCCACAGCAGGGCGGGTGCGGCGCTGCCGAAGAAGATGGCCCGGTCCCACCACAGTCGCCAGGTGGAGTCGTCGCGCTTGCCGCGGTACTCGAACGCCACACCGCGCAGGATGAGGGCGACGAGGATGATGAACAGCGGCACGTAGAACCCGCTGAACAGGGACGCGTACCAGGCGGGGAACGCGGCGAACGTGGCGCCCCCCGCGGTGATCAGCCACACCTCGTTGGCGTCCCACACCGGGCCGATGGAGTTGATGGCGACCCGCCGGTCGACGGAGTCCCGTTTGCCCATGAACGGCATCAGGGTGCCGACCCCGAAGTCGAACCCCTCCAGGACGAAGTACCCGATCCACAGGACCGAGATGGCGATGAACCAGATGACGGCCAGATCCATGGTGATGTCCTAGTAGCTGAAGTGGGGGATCTTCGACTCGTCGCCGTCCTTTTCGAGGTCGGGGACGAGGTGGGACGGGCCCGCCTTGATGTACTTGACCAGGAGTCCGACCTCGACGACGGCGAGGACGCCGTAGATGAGGGTGAACCCGGTCAGGCTCAGGGCGACGGTGCCCAGGCTCACGCCGGGCGAGACGCTGGCGGCGGTGAGCAGGTAGCCGTGGACGGTCCAGGGCTGGCGGCCCATCTCGGTGAGCACCCAGCCGAAGATGTTGGCGGACAGGGCGGCGGGCAGCGCGAGCACGGCCAGCGGATAGAACCAGCGGGTCAGCCGGCCGTGCACGGACGGCGTCCGGTCCCTGCCCCGGGTGAGCCACAGCCCGATCGCGGCGATGGCGACCCCGGCCATGCCCAGGCCCATCATGAGGCGGAACGACCAGTACGTGACGAACACGTTGGGGATGTAGTCCCCCTCGCCGTACTCCGCCTCGTAGGCCGCCTGGAGGTTGTTCATCCCGTGGACCTCGCCGTCGAACTCGCCGGTTGCGAGGAAGCTGAGGATGTTGGGGACGGTGACGTCGATGGGGTTGTACCGCGCCTCGGTGTCCCCGACGGCGAACGCGGAGAACGCGGCGCCCTCCTCGGTCTCCCACAGGGCCTCGGCGGCGGCGAGCTTCATGGGCTCGTACTGGGCGGCGAGCTTGGCCTGGTGGTCCCCGGAGACCGCCACGATGACCCCGGCGACGAGCGTGAAGACCAGCCCGACCTTGAGCGTGCCGCGGAAGAGGGCGAAGTCGCCCTTGGGCGGCGTCACCCCGCGGATCCCGGTGTCGCCGTGCTTCTGGTTGCGCCAGAGCTTGTAGGCGCTGACGCAGACCACGAACAGCCCGGCGGTGATGAACGCGGCCGAGACGGTGTGCAGGTAGGTGGACCAGGCCTGGTCGTTGCTGAGCACGGCCCAGATGTCGTTGAGTTCGGCGCGCCCGTTCTCGGGGTTGACCTCGAACCCGACGGGACGGCGCATCCAGGCGTTGGCGGCGAGGATGAAGTACGCCGACAGGTTGGTGCCGATCGCCACCAGCCAGATGCAGGCCAGGTGGGCGGCGCGGGGCAGCCGGTGCCAGCCGAAGATCCACAGGCCGATGAAGGTGGACTCCAGGAAGAAGGCGAGCAGCGCCTCCATCGCCAGCGGGGCGCCGAAGACGTCGCCGACGAACCGGGAGTACTCGCTCCAGTTCATGCCGAACTGGAACTCCTGGACGATGCCGGTGACCACGCCCATGGCGAAGTTGATGAGGAAGAGCTTCCCGAAGAACTGGGTCGCCTGGAGGTACTCGTGTCTGCCGGTGCGGTACCAGACCGTCTGTAGGACGGCCACGATGAACGACAGGCCGATGGTCAACGGCACGAACAGGAAGTGGTAGATCGTGGTGACACCGAACTGCCACCGCGCGAGTTCAAGGGCTTCCATACCCGCCTCTCAGATACCGACCGCCGGTAGTACTACAAATCGTAGTTCTACATCGTGTCGTTGATGTCCCGGGGGTCACTGAAGGACCTCCGAGTGACTCGTGTGAGGGAGGGGGCGAGAGGGATCGGACGGGGAGCGGGGTGGACGCGCGGCGATGAGAACATTCTGACCTGTGCCGATGCGGAATCCGCGGAGGCCGGGGCGCCGTGTCTGTGGGTTCTGCCACACATGCGGGGACGCCCCGGGAACGGCGGAGGCGGCGCACCCCGCGGGGTGCGCCGCCTCCGGAGAACGCGGGGGTCCGGTCAGCCGCCGGTGCGGTCGGCCAGCAGTCGCTCCATGAGGTCCACCTCGGCCCCCTGGGCGTCGATCATGCCCTGGGCGAAGCCCACGACCATCTCCTCCCGGCCCAGGTCCACCTCGGCCTCGGCCATCTCGATCCCGCCCAGGTGGTGGTCGATCATCAGCTCCAGGAAGATGACCTCGGCGTCCACGCCCTCGGCCGCCTGGAGCTCGTCGAGCTGCTCGGCGGTGGCCAGCCCCGGCATCGTCTCGGGCACCCCGCCGTCCTCGCCGCCGTGGTCGTGCCCCGCCATCCAGGCCATCGGCTCGTCCGGGGCGCGCACCGGCAGGCCCCAGGCCAGCAGCCAGCCCTGCATCCGCCCCACCTGGGCCTGCTGGGTGCGGGCCATGTCGGTGGCGACGGTGCGCAGCTCGGGGTCCTCGGTCTTGTCGAGGAGGATCATCGACATGTCCACGGCCTGGTTGTGGTGGACGCTCATGTCCCGCAGGAAGCCCGCGTCGGCGCCGGTGTCCAGCGGGTACGAGGGGCGGCCCAGCAGGTAGCCGCCGAGCAGGGCGACTGCGACCAGGATCACCACGGCCCAGGTCGGGACGGAGTCCAACCGGAGGGGACGTGTCTCGGATTCCTCCGGGAACTCCCCCGGTACGGCCTCCTCCCGGTCGTCCCCGGGGAGGTCCGCGGTGTGCCCGAGGTCACCGATCGGGTCGCTCTCGGTACCGCTTTCGTTTCCCATGGGAACCATCCTGGTCAAATCGCCCGACTGTGATGCCAAAGTAGAGGATAGGTAAGTCCCAGGCCCCACCACCCACCTCAGGAGACCCAGTGGCCAAGAAGAAGACGGCGGAGGAGCGCCGCCAGCGCGCTGCCGCCCTCAAGGCGGAGCGCCTGCGCAAGGAGAGACAGCGCAAGATCCTCGGCATCGCCGGCGGTGCCCTGGCGGCCGTGCTGGTCGTGGGCCTCATCGGCTTCCTTTTCTACATGGACTACCGAAGCCGGCAGATCCCCGGCATGGCGGAACACGAGGTGGGCTCCTACGTCCACGTCGAGACCGGCGAGAAGGTCGACTACGAGCAGAGCCCGCCGGTCGGCGGCGACCACTGGAACTCCTGGCAGAACTGCGGTGTCTACCCCGCCCCGGTGACCTCCGAGTTCGCGGTGCACTCCCTGGAGCACGGCGCGGTGTGGATCGCCTACGACCCCGAGCTGCCCGCGGACCAGGTCGAGCAGCTGAACGACTTCTACACCCCCGGCTCCTACCTGCTGGTCACCCCGTACGAGGGTGAGATGGACGGCCCCATCGTCGCCTCCGCCTGGGGCCGCCAGGTCGCCGTCGACAGCCCGACCGACGAGAGCCTCCAGCGCTTCGTCCGCGCCTTCGAGCAGAGCACCGACGTGCCGGAGCCGGGCGCCCTGTGCTCCCAGGGCGTGGCCGAGAACGCCGAGGAGGTCGAGGCCATGCTCGTCGGCGGTGGCGGCGAGGAGATCGCCGAGGGGATGGACGGCCCCGCCGAGGGCGCCGAGGAGGGTGACGCTCCGGCCGAGGACGAGAGCGAGGCTCCTGCTCAGGACGAGAGCGAGGCCCCCGCAGAGGAGGAGTCCGAATAGCGGACGCTCCGCGGGGAGGAACGGGAGAAGGGGCGGTGCGACCACGGTCGCACCGCCCCTTCCTGGTTCTGCCGAGTCCCACCCCGCCCGGGCCGCCAGAGCCTCCGGGCCGTTGGGGCGTGTTCGACGGGTCGTTCCGCCCGCCCGTCGCCCACCGCCGCCCTCAGCGGACGCCGTCGGCGCGGTGTCTCCGCGGAGCCGCCGGGCCGCCTCTCGCGGCGCCGCCCGCGCTCGGCCGGCCGAACCCGGGCGGGCCCCCGCCGTGCGACACCGCCGAGCCTGCGGGGCGAGGCACGGTGGGGGCACCTGCACTCGTCGTTTTGCGGGAGATCGCCCGGCGGCCGCCCGTGTCCTTCGGCGCGAGCGCCGAACCGCACGAAGGCATCCGCCGCACACGCCCTAGAGTTCCCCGTCGGGCAGCGGCGGCAGGTGTTCGGTGACCAGGTCGCTCACGGTCGTGAGCGCCGCGGCCGGGGGGCCGTAGGAGGCCGGGATCAGCAGCTCGACGTAGGCCTCGTGGCCGACCGCGGTGAAGACCGTGGGGGCGTCGGCCGGCTCCGACAGCCACGGGACCCCGTTGACCTCTTCGAGCAGGGAGTCCGGGGCCAGTGCCACGGGCCGTTCCACCCCGCAGCGCAGGCCGATCGCCGGGTCGCCCCAGGCGGCGGTCAGCTCGGACGCGGGCCGGACGTCGACGCGGTCGGCGTCCATGAGGGTGTCCGGCAGGTCGGCGACCAGGGCCGCGCACGGTTCTTCGGCCGCGGCGTCGGGCAGCGGCGGCTCCATGCGCACCGTCTGCGCTCCGCACCCCGCGACCGCGCCCAGGAGGAGGAGCACCGGGGTCAGCCGCAGGAGTACACGCACCACATTCTCCGAGGAGTCGGGTCAGATGTTGACGATGGGACAGGTGAGTGTCCGGGCGATCCCCTCCAGACGCTGGATCCGGGCCACCACCAGCGCCCCCAGAGCATCCACGTCGTCGGCCTTGGCCTGGACGATCACATCGTAGGGGCCGGTCACGTCATGGGCCTCCACGACCCCCTCGATGCCCCGGATGCGCTCGGCGACCTCGGCGGCGCGGCCGACCTCGGTCTGGATCAGGATGTATGCCTGCACCATGTGTACTCCTTCGTGCATGCCGGGTACAGGAGCACCCGACGGTGAGGCCGATGACGAACGTGTGACGAACGTGGGTCTAGACCACCGCGCCGGAGCGTCACCGTACCCTGTTCCCTGTGCAGAACACCATTGGGGGCCTGGGTGAGTTCGCTCTGATCAGACGCGTGACGAGCAAATTCCCCAGGACGGACGATGTAATCCTCGGCCCGGGTGACGATGCGGCCGTGGTCGCGGCCCCCGACGGCCGGACCGTGGCCACCACCGACCTGCTGGTCGAGGGGCGCCACTTCCGGCGCGACTGGTCCACCGCCCGCGACGTCGGCCACCGGGCGGTGGCCCAGAACTTCGCCGACGTCGTCGCCATGGGCGCCCGCCCCACCGGCCTGCTCATCGGCTTCGCCGCCCCCGCCGACCTGCCCCTGGAGTGGGCCGAGGAGTTCACCCTGGGCGTGCGCGACGAGTGCGCGGCCGCGGGCGGCGCGGTGGTGGGCGGCGACACCGTCGGCTGCGACACCCTCACCATCGCGATCACCGCGCTGGGCGACCTCCAGGGCCGGGCCCCGGTCCGCCGCGACGGCGCCCGCCCCGGCGACGTCGTCGCCTACTCCGGGCACCTGGGCCTGTCCGCCGCCGGGCTGGCCCTGCTCACCGCCGGGACCGCCGGGGCCGCCGGAACCGCCGCCTGCCTGGACGAGTACCGCAGGCCCTCCCCGCCCTACCCCGCCGGCCCCGAGGCGGCCCGGCTGGGCGCCACCGCCATGCTCGACGTCAGCGACGGCCTCGCCCAGGACCTGGGCCACGTGTGCCGGGCCTCGGGGGTGCGCATCGACCTGGACCCGGACCTGCTGCGCCCCGAGCCCGCGCTGACCGAGGCCGTGCGCGTCCTGGGCGAGGAGCCCGGGCGGGCCGTGGCGTTCATGGTCTCCGGGGGCGAGGACCACGCCCTGGCCGCGACCTTCCCCGCCGGTGCCGACCTGCCCGGCCACTGGCACCGCATCGGGACCGTCCTCCCGGCCGCCGAGGAGGAACTCCGTGTCACCGTCGCGGGGCGGGTTCCCGAACGCACCGGTTGGGATCATTTCCCCGGTGAATGAGCGAGTTTGGATTTGTCTGTTTTGGCTCGCGCGCTAGGCTTGCGGCCGAGAATCGCCCGGTCCCGCTCCCACCGAGCGGCGGCCACCGGGCAGGACGAGATCGGTATCCGATCCCGGGGAGAGGCGGTCCATGGGGCGGCACGGGCAGCGGCAGGGCACCCGTCGCGGTGCGCACCGCAGCGAGCCCGCGGACACCGGAGCGCTGCGCCGACTGGGCGGCCTCATCGAAAGCACCGTCCCCAAGCGGGTGGAGCCCCCGCGCCTGCTCAACGTCCTCGTCATCTCCGGTGTGATCCTGGGCCTGCTCCTCTTCGGCTACAGCACCACCCAGATCTACCTCCAGTTCGGCGGTACCCCCGAGGGGGCCGCCCGGAACCCGGGCACCCAGGACGGGGCGGGTCCCAGCGGCGGAATCACACCCGAACCCGAACCCGAGCCCGGGTCGCCCGCGCCGCAGACCCAGGCGGGCACCGAGCCCACCACCGTCTCCTACCGCGTCGTGGAGTCCGGTGGGGCGGGCTTCAGCGCGCAGGTCACCGTCACCAACACCTCCCGCGGCAGGCTCGACGCCTGGGAGCTGGCCCTGGCCTTCGAGGACGCCGAGATCACCCACGTCGAGGGCGCCGACTGGGAGGCCATCGACGACGGCATCCTGGCCCGCCAGCCCGGCGGCGCCGACGGGCTCGCGCCCGGGGAGAGCGCCTCGCTCACCTTCCAGGCACTGGGCACGGCGCAGAGCCCCATCCGCTGCTCCCTCAACGGGCACATCTGTAGCCTGTGAGCGGTCCGGCCGCCGGTCGTCCGACCCCGGGAACGGCGAAGGCCCCCCGACCGGAGTCGGAGGGCCTCGAAGACCTGTCAGGGGCGGTGCTCCCTAGCGGGTCACCTTGCCGGCCTTGATGCACGAGGTGCAGGCGTTCACGCGCTTGGGCGTGCCACCGACCCGGGTGCGGACGGTCTGGATGTTGGGGTTCCAGCGGCGGCGGGTGCGACGGTGCGAGTGGGAAACACTGTTACCGAACCCTGGTCCCTTGCCGCAGACGTCGCAGACGGAAGCCACGGTAACTCCATTCAAGTGTTCGGGATCGCGCACGTCGCCGCACGCGAAGGTTCAACCGGCCGAAAGAGGCCGGGCGGACAGGCCGGCGCGAACGCCAACCGTGGAAGAGTACACGAGGGGAGGTAAAACGCCCCCGCGTGCGCCGACGGAACACGATGCCGCCGGAAGGACCATCGACCGCCGCCACGCGGGCATGGCGGAACACGATGAACTCACACGAGTATAGCCCCGCCGGAGACGGCGGCGGACATCCGTGCCCCGAGCCCCCGTCCCGGGAGAACGCCGACCCGCCGCAGCCCCGCTCCCCGGAGCCGCCACCGAGCGTCGCAGCGGGGCATTAGCGTTGGCCGTGACCGGCGATCCTGAAGAGGAAGACCATGAGCACCTGGGACGAACCGCTGGGCCGGGGCCCGCACCCGACGCTGGGCGCCAAGACGGCCAAGGCCCTGGAGGAGAAACTCGACCTCCGCACCCTCGGCGACCTCCTGCGCTACTACCCGCGCCGCTACGACCGGCGCGGCGACCTCACCGACCTGGCCCTGCTGCGCGAGGGCGAGCAGGCCACCGTGCAGGCCCGCGTCCTGGACGCCAAGCGGCGCACGGTCCCGCCCCGGCAGGGGCGGCGGCGGATGGACCTGCTGGAGGTCACCGTCACCGACGGCACCGGGAGGCTGCACCTCACCTTCTTCAACCAGGGCGCCTACCACCAGACCCGGCTCACCCCCGGGCGGCTGGCCATGTTCTCCGGGAAGGTCAGCACGTTCAAGGGGCGCCGCCAGCTCGACCACCCGCAGTACGAGCTCCTCGACGAGGACGGCTCCGAGGTGGACCGGGCCCGCGCCTACGCCGACGAGCTCATCCCCGTCTACCCGGCGGTCAAGGGCATGGACTCGGCCACCATCGGCCGCGCCGTCGAACTCGCCCTGGGCGTCGCGGACAGCCTGCCCGACCCGTTGCCGCCCGCCGTGCTCGGCGGCCGGATCGCGATCGCCGACGCCCTGCGCAGAATCCACCGGCCGCAGAGCGACCAGGACATCGGGTCCGCCCGCCGCCGCCTGAAGTGGGACGAGGCGTTCGTCCTGCAACTGGCGCTGGCCCGCCGGCGCCGCGACGCCGAGAGCCTGCCCGCGGTGCCCCGGCCCGGCGTCGACGGCGGCATCCTCGACGCCTTCGACGCGCAGCTGCCGTTCACCCTCACCGACGGCCAACGGGAGGTCGGCGGCCTGCTCGCCGAGCGGCTCGACTCCGCCCACCCCATGCACTGCCTGCTCCAGGGCGACGTGGGCGCGGGCAAGACCCTGGTGGCGTTGCGCGCCATGCTCCGTGTGGTGGACTCCGGCGGTCAGGCCGTCATGCTCGCCCCCACCGAGGTGCTGGCCCAGCAGCACCACCGCTCCATCGGCGCCATGCTCGGCGCGCTGGGCCGGGCCGGGCAGATCGACGGGGCCGAGCGGGCCACCAGGATCGCCCTGCTCACCGGGTCCATGGGGGCCGCCGCCCGGCGCGAGGCCCTGCTGGACGCCGCCTCCGGCGCCGCCGGGATCGTGGTGGGCACCCACGCCCTGCTCCAGGAGCACGTGTCCTTCGCCGACCTGGGCCTGGTCGTGGTCGACGAGCAGCACCGGTTCGGGGTGGAGCAGCGCGACGCCCTGCGGGCCAAGGCCGCCGACGGCCGCCCGCACGTGCTGGTGATGACCGCCACGCCCATCCCGCGCACCGTCGCCATGACCGTCTACGGCGACCTCGACGTGGTCGCCCTCACCCAGCTGCCCGCCGGGCGCGCGCCGGTGTCCACCCACGTGGTCCCGGCCAAGGACAAACCCCACTACCTCAGCCGGGCCTGGGAGCGGATCCGCGAGGAGGCGGCCCGGGGCCGCCAGGCCTTCGTGGTCTGCCCGCGCATCGGCGACGGCGACTCCGCCGAGGACGCCCAGGGTGCGGGGGAGGAGGGCGAGCGCGCCCCGCTGTCGGTGCTGGAGATCGCCGCCCGGCTGGCCGAGGGCCCCCTGTCCGACCTCAAGGTGGAGGTGCTGCACGGGCGGATGGCCCCCGACGACAAGGACGCGGTGATGGGCCGCTTCTCGGCCGGCACCACCGACGTGGTGGTGTCCACCACCGTCATCGAGGTCGGCGTGGACGTGCCCAACGCCACTGTGATGGTCATCATGGACGCCGACCGGTTCGGGGTCTCCCAGCTGCACCAGCTGCGCGGCCGGGTCGGTCGCGGCCAACTGCCGGGGCTGTGCCTGCTGGTCACCGAATCCGAGGAGGGCTCGCCCGCCCGGGAACGGCTCGACGTGGTCGCCTCGACCACCGACGGGTTCGTCCTCTCCCAGGAGGACCTGCGGATGCGCCGCGAGGGCGACGTGCTGGGCGACGCCCAGTCGGGCCGCTCCAGCCTGCGCCTGCTCACCCTGCTCAAGGACGAGAAGATCATCGAGGAGGCCCGCGAGCGCGCCGCCGCCTACCTGGCGGAGGACCCGGAGCTGACCGCCCACCCGCCGCTGGCCGACGCCCTGGAGGAGCTGCTCCCGGAGGAGCGTGCCGAGTACCTCGACAAGGCCTGAGCCGTGCCCGCTCCGGGCCTCCGCTCCGCTTCGGCCCGCGCCCGGCGCCTCCTGAGGGCGGGAACGGGCTTCAGGAGGCGCGGCGGCCCTGCGCGGACATCCCCGCCCGCCCGCTGTTCACCGCCGTCCGCCCACCGTTACCCGCCCGTCGTCCATCACCGCCCGCCCGTCGCCCACCACCACCCGCCCGTCGCCCACCACCACCCTCAACGGATGGCCTGCGGCCGCGCTTTTCCCGCTTACGGATGGCCTGCGGCCGCGCTCTTCCCGCTTACGGATGGCCTGCGGCCGCGCTCTTCTCCTCGAAGGTGTCCGCTCCGGGCCTCCGGAGCCCCGCCGACGTCCCGCTGCCCGAACCCCTACGCGCAGTGGTGGGCGTACCAGAGGACGGCCTCGCCGCCTTACGGGTGGTCTGCGGCCGCGCTCTTCCCGCTTACGGGTGGTCTGCGGCCGCGCTCTTCTCCTCGAAGGTGTCCGCTCCGGGCCTCCGGAGCCCCGCCGACGTCCCGCTGCCCGAACCCCTACGCGCAGTGGTGGGCGTACCAGAGGACGGCCTCGCCGTAGCCGCGCTTGCGGTCACGGGTGAGCCCGGCGGGCCAGGCGGGCTCGGCGGTGCGCTTGGAGCGCTCCACCACCACCAGTGCGCCGTCGGCCAGCCACGCGCGGGCGACCAGGTCGGCGAGCACGGCGGCGATCTCGGCGTCGGTGACCGCGTACGGCGGGTCCGCCACGACCAGGTCGTAGGGCTCGCCCGGGGCGTCCTGCGCGACCACCCGCTCCACCCGGTCGGCGGCCAGCCGGGCGCCGGGCAGGCCCAGCGCGTCGATGTTGTCCCGCACCACCTTGGCGGCCCTGCGGTCGGCCTCCACCAGCAGCGCGTGGGCGGCGCCCCGGGACAGGGCCTCCAGACCGATGGCACCCGAGCCCGCGTACAGGTCCATGACCCGCAGCCCCGACAGCGGGCCGAGGTCGGACTGGGCGGAGGCGAACAGGGCCTCGCGGGCCCGGTCGCTGGTGGGGCGGGTGGTGCGGCCGTCGGGGACGGAGAGGCGGCGCCCCCCGGCCGTCCCGGCGATGATGCGGGTCATGTCACCACCGTAGCCAAGGCTCTGTGCCTCCCGAACGCCCCGGCGCGCCTCCTCCCGAGGTGGGGGCGATGGGGGGAAAGTGGCCACTAAACGGGAGTTGCCCGAATCGGGGCGAGGGGCGCCCCCTACGATCGCGGTACCCGAACGCCATGTCCGAAAGGGGCGATCCACCGTGCGCCGTGCCGTCTGCCCGGGTTCCTTCGATCCGGTGACCTACGGTCACATCGACATCATCGGCCGGGCGGCCAAGCAGTACGACGAGGTCGTCGCCGCTGTGCTCAACAACGTGAACAAGAAGGGCCTGTTCACGGTCCCGGAGAAGCTCGACATGCTCCGTGTGGAGACCGAGGACCTCGCCAACGTGCAGGTCGCCGAGTTCGACGGCCTCCTCGTCGACTTCTGCCGCGCCAACGGCATCGACACCATCGTGCGCAGCCTCCGCTCGGTCAGCGACTTCGACTACGAGCTCCAGATCGCCCAGATGAACTACCGCCTGTCCGGGGTCGAGACGGTGTTCATGACCGCGAACCCGCAGTACTCGTTCCTGTCCTCCAGCCTGGTCCGGGAGATAGCCCAGTACCATGGCGACGTCTCCAACCTGGTGACGCCCTACGTCCAGGGCCGACTGCGCGAGAAGTACGCCGCGAACGGCTGATACACGGGCCTTGACGGGGCTGATTTGGGTGCTCGGGGACGTGATGGGTAGAATCCAGGTTCGACCATGTGCGTCGCCGTCTTCGGCGTGCGCGCGGGCCGGTCCCGGCCGCCACCGGCGGGCCGCCCGGCTCCCGGAAATCTCGTGAAAGCCCGATGACCCTGTCTCGTCTCAATCCCCGTGACCCGTTCGTGGTCGACACCCAGGCGCTGGGCCGCCAGCCGGGGTCGATGCGGACGGTCCAGCGCATCGTGACCGTCCCCGAGGCGTTCGCGAACGCGATGTCCTCCGTGCCCGAGGGCCGCGAGCTGGAGCTCGACCTGCGCCTGGAAGCGGTGATGGAGGGCGTGCTCGTCACCGGGACCGTGCGCGGGCAGATCACGGCCGAGTGCTCGCGCTGCCTCGACCCCCTCTCCGAGGACTTCGAGGCGGGCTTCCAGGAGATGTTCCGGTACGCCGCCGACGAGGACGACCTCCACCAGGAGGACCCGGAAGCGGAAGACGACGATGAGGACTACTATCTAGAGGGCGACCTGCTCGACCTCGAACCCGTGGTCCGAGACGCCGTCGTTCTCGCCCTCCCGCTCTCGCCGCTGTGCGACCCGGATTGCCCGGGCCTGTGCTCGGAGTGCGGTGCCCGACTCGCCGACGCGGGTCCCGACCACGGTCACGGCGACCGGGTCGATCCCCGCTGGGAGGCGCTCCGCGACCTCGCGGAGCGGCCGGGCGAGTGACAACAGCCCTTCCCCGTGCACCACGGGGATGATCCCGGCCCCGTGCCGGGCGCCCCGTTCTACGGAGCACACCCCGCCGCGCGCGGGGCCGACCAGATAAGCGACCTCCCGCGATCCGCGCGGGGGTGACCCAGGAGGATTGAAGTGGCCGTCCCGAAGCGGAAGATGTCGCGGAGCAACACCCGGACCCGCCGTTCCCAGTGGAAGGCGTCGCGCCCGGTGCTGGTCAACTGCCCGCGCTGCCGTGACCCCAAGCAGCCCCACGTCGCCTGCCCGACCTGCGGCACCTACAACAACCGCCAGGTCGTCAACCCGGCCTAAGGCACATGACAGGTCCTCGGGTCATCGAACCCGACTCCTGCCCCGGGGCGGGTCCGTGACACGGACCCGCCCCGATCGCTGTCCGGGGACTGCGGGGGAGGCGCGGACGGGCCGGGATTTGTAGAGTGTCATCGAGGGACGGCCCGGAGCCGCCCCGACCCAGTCCTACCGTCCATGCGACGGCCGGCCCGCGGACCGCATCGGAGTTCCCGAGTTCGTGGTGGCCGCCGGGGGAGCGGGTGCCGTGTCCGGCGCCCGGCTCCCGCGACGTTCACCTCGTTTTCGAGCACCCTGGTCGGGCCGTGCGTCCGCGACCGCGCACGCGCGCCGTACCGGCGTGCCCGAACAGGGAAGTGAAACGAGTGGCCACCCAGCTCTCCTCCGCCGAGGCCAAGGCGTTCCACCAGGCCATCGGGGTCGAGGTCGACCCCAAGATCCTGGTCCGCGCGCTGACCCACCGCTCCTACGCCTATGAGAAGGGCGGCCTGCCCACCAACGAGCGCCTGGAGTTCCTGGGCGACTCCGTGCTCGGCCTGGTGGTCACCGACACGCTGTTCCGCAAGCACCCCGACCTGCCCGAGGGCCAGCTGGCCAAGCTGCGCGCCGCCGTCGTCAACATGCGGGCGCTGGCCGACGTGGCCCGCGGCCTGGGCATCGGCGCGTACATCCGGCTGGGCCGCGGCGAGGAGGGCACCGGCGGGCGCGACAAGTCGTCGATCCTGGCCGACACCCTGGAGGCCATCATCGGTGCCGTCTACCTGGACCGCGGCCTGGACACCGCCTCGGAGTTCGTGCACCGGCTCTTCGACCCGCTGATCGCGACCGCCTCCGGGCTGGGCGCGGGCCTGGACTGGAAGACCTCGTTGCAGGAGCTGACGGCCGCGGAGATGCTGGGCGTGCCCGAGTACCACGTGGACGAGTCCGGCCCCGACCACCAGAAGACGTTCCGGGCCACGGTCCGGGTCGCGGGGGAGAGCTACGGCCTGGGCGAGGGCCGCAGCAAGAAGGAGGCGGAGCAGCAGGCCGCCGAGTCCGCCTGGAAGGCGATCAAGGCCCGCTCCGAGGCCGCCGCAAACGGAAAGAAGTAGGTTCTCCCGATGCCCGAGTTGCCCGAGGTCGAGGTCGTCCGCCGGGGGCTGGCCGACCACGCCGTGGGACGTACCGTCGCGGGGGTGCAGGTCCTGCACCCCCGCTCGGTGCGCAGGCACGCCCCCGGCCCCGCCGACTTCGCGGCCCGGCTCCAGGGGCGCACCCCCACGGCCGCGCTGCGCCGCGGCAAGTACATGTGGCTGACCCTGGACGACGGGTCGATGCTCCTGGCCCACCTGGGGATGAGCGGCCAGATGCTGGTCCAGCCGCAGGGCAGGCCGGACGAGAAGCACCTGCGGGTGCGGCTGCCGCTGTCGGACGGCAACGAGCTGCGGTTCGTCGACCAGCGCACCTTCGGCCACCTGATGGTGGACGGGCCGGGTGCGCGGGCGGACGTGCCGGCGGCGGTGGACCACATCGCCCTGGACCCGCTGGACGCCGCGTTCGTCCCGGAGGTGTTCGTGCGGGCGCTGCGCGCCAAGGACACCGAGGTCAAGCGGGCGCTGCTGGACCAGTCGCTGATCAGCGGCGTGGGCAACATCTACGCCGACGAGGCCCTGTGGCGGGCCGGGCTGCACGGGCGGCGCGGCACCCGGGGGCTGACCCGGGCGCAGGCCGGTGAGCTGCTGGGACACGTGCGCGACGTCATGACGGAGGCGCTGGCGGTGGGCGGCACCACCTTCGACGGGCTGTACGTCAACGTCAACGGTGAGAGCGGTTACTTCGCCCGGGGGCTCAACGCCTACGGGCGGGAGGACCGGCCGTGCGGCCGGTGCGCCACCCCGATCGTGCGGGAGTCGTTCATGAACCGCTCCTCGTTCAGCTGCCCCTCCTGCCAGAAGCCCCCGCGGCGATCCCGCGCCGCCTGACCGGGCTGTGACGGGTGGGGGCGGTGTGGTCTTCGGGGATCGAACGGCCCGAAGAACCGACCGGTGAGGAAAGTGTCTCCCCAAGGTAAGGAAGAGGAACGGTCAATGAGCGGCGGCGACGAGGTCGTCCGACTGACCGCGTGGGTGCGCGGACATGTCCAGGGAGTGGGTTTCCGCTGGTGGACGCGGTCCCGGGCGCTGGAACTGGGGCTGGTCGGGGCCGCCACCAACCTCGCGGACGGCCGTGTGGAGGTCGTCGCGGAGGGTTCCCGGAAGGCCTGCGAGGGGCTTCTTGAACGCCTCAAGGGCGGCGGAACACCCGGCCGTGTGGACTCTGTGGTCGAACGTTGGGGTCCGAGCAGGGGTACGTTCACCGGTTTCGTCGAACGGTGAGTATCCTGGACTGGTAACGCGATTCGAGCGCATCCCGCGACCGCGACGGTCGGAACCGAAGGCTCGTGGCAGGGTCTCGTGAGGTGCGTCGGCCATCATCGTGCGTTCCCGTACGGATCCGGCTCGGCCGGGGTGGTCCTCTTCGTATCGTGTTGACGCCACCTGCCCGGGATTTCTCACTCCGGATCAGAGTGGTTACCGACTGTTTGTAATCCAATCTTGACCAGTGGCGCGCCTAGTGAGACTCTGGAAGGCACACCGCGCAACCTTCCACCCGCGTGGAAGCAACGTCCATGAACGTGAACCGACACGTCATGGAGAAACAAATCCCGCGGGGTGTCGCATGCGCGAAATCACAACTGGTCACTCAGTGTGGAGGACCCACATCATGGCGAAGGCTCTGTTTGGCCACGTCGGCGGCTCCGACCCTCGTATGGTTCAGGAGATGCGACGGCTTCAGAAGCGGGTGCGCGACCTCGAAGACGAGGTCAGCCGGCTCCAGGCGCGCAACGACCAGCTCAGCATGGCGGTCAGCGACGTCACGGGTGCCGCCGACCGCGAGCCCGCGCTCGCCTGATCCTCGTGTTCCGCGCCCGGTACCGACCGGCCGCGCACGCCGTGCACGAATCCAGGGGTGGGGACGCCGTTCCGTAGTATCGTCCGGGCGTCCCTGAATCCTCACCGGTGGACTTCCACCGGATCCACAAGTCCATCACGCCGCAGTCTTTCCTTTTCCATTGCGGCCTCTATTCCTTTTATTACCCGGCGGACCCCGTCACAACCCTCCGTGTCCGCCGGTGATCCCCCCTCCTGATCTCCTCCCGGGAAAGCCGGGAGGAAACGTACGAAAACGCGACGCGCGGGGCGGAGCCACTCCGCCCGGCGACGCGTCCCCCACCGGCACACCGCGCCGATCCCCGCACCCCTGTCACCGCTTCGTGGCACCCTTGTACGGGTCGGCCCCGCGTTCCCGTCCCCCGGAAGCGCGGTGCGAACGCCCGGTGGCCACTGCGGGAGGTGTGGGTGTACCTGAAGAATCTGACGCTGCGCGGCTTCAAGTCGTTCGCGTCGGCCACCACCCTGCGTTTCGAACCGGGCATCACCTGTGTGGTGGGCCCCAACGGCTCGGGCAAGTCCAACGTCGTCGACGCCCTGTCCTGGGTGATGGGCGAGCAGGGTGCCAAGTCGCTGCGCGGCGGCAAGATGGAGGACGTCATCTTCGCGGGTACCTCCACCCGCCCCGCGCTGGGCCGCGCCGAGGTCAGCCTCACCATCGACAACACCGACGGCGCGCTGCCCATCGACTACACCGAGGTCACCATCAAGCGGACCATGTTCCGCAACGGCGGCTCGGAGTACGCGATCAACGGCGACACCTGCCGCCTCCTCGACATCCAGGACCTGCTCAGCGACTCCGGCATCGGCCGTGAGATGCACGTCATCGTCGGCCAGGGCCAGCTCGACACCGTCCTGCACGCCGGCCCCGAGGAGCGCCGCTCGCTGGTGGAGGAGGCCGCGGGCATCCTCAAGCACCGCAAGCGCAAAGAGAAGGCGATCCGCAAGCTCAACGCGATGCAGGGCAACCTGGACCGGGTCACCGACCTCACCGCCGAGCTGCGCCGCCAGCTCAAGCCGCTGGGCCGCCAGGCCGAGCTGGCCCGCCGGGCCGCCGTCATCCAGGCCGACCTGCGCGACTCCCGCCTGCGACTGCTCGCCGACGACATCGTCACCCTCACCGAGCAGCTGGCCAAGGAGGAGGCCGACGAGAAGGACGTCCTGCGCCGCCGGGCGGCGGTGGAGGCCTCCCTCGCCCAGGCCCAGGAGCGCGAGTCCGAACTGGAGGCCCAGGCCGCCGAGGCCGCCCCCGCCCTGGCCCGCGCCACCGAGACCTACCACGCGCTGTCCCGGCTCACCGAACGCCTGGACGCCGTGCGCGGACTGGCCGCCGAACGCTTCCGCAACCTCGCCGCCGTCGGCGACGAGCCCGCCCACCGGCGCGACCCCGAGGAACTGGAGATGGAGGCCGAGGAGGCCGCCGCCCAGGAGGAGGAGCTGCTCGCCCGGCTGGACGAGGCCCGCGAGGCCCTGGAGGCCGCCGTCACCGAGCGCAGCGCCGCCGAGGACACCCTGCACCGCGAGGAGAAGCGCCTGGAGGCCGCCGGCCGGGCCGCCGCCGAGCGCCGCGAGCAGTTGGTCCGCCTGTCGGCGAGTGTCGAGGGGCTGCGCGGCCGCCTGTCCTCCGGCGAGGCCGAGATCACCCGGCTGGAGGAGGCCGCCGCCCAGGCCGCCGAACGCGCCGAGCAGGCCCAGGCCGAGTACGAGATGGCCGCCGAGGAGGCGGCGGGGCTGGACGAGGGCGACGCCGAGCTGGACGCCGCCCAGGAGGAGGCCGCCGCCGCGCTCGCCGCGGTCGAGGCCGAGCTGAACCGGCTGCGCGACGCCGAGCGCTCCGCCGAGGGCGAGCGGGCCGCGCTCGCCGCCCGCAAGGAGGCCCTCGAACTGGGGCTGGCGGGCAGGGACGGCGCCGCCGCCCTGCTCGGCTCCGACCTGCCCGGGCTGCTCGGTTCACTGGCGGCACTGGTCCAGGTGGAGCCCGGCCGCGAGGCCGCGGTGGCCGCCGCGCTGGGCGCGGCCGCCGGTGCCGTCGCGGTCGCCGACCCCGACACCGCCGTGGCCGCACTCGAACTCCTGCGCGCCGAGGACGCGGGCCGGGCCGGGATCGTCATCGCCGGGGCCGTGCCCGCCGTGCCGCGCGCGGACTGGCCCCGGCCCCCATCCGGGGTCCGCTACGCCGTGGACGCGGTCACCGCCCCCGAGCACCTGTCCGGCCCGGTCACCGCGCTGCTGGACCGGGTGCTGCTCGCCGCCGACCTGGCCGACGCCCGCGACCTGGTCGCCAAACTGCCCGCCGTGCGGGCCGTCACCCCCGACGGCGACGTCCTGTCCGGGGCGCTGGCCCACGGCGGCTCGGCCGCCGCACCCAGCCTGCTGGAGGTCCAGGCCGCCGTCGACGAGGCCGCCGCCGGGCTGGAGGCCGCCACCGGGGCCGCGGCCGCCGCCGCCGAGGAACTGGACACCGCCAAGGCCGAGCGCGCCGAGCTGTCCGCCCGGGTCCAGGAGCTGACCGCCCGCCGCCGCCAGGGCGAGCGCAAACGCAACGAGACCGCCCAGCGCCTGGGCAAGCTCGGCGGGCAGGCCCGCTCCGCCGAGGCCGAGTCCGCCAGGTACGCCGCAGCGGCGACCAAGGCGGCCGCCGCCCGCGCGCAGGACGTCGAGAAGCTGGCCCGGCTGGAGGAGAGGCACGCCGAGGCCGAGGAGATGGCCGCCTCCCTGGAGGAGGAGGCCCCCGA